>CAYNRE010000008.1:0-1423 GCA_964399535.1 uncultured Pirellulales bacterium | reverse complement strand
TGGTTCTCCGCTGTTTCAAGTGGGACGGAGTGATGGGAGTTTGAGGTCGAGCTTTGCGGCTTTGAGGTAGGAGATGGCGCGGAAGAAGGTGAAGTTGCGGAAGCCTCGGGCGAGGCGTTTAGCCAGTTGCACCTTCCCGTTGATGGCTTCGATGGCGGCGCTGGTAATGCCGCTCTCGAAGAAGCCAAGGATGCCCGCCCAGTGTTTCTTGAGGGTGCGCGCCAGCCGCTGGAAGGGACCGAGCCGACTGCGCGCTGCCCAGCCACACCACCAGCGCAGGCTCTCCTCCTCACGCATGGCCAGCACGTCCTGCAGGCTTTCGCGCAAGCCCAGGGCACGGCCCAGTTTGGGGTATTGCGCGCACACGGCCCGCCTCACGGCTTGTTGTTCTTCGCTGCGCGTCCATGCGTTGCCGAGGATCGCCCAGCGCGCGCCTTTGATCCCTTCATGGCCTCGCTGGATGTCCCGCCGCACTTCATCGAGCGCCTTTCCCGCCAGTGCCGCGATGTGAAAGTGGTCGAAGGCTAGTTTCGCGTTGGGCAGGTGCGCGGCCGCGCCCGCGGCGTAGGCGCCGCTCATGTCCAGTCCGACCCATTCGATCGCCGCGGGATCGCCTCCGTGGGCGCGCAGCGCTTCGGCAAATTCGCGCACCGTGTCCGCCTTGCGCCCTTCGCTCATCAAGAGCAACTCGCGGCTCTGCGCGTCCACAAAGAGCGTGACGTAACGATGCCCGCGCCGTGCGCTCGTTTGCCAGCGCCCTCCGGCGCTGCCCTTCGGGCAAAGGCTCCGCCCTTTGGCTATCTCGCTCCGCTCGGTTCGTCCACGAGCACCCGCCGCACGCCCGACCAGTCGCGCCGGACCTGCGCCGCCTCCACCAGCGCGCAGAGCATCCGCCACAGGCGGGTGTCCTGCTCGCCCAGCAGCGCGGCGGCATCGGCCACGGGCATTTGCTGACAGAGCAACATCGAGAGCGCCTCGAACAAGAGCGTGAATCCGCTGCCAGGCCGCGCCCACGGCACCGACACCTGTCGGACCCCGTGCTCGGCGCACCGGCACCGCGGCACTCGCGCTTTGAGTTCGCATTCGTATTGGAAAAAGTTGAGGTGCCGCCACCGCTTCTCGACCGTGTCATGCACCGGCGATGCCGCTGCGCACTCCGGGCACGCCCATTGGAGCCCACTGACGGCCTCAAGTTGAAGTTCCAGTTTGCGGGGCTCGCCCTCGAAGCGGCTCTGGCTCACTCGCCAGCGATCCGAGGCTCCAAGTGCCATCGTGAAAAGTTCATTGGTATCCATCCCCCATCTTCCCCCCGAACGCCTGCCGCGGCGAGCGGCGCGGGGTTTGGGGGCGCGCAGCCCCCATCAAACCGATCCGTCCATCCCCTCCATCCTCCTCTGTCTTCCACTCAAAACAGCGGAGAGCC
>CAYNRE010000007.1:0-2107 GCA_964399535.1 uncultured Pirellulales bacterium | reverse complement strand
CCGTAACGGGTCTGCGCTGCCAGGCTGTCGGTGCTAACCACCAGTCGGCCCCCATCATCGTACTGATAACGATGCTGGCTGCCGTCGGCGTAGCCCACCTGGACCAGGCGGTCGACCCCGTCGTGGACGAACGACGTCGTTCGCCCCAGCTCATCGGTGCGCGTGCGCAATCGGCCGGCCAGGTCGTAGCGGTCGACCACCTCGGTGCCGTCGGGCTGGGTCGTGCGAATCGTCGAGGCTGGCCGATCGTACTCGATGGCCAGGGTACGGCCGCCGCGATCGACGCGGGCCACGACCAGGCCCAACAAGCGGCGTAAGGCACGCCCCCCGCCGGTATCCGAAAGTCTTGGGCTATCGCAGAGCGCGCCACGTCGCCACGGTCCTTGCGGCGAGCCCGACTACGATCATCACCTTGGCTCATCGCGCAAAGTCGAACGCCTTGCGTTTCGCTCTTTACCTTCAGCTTGGTCGACCAGCTCGGCGTTGGCGACGAATGAGGCCAACCAAGCTGAGCAAGCCGACTCCCATCAGAACGACGCTGCCGGGCTCGGGAACGATGGCTTCGACATGGGTGACGGTCAGAATGGGTTTCGTGTCACTGGCGATCTGTTGGCTGTCGAAGATGAGTCCGTTACCTGTAACCGACTGCAGCAACAGCCCGAAATTATCGAGCGACCCGCTATACCATTCGCGGACGAGATCCGTCACGTCCCAAGAGATCTTCGCGAAACTTGGGGCGTCCGCCGTTGAAGTAGAGTAAACGAACGGATCAAAATCGCCGCCCGGAGCTGCCCAGGGGGTCCCAGTTGCCGCGCTGTTCCAGGTGACCTGTGTTTCGAGCCATGGCGCCAGGACAGCATGGATGTCCATATTCAGATTAGTCGGATTACCGTTGCCGTAATTCTCATTCACGGAAAGCGACAGAATGGCAGACTCGATTTGCTCCCCCGAGGGGATTCCGCCGAGATCGAACTGCATCAGCGTGCGCTGAACGTTCCCCGGCTGCGTCCAGACGGAAAGCAAAGCACCGAGCCCTTCGTTACTGTCCGGGAAGAAGCTCAATATTCGGGCGTCGGCCGACGGCGAGATATCGATCACCGCCGCTTGGGCCGACGCGCCCAAGAGCAGCCCGCAAAGACCGACCAGCGACCGAAGATTTCGGAGAACCATGAATTGCCACCTCGGATTGAGAAGTTGAATCGTGATGCGAGAGCACGGGATCCTGATGGACGAGCCAAAGAAACGGTCCACCCTGATAAGCAGGGGTGATCGGATAAGCGCCACGGCCGCCGGCGGAGCGCAGACCGCGGGCCATCGACGCTAACTGGGAAAGCAATGGAGCGCGGCTAGAGAAGCTCGACCAACCGAGAGGGAGAATTCGAGCACCGCGCTACGAACGCATCAGCATTCCTGGCGAAATGAGGCAGATTGTGTACCAACCTAGCTGCGGAAGTCTATCGACATGCTAACTGGTGTGCAAGCTTTTTTCCTCGTCAAATTCAAATACCGGACTGCGCCAAAGAGCTGAGCCAGATCTCTCACCGCCGGGCGATGGACGTGGGATAGCCCAGGACATTCAGATACCGGACCGGGGGCGGGATTTCCGCCCCGTCGGGCGAAAGGGACCGGAAATCCCCAAGCGACCTGCGATGTGCGCAGTCGCCTGCGCCGTGACTCACCCAAGGGGGCCCACCGCCCTGCGCACCGCGGGTGCCGGCTAGGGGTGGCAGGGGGGGCGCTCAAACCGTGGGGGGTCCACCGGCCGGCGCATCGTGCACCAGGCAGCCCGCGTAGACCAGTTCGACCTGGCTGGAGGTTGCCAACCGCAGGGCTCCGTCGTCGGCGATACCCAGGCATCGACCGCTCAAGCGGCGAAAGCCGGTATCAACCGTCAGCCAGTTGTCGATTTGCAGGCATGCGGCGTGCGCCTGGGCACCAATCTGCGCGGGGTTGCGCCCTAGCCGGCTAAGCTGCCGACCGATGGCATCGACCAGCCTTGCGACGACCTCGCTCCGCGAATGCTCGCGGCCGGCCAGGTCGCGGAGCGTGGTCGCCCGGGCGGCCACGTCGGCGGGGGCCTCGGCGGTGGTGTTATTCAGATTAATGC
>CAYNRE010000006.1:0-3767 GCA_964399535.1 uncultured Pirellulales bacterium | reverse complement strand
TGCGCTTCCCGAAGGGGTGGCCAGAGGGTGACGTTCGCTTCGAGCCGATGCCGAACGGGTGGGCGCGATTGCGGACGACCAATCACTGGCAACACGCCGCTCAGCTCTTCCTGTGCACACTGCTCGGCCACCAGGACACCGGGGTTTTCTGGTGGCGGGACGGGAAATCGTGGCCTCGCACGCTTTGCATGTCCTGCGGGCAGGAGGGCCGGCCGTGAACGAACTCAGCCAGGGGAGCACTCCGTAAAGGGGTTCATCGGGGGACAGGAAGGAGGGGACCGAATGGAGGCTAGCTACCAGCGCTGGGCCGTGCTCTGGCACTCCCGGAACAGGCTCAATGGCGACCGCCGGCACTTCGCTCATGTTCACGGCGTCACCGAGCAGCCGGCGCTCTTCATGACCAGGCGCGAGGCGCGAGAGTTCATTAAACGCCAGTACGGATACATCGCAGGGCGCAAGGACCTGCGCGAGGAGCCGCATGGATGGCGAGTCCCGAAGGCGGTCCGGGTTACGGTGACGGTCGTCACCAGGGAGGAGCAGAGATGAAGAAGGAGAACTTCGAGGTTGTCGAGGAGGGGTGGCCGACCGTGGGCGGCAAATGGGCGGCGGCGGTCGACGCGATGGTCGATGGCAAGACAATCTCGGTCGCAACTCGAGATCAGGCGCAGGCAGTGCGCCGGGCCGCGGCCAATCGTGGGCTGCTCGTTGAGCAACGGACCCGCTCAGGCCGGGTCATCATGCGACTCGCCCCGGGTGCCGCCAGGGCCAAAGGGGAAGCGTCATGACTGACCTTGATTACCAAGCCCTTATTGTGCTAGCGCAACGGGAGACCGTTTACCACGAACACCATGTCCGGCGTGGAGATGGCGTCAGGTTCGACCCCTACGATCCTCAGTCCTTTACGTCGATGCTGGCGGAAGAGTTCTCGAGGCGAGTAGAGCCAACCAAGACCAGCCTCCACGACGAACTGGTGGCGGCGCTGGAGGGGTGCCTCACCGTCCTTGAATACATCAATAGCAAAGCCCTAGCCAACGACGTTCGCACCGTGCTCGCCAGGGCCAAAGGAGAAGGAGAAGCATGACTGACACCGAGCAGCCCTTCATCGCCTGGGAAGACTACGGCTCCGAGGGTTGGCAACCACGCGGCTTCGACTCGGCCGAGGAGCTCCTGGCCTATCTCCTCAAGCCACTGTCCGACAATCGGAAGGTGCTCACGGTGCGGATGGATCTGACGCCGGAGGGCCTCCGCGCCGCCAACGCCAAAGGAGAAGCGTCGTGAGCAATCCCGCATGGCCCAATGGAACACCGGGTAGCCCCGAGGCCGTCAAGGCCGGATGCCTGTGTCCAACCATCGATAACGGCCGAGGCCGCGGCTACCACTACGTCGAAGGGCGCGAGCCGCACTTTGTGATGGTGGTTGGCTGCCCGGTTCATCCGACGCCACGCCGGACGGCCGCGCGATGAGTAGCACGCCGTCGAAGGTCTACATCGCGGGCCCGATGACCGGGCTTCCGCAGTTTAATTTCCCGGCGTTCGAGAAGGCAGCGGCCACCCTGCGATCGGCCGGACTCCAGGTGGTGTCGCCCCACGAGGACAACGACACGACGCAACCGCGCGAGTTCTACATCCGGCGCGGGATTCGTCAGCTGCTCGACTGCGACAGCATCTACATGCTCCCGGGTTGGAAAGAAAGCGCCGGCGCCCGGCTGGAACTCGACATCGCCTTGAATCTGGGCCTGTTCGTGTTCGGCTACGCGTTCGAGCCGGGGGAGGCGCAGCATGGCTGAGCCACGGGTGAGCGATGACGCTCGCGAACGTCTATTCGTAGCGATAGGTCTGTCGCAGGCGCAATTTGCGAATCCTGACGGTGAGGGGCTGGACTCAGCCGCCCTCATCAAGGCCATTGACGACTACACGGCCGCTGTCACCTCCGCGCGCATCGCGGAGCTGGAGGCGGAGAACGCATGGCTGCTAACAGTACGTGACCGCATCAGGCGGAACCCTGAGCAGGCCCGGTACATCATTGCCCAGGTCCCACCGTCCATGCCCACGGGGCGGGAGGCGGAGAACGCACGACTGCGTGCGTGGCTGACGGCGATCGCGGACGGCAACTGGTACGCGATGGGCTCGACGCAGTACCCGGCTGACATGGCCCGGCTGGCACTCGACGGTGAGCCAGCGCCGGCCATGCCCACGGGGCGGGAGGTGTCGTCATGAACGGCTGTATTCCGTTGCAGGACGGCATGCCGGACCCCTACGAGGGCGACGAACTCGCAAAGCGCCGGCGCCAGGCCATCGCGGACTTGTTGAAGCTCATGGGCTGCCACTGCCTAAAGTCGTCGAACTGCGACCACGTGGACGCGGTATCCGCGTTCGGCGGGACGGTAATCGAGTCGACAGTCGTGGCGGTGGAGGCGGCGATACGGCCTCTGCCGCGTCCGCTGACGATGCGCGGGATTGAGCAGGCACTGGCGGGGATTGGGCTGGTGACGCTGACGAGCGCCAACCCTGAGCACGGGAGGCAGCACCGATGACGGGCACGGTGGGCATCGCCCGCAACGATTGGGCCTCGGCCGAGGAGGCAGCCGCGGCCCAGCGGTACGCGCTCTGCCGTGAGTGCCGTTGGCTCACGAAGGTGCAGCGCCGCGGGCAGCAGTGGCTCTTGCTGTGCTGTCGGAACCAGAACCATCGCGGCCTGCTGATCCTGAACGAGGCACATCGATGAAGCAGCCGCGCCCTCATTGGCAATCTCAGTGTCAAAGCTGCGGCCACGCAGCAGATACTCACTACGAGGGCCGTGGCCGACAGCGACGGCTGCGAACGCGCTTCGGCCTCACTCCGTGCGCGGGCTACACACGGGACCTCGCATTGTGCGGGTGCCCCCGCTACGTGGTGGCGCAGCACAGGAAGAGGAACAGGAAAAGGTAGGGATTAAACATCATGGAAGTAGTGACGAGCGTATTCGTGTTCTGCCTCTCTCTTGCAGGGGTGCTCCTCGCCTACTTGATCGGTCGTATCGATGGGCACAAGGTGAGTTTTACTCAGGGGTTCGACGCCGGATTCAGGCTGGGCAAAGCATTCCAGGCCGCGGAGGCGCTAGATCGCAAGGAATGCCCGGGCTGCTCTGGCAAGGGCGTCAGGGACGTGTTAGCCAACCGCGGCGAAGAGGGATGTGAACCAGCCAGCGTCGAATGCTGGACCTGTCGCGGTCGCAAAACAGTACCCATGGACCGCGATCAGCGAGTGCTTGCAGGGCGCCGAATGCGTGAAGACCGAATCACTCGCGGGATCACGATTGCCGGCGAAGCAGCCAGGCTGAACATCTCGGTTACAGAGCTGAGCCGCCTTGAGCGAGGGGATGAACTATGACTGGGCTTTCAAAACAGGAAGAGGCGGCGCTCCGTGGCGAATGGCGCACTCCGAAGTGGCTCCTCAGTGCGCTCCAGGACCTGTACGGGCCCCTCGATGTCGACGCCGCGGCCGACGCAAGCAACGCTGTTGCCTTCGACTTCTTCTCCGGGCCTTGCGTCAAGCCAGGTCCATGCTCCTGTGGCCTCTGCTCGCGCTGGCCGCAGGGTAAATCGACCTTCTTCAACCCGCCCTTCTCGAGCGCCTCAGAGTGGGCCGTGAAGGCGGCGGCAGAGATGGATCGCGGATGGGGGCAGGCGCCGGCCACCGCCATCGGCATCCTGCCAAACTCCACCGAGACAAAATGGTGGCACGAGGGCGTCCGGCTGGCGGCCTCCTACATCATTCAAACAATCGGCC
>CAYNRE010000005.1:0-829394 GCA_964399535.1 uncultured Pirellulales bacterium | reverse complement strand
GCCCGGGTCGCCCTCGGCGGGCAGTCGAGCGAGATTATCTCATAACCCTGGCCTCCTGCTGCACACCCGAGGTCTGGCAGGAGATTTGTCAGGCGGCGGTGCAGCTGGCCCGGGACGGGGACGCTCGAGCCCGCGAGTGGCAGACTCGCTATGTGATGGGGGAATCGTCTCTGCTCAGCCTGGCGGCCGACGAATCGGTCGGCCATTCGGTCGACGCGGTGATTCAGCAGCGAGCCGAAGAGCGGTCGCACGATCGGGCCGAACTGCGGAAGCTTCGCGAGTTGGCCGAGGAGACCGAGGTCGATGAGGACTTCTTCGATGATGAGGACGACAAGCAAGGGCAGGGCGACGACCCATCCATCGACCGGTTGGGGTTCTTGTCTCAGCTCTAGCGCAGCAACGATTGTGGCCCCCATCCCGAGGCCGAGATCTCCATTCCTGCGTAGGTCGGCCGCACCGGGCAATCGAGCGATTGCGGCTGTCGTTTCAATTGGTTTTCGAAGCCGCAGCGAAGCGGCCTCTCCCCCCCGCCGAGCAGGCGAGTTGTCGAGAGATTGGGTAGCGGGAGCATAGAGGTTCAAAGCCCTCCCCCATCTGGTCCGGCCGGCCCTGGCCCCCGTGTCAGCAGCCGGGCTAGCCGCTCTCGGTCGGCCCCCGAGAGCCGCAGGAGGGCCTCGACCAGGGCCACTATCGGATCAGCCACCGGGGTGGGTGGGGTGCTGTTCGGGGGACCCGCTGGTGCGACGCCCCGTGCGCCAGGTGCGCCGGATTTTGCGCCGTTTCGGGGCCGCGAAGGCGTTTTTCCCTTGGTTTTCGGGGGCTGTTCGAGTCCCTCATCGCCCATTTTCCAAAGGTCGGTTGCCCGCCGGGGCGCGGGGGGCAGCGAGCCGAATTCTGTCGCGGCGCGCGGCGCGGTTCAGTTGGGCTTCGCCGGGCTGGCGAGGCCCGCCGCGTAGGCTGCGTGCCGGGCTCGAAGGTCGGGCTGCTGCTCGGCCGGCGCCCGTTCGATCGCGCGGGCTTGCCACTGGGTGGCCTGGGGCAGGTCGCCCGTCGCCGCGTATGCCGCGGCCAGCGTGTCGAGGGTGTTCCAGTTGGTCCACCCGGTCAGTTCCGCCGCTCGCCTGGCGTGACCCAGCGCGGCGTGGGCATCGCGGAGCTGCGGATCTTGGGTTTCGAGCAGCGTTGCCGCCAGGTTGTTGTGCGCCGCGGCGTGCTGCTCGTTGAGTCGCAGGCACTCGCGGTAGTCGTCGATCGCGGCTGGCACCTGGCCCATCGCGCGGAGCAGGTTGCCCCGGTTGTAGTAGTTTCCATCATCGCCCGGCGACAGCCCAATGGCCCGAGTCAGATCCTCCAGCGCCAGTTCACGCTGGCCAAGCTGAAGCCGGGCCAGCGCTCGATTGCGCAAGGCGGGAACGCGCTGGCCCTCGTTGCGGGCGTTTTCCACGACCACGGAAAAGGCTTGTTCGGCCTCGGCCATTTGCCCGCGTTGAAGTTGAAACGAGCCCCACGCCAGTTGGGTTTCGGGGTCGGTGGGGGCAAGTTGCGTTGCCCGGCGATAGTCGTTCTCGGCCTCGCTCCCCTGTGCTCGCGACACCAGTACCGCCGCGCGATTGACCAGGGGGCGGGCCGAGTTGGGGCTCTTGGCGACCACATCGTTCCAAAGCAGCAGGGGGTCGCTCCAGACCAGGTTGCGCTGGTGCGTGAGTAGGCATAGCACCAGGCATAAAGCCAGGGCCGCCCCCCAGCGAGCCGCTTCCGGAGTACGAACCATGGCCGCGTCGACGGCCCAGGCCGCCCAGAGCGCCGCGCCGAACATGGGCAAATACAACCGGTGCTCGAACATCAGTTCCAACGGCAAGAACGTCGATTCGAGCGCGAGCTGAATCGGCAGCCAGGCCAGGCAGAAAAACACCAGTCGGTTGCGGTCCGCCATGCGTACGGTCAGCACCAGGTAGGCGAGCACGGCACCCATCGCCGCGGCGGTTGCCGGGGGTTGGAACAGGCCGCGCGAAATCGTCACGTCGTGCAACAGGTTCAGCCGGCTGGGGAGCGGCCAGACGAGCAGCCCCAGGTACTGGCAGACGACGCGAGCCTGGGTAAGCAAGCGCTGGCCCGGGGTGAAGTCGCGGTTCTGGTAGTATTGCAGCGTTCGCGACCACCAGGCGACGGCCACCACCACAACGACCAGCCCCGCGGCCACGGCCAGGGCCACCCCTCGTTGCCGGGCCGCCCCTAGCCAATGGCTTTCGCGGAGGAAGCAGGCATCGTACAGCCAGGCGACCAAAGGCAGCGTGATGCCAATCTCCTTGGAGCCGAGCGAGCCGAGCGCGCAAAGAGCACTGGCCAGAAACCATCCCCAGCGGCCCACGCCAGGAGCGAGCCGTCCCTTGACGAACGCGCAGAGCGATGCCAGGTAGAACAACGTGGCCAGGCTGGTCATCCGCTGAACGACATAGGAAACTGCCTGGGTTTGCACCGGGTGAAGGGCGAAGATCGCGGCGACCAGAAAGCCCACGAAGAGCGAGCGATTCGAGGCCCCTGGGGGCGTGTGGCCGGCGGTCGGCGCGAGCGCCAGCAACCAGGTTCGCCGGGCCAGCCAGAAGGCCAGCAACGAGGCGGCCAGGTGGATCAATACATTGGTCAGGTGGAGTCTGAAAGCTTGGTCGCCCCCGCCGAAGAGGTTGAGCGCGAACGACAGATTGGCCAGGGGGCGGCGACGCAGCAGGCTATCGGTAAAGATCCGGCTCAGGGCTTCCCAATTCCAGCGATCGAACTTCAGCGCCGGATTCAACTCGATGTTGGGTAGGTCGTCGAAGACCAGCGGCCCTTGCATGGCCGGAGCATAGGCCGCCAGCGTGAGAACCCCCACCAAGGCCGCGAGCAACAGCGACCCAAGGGGGTTGCGAGCCGTAGGTCGCGGTCGATTTGCCATGCCGCTGGAAACTACCGAGGGCGCCCCTGCTGCCAGTGCAGGTGCGCTAGGCCAGGGGGTTGGTGTCTGATTCCAGAAGTCGACACCGGGGCGGGGGCCGGCAACCGCCGCTGGAAAAAAACACGACGGGCAACTTCGCCGGAAGTTGCCCGTCGCCGTTCGTCGCTCGAAGCTCGGCTATCGCTTAATAGCGTCAATGGCGCATGCGGCGCTTTCGCACGAATCCGATCAATCCCAGCGAGGCCAGCAGTGCCAACACCAGGGTCGATGGTTCCGGGATGATGAAGTGCAGTTTCGTCGCCAGGCTACCATTCAGCGGCAGCAGCGCTAGCGACCCCTCGGGAACTATCACGGTAATCGAGTTGGCCGTGAAAGTAATCTGCGCGGGCGTAATGCCGAACTCGTTGAGCGAGTCGATCGTCACCCCCTGAATGTTCATCTGGTCGAGTCCCGTGATGACCCAGGTCATCGGATCAACCGTTTGTGGCCCGGTGCCGTTGACGTCGTAGGCGGTGAGCGTGACCGCCAAGTCTTCCAGATCGACGGTCCAGGCCAACCCATCGCCGGGGTTGTCGGGGTCGGAAACACCCGTCAGCTCCACGGTTTCGTCGACCGTGGCCGGAGTGTTCGAGAAGACATTTTGAATCGCTGAGCCAGAGGTGTGTACGGTGAGAGTCACGGCGACCTGGTCGCCCATGAATCCGGCTCGCGCAGTGCACGCGGCGCAACAGATCGCCGCGAAGCCGAGGCTTCGAAGTGCAAACAATCGGGTTGTACCACAATGCATTAGCGCACTCCTTTACCCCCGGGCCGCCAAGCTAACCAAAGCTTCGCAACCTCGAGAGCCTATTCCGCCAGCAGGAACCAAGGTGCAGAACGTCGATCGAGCAATTTGGGTCGTGGCGCCTCGCGTACCGGTCCGCATTCCGGCCAGAGGATCCGAGATCCGCGTCGAGCGAAACTGCCCACGAGCCAACAGCTTTTAGGTTACCCTCCGCCGCAAAAACAATATACCTAGCAGGGAAAATTCTTACTTTCCACTCCCAGGCCTCGCGAAACCCATTTCTCGGCGGCCCCGTGGTTTTCACGGCGCCGGCCAAGCGACTCGCACAGCGAAACCCCTTAGCCCGGCTTGAACCCTCGGCTCAGGCCCGCGGTTTGGGTCCTTTCCGCAGCCCAACGCACCCCATTTCGCCAGAGGGTTTGGGAGCCCCCGGCCACCGACCCCTGGGGGGCCGGCGGCACCTTAACGAAATTAAGAATGCCCAAGGATGCTAGCGATGGGCGAGATTCGTGTCAAAGAAATTTCGACCTATTTTGGGCGATCGAGAACAGGCCTCGGTCCAGTTCCCCCCGCACTTGGTTTTGGGGCCAGACCACTCAGGGCTGGCTAGTCGGCCTCCGTGGGCTCGCTGGGCGAGGCGGCTTAAGCTCCGCCCTTCGGAGTTCGGGCCAGCCAGGCCTAGAATGCGACTGCCTGGCGTGAACCGATGGACACGGCCAGGGGCTGGGGCCATGAGCCCCGCTGGAACGTTGGATTGACATCCCCCTCTGGTGTCTCAGGGCGGGGCTGCGAAAGGTCGCCGCTCGACCATGACGGACGAGGCCCCCTCCGGAAATCCCCGCGGCCGGACGATCGCGATCGGCGACATCCACGGCTGTGCCGCGGCGCTTGCCGAACTGCTTCGGCAGATTGCTCCCCAGCCCCACGATACCCTGGTGACCTTGGGCGACTATGTGAACCGCGGACCCGACACCCAGGGTGTCATCGAGCAATTGCTGGCCCTGGCCGAGCGGTGCCGGCTCGTTCCGCTCTTGGGAAACCACGACGAGCGACTGCTGACGCTGGTTAAGGCGCCCGATCGCGCTTGGGCCAACGACCGGGCGAACCGAGCGACCTTGGCCTCCTACGGCCCGGAACTTGATCTGGGCAACATTCCCCAGGCCCATGTTCGGTTCCTCGAGGGCTGTCGACTCAGTTACCAGTCGCCAACCCACCTGTTTGCTCATGCCAATTACGACCCCGAGGTTCCCCTCGAGGCGTGCGACCGTTCGCTGCTGGTGCATCGGCGGCTCGAGCCGCCCTACCCAGGGCCGCACGTTTCGAGGAAACGGGTCATCGTGGGGCATACCGCCCAGCGCGATTTCCGCGTGCTCGATCTGGGGCATGTTGTCTGTATAGATACCGGTTGCTGTTACGGCGGCTGGCTTACCGCCTTGGAGGTCGATTCGAATCGGTACTGGCAGGCCCGGCAGCCCGGCGTGGCGCCCTGAGCGAAGAGCGACGGCGCTTTCGGCCGCATGCTCCTGGGGGGGCAGTGGCGACTCAATCAGCAGCCGATGAGGCTATTTGGTACCGGGCGCGGAGCTTAAACCCGTGGTTCGCCGCCCAGCGGTCGGCAGGCCGCGCCCCATCCGCCCTTTGGCTGGGGCTGCCTGCGCCAGGTGCTCCGAAACATGTGGAACTGGTTTTCGCATTGCAGAATAGGCGACTTGGAGACGCAATGCTTGCGGAACACCGGTCGCCCCAATTCTGGGAGCGCGACGAGCATGAGCACGCCCTTTCCCACGAGCTGCGGCACGATGACCGTAGGTCAGCTCCTGGCGCAGCTGTATCGGTTCAACGAGAGCGACGAGGTGGTGGTTTCGTCCGACGGCCTGCCCGAGGGCGTCGCGCGGCTTTCGATCCGAGCGCTTGGGTCTGATCGTGCTGCGGCCACGCAGGCGACCGAAGCATTCGCCGCCGCGGGGCAACCCACGATCGTGGGTTATTGCTGCCGAACGGCGGAACCGCGCCCGGAACCGACACGGCGCCAGCCGGGGCGGCTATATCGCCGGCCGCCTGCACCGGCAGCCCGGTTCGGCGCGACGGATTTCTCTCGCGATCGAATTCGATTCGAGGCCCAACCGATTCGGCGTGGTTAGGGGGGGCCGTGTGGCTGGGTCTACCAGAACTTGTATCCGGTGAGGAAGAACTGGTACATCGTGTCGATCTCCTTCTTCACGCCATCGGCGCCTCCCTTTGCGTAGGCGGTAATCAACCGCTGGAAGACGGCCTGCGAGTATGCCGCCGTAAGCGTCGCGGAGTGCGGAAGAATGCTCGAGCCGGGCACGCGCGCGTCGAGATTCTTGGGCAGTAAGATCCCGTTGAACGCGCCGTTGATGTCGTTGCAGCAGATCTTGGCCAGGATGGTGCGCGATGCCTCGGCCCAGGCGTTGCTGCGACCCGCCTCGACAATATGGTGCCGCCAAACCATCCGCGGCCCCTTCTTGATCAAATCCAGGTTAAAGGCCTTCTCTGGAATCGCTAGGATGTTGTCGCCAAGTTTTTTCGAATTCCCCGGCAGGGTCTTGGCGAGTTGTCCCAGGGCATTGGCCTGTTCGGCCGTAATGCCGACGGCCGAATAGAGAATTCCGACCGGAAGCCCGTCGATGCGGTGGATCTCGGTATCTTGCTTCACGTCGGTGCGTGACATGAAATCGGCGATGCCTTGGAGGACGATCGCCGCGATACCGTAGTTGGCGGCGTTAATGGCAGCGACGTCGGTCCCCACGACCGTGATCGCCATCGTCTTGGCGTGGAACTGAAAGCAGGCCTGGCGAATGTCGATCTCCTGATCGGCGAAACCCGGCTCCAGCAGGATCGCGGTTTGCGCAATCGACGCAAGCTGAACCCCGCCATACGAGGCGATGGCCTGCAAGCCCATCGGATCGATCAGCGTGTTCGGGCGATTCAGCACGTACCGCTTGAGGTTGGTGTCTTCCGACTCGAAACCGAACGGATCCTCGCTCAGGAATCTGCCGAGCGACGGATCGTACATTCGGGCGCGATAATAATAGAGCGACAGAACGGCCTCGTACTCGCGCCCGGTGAACTTGAAGCGGTCGCCGGCCGCGGGGTTTGTTTCACTCAGCACCTGCCCAAAGGCGCTGTACTCGATATGGTTGACCAGGTTGCCGCTTCCGTCGACCTGGTCACGGACCGAGAGTTGGTGATCGGTCAGATACCAGGTAGTTCCCTCGCCCGGGCGGAATCGAGCCCAAATCTGGTCCAGGCTGGGGCCGAACAGGTAGCGGGCAAGCACAGTGCCGGCCGAGTCGAAATCGGCCCAAACGTTGTCGCCATCGAAAACGGAGTAGGTGGTTAATCCGTCGACGGTTACCGCGATGCGGCGATCGAACACATCGTAGGTGTAGTCGACCGTGTGCAGCACGACCCCACCCGCGGTGCGCTGCTGGGCGCCGATCATTCGATTTCGGAAGTCGTAACGGAACGTGGTAGTTGTGCCGTCGGCGGTCGATCGCTGCAGCACGAGGTTTCCCTCGGCGTCGTACTGGTACTCGAACTCTCCGTCCGACGCGATCTGATTGTTGGGAGCCGACACGATATCGGGCGCTACCCGATTGCCGTTGGCATCGTAGGCAAATGCTTCGTCGGCGGTCGCGCCGGCGGCGTCGACAGAGACTAGCTGGCCGGTGCGATCGTATTGGTAGCCGTAGGTTTGCCCGTGGTGAGAAAGGCTGGTGAGCTGGTCGGCCGCGTCGTAGGTGAAGTCGTATTCCGCGAGCACCGCATCGAGCGCATTGCGATGAGTGAGCGTCGCGAGTCGCCCGAGAGTGTCGTGGTCCAATTCAGTTGAACCGATTCGGGTAGCGCCGGCCAGGTCGGCGAAGCGAGTCACCTGGTCAAGTTGCCCGTTCAGATCGTAGGCCAGGTCGACTCGGGCGGGTGGAAGCGATGGTCCCGACCAGCTGCGCGAGGCGAGGCCGCCCGCCACGTTATAAGTACTGCTGACGGTAACGCCTGTCTGGTCGCTGGCGGTCAGCAGTCGGCCGTCGACGTCGTAGGTGTAGGACAAGACGGTGCGGGGAGTACCGGGAGTTCCCAGGTTGTCGACGCTGGTTATCCCTCCCAGGGCGTTGTAGGTCTTTCGATATGAAGCGGCCGGATCGGTGGAGAAAGTGAGTTGGTCGACC
The DNA here is from genome assembly GCA_964399535.1 of uncultured Pirellulales bacterium. Lineage (GTDB taxonomy): Bacteria > Planctomycetota > Planctomycetia > Pirellulales > CAYNRE01 > CAYNRE01. Next base: position 821,485 of record CAYNRE010000005.1, on the reverse strand, counting down.
GCGTCATATTCGAACGACATCGTCCGAACGGCGACCCCCTGGTCAACCCAAGTTTCGCTCACCAAACGGCCGAGTGAGTCGTATGAAAACTCGCGCTGCCTCCCCAGGCGGTCGACGACCGAGGTGCGATTGCCCGCCGCGTCGTAGGCATGAGTCGTAGCATTGCCCAGGGGATCGGTTTGCACGACCAGATTACCGGCCGCGTCGTATTCGTATCGGGTTATGTTGCCCACCGGATCGGTCAGGCTGAGCAAGTTGCCGACGCCGTCGTAAGTGTACGAGGTGACGCCCCCCTCCGCATCGGTCGCGGCAACGACACGGCCCAGCGCGTTGTACTCGTATTGCGCGGTGTTCCCCAGAGCGTCGGTGACGGCCACCACCTGGCCCGCGGCGTCGCGCGTGAACGTGGTCTTCGCACCCTGGGCGTTGATCACTTCGACGAGTTGATTGGGCCGGGTACCCTTATCGAGCGTGCGCAATCCTAAGTCGTCGGAGACCGGCTCGGTCGCATTGCTGTAAACGTAGCGGGTGGTCTGGCCCAAGGGGTTGGTGATGGCCACCGTGTTGCCCCGGCCGTCGCGCTGGTAAGTGGTAATGCCTCCGTCGGCCTCGATGCGGCGGGCCAGACCTCCGCGCGAGTCGTACTCAAATCGACGGATCGATCCGTCAGCGTAAGTGATTGAGGTGAGATTGCCCAAGTCATCGTACGTGTTCGTCGTTACACCACCCAGCGGGTTGACAAGCGTAACGGCCTGGTTCAGCGAGTCGTAGGCGACCGTGGAAACCCCACCCAACGGGTCGATGATCTTGACCAGATTGCCGACCGCGTCGTAGATAAACTGCGTGCTTGACCCCAACGCGTCGGTGGTGCGGGTGGCATTACCCAGTGCGTCGTATTCGTACTGAGTGACCCCGCCCATCGGATCCGTGACCGAGGTGGCGTTGCCCGCGGCGTCGTATCGATATTCGATCGTGTTTCCCAGCGGATCGCTCAGCGAGGTGACCTTTCCGTTGGCGTCGTAGGTCACGGTTCGGAAAAGGCCGTTCTGATCTCGCTCGGCGATGACCCGATTGGCGGTGTCGTACACAATCTCGCGAGTTCCCAGGAGCGGATCGACCTCGCCCACGCGGCGGTCCGCGTCGTCGTACAGGTAGCGCCGGGTTCGTCCGAGGGGGTCGGTGAGCGAAACCAGGCGGTGCCCCTCATAGCCAAACGTGGTGATCTCGCCGTTCCCATCGCGCTGCGTGAGAGGCCGGCCGCTGGCGTCGTAGGTGTACTCGCGAGCAGCTCCGTTTTCGTCGACATAGCGCGTCACCTGGCCCAGCGCGTCGTATTCCATCGAGACCACGGCGCCATCCGGCCGGATGATCTTCGTCGGGTTCGGCAAGTACGCCTCGTACACGTACCGGGTGGTATTTCCCTCCGAGTCGCGAACCTCGGTGGGCCGGCCGGCCGAATCGTACGCCGCCGTGCTCATTACCCCCGCCGCGTTGATCAGGGCTACCAGATTGCCCCTGGCGTCGTAGATCGACCGCACCTGGCGGCCCAGAGGGTCGGTGGTGCTTAAGGTTTGGTTCAGTGAATTGAACGTCGACTGATACACGCCGCCGGCCGCATCGGTCAGGCTGAGCACATTGCCGCGCTCATCGTGCGTCCACTGGGTTGTATTCCCGTTGCCGTCGGTCTCTGAAGTGGCGATTCCCAACGAATCGTAGGTAAACTCGCGCACATTCCCCAGCGGGTCAACGGCCCGAATCAGGTTCCCCTGTTCGTCGTAGAAGTTGGTGGTCTCATTGCCCAACGCGTCGCGGGTGGTTTCCGTGCGGCCCGACGGGTCGTACACCACCGATTGCCGGCTCCCCAGCGCGTCGGAAAGCGCTAGCAGCCGCCCCTGGGCATCGAACTCGGCCACCTCGTCGACGTGGCCCATCGGGTCGACGATGGTCGTCAAATAATGGGCCCGCGCCGGCAAGTATCCGTAGCTGGTGGTCAGCCCCGTGCGATCGGTTACGCTCACCAGGTCGCCCGCGGCGTTGTAGGCGTAGTGAATCGACACGCCCGCCGGGTCGACCACCTCGGTAATCCGGTCCCGCGCATCGCGCAGGAACTCGACGCTGGCGCCCGTGGAACTGAAAATTCCATCTTCGGTATAGGTCAGCTTCACCCCATTGCGATTGGTAATGCTCTGCAGCCCGTCGAACTGGTCGTATTCATAGGTCAGCCCGTCACGCGTGGTGAGCCGATAGGTGCGCGGGTTGAACGGAAAGCCCAGCAGGTGCACGCCCAGCCCGCCATCGGGATACAACACCGCCAGCGGCGTGGGGTCGATCTCCAGCGTTTCGACCACGCCCGGATCGGGGAGGAACCGGGGCAACAGGTAACCGCCGCCAAACAGGCTGAACTGAGCCGTTGGCGCAAAGGTAAAGCCCAGCCGGCGCCCGTCAGGACCGGTCAGGTAGACCCGGGCACCTACCTGGAAAGGATTGACGAACAGGCTGTCGAGGTATTCGTTCGGCGCGACCGGAATCGTTTCGCGAATCTGTGCATCTTGCACCCCCAGGCGCCAGCCGTAGCCGAAATCGCCTTCCTCGTTCGCCTGCATCGTGTCGTAGGTGCGGTTCACCTCGATCGGAATTCCGGCCAGCGGCACGGCCAGGTCGGTCACGGTGAAATGAAACTCTCCCAGCTTCAGATTGCCGGTTACATCGAGCGGCAGCAACTCGGCCGCGCGATTGCCCGCCTGGTCGGTCGCCAACAAACGCACCAGGTAGCGATCGTTGGTCAGCAGCGTGGGGTCGAACACGCCGAGCAGCCCTGCGGTTACCGAACTGGTTCCCTGGGCAAAGGTGACATAGTCCGGGTCGTCGGCCAGCGGGTCGGCCGGGTCGACCAGGTCGGCCCGGGCATACTGCAGCACGTACGACTCGAGATTGGGGTCGCTCGCGGTTCCGACAATATCGGTGAGCGAACTGACCAGCGTGCCCGGGGGCGGAGCGGTAATATCGACCACCGGGCCCGCCACGTCGCTGGGGTCGTACACTTGCAGCGTAACCTGAGCCTGGGCCTCGAGCCCGGCGGCGTCCACCGCGGTTGCCAGCAACTGGCGCTGGCCCAGCGCCGCGGCGGTCAGCACCGTGCTGCCTTGCGAGTCGAGCACCAGCGGTTGGCCGTCGATCGACAGCGTCAGTCCGACCACGCCCACGTTGTCGGTCGCGGAAACCATGGCCGTTACACTGCTTCCCTGGGCAACCCGATAGGCGCTCAGCGTAATGGCCACGCGCGGTGCTTCGTTGTCGGGCGCGATCGTAATCACAAAGCTCTGGGTCGCCGATTCTCCGTGCGGATCGGTCACTTGCACTTGGACGGGGTGCGCCCCGAGATCGGCCGGGCTGGTGCTCCAGTGCAGCCGGCCCAGTTCGTCGATTGCCAGTCCCTGGGGGCCCGAAACCAGTTGGTAAGCGAGGGTGTCGCCATCCGGATCGGTTGCCACCACGTCGTACCCGTAGGTTCGTCCGGCCGTAACGGAAAGAACCGGCGTGGAGGTAATCTGCGGCGGCTGATTCGGCTTGACGATCAGCGTGTACGATTGCGTTCCCCGCAGGCCGGCGGGGTCTTGCACCGCAACGGTCACCCCGTGGTTTCCGCCCGTGGCGGAGGTCCAGCGAATCAGCCCGGAATTCGGGTCGATCACCATGCCTGTCGGCCCGCTTACCAAGGCGAAGGCCAGCGATTGTCCCTCGGGGTCGCGGCCGCGCACCTGGTACTGGTAATCGGCGTCGAGCGCCGCGCGGTACACGGGGCGCGAAACTACCAGCGGCGGCTGATTGAAGATATTGGCGGCCACCTCCAGCTCGAACCGCTGCACATCGCTGGCGCCGTCGGCGTCGAAAACGCGCACGGCCACGCTCGAGGGCCCCACGTCTCCCGGCGACGGTGTCCAGCGAATCAGTCCGGTCACCGGGTCGATTGTCATTCCGGTTGGCGCGCTCTCGAGCTGGAAGCTGAGCGGATCGTTCTCCGGATCGCTGGCCCGTACCGCGTACAAATAGGCCTGTTCGGCCACGGCCGAGGTCGGCGGACGCGAGAGAATCGCCGGCGGCAAGTTGACACACGACACCAACACCGTAAAGGTGCGCTGGGCCGAGGCCAGGTAGGGGTCGCTCGCCTCGACCGTTACGGTTTGGGGGCCGAGCTGCGACTCGCCCGGGGTCCAGAGCAACAGCCCGGTCCAGGGGTCGATCGACATACCCTGGGGGGCCGAGGCTAGGGTCCAGGCCAAGGGGTCGAAATCGGGATCGCTCGCCGACAGTTGCAGGGCCAGCGGGCGACCGGCCACCGCGCCGACCGTGGCGGCCGTCAGGCCGATGATTGGCGTCTGGTTGGCGTCGGTGTTGGTCACCTCGAGCGTAAAGGCCAATTCGGCCGTGCCACCGCGCGAGTCGTCGACCAGCAGCCGCACCAGGTTGGGGCCGCTTTGTGTCGAGTTGGGGGTCCAGGTCAAGCGGCCGGTAACGCTGTCGATCGCCATTCCGGCCGGCCCCGTCACGACCGAATAGCGCAGGGGGTCGGCATCCGGATCGTCGGCCGCCGCATGGAAGTAATAGGTGCGACCCAGCGCGATCGACGTCCGCGGCTCGACCGACCAAACCGGGGCGCTGTTCGCGCGAGCGGCTACTACGTCGACCATCAGCGCTCGCTCGGCCGATCCGCCCTGGGCATCTTCGACCCGAATCCGGATGGTGTGCACCCCCAATTGGCCCGCGGTGGGAGTCCAGCGCAAGTAGGTGGCGCTGGGGTCGCCGGCCACCGAAGCCAGTAGTGCCCCGATCGGAGGGGCAATGAGCGTGAACGAAAGCGAATCTCCCTCGGCATCCTGTGCGGCGATCCGCCACTCGAGCGGCACGCCCACCGCCACCTGCAGCGAGGCCGTGTCGGGCGCGAACACCGGCGGGCTATTGGCCGGCAATACGGTGAGCTCGATCGATTGCAGGGCCACACCGCCGGCAGGGTCGCGCACCCGAAGCACCGCGGTTTGGGTTCCAAGCTGGTCGGCCGTGGGAACCCAGGCCAGCGCTCCATCGAGCGGATCGACGGCCATGCCGGCCGGACCGAACGACAGGTCGAAGGCGAGCGATTCTCCCTGCGGGTCGTAGGCCCGGGGGCGGTACACCAGGGGCTCGCCCGCGCGGGCCAGGGTGGGGGGCAGGCTCTGGAAACTGGGGAGCGGATTGCCCAGCACCGGCGCGCCGCCGGCCAGCGCGACGAGAAACGTCTGGCCATCGCGCCCGCCGCGCCCGTCGCTTACGGCCACCTCGACAAATTGCTCGGCCAAGTGGCTGGCCGTTGGCTGCCAAGTGATGAGCCCCTGCGCCGCGTCGATCGACATGCCCGAGGGGGCCGAAACCAGTTCATAAAGCAGCGCGGCGTCGTCCGTGTCGCTGGCCTGAACATCGTACTGGTAAGTTTGGCCCACTTGGGCCGTGGTGATCGGTGCCGAGTTGATGATCGGCGGCTGGTTCGCCGCCACTTCCAGCGTGAAGGCCTGTGTCGTCTCGCCGCCGCGCTGGTCGCGAACCACGATCCCGACCAGGTGCGGCCCCAAGTCGGCCGTGGAGGGCGCCCAGGTCAGAACCCCGTCAGGGCTGATCGTCATGCCACCGGGAAACTGGCTCAATTGGTAAGTGAGCGAATCGCCGTCGGGGTCGATCGCCCGCACGGCGTAGGCAAACCCCTCGCCCGGAACGGCGCTGGTGGGCGGCTGGCTTAGCACCAGCGGGGCGCGATTGCCGGGCGCCGCGCCGACGCAGACCGTAAACACCTGGGTGCTGGCGGCGCCGCTGGGGTCGACGGCGGCCAGCTCCACGCGGTGGAGCCCGAGTTGCAGGGCGGTGGGCAGCCAGGTGACCTCGCCGGTTTGGGGGTCGACCGCCATGCCGGCAGGCGCATCGCGCAACTCGTAACGGATCGTGTCGTCGTCGGGATCAATCGCCTGGGCCGGGTACGAATACGGCGCCGTCGCTCCGGCCACGACCACGGGCAAAGTCGTGAAGGCGGGCGGCCGATTGGGCGGGGCCACCCGGGCCGAAAGGGTAAACCGCTGCTCGCCGGTGCCTCCCCGACCATCGACAACCTGGAGCACTACATCGACATTGCCCACCTGATCGGCCGTGGGGGTCCAAGCCAGCAGCCCCGTGGCGGCATCGATGGTCATTCCCGCCGGCCCGCTTAGCAGGGCGAACGTAAGCGGCTCGCCGTCGGTGTCGGCCGCGACGGCCTGGTAACGATACGGCCGCTCGACGAGTGCCTCGAGCCGGGGCACGCTGGTGAACTGAGGGGCCTCGTTCAATACGCCCAGGAAGATCAAATCGTAGGTGAATCGCCCTCCGGAAGGGTTGAAAAACGAGGCATCTAACTGCCCGGTTCGCGAGCGAGGTGCCAGGGTTCCGCCGGTTACCAGCCCGGTGAAATCGTAATAGGGCAGCCCGTCGGGGGTGGTTCCGTCGGCCTCGAGCACCCGAACCGTCGGGTCGCTGAGATTGGCAATGGCCACTAGCAGGGGCGCGCTGGCCGGATACTGGCCGTCGTTGCGAACGGCTACCTGGGCATGCAGAATGTCGCGGCGATCGTTCAGCGAAGTGCGGGCGTATTCGGGAACGAAACTGGCCGACACGTCGGCGAAGCGGGCGAAATCGACGTTGCCCGTGGGGGCTTCGCGGCCCTCGATCGTCAATCGGGCGGTGGCCGTCTGCCCGGCCGAATCGTAGGCCACGAAGTCGAACACGTTCTCGCCAGTGCCGATCGCCAGCTTGACGAAGAAGCTGCCCGCCGCGTCGAAGGCATCGACCGGCTGGCCGTTAACCGTGACCAGCACGATCGCGGTGCGCGGCGCGTCGGCGGTGGCCAGGCCCGAGGCCACGAGCGCCGTGCCGGCGGTCACGAGCAGCCCGTCTTCCGGCGAGAAAAGTTCCAGCGTTGGCGCGCCCACCGCCGTGGTCCAGCGAACGGTTGAAAGATCGCTCAGGTTGCCCACGGTGGCGCTCACGGTGTCGTCGCCCAGCAGGCTGCCCTGGTAGCTGAATCGCGCGATGCCGTCTTCGTCGGTAAAGGCGAACCCGTTCTGCGGGTGAACCCCCGCCACGACGAAATCGACCCGCACCCCGGCCAGAGGCTCGTTGTTTGAGGAAAGCACCCGGGCCTGGAGCGTGGCGGTGGTGCCCGGCAAGGCGTCGACCTCCGGGGGCGTCAGATCGAGTTGGCTGGCGCTGGCCACCGGCGCCAGCGACAGCCCGCCGGGGTAACCGTAAGAATCGAAGTTGGAGAACCCATACATAAAGGCCCCGAACGGCAGCGGCCCGAACAGGTCGTGCGAGCCCAGCTCGACGGGTAGCTGAATGCCGAAGAACCCGCTGGTGCCGATCGCCAGGTACTGATCGGCGGGCACGGCCAGGCCGTCCAGCTCGACGAGCCCCACGGCCTGCGCCGGCACGATCAGGTTGATGAAGTTTCTCTCGAACCCGGTGGCCGGCGTGGAAACGGTGTACGAGCTGAGGAACTGCTCGTAGGGCGGAATCAACATCATGAACGGGTCGGAGGTGACGCCGTCGAACTGCGAGCCGTTGGAGTACTGGGCGACCAGGATTGGCTTGTCCGAGTCGATGACCGACGGCCCGGTAAGAATCTGCTCGAAGAATTGTCCGCGGTCGAGCGTGGCCACTAGCTGGCCGTTGACCCGCACCATGGTGTCGTCGACCGAGGCCAGGTAACGGAACGTGTCTCCCTTGGTGCGGGTGGCCAGCGGCATGGTGACGAATTGCCGGCCCCAGGTCTCCTCGGGTGGCAGTTGCTCGATGATGATGTCGACCGCCACGAAGCCCGGCGGAATGTTGGGGCCGCGGTGGCCGCCGAACACGGCGATCGGCTTGTCGGCCGTGATGGCGGTGCCCGACAGGTCGGTGGGCGCCGCGCCCGTGTCGCGCAGTTGATAGGTCTCGCCGCGATTGAGCACCACGGTTTGTTCGGGAATGCGGAAACTCGACGAAAGGCTGTCCAGCAGCCATCGCTGTCCGGGCTGGCCGCTGAAATTCAGTAGCTGCTGCTGGCCAACCGCCAAGGCGACCGTTTGCGTGGCGTTCAGCGGCGTATCGGCGCGGGCCGGGTCGTTAAGCAGCCGCGGCGTGAAGCCAAACCCGAGCGATTCGAAATTGGTGTTGCCCGAAACGATGAGCCAGTACTCGCCGTCGTTGGGCAGCATGACGTTGATCGCGTTGAACAGGTTCGTGCCGGTCAACGCAACCCCGCCCGTGCCGAGCACGGTCCAGGAATCTTGGGAGCGGTCGGTATAGAGCCAGTCGCTGAGGAACTGCCACCACTGGCCGGCCTGGCCCGTGAAGCGGTAGCCGCCCAGAGCCCGCCCATCGGGTAAATCGACGGCGGTTGGCGTGTTCAGCGAGATCACCGGAAAGGTGCTCGGGTCGAGCACGCGAAATTCGTAGTCGGTCGGGGTGTTGACCCCGCCGGAAATCTCCAGGCGGTAGGTACCCGTGTCGGGCAGCAGGATTGAGAAGCGGTTGCCATCGGCATTGTCGCTGACGATGGTGTTGCCCGCCGGACCGCGCAGTAGGAACGAGACCGGGTCGTTGTCGCCGTCGAGGCCGTCGTACACGATTCGCTGGCCGGCGACCCCCTCGAATTGCCAGGCCATCAGGTCGCGCCCGGTGGGCAGGTCTCCTGCTTGTACCTGGCCCAAGGGCAGGGTCGGCAGCGCGTCGAGATCCAGAACCCGGAAGGCGTAGTCGAGGGGTGTCGTGCCGGCTCCGCGGAGCAACAGGTAGTGGGTTCCCGTATCGGTGAGCGTGGCCGAGGTAGGGTCGAAATTCGAGTTGAACTGGCCAAAACTGCCCAGCGACGGCGCGAGCAGTTCCCCATTGATCGGTTCGCCGTCACCGTCGAGCGAATCGAATTGCCAGCGATCGCCGGGGCTGCCCAGCATCCGGTACACCTGCACCTCGCGCCCCGTATCGAGGGTGCCGCTGGCGGTCGCTCCCAAGTTCAAAAGCGGGGCAGCCGAAAAATCGAGCATGCGCCAGCGATAGGTGCCCGTCGACGCCGGTGTCGTGCCCTGCACCGTAATCGTGTACTGGCCCGATTCGGGCAACACGAACGGGGTCGAGTCGGTGATTTCACCCAAATTGAAAATGAGCTGGTTCGTAGGACTGCGCAGCGAAACGAGCAGGCCGTCGTTGGTCACATCGAGGCTGTCGAACATCACCGGCAGGCCGGCGGTGCCGGTGAAGTTGTAGGCGTCTTGCCCGCCGGGGGCGATCGTTCCAGACCGTTCGAGGTTGAGCCCGGCCGTGGCGACCGGTGCGGGGTCGACCGCCGACAGTGCAAAGCTGTAGGCCACGTCGTCGGTCGCGGCCTGGCCGTTGACCACCAGCCAGTAATCGCCGTCGGCGGGGACCAAGAACGAAAAATCGGTCGACAGCCCCGTGTTGCCCCCCACCAGGCGATTGAAGCCGTCGTAAACAATCCAGGTGCCCGCGGCGTTGAGCCCGGCCGTGAGCGCGTCGAACGTGAGCCGCTGCCCAGCCGTGGCAGCGAATTGGTACAACTGCCGCCCCCGACCCGGATTGAGCACGGCGTCGATGGCTGGCCCCGCGGCAATTTCCGGCGCGTCGGCCGCATCGAGCAGGCGAAACCGCAAGTCGACCGGCGTTGCCGAGTTGGTCGAAAGAATCAGGTAGTGCCGCCCCGTGGCTTCGACCGTCACCGGGCCCTGGTCTCCCGAGAAGCTGCCGGTCTGCAGGTCGCGCCCCTCCGGGTCGATTAATCGAACGCTAACGGCCGAGGTCACGGCCAGGCTGTCGATCCAAAGCCGCTGTCCGGCCGTCAGGTCGGTGGCGAAACTAAAGGTCTCGCGCCCCAGCGGCGCGCTGAGCGCGGTGTCGGCCCCCAGCACCAGCGGCGGGGAATCGGCCAACTCGATGAGCCGCAGTCGGTAGTCGCTGGGGCCGTTGACCTGGCCGGCGATCCAGAGCGTATAGATCCCGGTTTCCTGCGGCACGAATCGTCCCGCGTTGTCGTCGGTATTCTGATCGAAAACCGAATCTCGGCTGGGGCTGATCAGCCGCACGCGTACGTTGTCGCCGTCGGCTTCCAGGCCGTCTAAAAGCAGGCCGCCGCCGGCCTCGAGCGGTATTCGGTAAAACACCGAGTCCTGGCCCGTGGGAAGGCTGCCCGCCAGCTCGCTGCCGGTGGTGGCCAGCGGCGCGGTGCTGGGATCCATCCAGCGGAATTGGTAATCGGCCAGCACGGCCAGGTTGTTTTCGACCACGGCCAGGTAATCGCCCCGCTGCTGGGTTTGCGGCACGCTGAAATCGGAGTTGGTATCCCAGGAGGTGATGCTGTTGTCGTCCGGGCCATAGAACGTCACGCGGACGTTCTCGCCATCGGGGGCCAGGGCATCGAAGATTGAACGGAAGCCCTCGACGGTCGGCAGCCGGTACACCGTCTGCCCGAACGCAGGCAGGTCGCCGCTAAACACGTCTCCCAGGGTGATCGCTGGCGCGGCCGAGGCGTCGAACAGTCGAAACCGGTAATTCGCCGGCGCCGCGTCGTTGCCGACGATCGCCACGACATAGTCGCCGTTGTCGGGCAGCGTGTACGGGGCCCGGTCCTCGATTGCCTGAGAATCCCAAAGTTGGTTCCCGCGCGGCCCGTAGAGCCGCACCCGGGCGGTGGTGGTGTTGGCGTCGAGCCAGTCGTACAGCACGCGTTGTCCGCTCTGGCCTGGGAAAGTGTAGAGCTTCATGGCCGGGCCCGAGTCGAGGGTGCCGGCCGTGGTTGCCCCCAGCACCAGCGGCTCGGCATCGGCGAAATCCAGCAACCGCAGCGCGTAATCCGATCCGGCAGCGCTGTTCGAATTGACATACAGGAAATAGCTGCCGTCCAACGGCAGGGTCGTCGGCAACACGTCGGTCGCGGCGTTGCCGCCGAACACCTGGGTGTCGGTGGGCGAAAACATGCCCACGGAGACGGTATCCGCGTCGGTGTCGAGCGTGTCGTAGGCCAGCCGCTGGCCGGCCAACCCTTCGACGCGATAGATCACTTGCTCTCGCCCGGTTGGGAAGGTGCCCGATACCGTCTGGCCGGGCATGAGCAACGGGGCGGCGCTGGTGTCGTGCAGGCGGAAGCGGAAGTTGGCATCGCTGGCCACGTAGGGGGCCAGGATCAGGTAATGGGTTCCCGAAACCTTGGCCCGGATCCCCCAGTCGAAGTCGGCGTTGTTAACGACAAGGAACTCGGCGTTCGGCGCCCAGAGCACCTTGTAGACCTCGTCGCTGTCGACCTCGAGCGAGTCGTACAAGTAAGGGGCGCCGGCCTGGGCCTCGAATCGATAGACCGTGGCTGCCCGGCCGCTGGCCAGCGTTTCGTCGATCTCGTCTCCCAAGGTCAATGGAATCGACGCCGCGGCGATGTCCAGGAGGCGGAAGCGGTAGCTGCCGCCGCCGGGCACGTTGTTTCCGAAGACGGTCAAACGGTATTCGCCCGAGTCGGCCAGATAGAACGGTCCCGAGTCGCCGATTTCGTTGGTGAAGAGTACGAAAGTGCCGTCCGCCGAATCGATCTGAATCTGCATCCCGGTGTCTTGGTCGTCGAGACTGTCCAGGTACAGCGCCGTGCCCGCCCTGGCGGTGAAGTTATAGGTTTGCGTGGTGCCCCCCGGCACGTTGATGGTTTGCTCCGTTCCCAACCCGCTGGGTACCACGCTGGGGGGCTGGCTAACGTTGAGCTGAAAGTGATAGTTGACCGGCGTGGTCAGCGAGGTATTCACCTGGAGCAGGTAGGTGCCGTCGAAAGCAACTGTGGTGCTGAAGCCCTGCTGGAACCCGGCGCTTTGCTGCAGGGTGCCGTCGGGTTTGAAGAGATGCCAGAGCTTCTGATTGGTCGGGCTGGGCCCCAGGTTGGCCAGGGTCAGCGTCTGCCCCGCCGTGGCCGGAATGCGGTACAGCAACTGTTGCTGACCCGTATCGACGGAAGTATTGACGATACTTCCGGCCGAGAGCACGGGCGCCACCGACGCATCGAGCACGCGATACTTAAACGAGGTCGACCCTCCCTGGCCGCTGACGATCAGGGTGTAGTTGCCCGTTTCGGAAAAAAGCGTCGGTGTGCCGTCCTCGACGAAAAAGCCCGGCGCGACTGGGCGATCGGTGGGCGAGAGCCAGTTGATACCGACGTTGAATCGAATGCCCTCGAGTGTGTCGAAGGCCCAGTTGTCGCCCGTCTCGGCGGCGACCTGCACGAGCGTGATCCCTTTACCGCCGCTGAGGTCGGCCGTGATCTCCTGGCCCGAAGCCACCAGCGGGGCGTCGGCCAAGTCGAGCAGACGAAACGCGTAGTCGGCCCCCGGCGGCACGCCACCCCGCAGCAGGATCAGGTAGTTTCCCGTCTCGGTCAGCGTGAGCACGCTGGAATCGTCGTCGGCATTGATCGACGCGATCTGGTTGCCGCTGGGCGTTAAGATCTGGGCCGTGGTGTTGTCGCGTTCGAAATCGAGCCCGTCGTAGATAATCCGCTGGCCGGCGGCTCCTTGAAAGCTAAATACATAGGTCTCCAGGCCCAGCGTAAACGCTCCCTCGCGGCGCTGGCCGTACTGGATCGGCACCGCCGCCTGGTCCACGTCGATCATCCGCACCTGGTAGCTGCCGGCCACCTCGCGGCTGCGCCCCCCAACGTTCAACTGGTAATCGCCCGCTCGGGTCACCGTGAAAATGCCGTAGTCGTTGGTACCGTTCAGGTCGGCCAGCAAGCGCCGCGCGGCGTCGTAAAACCCGCCATTGATCTGATTTGTGGACAGCGAAGTGGGGGATGGCACGATATGAACTTGGGTATTGTCTTCGGTCGCCACCAAGGTGACCTGCGAACCGTTGATGACATTGCTATTGACGTAACCCAGGTTCAGGTAGTCGGTTCCTAGGGCGTCGACCGGCAGGGCCAGAAAGGCATCGGTCGTGAACAGCAAGCGGTGCAGTCCGTACACGCTTACGTCGTCGTCGGCGACGATATGCACGCCCAGGTCTTGCACCACCGCGCTGGTTTCCACCTCCACGTCGGGGGGCAGCACGATCGTCGTTACTTGGCCAGGCAGCACCTGGAACTCGACCCGGAACCCCACCCCCGGCACCTCGACGTAGCCTTGCGTGGCCACATTGCCGGCAATGAAGAGGCTTTTTTCCGGGGTGCCCTGTTCGTGCAGCCCCCCGGGAAACGAGACCCAGAACTCGCGTCCTTGGCTGTCGGCCGAGGGCAGATTGGCAAGTTGCTGAATGGCCGCCGGCGCCTGCGCGGCCGGAATCTGGGCAACCACGTTTTGCATGGCCACGCCGGCGCTTCCCGCCACGCCCGCAACCCCAGGGTTCAGCGCGGCGCTGCCCGCCCCTGCGTCCGTTGCCCCCCCGCTAGTCGACCCGCTAGTTGCACCGCTGGGCGTATTGGTGTTGGTTTCGCTGGTGCCGCCGGTACGGAGCGGGCCCACGATTTGCTCCAGGGCCAGCGGCCCTGGCAGCGGGGGCATTTGCTCGACGGCTACCAGCTGCACGCAGGTAATTCGGACGCTGGTGTTCTGGTCGGCATCGTTATTGACTAGCCGGGCAACCACGTGTACCGAGTCGCCCACCAGGCTCCGATCCAAGAAGATCGAAAGCATCTGGCCGTCGAGCACGACGCCGGGGGCCAGTAGCTGGGCAATGCCCTCGGTGGCGTTGAAGATGGCATCGAGCCCCGAGCCGACCGTGGCCACTACGCTTTGCCCCTGGTCGTCCAGGAGGGCGATCTCGAAGGCATCGCGAATCTCGCCGGTCGCCGTGGTATCGAAACTCAGTTCGCTGAAACTCAGCATTAGCTGCGACAGGTCGCCCGGCAAGGCGAACTCGCGGTCGATTCCCACCCGGAACGAATTGCCCTCGCGGAGCAGCGCGCCGGCGTCGCTCAGGTTCACACTGCCCCGGCCGGGGTCGGTTCCGCCGTTTTCGCTGGTGGTCCAGCCTTGGCCGCCGTTTTCGAATCCGCAGGAGGCCTCGATCTGAATCTGGAACATTTGGAGCGGCGACGTATCGACGCCCCCGTTGGTGGTGCCGCCGCCGTCCATCAGCCGCACCGAAACCGTGGCCGTCCCCTCGACCATCTCGAGCGGTACGTAGGTGAGAGTGCCGGTGGGTGAAATCGCCGGCAGCGTGGCGAAAAGCTCCGGATGGTCGACGGTGACCAGAAACGCCAGCGTCTGCCCGGCCTCGTTGGCCGGTCCCGCGGAGATTTGAGTTGCCCAGTTGGCAACCGTCTGTAGCCCGGCCAGCGACGAAACTTCCTGGTCCGCTCCGGCCAGAAAGCTCGGTGCGTCGTTCACCGGCACGATCGTGATCGACACGGTCTGCGGCGGCGAGGTGTCTTGACCACCGTTGGCGGTGCCGCCGTCGTCCATCAGCCGCACGGTCAATTGAGCCACGCCGTTGGCGTTGGCCGCCGGCCGATACCGGAGCGTTCCCGCCGGGGTTACCTGGGGCTGCTCGGCGAACCACTCGGGCCGGTCGACCGTGACCAGAAACTGGAGCTGCTGTCCCTGTTCGTTCGGGGCACCCGGTCCAACGTTCGTGGCCCACCCCACCACTTCCTGCGCGGGCGCGTCTTCCAGAACGGTTTGCCCGGGCCCGGCGGTGAACGTGGGTGGCTGATTCACTCCGCCGGGCAAGTCGACGGGGGTGCCGTAACTGAGTCGGGCCACGAGATCGTTGAAATCGCGGTCTCCGCCCCCCGTACGGTCTTCCCAGGCGAAACTGAGCGGGGTGGTGCTCTTCACGTGGTCGAACCCGTCCGTGTTCGCGCCTCGGAAGCTGAAGAACACCTGGGGCGCGCCGTTCGACAAGTTGGCGGGGTTGTGCTGCTGCCAGTCGGCCAAGGAGCCGTTCTGCACGAAATACAGCCCGTAGTACCAACCGCCGGGAATATCGACCGTGGTCTGCGCGCCGATGGGGGCGTTGCGGCCGACCAGCGCTTGCGGCGATCCTTGGGCCAGCACCGCTTGGGCATAGCCGGGATCGCCCGGGTAGAGTGTGCCGACCCGGCCCAGCGGATCCTCCACGTGGTACCAGCCCATTTCGCTGGCCAACGAGGCATTGCGCGCGACCAGCGCAAACGTGGCCGGCACGGTCTGGCGCGCGCCGCCCGGGGCTTGCAGCGCCAGCCCGGGGTCTTCCGTCAGCGGAGTGCGGTCCGCGGGGGTGTACCAGTCGCCGACCAGGGCCTGCCAGGCGGCTCCCGGCTTGCCATAACAAAACGTGGCTTCAGAAACTCCCGGGGTTGGCTGGTTCTTCAGAAACCACCGCGCTTCGCCGGGGTCGTAGAACCCAAACGAGTCGCGGCCGTCGTCGTTCCAGTCGCCCACCAGCGTTTGCCACGAGGCGTTGGCCGGCCCGTAAAGAAACGTCAGATCCGAAAGGCCGGCCGTGGTCGAGTTCTTGAGAAACCAACGAGCCTCGGCCGGGTCGAACAGGCCGACCGTGTCGCGCCGGTCGCCGTTCCAATCGCCCACCAAGGGGGTCCAATTCGCCCCCTTGGCTCCATACGAAAAGTTGACGTCGGACGTCCCCTGGCCAAGCGAGTTCTTAAGGAACCATTGCGCTTCGGTTGGGTTGTAAAAACCGACGGTGTCGCGGCCGTCGCCGTTCCAGTCGCCCACCAGGGGCTTCCAGCCAGCGCCCGCCGGGCCATAGGGAAATACGATGTCGGACAGACCTTGGCCGGGGGTATTCCGCAGGTACCAGGTGCTGCTGGCCGGGTCGTAGAAGCCGACCGAGTCGCCGCCGTCGCCGTCCCAGTCGCCGACTAGCGCAATCCAATCGTTGTTCTGAGGACCATAGAAGAAGTCCTCGTCCGACATGCCCTGGCCAAAGCTGCGCTTCTCGAACCATTGCGATGGCCCCGGATCGTAGAAGCCCGGGGTGTCGCCATTGGGCGAAGTGCCGTTGAGCGAATCGATCGCCAGCAGCTGTCGCGCTTCGAGCGCTTGCCAGCCGTTGAGCAGGCGGCGGCGCGGCGTCGCGCCGCTCGCCTTCCATCGCCGTTGGATGGGCACGAAGGAACTCCTCGTCAAAGATGCCAATGCGAGCGGCAGCGCTGGTTTTGAAACCTGTGCGATTCTAATCACCACCACTGGGGTGGGTGAAACGATTTCTCCCCATAAAATCAGGGCATTTTTGCGGCATCGTGCAGGCGACCCCTTTCCCCGCCCACGGTCGCCGCGCGCAACAATCGCTCGCTGCGCGGTCGGGTCGTTCGGGCCCTGCGCCGCTATCTGCCATTGGTCATTCGCCGATACCTTCGGGCGGCGATCCCAATTTCACCACGGGCGGTGCGCAAGCGCTTCGCGACCCGAGCCGGCAATCGCCGAGGCATGCCGGGGCCTTGGCGGCGGTAAGCGCTGAACTCGGAACGCGAAGGCAATCGATTCGCGCAATCCGGAGAAAACGCCGGACGGATTCACCGGCTCCCGACCGCTGTTTGACCCGCCGCGCCGCGTGTCGGAAGATAGGCAGCCCGAGCACTTGCTCACGGGGGGGAAGATCTCGGGGGGGGCGACGTCGGGAAGACTTCGAGGAGAGGTGTCCATGCGCAGGATTCTATGGGCGGCGCTAGTCGTGTTTTCCGGCTCACTGGCCACCGCGGCCGAGGTCACGCTCGACGACTACGCCCCGCCCGCGGCGGGCCAGGTGAAGATTCTGCGCGATCGGTTTGGCGTTCCACACGTGATCGCCGCCGACGAGTGGAGCTTGCTCTACGGTGCCGGCTATGCCCAGGCCGAAGATCAGCTCGAGAACCTGGCGATCAACCTGCTCCGCGGCCAGGGGCGGGCGGCCGAGCGGGAAGGTTTTCCGCAGCTCATTTTCGATCACCTGATGCGATTGTTTGAAATTCCCCGCCGCTCGCGCGAGGCCTACGCGGCCCTGCCCGAGGACGAGCGCCGTCCGCTCGATGCTTTTTGCGCCGGGGTGAATGCGTATCTTGCCACGCATCGAGACCAGGCGCCCGATTGGATCCAGTCGGTCTCGGCCGACCAGGTGCTGTCGTTTGCCATGTACGTCGACGCGCTATTCTGCGTATCGCACTGCCGCGACGATCTGGCCACGGTCGGCATCAAAATCGGCGCGCTCGAAGCCCTACCCAATCCGCGCGAAATCACGTTCGGTTCCAACCAATTCGCCATCGCTCCGGGGCGCTCGGCGACCGGCGCCGCCCTGCTGTCGATGGACCCGCACTTGCCGCACTCGGGCTTTTTTCGTTGGTACGAAATGCACCTGGTGGGGCCGGGCATCAATGTCATGGGCGCCTGTTTCTACGGTTCCCCCTACGTAAGCATGGGGCGCACGCCGCATAGCGCCTGGTGCATGACTGTTAACGCGCCCGACCTGGGCGACGTGTTCGTGTTCGATATCAACCCCGAAAACCCGGCCCAGTACCGCGGCCTGAACGGTTGGCAGGAGTTTGAGGAATCGGAAGAGGTGTACCTCCTGTCCGGCCCGAAAGGAATGGTCGAGCGCAAGCAGACCGCGCGCCGCACCGAGATCGGGCCGGTGATGACCGAGCGCGACGGAAAGGCCTACGTGTTCGCCCTGCCGCTGGCGGCCAGCTCGGGCCGGGTGCGACAGCTCGACCGCATGGCCCGCGCCAAGAACGTGGACGAGTTTCGCGAGTCGCTGAAAACCTTGGGGCTGCCGATGTTCAACATCGTGTATGCCGACACGGCCGGCGATATCTTCTACGTGTCGAACGGGCGGGTGCCGCGCCGCGATGTGCGCATCGACAGCCATCAGCCCCGCCCCGGCCACGAGGCCTGGGCTCGCTGGCAGGGGTTCCACACCCTCGACGAATTGCCCCAGGTGCGAAACCCCAACAGCGGCTACTTGCTCAATACCAACAGCGGCCCTCAAAACGTAACGCCCGAGGGGGCCCCGCGCCCCGATCAGTTCCTGCCCTACCAGATGGGGCAGCAAGCCAACAGCCGGTGGCGCCGCCTGGCCGAGTTGCTGGCGGCCGATGCCAGCATCTCCTGGGAAGACATGCACGTTTACGCCGTCGATACCCGTCTGGAAGCCGGCCAGCAACATGCCGGCGAGCTGGTCCAACTATTGCGCGCCAGCGCCCAGGGGGATTCGTCCGCCGAAGTGGCGGCCCGGAAGGTCGCCGACGTGCTCGAGCCCTGGAATTTCCGCACCGATCTCGACTCGCGCGGCGCGGCCCTGTTCGTGCACCTTTGGCTCGACGACGAACTGGTCCAGGCGGTCCGTTCGGCCGACGGCGCCAAGGCGGTGCAGCGGGCGGCCGCCGTGAGCAGCGATTTTCTCGAAGTGTTCGGGACGCTCGACGCGCCCTGGAGCGAGTTCAGCCGGGTCCGCCGCGGCGAAATTGAAATGGGGGTCGCCGGCTGCGGCGTTCACAAAACCAAAGGCGGACGCGAGACGATCGGCGCCGCCCTGCGCCCCTCGGGTGGGCCCATTCAAGAGGGCCGCCGCTACCTGGCCAGCGGATCGAGCTACGGCATGATCGTCGATTTCTCGGGCGAGACCCAGGCCATTAGCTGCTTGCCCTATGGGATCAGCGCCGACCCCCGGTCGCCCCACTTCGCCGATCAACTACCCCTGTACGTGGCCGGAAAATTCAAGCCGGCCTGGTTCTTCCCCTCGGAACTGGTCGCCAACCAGGAGTCGGTCGTTACGCTCACAACGGCGCCGTAGCAGACTCCCGCCGGGGGGGCGCTATTTGCTCGGTGGCCGAGTTGCCGCGCGCGCCGTTCGGCTGGCTCCGCCGCGGGGGTGGGCCCGCTCGTAAACATCTTTCATCCGCGCGGTAGTAACGTGGGTGTAGATCTGCGTGGTGGTCAGGCTCTTGTGCCCGAGCATTTCTTGCACGCTGCGGATGTCGGCCCCGCGATCGAGCAGGTGCGTGGCGAAACTGTGTCGCAAGGTGTGGGGGGTCGTTCGCCGGTCGAGCCCGGTTTCGGCCAGGTACTTTTCCAACAACCGGCCCACGCTGCGCGTGGTCAAGCGCTTGCCAAAGCGGTTGACGAACACCGGCGCCAAGCGAGGGTCGCTGATTGGCGGCGCCAGTTTGCGCACGGCCAGGTATGCCTTCAGCGCGCCGACCGCGTAACGCCCCAATAGCGCCTTGCGCTCGCGCCGCCCCTTGCCGCGTACGGTAATGACCCCGTCGTGAAAGTCGAGGTCGCCGTCGTTGAGCCCCACCAGTTCGCTGACGCGCAGCCCGGCCGAGTACATGGTCTCGAGCATGGCCCGATCGCGGAGGGCCAGGGGGGCGCTCCCCTGGGGGGCGCCGAGCAGCCGGGTGATCTCCTCGGCAGTCAGGAAATGGGGCAGTCCCCGACCCCGCCGCGGATTGCGCAAGGGCTTGGCCGCATTGCCCTGGGCCCACCCCTCGCGCTGGCCGAACTTGAGCAGGCTGCGGAGCGAGGCCAGCCGGCGGGCAATGGTGGTCGGGGCGTAGCCCGCGCCGTGCAGGTACCCCAGGTATCCGCGCAGGTGCAAGGTTTGCAGGCTCGCGGCGGTGGGGCAGCCGGCGGGCTGCTCTGCAAGGTACTCCAGCAGGGCGGCCAGATCCTCGCGATAGCTCTTCAGCGTCAGCGGCGAGGCGTTCTTCTCGACCCGCAGATACTTCAGGAATCGCTCGGCCGCCTCGGAAAGCGAGAGCGGTTTCGCGCCGCCCGGCTCGGGCGACCGTTCCGCTTGGTCCGAGCGAGGCGCGGTGCGGGCCATACGCGTCGATCCCACGCGGGTCAAACCACCGCGGTCCTGTGACAGGCAGACCGACGGCTTGCGCGAGCAACTAGTCTTCGCGGTCGCTCGCCAGGGGCAGATCGAACCGCTGCCGCGTGGCGGGGCGCTGAGCCTCTTGGCGAATCTTTTGGCTCAGCACGGCCGCGTCGTACCAGGTGAAGCTCAGGTCGGCGTTCGAGGCGAACCGACCCAACACTCGCAACGTTTCCGCCCGGCTGGAGTCGTCGTACAAGAAAACGTACCGCTCGCTGCCTTTGACCAGGGCGAGCACGTTAATGTCTTGACTCACGACCAAAACCCTCCTGGGGCAGCGCTGGGCGTGTAGGGGAAGGAGCCCCTAGACCGGGCTCCGGCGTGTGCCGCCAAATGCGGCCTTCCGTGTTATCGGCTCTCGGGTACCCGCCACACCACTTGGCTTTCTCCGGCTCCGCCGCGAGCCGTGAGCATCTCGGCGATGTGCACGTGGCAGCAGAAGCGGATAAAGTCGTCGCTCCGCGACAGATAGGCCTGCCAGCCCCCAAATCTCAGGTCGTCGCGGAAAATCAGGTACGACTTCAGCGCCTCGGTGAAACGACTGTCATGACCGTTAAAGCTTCGCGTATGCACCAGCACCGGCTTCTCGCTCGGCTGGCAATCGTCGGCCGGACATTCGGGCCCCGGGGGAATTAAATCGCGCGGGTCGGGCCAGGCGGGTTCCGGCGAGCCCGGCGGCGCGGCGACCGGTTCCTGATACGAGATCGCTTCCCCTTCGGCGCTGCTGGTGGGCATTTCCTCGGCGGGCCAGCGCTCGGGCATCGTCACCGGCTGCGGCTCGTATGGGGGCGATTTCGTCGCTAGCTGGGCCCGGGCCAGCGCCATCTCCGCTTCGAAAATCAGCGGCTGCGGAATCTCTTCTTCTTCCGGGGTGCCCCACGGCAGGCCATAGCCGGGCGGAATCGGGTGGAAACACGGGTTGGCCGCGTACCACTCCACTTGCAAACCGCATCGCGGCGGGTAGTACGAATCGAAGTCGGTAACAGCTCCCACCACGATGGCATCGACGCCCAGAATCTGCGCCAGCTTGCGGGCCTCGGAGGGGCTGTTCAGCGAAATCTCGTGCAGCTTCATCTGCTGCTCGACGACTCCGACCGGTACCACCTCGAACCCCGGCACCTGTTGCAGTTCGTTGTAGTAGGCCAGGCCAAACTGCCGTCCGTCGACCGAGACTTCGGTCGTCAGATTGAAAAACGGGGCCACCGCCACCCGCGCCAGTTGCGGAAACGGGTTATGGACGCTGGGGCGGTTGTACGGCACCGGCAGCCGAATGCAGCCGGCCGGCAGCACGGCCAGCAGGCAAGCGAGCGTCGCAAGTTGCCGTCGAAAACGCATGGAAGGGCCGGTTCCGCGCTGCCCAGATTTCGTCTCCGCGCCGGGTTGCCATTTCCCAGCTCGGTCCGAAGACGTAGCGGCGCTTTTATCGGCACAACCGGCAAAGTTTCTCCAGCTTGCCGGGGGAAAAGACCCCCCAAAATTCGCCCGTCGAACCGGCCGCCAGGAACGGGGGTGCCGGGCCCCTACGATGGCGTGCGAGCCGTCAGTCGACCTACCACCCGACGGGGGCGCCAAGCGGAAAACCTAAACCAAACGGCCCCGAGGGAACGCCATTCGGCGCCCCTGCCTCGCGGCCAGCGGCCAAAGAACGCGGAACGAGCCCAAGGGGGCAGCTAGCAGCGCGTTGAAGTTTTCAATGGGCCGCAGGATCGCCGGAATGCGATCGCAAAATGACGACGTAAGTCGTTCCTCTGCGAGCCGCGACGAGCTTGGCTCGCCGCTTGGCAAGGTTGAAAAATGCCCCGAGGGTTCGTTGCAACGGACGGCTAGACCAGCTCGCTCAGTCCCGCCAGCCCAACGGGCTCGCGGCTGTAGTAGGGCTCGCCAAAGGCGCGGCCGATCGACCAACCCCAGGTGGCGGCCTGTGCCGTGAACTGCTCGAGAAACGTGGGTTGGGTAGTTCGTCCGGCGACGAACTGGCTGTGAAAACACGAGATCGCCGCCAGCTTTTGTTGCCACTGGCTGCTGATATCCAGCACGAATGAGGGGGGGACCATCTGCCGCAGATGAATGCAGTTGTAGTACCAAATTCGTTCGGGGTGGTGCGGGTCGCCCGGCAAGTCGCTCTTGGAAAGCTTGGCCCAGAACCGGGCAGCCTCGACGAGCTCGGTCGCCGCCACGTGGTCGGGGTGGGCGTCGACCCAATACGGGGCGAACAACCAGCGGGGCCGCTGCTGGCGAATGACGCCAGCCAGGCGGCGCCGGGCCTCGAGCGTGGGTTCCAGGCTGCGATTGACCAGGCCCAAGTTCTCGCGCCAGGTTAAGCCCAGCGTTTGGCTGGCGGCGGCCGTCTCGCGGGCGCGAATTTCCAGGCTGCCGTGGGGGGTGGGCTCGCCGCTGGTCAGGTCGAGCACTCCCACTCGGCGTCCGGAGGCGACCAACTGGACAATGGCGCCCCCCATTCCCAGTTCGGCATCGTCCGGGTGGGGGGCCACGATCAGTACGTCGAGCATTGCCCCTAGCTCCTTCGCGGGAAACCACTAAACCGCCAGGCCGGCACTTCCGATCGAGCGGTATCGAGCCAAATTGGGTTGACAAGCGAGTATAGCGAACTTGTCTGGCCGTGGTCCAAGTCGCCCTTCGGGTGGCACGATGGCCCGGCTCGAAGACCGAGGTTCTCTTGACGCCAGGGCCCGATCTTGCCACACTCCCGCCCCTCGTGTGGCCCGCTCGGTGGCGCACGAGCCCGCCGGGAGGAACCGGTCTGCCGGCCGGCGCAACGGATGATTGAGCCCAGGATCGGAGGAGATTCGCCGCCATGCACGGATGCTATCGGCTAGCGTTGGTCGCGGGATTGCTTGGGGTCGCCGGCTGCGGCAGCTCGGAATCGCCCGCCCCTCAAGCAACAGCCACGCAGGCCGCTGCCGCGACTAAACCCGACGGGTTGAAACCGAGCCAGGCGGTCGCCAAGTTTCTAGAGGCGGTCCGGGTGGGCGATGACAAAACGGTGGCGCTGTTTTTGACCCCCACCGCCCGCCAGAAAACCGCGGAGCGTGAACTGGTGGTAGCCCCCCCGGGCAGCGACACCGCGAGCTTTCAGGTTGGTGAAGCCGAACAGGTGGCCGCCGACGCTGCGCACGTGGCCAGCAGTTGGACCGATCTGGACGAAAACGGCCAACCTCACACCGATCAGATCGTGTGGATTCTGCGGCAAGAGCCCGAAGGTTGGCGCATCGCGGGCATGGGGACCAAGCTGTTCGAGGATCAGCCGCCGCTATTTCTGAACTTCGAAGACCCCGACGATATGCTCCGCAAGCAGCGCTTGGCTGAGCAGGAAATGATGCGTCGTGCCGGCCAGCCGGTGGGCAGCCCGGTGGAGGAGACCCCTCCGCTGCAAGCGCAGCAGCCGGCCGCCTCGCCGACCCGCACCCGGTAGTTCTCGCCGGTCTCTGAGCGGCCATCTCCGGCGATCGACCGAGGGTGTCACGATCGCTACCACGCCTGCGCTTTTCGCGGCAGGCAAAGTCGCTGGCGTCAAGTGCATTGGAGTGTGCACGTTGCGCCGGTTGTTGGGTCGCGGGTCGGGGGTGTCAGGGGAAAAATTTCGATCCGCGTCGCGACCTTGCGCGCAATCGTGGTCTAGATTTTTCCAGCCAGCCTTCCAGACCCACCTGGAGCCGAGCGAATCGCCCGTGGTTAGCCAAACTACCCAAGGGCTGTATTCTATCGGCTCGGATGCTTGACAAGCATCCCCACCGTGCTAATTTAAGCGACCTAGCCTGTGTAGTACCTGCAAGCTACGTAACCCGCAAAGGCTAACACAGGGAACCTTTGGGGTCGCGTCGTGCAGCCGCATGGGTGAACCACGGAGACGTTACCTCTTGGCGCCGTCGGCGGGGGGTGGACGGGTTTGGACTGGCGGCGTCTCAGGTTCTGGGAACTCCTTACGCTACGGTACCTGCAAGTTGGGAGGATTCGAGGATGAATCGTACGTTGGTGTTGGGTGTCGCGATTTTCTTCGCGATCGTTGGAATCGCCCTGTTGGGCGGTGAGACTAAGAAGGCTCAGGCCGGTCACGGCTGCCGCGGTGCCTGCGATTGCAGTGGCGCCTGCGATGGTTGCAGCGGTGATGATTGCTCGTGCAGTGGCGACGACTGCAGCTGCAGTGGTCGCTGCCATGGTCGTCGGTGCCACGGTCGTTGCCATGGCCGTCGTTGCCATGGTCGTCGTTGCCACGGCCGTTGCCACGGTCGTTGCCATGGTCGTTGCCACGGCTGCCACAGCGTTTGCCCCTGCAGCGGTAGCTGCGGTGGCGATTGCGGTGGCGAGGACGCCCCGGCTCCGGCCGAGGGTGACGCTCCGGCTCCCGCTGAGGAACCGGCTCCCGCTGCCAGCCTGAACAACGGCTTCGGCTACAGCGCCGTCGCTTTCCGCAACTAGTGGCGAATCGAACTCGCCTCGGCCCCTCGCACGTCGAGCCAACCCTGAGGCTCGGCTAAGAGGAAACGGCTAAACTGGGTCGGCCCTTCCCTCGGGAAGGGCCGACCTTTTTTTTTGGCCACGAGTCGCCCACCCCCTTCTTGATCCCGCGGTCGACCGCCCATGTCGCGCTACGTGGTGCTCGAACATCGGCCCGGCCCGAACGGCCCTCGACCACGGCACTGGGACCTACTCGTCGAGCAGGACGAGGCCGGTCCTTTGTTGGCTTGGGCTTGGCCAGTCGCGCCCCTGCCTGGGCCCCCCCTGGAGGTCGAAGCCCTGCCGGACCATCGCCGCGAGTACCTCGATTACGAGGGCCCTATCAACGGCGGCCGCGGCCAGGTGCGTCGCTGGGATCAGGGCCGCTACACGCCCCTTTCCTGGCAGCAGGAGAGGCGGGTTCTGGCGCTGCAAGGGGCGCGCCTGCGCGGGGTGCTCACGCTGCGCCGGCCCGACCCGGCCCTGCCTCACCGCTGGATTGGCGAGTGGTCTGCCGATTCCTCGGCCAGTTGGGGCGAGTCCGATTCCGTCTGAGGCGGGCGCAGTTCTTCCGTCTGACCGGCCAGTTCCAGCTCGTTGTCGCCAATGGCCAACCGCTGGACCCAGACCGAGCGGCGGCTCCGCCGCTCGCCCGGAATCGTGAGCACGGCCACCGGATCTCCGCGGTGCTGCTGCCACCGTAGTTGCCAGCCACCGGATTGGGCGGCCTGCGAAATCGCGTGCAAAATTCCCCCCAGCGGTATTGGCACGGCGCCCGCGCGGGCTCCGTAAAGCCGTACCGCCAGTACATTGGCCGAGGTCAACTCGGCGGCGAAGTGCACGGAGCAGACCGTCGAGAGCCATCCCTGGCCCCAGCGACAGGCCAGGCGGGCCCCGTCGGGCTCCAGGTCGATCCGTGGCTCGTGAAATCCTGGCGGCAGAGCGCTGGACAGATTGCGCTCGAAATCGCCAGCGAGCCAACCGTTGAGCTCGGCCTCGCTGAATCGAGTGCGCCACAGCCCGCAGTGCTGATCAACCCCCGTCAGCGCGGCCGCCCGCTCGAGAAACGCCGCGCTGGCCAGCTCGATTTGTTCGGCGCTGCCGGTCGACTCGCGGAGGTAGAAGCTTGGCGCGTGGCGAATGGCCCCCAGAGCGAGCATTAGAAGCACCAGCAGGGCCAGGCCGGTTGCTCCCAGCCAATGGCGGGCCAGTGCGCGCGCCCACCGCCCCGCGCCCGCCTCGGTACGGCGGGGTGGAGTCTGCTCCTCGCCCGGTTCGTGTGGCAACGGTCTCACGACAAGCTCCCGGCCGGAATTTTTCCGTCGGGATGCTATTTCCCAGCCCAAGGCCAGGTCAATTCAAACTGGGTGCTTCGGGTAAAGCCCGCACCCCCCTTGGCTACTGGGTCGCCGGGGCCGTTCCGCCGACGGCGGGCTGCAGGCGGGCTTTGGGCCGGCGCAAAATGGCCCCCAGCCGCTGCTCGAGCACCGTGTCGCTCTCGTTGCGGATCAAGTTTTTCACGAGCTGCACGAATCGCCAGGGGCGGACCAGATAAGAGACCGCGAAGAACGAGGCCATGCCGAACAACCGCCACCAGGCCAGCTCGCGACCGCCGACGTGCCGGCAGTAGTCGCTCGGCGCAAAGGGATCCATGAACGCCACGAGGGAGCGGAAGTACTGTTCGTCGAGCTGGCGGGGAATCTTCCCCTGCTGCTGCAATTCCTCGAATAGGGCGCTGCCCGGATAGGGTGAGAACAGAAACACGCCCGCGTCGTGCACGCCCACCACCGCCATCTTCCAGCAAAACCAAATGGTTTGCAGGATGTGGCGGCGTGTCTCGTGGGGGAACCCGATGATCATGTTGATTTTGACATGGATTCCCTCGGCCAGCGCGGCCCGGATCGAAGCGGTTACCTTGGCCAGGTCCACCTGTTTGCGGATGCGCTTGAGCGTATCGTCGGACCCGCTCTCGGGCGCATAGGTAATGTTCGTGCAGCCGGTGCGGTACAAGGCGGCACTGACCTGCGAATCGATCACCTCGCTTCGGGTGCCGGTCGGAAGCTGCCAGGAAAACTTCAGCCCCCGTTCTTCGATCAGGCGGCAAAAATCCAGAATCCAACTACGCCGCAGGATGAAGGTGAGGTCGTAGAAATCGACGTTCTCCACCCCAAAGCGGCGGATCGCGTCTTGAATTTCATCGAGCACCAGTTCCGGCGAACGGGGCATCCATAAATTGCCGTACATCACCGGGTTCGAGCAGAAAGTGCATTTGTACGGGCAACCGCGCGTGGCCAGCACCCCGATCGTGCGCCCTCGATAAACGCCGTGAGCATTGCGGCTGCTGAGATACTGTTCCATGGGAAACAGATGCCAGGCGGGCAGCGGCAGCTCGTCCACCTGCCGGATCCGCGCCCGGGGCGCGGTCCTCTGTACGCCGCGGCTCGCCCGCAGGGCCAAGCCGGTAATCTGAGTCCAAGTCTCGGGCTCTCCGGCCCGCGAAACCAACTCGCAGAGAGTTTTCTCCCCTTCGCCCAACACGCAAACGTCTAAGTCTCGGCAGTCGCTCAGCGCGTACTCGGGCAGGGCCGTAATGTGCTCGCCCCCGGCGACCAGCAGCGCTTGCGGGAACCGCACGCGAATGGCGTGAATGAGCTGTTTGGCCCAGGGCCAATCCTGGGAAAACATGCACGAAATGCCGATGACCCCGGCATCGTCCGGAATCGCGGCGACCGTTTGCTCGATCGTCAGCCCCTGGTAAACGTAGCCGTCTTCTTCGATGAACTGATCGATCTGGGCCGCGATGCCGTCGATGGCCGTGACCCGTACGCCGTGCTCTTCCAGCACCGCGGCCAGGTAGGCCAGACCCAGGGGAGGTGTAATCGGCGAACTCCAGGTGCCCGACGAGGAAACCATGGCCGGCCGAATCAACACCACGTGGCGCTCGCGACCGTCCGGGTGGGCACCCGAGATGTTCAAGCTGGGTGCGCTGATCGACACGTAGGAAACCCCCTTCGGGCCCCGCCGCCTAACATGGCTTGCGGCGTGGACCGCAATGGCCAACTGACCGCACGCTGGGCAGGCGAGCGGCTGCCAAACCGGTCGGTCAGGTGAGCTGAGCCGCACGCCTTCTCAGTTTAAGTAGCCAGGGCGAGGTCCGCTACCAATTCGCTCGGCTACCTCAAGTGAACGGTCGGCAACTCGACTCGGTGTTGACAGTCCTGCGAGCCACGCAGCCCGGGGCAAGCGTCCGCGACCCTATTTCGCGCTTAACCGTGGGCCAGCGGGTCCGCCTGCGCGCAGTTTGGCCGTTCTGCTAAGCGAAGGGTGGCTGACCCGTTTCCTTCCCGACAGGGTGCAATCAGGGCGCACCACAGCCTGCTTGGCGGGCGGCAGCCAGGCAGCCGGCCAGACGCAGATGGCGCCCCGTTATTTGTTGGTACCCGCCTCCAGGAGCGGCTGGACCCGCCCCTGGTCTTCGCCCCCCCCGGTGGTCCGGGGAACCGCGCCGGTTCCTCCAGCCACGCTCATCGTCCGGCGGTCCGGACGGCTATTCCGCAGTGAATCGGTGCTGAATTGCCCATCGATTGCCCTCCACCTCGTGGTAAGGCTCGAGCGACCGCCCGGGCACCTCGAGACTCGAGGCCAGCGGGGGCTTCATGCGACCGAGTTCACCTATTGGAGGGGGGTATACGTAGCGGGTAACTCGCTTGCCGATACCCCCTGGAACGACCAAAACGGCCTACCCAAAAGTGGCAAGTATGCTTGCGGAAAATTTAGTAGCTATTTAACATTTAGCCTGCATGGCAATTCTGACCCGGCGGACAGGGGTGGCGACGGTATCCATTTGGGGAAGATGAGCAAAATGCA
The DNA here is from genome assembly GCA_964399535.1 of uncultured Pirellulales bacterium. GTDB lineage: Bacteria > Planctomycetota > Planctomycetia > Pirellulales > CAYNRE01 > CAYNRE01. Next base: position 793,288 of record CAYNRE010000005.1, on the reverse strand, counting down.
GCTTTCACTACCTGTGCTCGGTGTGCCGGAGTCGCACATTACCCGCGCAGAATTTGTGTGCTTTGTCCGCCCGGCGGTGATCTCGGCCGCTCATGCCTGGGCAGCTCCCTTTGCTCCACCGATTGGCCTGGCCTACGTGGCGGCGGCGGTTCGCGAGCGAGGGCACCAAGTCCAAGTCGTCGATGCGGCGGCCGAGGGTCTGGACCACGTGCTGGTTCACGACGGATATCGCTATCAAGGGCTGGCACTGGACGAGATCGTCAAGCGAATCGATCCCCAGACCCGGGTGATCGGCGTTTCCTGCATGTTCTCGATCGAATGGCCTTGGACACGGCAATTGATTCAGCGGTTGCGAGATGCCTTTCCCCAGGCGGCGATCGTCGCTGGCGGCGAACACCTGACGGCCCTGCCTGAGTTCTGCCTGCGCGATTGCCCCGGGCTGGACTACTGCGTGCTTGGCGAAGGCGAAGAGACGATGGCGGCGTTGGTCGATTGCCTGGCGCGCGGTGACGATCCGCGGACGGTCGACGGCATCGGCCTGTTAGACCCGTCTGGCGCTTACCGCCAAACGGCGCCGCGCCGGCGGATTCGCGAGGTGAACCAGATGCCGCGCCCGGCCTGGGACTTGTTCCCGGTGCGCCAGTATCTGGCGAACCGCAACGGGCATGGCGTGTACCGGGGGCGCAGCCTGCCGGTGCTGGGCACGCGCGGCTGCCCCTACAAGTGCACGTTTTGCTCCAACCCCACCATGTACGGCAACCTCTGGGTGGCCCGCGAACCGGGCGACGTGCTCGACGAAATTGCCGACCTGCAGCGCGACTACGGCATTGAAAACGTCGACTTCTACGATCTCACCTTTGTGCTGCGGCGCCGGTGGATACTCGAGTTTTGCGCCGAGATCGAGCGGCGAGGCATGAGATTCACCTGGCAGTTGCCCTCGGGCACGCGCAGCGAAGTAATCGATTCGGAGGTGAGCGCTGCCCTGTACCGCACGGGCTGCCGAAATCTGACCTATGCGCCCGAGAGCGGCTCGCTTCGTACCCTGGAGCGGATCAAGAAGCAGGTCGACCCGCAGAAACTAATCGCTTCGATCCGTCAGAGCGTGGCGCAGGGAATTCGCGTCAAGTGCACGGCCATCATCGGCTTTCCCGACGAGACTCGCCGCGACGTTTGGCAAACGATTCGCTTCATCTGGCGGTTGGCCCTGGCCGGGGTGGAGGATATGCCGATCTTCTTTTTTTCTCCTTACCCGGGCAGCACGCTCTTCGCCGAGCTGCGGCAAGAGGGCGTTATTGCCCAGCTCGACGACGCGTATTTCCGCTCGCTGATGGCGTTTCTGAACCCCTTTGCTTCGTCGCGCTATTGCCGGAACCTGACTCCCCGCGAACTACAGTTCTGGCGTAATTTTGGGCTGGTCTCGTTCTATGGCCTGGCCCTGATGCGCCGGCCCTGGCGAATTGCCCGGGTCCTGCGCAACGTGCTGGGCAATCGAGCCGAAACCGCGACCGAGCAGCGTTTGGCCGTGCTCTTGCGGCGAGGGCGCGCCCAGCAGCGGGGTTTCGCAGATGCCATTGCGAAACCACTCGTCCCCCGTCAACATCGAGATTTACGAATTCACGCTCGTGTCGCGGCCGCGGCTCCGCAGCTGCTTTCGCCAAACCAGGCCCAGGTGGCGAGTCTCGATGGACCGTCTGGCCCCAGCACCGAAACCCGCGAGCGAATCTCCAGCTCTGGCTAAGCCGGCCCCGCGCGCCAAACCCACCAAGCGTGGCCGGCTGGCTCTGACCGCGCTTGCCGGGTTGCTGGTGGGCTGGCTCTTGGCCGAGCTACTGCTGGCGCGGATGGGCGGGGGCGTTCCGGTCGTCGAGCCCATTTATTTGCGCAGGCCGGGAACCGCGTACTGCCTCTCGAACAACCCGGCGCTCGGGTTTGAACTGCGGCGCAACTTCCGCTCGGACCACCCCGATTTACACAATTCGTTTCCCAGCACGAACTCGCACGGACTGCGCGATCGCGAGCGAGAGTTTGCCAAACCAGCGGGGGTGCGGCGAATTCTGGTCCTCGGCGACTCAGTGGTCGCCGGCCACGGCGTGGCCGAAATCGACCAGCTCATTCCGGCCCAGCTTCAGCGGCAATGGCCCGGTCAATCGATCGAGGTCCTGAATTTCGGCGTGGGCGGATACAGCACCCGGGCCGAAGTGGAACTGCTGGCGACGCGCGGCCTGGCGTTTCAGCCAGATTTGGTGATTCTGGTTTTCTTGGGAAACGACTATCAGGACTTCAACCGCCTGGCGCGGCAGATGCTCGAGCGGCCGGCCGCGATCGATTGGCTTTGGCTCCATTCACGCGTGTTTCGCCTGCTGGCCTGGAGGACCGACGCCTTTGCCCTGCGGACCGAGTTCGATCCCCATTATCGGGAATGGACCCCGGCGTTCGACCAGGCGACGCGTCGCGCGCTTGGGCGATTAGCCGACCTGGCACGAGACCATCGATTCGGCGCGCTGGTGGCGATTTGGCCGGGTTTCGGCGACGACGAAATCTCGGACATCTGGGCTGTGCCTGGCCAGCGCGAGCCGCTGGTCGTGGAACCCTGGGCCCGTGAGGCGGGGCTAGCCGTGATGCGACTGGCCCCCAGGTATCGTCAGGATGCCGAGTCGCAAGGGAGCACGCTTAACCCTCGCCTGCGTTACACCGTGGGCGATACGCTGCACCCCTCGCCCACCGGCTGCCGCATTGCGGCCGAGGGTTTGGCCGAGTACCTCGAGCAACGCCCAGAGGTTTGGCAACCCCCGCCGCGGCCGCCGGAATCGCGATAGCTTGCCGATTCATTGCCCGGCCGGTCTTGGAACACCGGCGGGATTGGCCGGTGCCGATTCGGCGGCGCCGAGGGCACGGTGCAAGTTTTCGGCCAGCAGCCGGTAACCCAACGGGCTGGGATGAAAGGGATCGGCCGGCGCGTTCCAGAATTCGTCGACCTCCCAATCGAATGCGATGTCGACCGCTGGAACTCCGTGCTCAAGACAATACCCTCGGGCGTGCTCGGAGAGCGGCGAAGGGCTGATCGTGGTCACCAGCGGTTCGATACCGTGTTGCCGGCAAAGCTCGGCCCAGCGAAGCATTAGCGCCAGAGATACGGCGTGACTCTGGAGCCAGGTGTGCTCGGCCTCGTCGTAGGCTTGCTCGGCCGAATGGATCAAGGCCGACCACCGCATCAGCGGAAACTCGCGGTACACCACCTGGTCGAAGCCATAGACCAATTCGCCCGACGCAGTCAGCCGGGCATAGGGCTGGCCCATGGGTCCCAGGCGGCTGTAGTGGGCCAACAGCTTGCGCCGGGTACGCGAAAAGGTATTGCGCTCGTCGTGAAACGAGAAGTAGGCCAGCACGGCCCGCTTGGCACGCTTCCCCTGGGCGAGCAAGTCCTCGCACTGTCTGACAGAGTGGATGGTGCCGTAGCCGGGGACGCCGAAGTTCGATACCCGCCACTCGGGCCGAAGCCCAGACAAGATCCAGGGGAACGATTGCTCGTCGTCCACGGAATACCCATAGGCAAACGAGCAGCCGAAAACCCAGATCGTCGGCCTTTCGTCGGTCGCCCTAATCGCGCCGGCGGAAACGGCTTGCTCGGCGGCCGACTGCGCCGCCAGCGAGGTTACTCGATAGCCCTCGGCATTGTGCGTGGCCGTATAGCTGTGGCCGGTTTCGAGCGTGATGCGAAACCGGCCGGGGAGCAGGGCGTAGCCATAGCGCGGATCGGTGCGAAACAGCTTCCCGCCCGGGTCGACGCGAATGTCGAGCGTGGGCGGGTTCCAAGGGCGCTCGCCGCGCCACCGCCAAACCAGCTCGGCCGCCAGCAGGGCAACGAGCAGCGAGCCGCCGACCATGCCGGCCCGCACGCTGAGCGTAGCCAGCCGCGACCGCTGCCGGGGCGGCAAGGTTGGTTCAGGGCGTGTTTCCCGCGACGCCTTCATCGGCGGACCTCGAGGTGACCCGCAGTGCCGCGGCCGCCGGCACCTTGCGGCAGTGCTGTCAATCGTTTCCCAACGACTGGGCACGAGCCAGCCAATCGGCCGCATCGCCGTTGTCGGGCAGGAGCCGAACGGCCTCGTGGAACGACTGGGTTGCCTCGCCCCAGCGGTTCTGCGCGGCCAGGGCCTGGCCTGCCCAATAATATGCCAAACCCAGTGCAGGGTACCGCAGCCGCGGCTCGTCGGCCGTGGAGAGCGCGCCTGGCGAGGCCTCGATGATGACCTGGCACGCGTCCAGGGCGGCCTGCGGGTCGTTGAGCGCCAGGCTGGTTTGGGCCATCGCCAAGCGCAACGAGGGGCTCGCTCGATCGCGTGCCAGGCTGGCCCGCAGGAGCCGCGCTGCCCAGGAGGCGTGCTGACGCACGACGAGCTGCTGGGCCCGAATCAAGACACGCTGCTTCCACTGGGGACGGGCGACCGGCTCGTCGAGCAGATTGTCGACCAGCCAGGCCATGCGCTCTTCGGGAGTGGTGCCCAGCCGCGGTGCATAGATTACCAGCGGCGCAGGCAACTCATCGTTGTAGATCACTTCATCGCCAGGAAACGGCAAGGGGATTCGCACCGGGGCAGTGGAGTAGGCGTGGTTCTCCGCGAAGCTCAAGACGATTTCCGGCGGCAGGTCGTCGAACAGTTGGAATATGTCTTGAAACCCGCGCACCACGAACGGCTTGAGCGTGTAGCCGGAAAGCGGCCGCGAAACATAGCCCAACTCGGGAAACGCGGCGAAGTAGGTGTAGGGGTGGCCGAGCACCACTGGTCGGCCCCGCGCTTGCGACTCGAGCTCGCGCATGGCTCGAAGATTCGATTGGTGATCGGCCCAGTATTCCCGGCTGCGCTCGAGCGTGGCGCAATGCCGTCGCATATGGGTCAGTTCGGGGAACAGCCGGCCGTCGGCATTCCACGAGTTCACAGCAAGCAGCAGCCCGCCGGCCGCGACGATAACCCGCGGAGGTATTCCCCCAGCCCGGGCCAGTTCGAACAACCACAGGTAAACCAACGGTACCGAGGGCAACAGGTAGCGAATCACCAACACCCGGGCCGCGAAGCGGATCGCCAGGAACGAAGCCAGAATCACCAGCGGCGCGTATACCAATAGCGGCCATTGCCGCGCCAGGCGAACCAGGCTCGCAAGCGGGCCCGGCCGGTGGGAATGGCCTGTGACTGCCAGCCACCAGGCGCCGGCGCCCACTAGGGAAGCGCCCGTTGCCAGGCCCAGTAGCAGCACCAGGTCGGGAAACAGGATCCAGGCGTTGCGCAGGTAGCTGTCTTCAAATGCAATGTCGCGAAGACGATGCCATAGCCCGCTGCCGGCGAAGATTCCAACCTCAAGCACCAGCAACACGGAGTTTATGAGCAGGCCGCGGTGCCACTTCGAGCGCTCGGCGGTGGGTTGCGCTTCGCCCCCAGGAAAGCCGCCCAGAAACAGCCAGCCCACGGTGCCCAAGGTCGCCAGTAGCCCCGTGGGTTTCATCAAGAAGGAACAGGCGGAAGCCGCGGCGGCCCAGCCGGGTTTTCGTTGAGAGACGAACCGGGCGGTCCAAACCAGGGCGGCGACCATGGGGACATCGAGAGTCATGGTTTCGATCTGGACCATGGCCAGGGGAGTCGACAGGCAGGCCGCCATCAGTACCAGCGAGCCCCAGGGCCCCAGACCGGCGCGAAAGCAGGCGTAGAGCCCGGTTCCCATCAGCGCGGCGAAGCCATACCAGAGTAGATGGCCGACGAGAAACACCGCCCGGGGCGAGGGGAGCCACTGGATCAGCAGCGCGACCAGCGTGGGTATCACGCTGATCATGTAGCAAAACCCACCTCCGATATTTCCCCAAGGTTCGTGAAATCGCAGGTGGTGGTAATCGAACCTGTGTTCGATGAGGTAAATCGCTTCGCGATAGATTCCCATCGCGGTTTCGAAGTACGGGGGGGAATCGAGTGTTTCGCGTTTCAGCAGGCAAAGCACGCCCCAGCAGGTGGCCAGCACGATCCAGCCCTCGCGCGGAGAAAACGCAGCGTTGGGTTCGGCTCTCCGGTGGGCTTGGTCGCTCATGGATTGGGGCACGGGCACTAGGGTAGCTGTCTTGCGTGGTTCGCCGGGGCGGGGTGAAATGGAATTCTCTCACCCATCATCGCCAACTCCTGGCAGGTGAACACGCCGTAAATCGTACCCCTTCCAGCCCGGCTGGCCGCCGGCGGGGTTGCCCTGCGTCTCGCGAGCGTTCCGCCCGAGAGTCGAGCGACGTGAGTTCTGAAGATTGCGAATAAGTGCCGTCTTCCCAAGCGGTTGCACCCCCCGGCGGAAAAACGGTTAGCTTACAAAGTATTCTATAGATTCCCACTTCCGGCCGCGTTACCATGGGGCTCGACTTCGGATCCTCAATTGGCCATCGCCCGTTTGGCCGACAGGGGGGCTTCGGAAGGGTTCGCGGATAGGTCATATGGACCCAATCATTCGCATTTTACTGATCAAACCCTACCAGCCAGTAACGCTCCCCATTTCTTCGCCCCCGCTGGGTATTTTGACTCTGACGGCCTGCCTGCGCCAGCATCTTGGCCAGCGGGTAGAGGTGCGGGTGATCGACGCCTGGCTCACCCAACGCCGGCACTGGGAATTCGACGACGAACTGCGTGAATTCCAGCCACATCTGGTGGGGCTGTCGGCCCTGAACTTCGAGGCTGAAGAATCGGGTCGCATTGCCGAGCGAGTGCGGCGAATTTTGCCTGGCACGGTGGTCGCATTGGGCGGACCGTTTGCCCACGGCGAGGTGAATCTGGATCGGATCGTCGCCACGGGCGTTTACGACTGGGTCTTCGATGGCGAGGCCGACGGCTCCTTTCCGCTGGCGGTCGAGCGGCGCTTCCTGGGCGACAACCGACTCGACGACATCGCTGGGCTTACCTGGCGGAATGCCGACGGCTATACCTCGAACGGACACCAGGAGCGGCCCGGCCAACCGCTTGTAGGCCAGGTGACCGACCTGGACCAGGTGCCGTTTCCGGCTTGGGACCTGGTCGATTTCGACGCCTATGCCAGGCGAATCAACAACAACGGCAATCTCCGCGGGCGGCGGTACGCCCCCATCTTTACCTCGCGCGGCTGCCCGTTTCTTTGCACTTATTGCCACGACATTTTCGGCAAGAAGTTTCGTGGCCGGTCGGTGGAAAACGTGTTGGCCGAAGTGCGGCTGCTCAAAGACCGCTACGGAGTCGACGAGCTGCAGATTGTCGACGACATCTTCAACATGAATTCGCGGCGGATGAAGGAGATTTGCGCGGGACTGAAACCGCTGGGTATGCACATCTGCTTTCCCAATGGACTTCGCGGCGACATTCTCGACGAGGAGGGGGTCGAGGCCCTGGTCGAAGCCGGCATGTACGAGGTGGCGGTCGCGATCGAAACCGTGACGCCGCGCCTGCAGGATATGGTCAGGAAGCGACTTCGCCTCGACGCGCTGCTCAAGGCCGTGCGGGCGATGGCCCAGCGCGGCGTGATGGTCAAGGGCTTCTTCATGCTCGGCTTTCCCACCGAGACGGCCGAGGAGATGCAGGCCACGATCGACTTCGCGGTGAAATCGGACCTGGCCCACGCCGTGTTCAACCTGGTGACCCCTCAGCCCGGAACTCCGTTGTACGACGAGGCCCACCGAGAGAACGCCGGCGCGCTGGAGCGGGTCGTCCTGCACGACTACTACGCGGCAACCTGCTGGTATGCCGAGGCCTATGGCGTCGACATGCATCGCGTGCGAAGCCAGGCCTATTTCCGCTTTTACCTCTCCAGTCCGCGCCGCATGCTGCGAATTTTTCGCGGCATGTCGTGGACCGACCTGGCGCGCGGCGCGTACCATTGGGCTCGCAAGGTATTCGTCCGCACGCACGCCGACGACGGGTTGGAGGCCGCGCTACCCGAAAGCCTGGAGCCGCTGCGCAAGCTGTACAGTTTGCCCCCGGGCGAGGCGGCGGTTTCGACCCAAGGCCCGGCCGCGAGCGGCTCGCAAGCGATCGTGCCCGTTGCCCAGCTGTTGCCGACCTCGGCACGGCCTTCACGGCTCGATTACTCGCGTCGCGCGGCGGGTCGACAGCGACCTGGCGGAGTCGAAGTCAGCCGAGAAGCGAAATCGTCGGCTGGTTTGTAGCGGCGCGATCCGCGAAACGCGCCTCGGGGCACCGGTCGGCGGCCGCTGTCTCAGCCATAGCGGTAGCCGCGCGATACCGCCTAGGACCCGAAGCCGCGCGACTGCAGATCGCCGTCGATCGTGCCCCAGAGGCCGCCGGTTTGGCTGCCGACCGTGCCGATGGCCGCGATCACCGACATCAGAATAAGCGCAAGCAAGACGGCATATTCCACGGCGGTTGCCGCCGTTTCGTCTGCCCAGAAGCGTTGGCACCATTTCATAGCGTGCCTGCCTTTCACCCGACGCGAACAAGCCCGATGCCGGTCCTAGGACCTGCAGGGCGTCGATTGGAAACGACGAGAAACGATCAACGGCCCGGCCAAGCGTTGGTTCGCGGCAGTCGTTCGCCCGCGCCACCGCTCGGCGTGCCTGGACCGGAGTAATCCCCCGACCAACCTATTACGGGCCGATACCAGAACCCTAGGTCACGATTGGTCTGGGGGCAAATCGCCTCGGCGAAACTTGGGCGAAACTTGCCCTCGGCAGGGGAAGCCCCGGGAAAATGCGATTTCGGCCAACGCGCGTCCCGTGAAGGCCCCCACCGTTCGGGGCCCCGGGGCCCTGCGGGCCTTTCGTGTTCTGTCAGAACTTGGATTTCGGGTCCGGGCGTATTACAGAGCACAAGGTAATTGCTTGCCGCCGAGCCACTTGCGTGTTCGGCGGTCGTGCTGCGTTCCTCGTAATTCTGCGTCTGACCCAGCCCTAGCCCACTTTGCGCTGACCGGTGGCGTCGTCCATATCGGTCTCCGATTCCCAATCGGAGACGCGACGCAGCTTGAGAATCGCTGCCCGGGGTACGCGCCGTTCTTGCACGAATCCGCGCTTGCCCACTCGGAAGAAGGGGAGCAACTCGGCGGCCGGCCCAGCGGCGAAGTCTTCGGCCAGGCGATCGAGAATTTCCAGCCATCGCAGTCCGCTGCGATAAACCAGTTTATAGGCCGCCTTGAGTTGCAGCACTTCGTTGGGGGTGAAACTGGCCCGGCGCAAGCCGACCAGATTGAGCCCCACCACGAAGCTGCTCAGGCCATCGACCGTGACAAAGGGGGGCACATCGCGCACTACATGGGCTTGCCCCCCCACCATGGCCAAGCGGCCGATGCGGCAAAACTGGTGCACGGCCACGGCCCCCGATACGAAGGCCCGGTCGTCGACCGTTACATGGCCACCGAAGAGCACATTGTTGGCCGCGACGATGTTGTTGCCCAAGCGGCAGTCGTGGGCCACGTGGGCGTTGACCATCAGCAGGTTGTTGTCGCCCACCACCGTGGCCGCGTCGGACTTAAGAGCCCGGTGAATCGTCACGTTTTCGCGCAGCACATTGCCCGACCCGATGACCACCGTGCCCAGGACCGCGGGAGGAGAAAGGTGTTGAGGCGATCCGCCCAATACCGCTCCCTCGTGAACACGGTTGTTCGGGCCCAGGCAGGTTCCGGATTTAATCACCACTCCGGCGGCCAGTTGGCATCCCGGGCCGATATCCACGTCTCCCTCGACCACGCAGAACGGACCAATTTCGACGTCGGGAGCGATGCGAGCCTGAGGACTAACGACGGCCAGGGGGTGAATCATAGATAGATCGATGGGGAGTGGGGACCATTGGATGGTTGCGCCGCCCTGCCCGCCGGCTGCCGTTTTTGCCCAGCCGGTGCGGGTCAGGCCCCTCGCGATCGCGAGGGTTCGAGCCACGCCTGTTCCATGGATATCGGTTGGGGCGATCGGAGCGATTCAGCGGAATGTCCGGGTGCGGAGGAGATCGCCGGCAACCCCCGCTCAGCACCCCACCCGACCACCCCCCCCGTTCTGGAGGGGTTTCTCGACCGGGCCTGCTCGGCCAAGATGCTAGCGGAGGCGGATTGGTCGTGACCCGATAAGGTGAGTTGGTCGCGGGAACGACCTGCCCGGGTTGAGGGCCCCAAGGTCGGCCGCAGGGCCGTTCCCAGTCACCTCGGTTAGCGTTTAGTCCAGCGCGGGATTGCCATGGCCACGGTTGAACAGCTTTACGACGAAGCCCAGGCCTTGAAAGACGCCGGCCAATTGGCCGAGGCGGTCACCAAGCTCGAAGAGCTTTTGGCCCAACAGGAATCCTACGCCCTGGCCCACTCGGCGCTGGCGGTCATTCTGGGGCGGGTCGGGCGTCACGACGAGGCCATCGCCCACGCACAACGGGTGGTGCAGCTCGAGCCCACGGACCCGTTCAGCTATACGGCTCTGAGCGTGATCTGTCAGCGGGCCGGCCGCATTGCCGAGGCGGAAGACGCACTGGCTCGGGCGCGGATGATGCAAGGCGGCTGAGCGACGGGGCCTCGCGAAACGCAACCCGAGCGACAGGTTCGGCCCCCCAAACGGGTCGCGATTGCGAGCCGAGCTAGCTAGGCCAGCGGGCTAAGCGACGCGGAGCCCCCCTTGGTCGATCGTATAGGGCACGATTTCGTCGCTGGCGTAGCTGCCACGGTGCTTGGCGATGTACAGGCCGCGCCCCATTTTGCCGGCCTCGCGGGTGCGGCCCAGGTAGATCACCGTGTTGGCGTTGGCCAACCAATCACCTTCGATAAGCCGCCGCTCGATGAGCTGATCGAGCAGCGATTCGTGCGTGGTGACCGAAACCAGTTGGGCCAGTTGCTCGCGCGGATAGGCATGGGCCTCGATCTTGGGCTGCTCGCGAAGGAAGTGTTCACGGAACAGGTCGCGGGCCACCCACTGGCTGTCTTTCAGGAAAATCTGTTCGGTCACGTACTCCAGCAGTTCGAATTGAATCGAATCGCTCGGGTCATCGGCCGGGTCGATGCCATCGAGCACGACGCGGCGCACGCCACGGACGAAATTGCCGTAGAGAAACGCGATGGCCGTTTGCAACTTCCGGACCAGTTCGGCCTGCCAGGCCTGCCAGGCATCGAACTCCAGATCGCGCTGGCGGATGCGGCGCCCTTGGTACTCAAACACGTGCAGATATTGGCCCGGCGCGCGATCCGCCGCGAAAAACCGAGGTGGATCCCAGGCGTGGGCCGGATCGACCTGAAGTTGCCAATCGAACATCCGCCGGGCGTAGTCGGCGTGGCTCTGCGAATCGCCCCGGCAACTCAAATCGAACACCACCCCGGCCCGCCCTTCTTGAGCGGCGCCGGCGTGGAGGAATTGTAGCCCGAACTGGGTTTTGCCCGCCCCCGTGGCTCCCACCACCACGGTCATGGTGCCGGGTAGCAGTCCGCCGCCCAGGTGCTTGTCCAAGCCGGCGATGCCGGTCGAATACCGCTCGCTCAAAGGTTCGATTCTCCAGGTGCCGCGGTCAGTTGCCTCACGCGCGCCACGACCGGCCACCGCTCGACCAGGCTGCCGTGTCGCGCGACGAGCACCTCGTCGTGCAGGGCACAGGTGGGACAAACATGGTAGGGAATCGCGTGCACCACGTCACCCACCCGCAAACGCCCCGCCTGGGGGCTGGATAGAACCAGGTGCTCTTCGCTGTGCACCAGTTGCCGGGCGCCGGGTAGTTCACATAGCCAGATCCGCGGGTCGGGGTTGTCGCAGGCCACGGCTTTGTAGCCCAGGTCCAGACAAATCCGATCCGCCGAGGGTTTGCTGACCACCCGCGTCAGCAGCACCGCGGCGAACTGAAAATCGAGCTCGGCGTACTTCGACGCATAGCTGTAATCCCAAAGCACGCAGGTGCCCGGGCTGCACTGGCGATCGGGGCGGGCGGCGTGCAGCGAAAACGTGGTAGTTCCGCCGGCCACCACCCGCGGCACCGGCAGGCCCTGGGCCTGGAGCGTGGCACGGAGCCGATCGACGGGCGCAAAGGCCGCTTCGGTTTGGCCGCGGCGCAGCTCAAAGTCGGGCGCCTTGATGTGGCCGTCGTAGGCGTGCAAACCGCCCGGATTCAGGCCTGGCAGGCTGTTTACCAGGCGATAAAGTTCGATCGCCGCCGGCCCCGGGGCAACGCCCGTGCGGCCTTGCCCTACGTCCAGATCGATGAGCACCTCGAGCGACTGGCCGGCCGCCGTCAGCTCGGCCGACAAGCGGGCGAGCGCCTCGGCCCCGTCGGCAATCGCAAGGAACTGGGTTTGACCGTGGCGCTTAACCAGCCGCGCCAACAGGCCGGGGTTGGGGCCCACCAAGGGAAACGCCACGATCACTCGCCGGGCACCCGCTCGGGCGGCCATTTCGGCCTCAGCCAGGGTGGCGCACTTGAACTGTTCGATACCGAGCGCCCGCTGCATGGCTACCAGCTGCGGCAGCTTGTGCGTTTTCACGTGGGTCCAAAGCCGCTCGGGCGACCCGACCCAGGCGATCATCCGCAGCAGGTTGGCCTGGACGCGCTCGGGGTGGATTACTAGCGCGGGGGTCGGCAGATCGTCGACGGTATCGAGCTGGTACCAGGGCCGGGTCATGGGTTCCGCGGTCGAGCGAGAAGAATGCGTTGGTTTCAAACGTTGGAGGGATGCCAGTTCAGGTGCGGGCCGCCGGCCGCGCGGTGCCCGCGCTCGCGCTCAATTGCCGCCAGGCGGACGACAATCGCTGGGCCGCTTGTTCAATGTCGTCATCGCTGGTGCTCTGGCCCAGGCTCAACCGCACGGTGCCGCGCGCTACCTCGTCGGGCAAGTCGATCGCCGCAAGCGTGGCCGACCGGGCCACCGCGCCGCTATGGCAGGCCGAACCGGTCGAGGCGCAAATCTCGGGACACGCCGCCAACAGATCGCCCCCGGTTACGCCGGGAAAATTCACCGAGAGCGTATTGGGCAATCGCGCGGCGCCTTGGCCATTGCAGGTAAGCTCCCGACCGATTTCGTCTCGCAGGCGCTGCCACAAGCGATCGCGCAACCGCTCGAGGCGCGCGGACTGAAGACCCAACGCCTGGGCTGCCAGCTCGGCGGCGGCCCCCAAGGCCGCGATCGAAGCCGTGTTCTCGGTGCTGGCACGGCGACCACGCTCGTGCCCCGCCCCATGCAATAGCGGTTCCAGCCGAAGGCCCGATCGCACGTAGAGCGCCCCGACCCCCTTCGGCGCGTAGCACTTGTGCCCCGCCAACGAGAGCAAATCGACCCCCAGCTGGTCGACCCGAACCTCGATCTTTCCCACCGCCTGGGCGGCGTCGGTGTGCACCCAAACGCCCCGCGCATGGCAGCGACGTGCGATTTCGGCCAGGGGCTGAATCGTGCCGATCTCGTTATTGGCCAGCATGATGCTAACCAGCCGGGTATCGGGCCGCAGGGCCTGCTGGACCGCTTCGGGGTCGATGGTCCCGTGCCGATCGCAACCCACCACGCTGACGGCCACGCCCCAGCGCTGCAGGTAGCGAGCCGGCTCCACAATGGCCGGATGTTCCAGCGACGAAATCACCAGGTGGCCCGGCCGGGCCGTTGGGTCGGCCAGCAGCAAGCCCTTAAGGGCCCAGTTGTTGCTCTCGGTACCGCCCGAGGTAAACACCACTTCGTCGTCGGCGCAGCCGAGCAGGCGGGCCACTTGGCCTCGGGCCCGGTCGATTGCCGCTCGGCTGGCCCGGCCCGCGGGGTGTTGGCTGGAAGGGTTGCCGAACTGCTCGCCCAACAGGGACCCCATAACCTGCCGGGCAACTTCCGCGACGGGCGTTGTGGCATTGAAATCCAGGTAAATCGGCGGCACGACGGCAATCTCCCTCGCCCGGGCGCAGCGGTCTTTGCCAGTGTACGGCAACCGGGCCCAAGCAGGCAGGGGCGCGGCGGCCAGCACCTCGGCCCGCGCATAAAAAAAGGGCGGGGGCCAACCAGCCTTGCTTGGCTGATCGGCCCGCCTCCCCGGTTTGGTTTTATCGCCGTAGGAGGCAATTTAGACCGCTACTGGCCGCCGGCCTGGTTGCGGCGTGCCGCGAAACGGCGCTGCACGTCGGTTTCCAACACGCCGAAGGCCGCCTCATGGCGCTGGAGCGCCACGATCAGGGCCTGGGCCAGCCGCTTGGCGGTGTAGAAATTCACGACGACCCGCTGGTGAACCTGGATCGGATCCGTGGGAGGCCCCATCGGCTGGGCGTTGAGGCCGAAATCGAGCACCAACTCTTCCGGGGTGGCCGAGACCCGGCAGAAATTCGCGTAACCCGTGGTGGCCTTCGACTCATCGACCCGCACGGCGGGGCGCGCCGGCGCGGGGGTGGCGGCGGGTGCCGCCTGAGCCACGGGCGCCACGACCGCCGTGGGCTCGGTCGCCGCCGATTCGGGGGCGCCGTGAGCGGCGGCCGTGTTTTCCGCGGTTACGGTTTCGGGGGTTTCGTTCTCGGGGGTCGACGGGGTCGATTGGTCCAAGGCGGTTTCTCCCTTGAGTGCCAAATACAGTGATTCAGAAATTCGGCCGATGATTTCGGAATTCGCCCGAGGAGCCGACCTGGTCGCGGCAGAGCTGCGCCCCGGGGGAGGCGGTTAAGCCTGGTCGGTACGGCCAAGGGCCGCTGGCGCAGCCAGGCCCCTCGGGGGTGTTTTTGCAGCTTCCGGATGCAAGCAGGCTAGGGCATGCAGCAGTTCGGATCGGTCACGTCGCAGATGCAAGGTTGCTGACAGGGATCGTTCTGAGCCTGGCAGGTGACCAACGAGGCGATACAGCCGGCCAGATCGCTCAGTTCGCAGAGCAACGCGTTGCGAACGGCGCTTAGCCCCCCGATGACGCCGATGACCAAAAGCGAGATCAGCAAAATCCACTCGAACGTCAGCACACCACGCCGACGGCCCTTGGCCGAACTACGCTGGCGACCCATAGAGCACCCTCGCGAGTCTGAGAATTGCCGCGGTCAGTCCCCCAGCCGAAGTGGTCGAGGCCAGATCGCGATTGGCCAGGCGTTGCAGCGCGTGTGCCAGCCCGCGGGAAGGATCGAAGGCTGACTAGCCATGGTGCCCTAAGTCTTTTGTATGAAATTGGTTGCGGCTGGTTTATCGACCGGCGGCCAGGGGCCCAGGCCCGGCAGCACACGTTGCCTCACGGCAACGCCCCGTTGTTCGGAGGCAACAGCGGCGCTCGTCCCCGCCGCAGGTTCGGTGCCTGAAGGCGGGGGAACTCGCCTCGATCGTTCGCCGGGCCGTTGGGAGACCGGGCGTTTACTCGACCTACTCGGCAATTCGCTTGCGCAGCTCGGCCTGCCAACTGGCGGAGAGCTGCAGTACGCCCGCGAGCTCGGCCGCTAGCGCTCTGTCCCCCTTCTGCCGGTGCATCACCTGGTTGGCGCGGTCGATCGTCCACCGGGGCCAGGGCCGGGCGACCAGTTCAAGCGATTGGCCCTCTTCAATCAATCCAGCCGAAACGACCCGCAAGTACCAGCCGGTTCGGCCGTTGGCGATAACCAGCGCCGGCAGGTGCTTGAGATTCCAGCGCCGGGCCAGTTTCCAGCAGGGCTGCCTGGGCTGCGAAACTTCGAACAACACGCCCCCCACCCGCCAGCGGTCGCCCACGCAGACCGTGTCTTCGCAAAGCCCGGCGATCGTCAGATTCTCGCCGAACCCGCCTGCCACCACCTCGGGCATCTGCAATTCAGCCTGCCACCGCGGGTAGTGGTCGGCCGAATAGGCCAGCAGCGCCTTGTCGGGGCCTCCGTGATTGGCTGTGTCGGCCACTTCGTCGCCGGTTAAGCCCAGTGGGCCAGCCGAAACGGGGCCGGAAACCGGCTGGCGAAAGAAGCTGGTCGTCCAGTTTCGCTGGGCCGCGCTGGTGGCCTGGGGCCAGTCGTAGGTCGCGGGGCGCCCGATTTGGATCGACACAATGCGGGGATTCGCCGGCTGAGATGCATCGCTCATGCGTGACCTGACTAGTTGCTCTGGACAGGTACCGGACCCCTGGGCGGGGCTGCTGATGGATACCGATTTGGGTTCGACGACGCCAGCCCCCGACCGGTAGAGCGGGGCAGTTCATGAGCCCAGCGGCAGACCGGGTTCGAGCCGTCGGGGGCCCTGCGACCGATACGGACGCGTCCGTTCCGAATTTGGTTGACTGGGGCATTTCGCCAGCCGATATTCGTCCGAACCGCTGGGCGCAGCTGGCATCGCCAGCCGAGGGTTGGATGCCGGCTCCCACCGCCACGATTCACGTGATTCTCGCTCGCTGCTGGAAACGCTATGTCGCTAGGACTTCATGCCACCCCTGGGCGCACACGGGAGACGATGCGCCAGGCCCCGGGACCGGTGGGCCGACCCATTGTTGGCAGCCTGTTTGAGATGCAGCGGGAAGGGCAGCTCCCCTTCTTCGTCAATCTTTGGCGCCGCTACGGGGACACGGTTCGCTTGCAGGCGGGCCCGCTCGTTCAGCACCTGGTGGCCCGACCCGACGATGTTCGCCGAGTGCTGGTCACCCACGCCAAGAATTACTGCAAGGGGGTGGGCTACAAGAAGCTGAAACTAGCCCTGGGCCAGGGGCTGTTTCTGAGCGAGGGACCCCTTTGGCAACAACAGCGTCGGCTGATGCAGGGGCCGTTTACCTCGAAGGGGGTGCAGATCTTTGCCGACGCCATGTCGCAGTGCGCCGTCGAGATGGTCGACCGGTGGGAGCCCGCCATCCGCACCGGCTCACCGCTCGACGTAAACCAGGAAATGATGCGCCTGGCCATGGACATCATCGCTCGAACCATGTTCAGCGTAAAACTCGGCGAACAGGCCACGGAGGCCGCTCAGGCTTTCCGGTTCGTGTTGCAGTTCGTGGCGCAGCGCTCGATTTCGATCATCGACTGGCCGCTCTTCGTGCCGATTCGGGCCAATCGCCAGTTTCGCGCGGCGATGCAAACGCTGAACCGGTTCATGGATCAGATTATTGCCCAGCGGCGGCGCGACCCCGACCCGCCGGCCGACCTACTGACCATGTTGCTGCGGGCTCGCGATGAAGCCACCGGCCAAGGGATGAGCGATCAGCAGGTGCGCGACGAGGTGCTCACGATATTCTTCGCCGGCCACGAAACCACGGCCCAGGTGCTCACTTGGACCTGGTACCTGCTTTCGCAGCACCCCGAGGTGGAAGCGCGGCTGCACGCCGAGCTGGCCCAGGTGCTGGGGGGGCGGCTCCCCACGGCCGCCGACGCGCCGCGGTTGAGCTACACGCGGATGGTGATCGAGGAATCGATGCGGCTCTATCCGCCGATTCTGATGTTTGTGCGCGATGCCGTGGACGAGGACGAGCTCGGGGGGTACCCGATTCCGGGCGGATCGATGGTGATTTTGAGCCAGTACATTACCCATCGGCATCCGGACTATTGGACCGAGCCTGATCGGTTTGTGCCCGAGCGGTTCGATCCGGCGGTAACGAAGGATCGCCCGAATTACGCGTATTTCCCCTTCGGCGGCGGCGCCCGGACCTGTCTGGGCGACAAGTTTGCGATGCTCGAGACCCAGATGGTATTGGCCACCGTGTCCCAGCGGCTGCGGATGCGGTTGGTGCCCGGCCATCGGGTCGAGGCGGGGTTTGTCGCCACGTTGCGCCCCAAGTATGGGCTGCAAATGACCTTCCAGCGCCGCCAGGGGTGAGCGGCCGTCGGCGGGTGGGGGCCGTCCGACCCGATCGATTCACCGCGGCCGGCGGGGAACGAAATTTGGCCGGAAACTGGGCAGGGTCGGCGGCGCTCGTCTTGAAAAAACGCTGGGAAACCGTAGTCTTAGGGGTTTCCCGAATCCTCTTCCCCGCCGGGGTTCTAGGCGGCCGCCGATCGTAGAATCGGCTGGCCCCGTGGCCTGTGTGCTGGGGATTCGTCGCCGGAAGGATCGTCATGGGCTTGCGACCGCACACCAAGAGCTACAAGAGATCGCGCAAGGATCGCCGCTGCCCCAAGTGTGGCAAGCAGCTACATCCGCAGTTGCGCCGCTGCAAGTCGTGCCACAAGGCGCTGCGGTAGCGAACCGGCGAGTAGCAACCGCCGGCCGAAAACGATTCTATCAGCGGGTGCCCCGGTCGAGCGGGCGCTTCGGTGAGGCGCATGCCCACCGCGGGGGCGCCGCGGCGGGCATGCTTCTCCCGGGAAAGCGCGGTCGATGTTCCGGCCGGCTAATATCCAGCGCCTGGGTCGCCCACCCGGCGTCTGGAAATTCCCCCCCTCCTCCCCGACTTCGCTATCGTTGTATTTTCAGCACCACCAGGCCCAAGGGTGGCAGCACCACCTGGATTGAATAGGGGCGCCCGTGCCAGGGGAGCGCTTCGGCGGCCACGCCGGGGAAATTGCCCAGGTTGCTGCCCGAGTAGTAGCTCGAATCGCTGTTGAACAGCTCCTGGTAAAAGCCCGGCTCGGGCACTCCCAGCCGGTGCATGGCGCGGGGCACCGGCGTGAAGTTGCAGGCCACCACCACGAAGTCGCTGGGGTCCTTGGCCCGCCGCAGGTAGCTGAGCGTGCTTTCGTCGTAGTTGTGGCAGTCGATCCACTCGAAGCCGCTCGACTCGAAATCGACCTGGTGCAGGGCGGGCTGGCTGCGGTACAGCCGGTTGAGATCGGCCACGTATTTCTGCAGGCCGCGGTGCGAGTCCCACTGCAGCAGGTCCCAGTCGAGGCTGCGATCGTAATTCCATTCGTCCCACTGACCGATTTCGCCCCCCATGAACAGCAGCTTCTTGCCGGGGTGGGTCCACATGTAGCCGTAGAGCAGCCGCAAATTGGCGAACCGCTGCCAGAGATCGCCTTGCATCTGGTCGAGCAGGGCGCCCTTGCCGTGCACCACTTCGTCGTGCGATAGGGGGAGCACGAAGTTCTCGTGGAAGGCGTAGATCAGGCTGAACGTCAGCTCGTCGTGGTGGTACTTGCGGTGAATGGCCTCGTGGTGCATATACCGCAGGGTGTCGTTCATCCAGCCCATGTTCCACTTCAGGCTGAAACCCAGCCCGCCGGTGTAGGTGGGCCGGGAGACGCCCCCCCAGGCGGTCGATTCCTCGGCGATGGTAAGCACGCCGGGATGATTCTGGTGCACCTGTTCGTTGAACTGCTTGATGAACTCGATGGCCCGCAGGTTTTCCCGGCCGCCGAACTCGTTGGGAATCCAGTCTCCCTCTTCGCGGCTGTAGTCCAGGTACAGCATCGAGGCCACGGCATCGACCCGCAGCCCGTCGATGTGGTACTTGTCCAGCCAGAACAAGGCGTTCGACACCAGGAAGTTGCGCACCTCGTGCCGGCCGTAGTTGAAGATCAGCGTGCCCCAGTCGCGGTGTTCCCCCTGCCGCGGATCGGCGTGTTCGTACAGGTGCGTGCCGTCGAACATGCGCAGGCCATGGTCGTCGCGCGGGAAATGCGCGGGAACCCAGTCGAGCACCACGCCGATGCCGTGCTGGTGGCAGTAATCGACAAAATACATGAAATCGTCGGGCGAACCGTACCGGCTGGTCGCGGCGAAGTAGCCCGTGGTCTGATACCCCCAGCTACCGCTAAAGGGGTGCTCGGATACCGGCAGCAGCTCGAGATGGGTATAGCCTTGGTCCAGTACATACTCGACCAACTGGTGGGCCAGTTCGCGGTAGCCCAGCCACTGGTGGGGCCGGTTCGGGTCGCGCCGCCAACTGCCCAGGTGTACCTCGTAGAACGACATCGGGCGGTCGAGGCCTTGCGCCTCACTGCGGCCGGCCAGCCAGGCCTGATCGTTCCAGGCGTACCGCGAGAGATCCCAAACCATCGAGGCGGTGCGCGGCGGCAGCTCGGCCGCGAAGGCATACGGATCGCACTTATCCTGGGCCAGCGCGCCGCTACGGATGCGGTACTTGTAGATCGCGCCCGCTTCCAGCCCCGGAACGAACAGCTCCCAGAAACCGCTGGGAATATGCTTGCGCATCGGGTGGCGCCGGCCATCCCACTCGTTGAAATCGCCGACAATACTGACCGCTTGGGCATTCGGGGCCCACACGGCGAAGTTCACCCCCCGCACGCCGTCGATGGTGCGCACCTGGGCGCCGAGCCGGTCGAACGACCGCCAATGTTGCCCCTCGTTGAACAGGTACAGGTCGTACTCTGTCAGCATGGGCGGAAAGGCGTACGGATCGAACATGGTCTGGCGGTTCCCCTGCGAGTCGCACACTTCTAAATGATAGCTCGCCGGGCGGGGCGGCTCCTCCAGCGGGCAAATGGCTTCAAAAAACCCCGCCGGATGAATCTGCCGCATCGGCCGGGGCACCGAGGGATGCTCGCGGTCGATGACCCAGGCCTGCGACGACTGGGGCAAGAATGCCCGGACCGCCACGGCCCGGTTGCCGCGATCCTCGACCGCGTGGGGGCCGAGCACCTCGAAAGGGTTCTCGTGGCGAAGCTCCAAGAGTTGACCAATTTGGTCCAAGTCGACGCTGGTCCGCATGAAAGACTCCTCGAACACGGCCCCCTGAGGTGGCCCGGCCGATAGGACGGCCGGCCTTCCGAGCACCGGATCGGCAGGTTCGCTTTGTGGGGGTCGTGGTGGTACGTTCGGGGGGAGAGTGAGAGGCAGGCTGCTTGTTAGTTAACTCGCTCGGGCCGCTTTCGCCCAGGGGGCAAAGCCATAACCGGCGATCCGCGTGGTGGGCTTTCGCCGCAGGCGGCCGCGCCGCGAACCGCTCCAGGCCAGTTCTCCGGCCAGTCGGCCGACGGCCGCCAGGGTGCGGCGCTCCAGCCACCGCTCACTGGCTACCAGCCAGCGTCGCCAGCGCATGGGCCAGAGTCGCCGAGGGCTCGCCGATCGCTGTCTGGTCTGCGGCGCGAGCGGCGCGTCGGTGAGTGAATTCGAGAACTCGGGTGCGTTGCCGGGCGCAGGCTGGGACGGGGCGGCAACCCAATGCGCAGGGGTTTCGTCGGCTGTTACTCGACTTGGCTCGTTCCCAGGCTCGTCGGCGGCCCAATCACTGCCATGCGCGCCAAGCGTGGTGGGCGCCGTTTCAACCGCGGCCGGGGGCGTTTGACGCCGTCCGAAATGCGGCCGGCTAGCGCGCGGCGAATCGAAGCCCGCTGGGGGGGCGCCGAATTCGCCGTTATCGGTCGCCTCCCGCGCCGGGGCCAGGGGCCGATCGAGGCGCCACTGCCGGTGGTCGACCTGGTGAATGCGCAGGGCCCGGTCGAGCCGCTGCCAGAGGTCGCAATCCTTGACCGGCACTCGGCGACCGAAGGCGTCCCACATCCAGCCCGCCTCGCGCCACTGGGCCAGCCCGTGTTCCAGCCCACGTCGAACCGACCGTGGCGGATTGACGAGGGTGACCCGCGAGGGCTGCTCGAGGGCCTCGAGCCCGCGGACCACGGCCAGCAGTTCCAAGCGCTCGCCGCTGAACTGGGGCTCGGCATCGTCGGCCGAGAAATCGGCCGAGCCGTCGGCGGCCTGGAGAGCGAACCTCCACTGGCCTCGAGGATCGTGCTTGTTCACGGTGGCCGTGAGCAAGTAGTGCGGAATGTTTGAATTCACAGGATTGCGTGGGAGGTCGTTCCCCAGACCCGTGGGGGGCGTGCCGACATCGATCCTCGACGTCAGGGGCCCAAGCGCGAACGGGAACCAATCCTGCAATTTCCCCGGACACTTTCAGCGGACTAGTTTGCTTATCGGAAGGGTCATCCTATATTCGCCAGTTTATTGCCGAAAACTTGCCGAGTGCGGTCTGCGCAGCGAAGACCCCCGCCTTCCCCCGTCGCGATGCGCTCGCGCCCCGCGGGCTCGGCCAAGCACAGCTACGAAAAGGAACCCCGCCATGCCGTCGAAGCGAGTGCTGATGCTCGTGGGCGATTTCGTCGAGGACTACGAGGCCATGGTGCCGCTGCAAATCTTGCAAACCGCGGGCCATCGGGTCGACGTGGTCTGTCCGGGCAAGATTGCGGGCGACACCGTGGCCACGGCCATCCACGATTTCGAAGGGGAGCAGACCTACAGTGAAAAGCGCGGCCATAACTTCCGCATTACGGCCAACTTCGCCGAGATTGAGGGTGCCGATTACGATGCCCTGGTAATTCCCGGAGGCCGGGCGCCCGAGTATTTGCGGCTCGACGAGCGAGTGCTCGAATTGGTGCGCCATTTTGCCGGGGCGGGTAAGCCAATGGCGGCGATTTGCCACGGCCCCCAGATTCTGGCGGCGGCTGGCGTGCTCGCGGCCCGCAGTTGTACGGCCTATCCGGCGCTGCGGCCCGAGGTAACTAGCGCGGGCGGCCGCTGGATCGCCCCCACCGAGGGGCTCGATTCGTCGCACACCGATTTCAACCTGGTCACGGCCCCCGCCTGGCCGGCGCACCCGGCCTGGATGCGCGATTTTCTGTTGCTGCTGGGTACGCCGCTGGGGGAGTGATTGCCCGGGAGCGGAATCCGCATTGTCCGGGCACCCCGTCGATGGATCGGCACTGCCGGTTCGGCGGTAACAGCGGTAACAACCGGCGCGATCGAGCGCTGGTCTAGGTTGCCGAACTCCCTCCGGCGCGGCATTGAATTCTCACGAGGGAAGTCCCAGGAAAAGGAACAGTTCGATGACAGCAAGCAACTCAGTCATGGGTCTCCCAGAGGGCCAGTTTCGCTCGGTCGCAACCAGCGAAATGCAAAGCGTTTCCGGCGGCTGGTATGCCTGCCTGCATTACGGTTTATTCCTGCAGGCGGCTGCCGAAACCCAGGAAAAGAAGCTCATGGACTTTCTCAGCGACAAGATCAGCCCCAAGACCTGAGGCGCGCTCGGCAACTAATCACGAGCCCAACGCGGCGGGAAAGGGATCAGGCATGCCTGATCCCTTTTTCTTCGCTCCGAGCGGAGCGCTCGGCACACCAGGGGTTTCTCACCCGGCCGGCATTCGCAGAACGCTGTCTGCTGGTCCCCCCTCCGCTCGGCAGGCCAACCGGTAACAAACGCCGGGAGAATACGCCGAGACCGTTGGGCCTTGGGTTGTTGATCGACTCAGGCTCAAACGGCGGCCGATGGGTTTTTCTCCTCGTAGTCGGGCCGCCCCCGATTCACCTTCGAGGAGAATCTTCTCAAAAACCTGGAGAATTAGGGTGCAACCGAAATTGCAACGCGTGGCCGAGCCCCTGTCGCAACTGTGCCGGATCGACGAAGACGAGATGGCCCGGGTCGAAGGGGGCCTTGGCCTGGTCGAAGCCGCCAAGGCCGTCGCCGAGGCGGCGACCCGAGTGGTGCGGTCGGTGCTTAGTGTGATCGGCGGGAGCCAACCTCAGCCGATTCGCGACGTGGGGGTGGAGGGCGCCAGCATACCTTGGTGATCCTGCCCCGGTCGTCAGGCCACTCAGGCGGGGTAATCGCGCCGGCCGGTACCGAAATACGGGACCGAGCCGGCTCTTTCTTTGCGCCGGGGTGAGCGGGCGCTGCGCCACAAAAATCGATGGACGCTAAGCGGAGCCCGAAAAGCAACTCGCGAGTGCGTTGCCGAGGGCCGTGGCGGTTGGCCAATGGTTTGGCTCAACTCAGACTGATGGTTCAGCTCAAATCAGGCTGATGGTTTGGCGAAGCCGCTTCAGAAAGATGGCGAGCAGGCTTTCGCTGTCGGTGATGATTTCGGCCGTGCCCCCCAGGCCCAGCTTGACCGGCCCTTCAACTTCGCCCCGGCCCACCTGGCCGGCGTGAAGCTCGACTCGAACGAGGAAGGCGAGCCGCGGGACGGGCCGGCCCTCTCCCTGGCCGCCGGCGGCCGGCGGCGTGGCCTGCGAATCGGGCGCGATGTACGAGACGTGTCCCTGAAGAACGCCGTACTTCTGATAATCGTAGGCGTCGAACCGAATGCGGACGGGCATTCCCAACCGCACCAGGCCCACATCCTCGCCCGAAACCACGGCCTCGAACGTGCGGCACTCTTCGCGGGCGACCTCGAGGGCGGGCTTACCCGGTTCAAGCACGTCGCCGACGCGAATCCGGCCGGCCACGACCACGCCATCGATCGGCGAGCGGAGCACGGCCGCCTGGCGCTGGCAGTTCAAGTTGGCCAGGTCCTTGCCGGCGGCGTCGACCTCGCCCTGTTTGGCGGCAAGGTGGGCTTCGAGCTCGGCGGTGCGTACCGCGAAATCGTGGCTAATCAGGTTCAGCGCGTCGCGGGCCACGTCGACCGCCGACCCATCGAGCGGCAGTTCGGCTTGCGCCAGCGTCTCCCGCGCCTGGGCCAGTTTGGCTTCGGCGTCGACTAGTTCGTGCTGCGTGGCGACCCGGGTGTCGGACAGTTTGCGGCAGCACTGCCAGCGAAATTCGGCGGCCGCCAGTTCGGCCTGTCCGCGGCGAATTTCCGACTCGCGCCGGGCCCGGGCCAGCTCCAAGCTGTCGACCGCGTGCTTCAGCTCCGACTCGGCCTTTTGCCGTGCGGCGCTCTGTTGCGACACCAGCAATCGGGCCTGGGCCGATAGCTTCTCAAGTTCGCGCCGGCCCGCCTCGATCGTCAGGGTCAGTTTGGCAATTCGGTTGTCGAGTTGGGTCGTGTCGAGCCGCACCAGCACATCGCCCTGGCGAACCGGGTCCCCTTCGTCGAACGGAGACTCGACCACCCGGGCTTCGGCGTCGAAACCGCTGGGGGCGAACACCCGCCGCGGGATCTCGGCCGACCGTACCCGGCCTTGGGCGAGCACGACCAGGCGAGCCTGGGTCAGAGCCGCCCAGGCCAGGGCCGTTGCCAAGAGGGCGGTCATGAGCAGTGCCGCACCATGCACCAGCCGCGGCGGACGCGCCGCCAACGCTTGGCGAAACTGGGTGCACTCGGCCAGGTTGGGAAAGTGCTGGTCGTTCATCGTCGCGGGTCCTGTGGGTGTTGATTCGTCGCGTTAATTCGTCGGAAGCCTGCCGGGCAGTGCCCTCGAGGCGGTGTCAGGCGAGCTGCGTCTGGAGGGTCCCGCTGAGGGTTTGCTGCGGCAGCGGGAGTTCCTCGGAAGCTACGAGTGTCGGCGGGGCCATCGCCGTCCGTGGCGGTTTGGGCCGAGCGTGACCGGCCTGCGCCCGCCACAGCCGGGCATAGCGCCCCCCCAAGGCTAGCAAGCTTTCGTGGGTGCCGGACTCGGCGATTTGGCCTTCGTGCATGACGAAGATGCAGTCGGCCTCGCGAATGGTCGAAAGGCGGTGGGCCACGAGCAGCACGGTCTTGTCGTGGAACACGCCGCGGAGGTTTTCCTGAATTGCCGCTTCGGTGGCGGTGTCGAGGTGGCTGGTCGCTTCGTCGAAAATAAGCAGCTTCGGGTCGCGCAGAATGGCGCGGGCAATCGCCAGCCGCTGCCGCTCGCCGCCCGAAAGGTTGGCTCCCCGTTCTCCCAGCAGGGTTTCGTACCGGTCGGGCAAGCGGTTGACGAAATCTTCCAGGCCGGCGGCCCGGGTAGCGGCGATGATCTCGCTCAGGCTGGCCCCGGGGCGGCCCAAGGCAATGTTTTCGCGGAGCGTGGCGTTGACGATAAACGGCTCTTGCGAAACCAGGCCGATGCCCCCGCGCAGGCTCGTTAGGTTGAAATCGCGGAGGTCGGTGCCATCGACCAGGATTTGTCCCTCGGTCGCGTCGTAGAATCGCAGCAGCAGTTTGAGCAGGGTCGACTTGCCGCAACCGCTTTCGCCGACCAAGGCCACGGTCGATCCGCCCGGAATGTGGAGATTGATCTTTCGCAGCACCGGGCTGCGACTGCCGTAGGCAAAGCTCACGTCGCGTAGCTCGATTCCCCGCCCCACCCGCTCGAAGGCGGCTTTCGGCTCGTCGCGGGGCTCGGCGGGCAGGTCGAGCACCTCAAACAACCGGTCGACCGCGACCAGCGTATCTTGAAACTGAATGCTCAGCGCGGCCAACCGCTCGAGCGGATCGAGCAGGTACCCCAAGAGCGTGTAGAAGAACATCAGCTCGCCGATGGTAAGCGCTCCGGAAACAACCCGATGCCCGCCGTACCACAGGATGGCCAGGGCCGCGCTGCCGGTCAGCAGCGTGCCCAGCGCCGACAGGCTAAGGTTCAGTTTCTGCAGCGAAAAGAATCCACCGACCAGGGTGGCCAAGCGCTGCTCGCCCGCTTCGGCCCGGGCCTCTTGAGCGCCGCACGCCTTGATGGTCTCGACGCCCGAGATGTCTTCCACCAGGTGCGCCGAGAGCCCGGCCGCGGCTTCCATGGTTTCGCGCGAGCGGCGGCGCGTGGCCGGATGGTGGGCCAGCACGATGGCGAACCAGACCGGGCCGAAAAGCGAGGCCACCGCGGCCAGCCGGGCGTCGTACATCCAAAGCACGGCCGAGGTAAACAGCACCATCACCCCGTCGACGGCGGCCGTAAGCGCCGCGCCGTTGATCGCCTCGCGGATCTTGGCGGCGTCGTTCACCCGGGAAAGAATCTCTCCCACCCGGCGGGTTTCGAAAAAACTCATCGGCAGCGACAGCGTGTGCCGGGCGTAGGCGGCCATCAGCGCCAGGTCGATTTTGCGGCCCACATAGGCCAACAGGTATTGCCGCACCAGGCCGAAACCCGCGCGAAACACCAGCACCGCCGCCATGCCCACGCCCAGGGCGTTGAGCAGCCGGCGGTCGCCGCGGACCAGCACCGAATCGACCAGGTGCTGAACGAAGTACGAAGTCGAGATGCCCAGCAAGGTCATCAGTACGGCGCAGGCCAGGGCTTCGACCAACACCCCGCGATGCCCCGCCATCAGGCCCCAAAGCCGCTGGGCCGGGCTCTTGACTCCATAGGCCGCCAAATCGACCGAACGGGTTTCGCTGGGAGCCAGTAAGAGCAGGTAGCCCGTCCACTGGGCGGCGAATTGGTCGGCCGGAAGTTGCTCGATTCCGCGGGCCGGATCTGCGACGGTAACGGTTCTCTGGTCGACGCGATAAACAACCACGAAGTGTCCGTGGCCGGCCGGAGTGACGACGTGGGCAATGGCGGGCAGCGGGGCGGAGCCCAGCGCTTCGCAGGAGCCCTTGACCGCCTGGGCCGTGAACCCCATTTTCTCGGCCGCCCGGGCCAGGCCCAGCAGGGTGGTTCCCACGCGGTCGGTGCCGGCCAGGTCGCGGAGCGTTTGCAGGCCGAGCTTGAGCCCATGGTGCCGGGCCACCGTGGCCAGGGCCGCCGCGCCACAATCGCTGCCATCGACCTGGCGGACGCAGGCGTATCGCTGGAACATGGCGGGTCCCTTGGGCGGGGGGTGTATTGCGGCGGTATTGTTCCCGTTGGTTAGACCAGCGTGGTCGGATGCAGAGTTGTTACAGGGGGAACCGCGGCCCGGCCGGTTCACGGGCCAAACCGCGGGCCCCTACGAGTTTCGACGGGGGGGTGGCGATGCCGGAAGACAAGGTCGGGCAGCCAGGCCCGAGGGTGGCGCGAAGAAAGGAGGCCGCTCAGCCTGCTCGCGCAAGATTCAGGGTCTTTTCTACGCAAGCTGGTAAAGGTTCAAGTCGTCTCGCGGGCATGACAGTTCGTCAATTCGCATCTCCGCGCGCCAAATGACCAAATGACCGGTCGACGCCAAAGACCGGAGGCCGGCAGAGCTAGCGGCCAAGCGGCGATGCGGAGCCTTCCGGGCTCGCCCCGAAGGCGGTCCCCGGGTTCAAAGCTGGCCGTAGAATCGGTCGAGGGCCGCGGTGAATTTGCGGCCCACCACTCCCTGGGAGAGGTCTTCCACTTGATCGGGGCGCGGCCGGCCACCCGCGGCGATGGTTTCAACGGCCGAGGTCAGGGGGCCGGGGCCGGCCGAGAATCGCACCGGCTCGGTAGCGAGCTGTGAAAACAGCCGGTCGGCCTTCGAGGGGCTGGGGCCCACGCTGGGTTGCGGCCGACTAGGTGCGGGCTGACTTGTAAACGCCGATTGCCGCTCGGCGTTCGACCCGACTAGCGCTGTCAAGAAGGCCGGGCGAGGCATGGGGCCGGTGCGTGGTGTCTCGGGAGCCGTTTGGGTGAACGCCGCGGGTTCCAGGTGCGCCAGGCCAAACGGAGCCGCCGTGGGTTGGGCGGCCGAAGTGCTGGTGCGGCCAAAGTTGGCGGCCCAAATGGCGTAGTCGCCGGCACCTACTTCGCCGTTGTTGTCGAAATCGGCGGCCAGGCCCGGGGCCATCTGGCCAAACTGCGCGGCCCAAATGGCGTAATCGGCCGTCCCCACGGTACCGTCGTGATTGGCGTCGCCGGGCAAGAATTCTGGGACGACGTGAATGACCAGCGTGGTTTCCACGAACAGGCCACCCGCGTCGGTGGCTCGAATCAGTGCCGTGGCCTGACCAGCCATGCCGGCGGCGGCAGTGATTGTAAGGCGATCGGTTTGTTGATCGATGGTCAGCGAAAGCCCGCTGGTTGCGCCGCCGGTCGAGGTGATCGAATAGCGCAGTGTGGGCGAGGTTTGCTCATTGTCGGCAAAGGCGCCAGAGAGCGAGATTTCGGCCGGAACTCCGCCTGCCTCAGCGGCGATTGGCCCCAACCCCGATGTCGTCGGTGGCTGGGAACGCGGCAAGGCGTAAATGCCCCGCGCGCCATCATTCCCGTAACCAATGAAGAAGAGTTGGCCGTTGACGTTCATAACGTTCAGCGGCACGTAACCGCCGTTCGAGCCAAATCGTAGATGCAAGTCAAGACCCGCCTCGGCGATTCGCCTAGTCCCACCAGAAGTTCCATCGGTTCGCCAAAGGTCTCGGCGCTGGTTCGTTGCGTTTCGAGCGAAGAAATACAGTAGTCCGTCAACATCGATGAAGCCTTCCGGATACGAGCTTCGTACACCTGGGTCGATATCTCGGATTAGCGCGACCCCGGTTGAAGTACCGTCGAACTTCCAGAGTTCGCTACCGGCATTGATGTTGCCACCAGCTCCGATAATCGTTTCAGCCAATGAAGCTTCCGGAATGAATTGTGAGTCGAATTCGTTCGATAGGATGAAGATGGTGCCGGTCGATGTACCGTCCGAGCGATAGACCCCCGAATTGAAGGTTGTGAAGAAGACTTCGCCTCGCCAAGGAACGAGCGGGCCCAAGAATGAGGATTCAGTGGCTCCGGGCGTCAGGTCGGCGACGAGCTGTGTGTTGTTCGACGTTCCGTCGGTTCTCCACAGTTCATTTCCCGACACGCCATCGTTGGCCTCGAACATCAACTGCAATGAATCTTCGCCAAATCGAGCTGACCGTAGACTGAGAGGCTGCACATGCCCCGGGGAAAAATCTCGCAACAGCGTCGTTCCAGCAGAGGTGCCGTCGCTGATCCAGAGTTGATCGTTAGCATAGCTCTGCGGATCGTAAGTAGCGATTAGCGCCCGATTTCCCAGTGCGAGTATATCCGACACGCGCAAGTAATCACCGGAGCCCGCTGCTGGCACTGGCACCGTGCCTTCGAGCGTGCCATCGCTGACCCAAAGGCCAAGTTTGTGTTCGAATCCCTGGTATCCGGAGAAAAACAAAGTTCCATTCACATTAGTAAGATGGTCCGGGGAGTTGAGACCCATGCTGGGATAGGTCGGAGCCAACTTGACGGTCCCGGATACCGTTCCATCGGTTTTCCAGAGTCGGCGATAGCCGTATGCGTCATCGGCGGTGAAGTAGACCGTACCACTTACGTTGACGAACGAGCGAGGGTTCGAGCCGGTCGGTCCAAGTACTAAGTCGACCAACAAGCTCGCGCCGGTCGCAGAACCGTCCGACACCCAAAGCTCGCGGCCAGCCTCTGGCGAAGTGGCCGCGAAAAGCGATCGTTCGCCGGTTGAGGCTACCCAATTGCGATCGAAGTATTCTGTGGGGCTGTTTCCGATGTCCCTCAGGATGTGAGTGCCAGTGACCGTGCCGTCGGAGAACCAGGGTTCGCGGCCATGGACGCCGTCGTCCGCGAAGAAGAGCAGGCCCCCTTGAAAACTGGTGCCCCCCAGCGACGTTGGATCCCCGCTTTCGCGGTGAAATGCACCCAAGCGCAGGGTGCCCGACGCGGTACCGTCGCTGCGCCAAAGTTCCGTGGAGTCGCTACCGACGGGACTGGTGAAATACCAAAGATTGCCGCTAATCACCGTTTGGTGCGGAAACGGAACGGAGCCCAATAGTACAGTTCCGCTCGAAGTGCCGTTGGTTCCCCATACCTGGCTTCCTTTGAAGAAGAGCGCCTGGGAATCGACGACCCCCTGCCAATAGGGATCGGCACTGAATCCGCTTTCGTCCTGGATAAGCTGGGTGCCCGCCGAAGAGCCATCGGTAATCCAGGCGTTTCGGCCCGAACCGATCAACAGCCGGTCTCCGAGGGGCTGGAACGAAAATGCCCCGCTCCGGAAGGGGCCGCTGGTTTCCAGGAAGAGCTGGGTTCCGCTTGAGGTACCGTCGCTCTTCCAAAGCTCAGTGAAATCGGTGCCGTCATCCGCGGCGAAGTACGCCTCTCCGCGAAAGACCGTCATCCGCGAGCCGACTCCATACAATCCATCGGCCGAACCGGGGCGAATGTCTTTGACAATCGCCGTACCGCTGGAGGTTCCGTCGCTGCTCCAGAGTTCGTTACCCAATGCCGGGGTGTCGGCGTAGAAGAGCACTCGGTTCCCGAGCGGGCGAAATGATTGGGGCGCCAGAGGGCCCGGCAGGGTTGCGACCAGCGCCGTCCCGGCAGAGGTGCCGTCGGTCTTCCAGAGCGAGGTCCATTGACCACCGCTCTTGACCGCGAAATACGCGCTACTGCCAACCTGGACGGGGGCCGAGATCGTGGAGCCGGCGGCGCCCGGCGTGATGTCTTTTACCAGTACCGTGCCCGAGGGAGTGCCATCGGTGCTCCAGAGTTCCGCGCCGCTAGCACCGTCGTTGGCCTGAAACAATAGCCGCGCGCCGAGGGGGAAGTAGTCGAACGAATCGGCCACCACGTCGATCTGTTTCAGCAGCGTTGGTTGTTCGTCCGGATCGCTCCGAAAAAAGCCGATCTTAGGTGGTTCAAGAAGCGGATCGACGAACACTCCTTGAAAGAAAAGAGAGCCCTGCCATTCTTCACCTTGATTGACGGTGAAGAACAGTGGTCCTGCCGGTGCCAGATACCCTTCCAAGAGGTCAATCTGTGGCACGATTTGGGTGCCCGCGGGAGTTCCGTCGGTAGTCCAGAGCTCGGAATCGAAGTTTACATAGGTAACGTTCTCTGATTCATTCGCCCCCACCACGAAGTATGCCCGTTCGTCAATTACGACCGCGGCATGCGGACTGTTTTTCCCGCCATCACTGACATTGAAATAGTTCTCCACCGATCCGTAAGTTGGAATGTCGTCGATGGCCAGGCGCGGCCAGCCCACATCCAGCACGCGCCGCGTTTCGAGCGCTTCCAATACCATTCGCCGGCCAATCACCCGAGGTGTTTGATTGGTTTCCCGCCTGCGTCGCATGGACCCCGCCCCCGGGATTAAGCTTGTATTAAGGCCAAATACTCAATCGGGCTCGCATGTTAGCTGCCGCCCGGCGGCGAAGCCAGCACGAATTCTTCCGCCGCTGGCGGCCCGTCGGCTTCACGCGAAATCGCGCACCTCCACCGCGACATGGCAAGCGCGCCGCCGACGGTTGCAATGCATCATGATCGGCAGACGTAAATGTTGCCTATGAGCGCGGTGCCGCTGGCTAGCCTGGCCCCGACGCTGCCTTCGACCCCGGTGCTGGTGGGCGTCGCGTGCCCCCGTGCCTGGAACCGGTGCGAGGCTCCCTGCGGCTTCGGCTCGCAGCCTGTTTCCGGCCCGCCCTTCGCCCCCTCCCACAAGCTGGGGGGGGAATGCTCGCCAGCGGCTTGGGCCGGCGGTTATACTGGGGGCCAAGCGAGCCGCTGGGCCAAACCGCGGGGCTAATCCGGCGGGGCTAATCCGGGCGGGCCAGGCCTGGAAAGCTTGGCCGCCGCCAGGGCACCCAGTTCGTCGCGGGGGTGCACGATTCCGGGGGGGCCAACGCTTTCTCGAATCGCCAGCCCGCTTGGCTTACCCACGCCTTGCTTGGCCTGCCTGAAGTTCCGCCCCCCAGTTCCGCCCTGTGAGAGATTTCACCTGGTGAAGTGATTTGGTCTACCCGAGCGTTGCGTGCTGGGCTGGCCCCCGCCCCGGGGGCGCTTCCGGCTCGGCTCAGGAGACTTTGAATCTTGGCCCATCCCTCTGGCGAGGAAACGCGATGGTGCGAAGGCTTTGGACTTGCGTCGGGTCGCTGTTGGTACTGATGGCCTACGGCCCTCTGCGGGCCGAGGAGCCGATTGCCTACAACCGCGACATTCGTCCGATCTTGGCCGACAACTGTTTTGCCTGTCACGGGCCCGATAGCGCTTCGCGCAAGGCCGACCTTCGGCTCGACCAGCGCGAGGCCGCCCTGGGGGCCATGGCCATCGTGCCCGGCAAGCCGGAGGAAAGCGCACTGATCGAGCGGATCCTCTCCGAGGATCCCGAGATGGTGATGCCCCCGCCGGCGACCAAGAAACAGCTTTCGGCCGAGCAGAAAGCGCTTCTGTCGCGGTGGATTGGCGAGGGGGCCGAATACCAGCCCCACTGGTCGTACCTGCCTCCCGAGCGGCCGCCAGTGCCCGAGGTTCGGCAAGCCGAGTGGGCTCGCAACCCGATCGATCGCTTTATTCTGGCCCGGCTCGAGGCGGCGGGCCTATCGCCGGCCCCCGAGGCGGATCGGCGCACCTTGGCGCGGCGCGCGAGCTTGGACCTGACGGGGCTGCCCCCCGAACCGGCCGACGTGGAAGCCTTTCTGGCCGACCCCGCGCCCGACGCTTACGAGCGGCTGGTCGATCGGCTGATGCAAACGCCCGCCTGGGGCGAGCATCGCGGCCGCTATTGGCTCGACGCGGCTCGCTACGCGGATACCCACGGCATTCACTTCGACAACTTCCGCGAGATGTGGTCGTACCGCGATTGGGTCATCGGCGCCTTCAATCGCAACCTGCCGTTCGACCAGTTCACCATCGAGCAATTGGCGGGCGACCTGCTGCCCAACCGCACGCTCGATCAGTTAGTGGCCTCGGGTTTCAACCGCTGCAACATGACCACGAACGAAGGGGGCGTGATTCCCGAGGAGTACCTGGTGCTGTACACCCGGGACCGCACCGAGACCACCAGCGCGGTTTGGATGGGGCTGACGGCCAACTGCGCGGTGTGTCACGATCACAAGTTCGACCCGCTCTCGCAGCACGAGTTCTACGCAATGGCGGCGTTCTTCAACAACACGGCCCAAGGGGCCATGGACGGCAACATTAAAGACACCCCGCCCGTGGCCGTGGTGCCGCTCGAGGCGGATCGCGCCACTTGGGAGGCCCTGCCTGCCCAACTGGCCACGGCCCAACAACAGGTCGATGCCCGGCGGGCCGCGGCGCGGCCCGATTTCGACGCCTGGCTGGCCGGTGCGGCGCTGGCGGAAGTGGAATCGCGCATTCCCGGCGAACAGCTGGCCTTGCACGCCCCGCTTTGCGAAGGGGGGGGCGACTCGCTCACCGTTTCGCTCGCTGGCCAGGCCCGGCAGGTGCCCATGGGCGCCGACCTGGCCTGGGAGGCCGGCGTGATTGCCGAAAGGGCCCTGAAGAGCCGGCCCGACCAATCGCTGCAGCTGGTGCCCGAGGCGGGCGACTTCGAGAAAGACCAGGCGTTTAGCTGCGGGGCCTGGGTCAAGGTACCGCGCGAGGGACTGAGCGGCGCCCTGGTGGCCCGCATGGACGAGGGCGCGGCCCACCGCGGCTGGGACCTGTGGCTCGACGGCGGCCGACTCGGCTGCCACGTCGTGCATGCCTGGCCGGGGGACGCCATCAAGGCCGTGAGCAAGACCAAGCTCTCGGCCGACGCCTGGCACCATGTGCTGGTCAGCTACGACGGTTCCTCGAAGGCCGCCGGACTGAAACTGTACGTGGACGGCGTGCTGCAAGAGGCTGAACCGGCCGCCGACACGCTCAAGAACTCGATCCGCAC
This sequence comes from uncultured Pirellulales bacterium, assembly GCA_964399535.1. GTDB lineage: Bacteria > Planctomycetota > Planctomycetia > Pirellulales > CAYNRE01 > CAYNRE01. Next base: position 759,402 of record CAYNRE010000005.1, on the reverse strand, counting down.
CGGGGTGCCGCTCAAGCTGGCCCAGCGGAACAACAGCGCCCGGATCAATGACCTGGCCCTGCAAGATCTGCGGATTTATACCCGCGCGCTTGCGGCGGCCGAGGTATCGGCCCTCAAGCAATCGACCCGGGCGGCCTACCTGGTGGGTAAGCCCGCCGAGGGGCGAGCGCCCAGCGAAGTGGAAGAGCTATACGGTTGGTGGCTCAGCGAAGTCGACGCGGAGCACCGCGAGCTCTCGGCCCGGCAACAGCAGCTTGCCGCGACCGAGGCCGCGATCAAGGCGCGGGCCACCGTGGCCCACGTCATGCAGGAGCGAGCCGAGGAGCCAATGGCCTTCGTGCTGTATCGCGGAGAATACGACAAGCGGCGCGACGAAGTGCATCCCGACACGCCCGACATCCTGCCACCGTTTCCCGAGGAGCTGCCGCGCAACCGCCTGGGGTTTGCCCGCTGGCTGCTGCGGCCCGACCACCCGCTGACGGCTCGCGTTACCGTCAACCGTTTCTGGCAAGAGGTGTTTGGCACGGGGCTGGTGCGCACCACGGGCGATTTGGGTGTGAGCGGCGAGCTGCCTTCGAACCCCGAGCTGTTGGATTGGCTGGCGGTTGAGTTCCGCGAATCGGGCTGGGACGTTCGGCGATTCTTTAAGTTGATGGTCACCTCGGCAACTTACCGGCAATCGGCCCTGGCCACGCCTGAAAAGCTCGAGCGAGACCCGGACAATCGGCTGCTTTCGCGCGGTCCGCGGTATCGCATGGATGCCGAGATGGTGCGCGATTACGCCCTGGCCGCCAGCGGGCTGCTGGTGCGCACGATCGGCGGACCGAGCGTGAAGCCGTATCAGCCCGAGGGGGTGTGGGAGGCCGTGGCCATGATCGGGTCGAACACCCGCGACTACCGGGCCGACAGCGGCGAGAACATGTACCGCCGCAGCATGTACACCTTTTGGAAGCGGGCAGCGCCCCCCGCCTCGATGGAGATTTTCAACGCCCCCAACCGCGAAACCTGTACCGTGCGGCGCGAGCGGACCAATACGCCGCTGCAAGCCCTGGTAACGCTGAACGATCCGCAGTTTGTCGAGGCGGCTCGCTACCTGGCCGAGCGGGCGATTCGCGAAGGGGGGACCAGCGACGCCACGCGCATCGGCTACCTGGCCGAGCGGCTGCTGGCCCGTCCGCTGCGGGCGGAGGAAATGACCGTGGCGCAACAAACCCTGGACCGGCTCCGAGAGCATTACCGCAGCGCGCCCCAGCAGGCGGCCCAGCTCTTGGCGGTGGGCCAGGCGCCGCTGGATTCGGCCCTGGAGCCGGGCAGCCTGGCGGGCTGGACGATGTTGACCAACACCCTGATGAACCTGGACGAAACCTTGAACAAGTGAGCGGCTGGCGCCGCGGCCCGCGTTCCCGCCCGACCACGAGCGGCCGGCGCGGGGCGAACGGCGGCCGGCGGAAACCGTTTTTACCCAGGAGGATGCCATGCATCCGGATTGGCAAGATTGGGTTCGCTCGGAATCGCGGCGGCAGTTCCTGGGCCGCGGGGTGAACGCCCTGGGGTGGGCGGCGCTGGCTTCGCTGGCCGGGCCCGAGTTGGCGCAGGCCGCCACCCGGCTGCCCAGCGCCGAGGGCACCGGCGCAGCGCCGATGGGTCCACACTTTCGCCCGCGAGCCAAACAGGTGATTTACCTGCACACGGTGGGCGGTCCTCCGCAGATGGACCTGTTCGACTACAAGCCGCAGATGCAGGAGTGGTACGACAAGGACCTGCCCGACTCGGTGCGGATGGGCCAGCGGCTGACCACGATGACCTCGGGCCAGAAGCGGTTTCCGATCGCGCCTTCCAAGTTCAAGTTCGCCCAGTACGGGCCGAGCGGCATGTGGCTGAGTGAGCTGCTCCCCTATTTGTCGAAGTGCGCCGACGATATCTGCTTTATTCGCTCGATGCATACCGAGGCCATTAACCACGAGCCGGCCATCAGCTACATGCAAACCGGCAACCAGGTAACGGGGCGCCCCTGTCTGGGTTCCTGGGCCAGCTATGGGCTAGGCTCGATGAACCAAGATTTGCCCACCTTCGTGGTGCTCGTGGCCCGACCCTCGAATACCGAACAGGTGCAGGCCATTTCGGGACGGTTGTGGTCGGCTGGGTACCTCTCGGGCGAGCACGCCGGGGTTTCGTTCCGGTCGGGGGGCGACCCCATCCTGTACATCAACAACCCACCCGGGGTGCCGGAGGCGATTCGCCGCGAAACGCTCGACGGGCTGCGCGAGTTGAACGAACTGAACTACGCGGTGGTGGGCGACCCGGAAACACATACCCGAATTCAGCAATACGAGCTGGCGTTCCGGATGCAGTCGAGCGTGCCGGAGTTGACCGACCTTTCCGGCGAGCCGCAGTCGGTGCTCGACCTGTACGGGCCCGACGTGCAGAAGCCGGGCAGCTTTGCCCATACCGCGCTGCTGGCGCGGCGGATGGTCGAGCGCGGGGTGCGGTTCGTGCAGGTGTATCACAACAACTGGGATACCCACTCGAACGTGGCGGGCCGGTTGCCCGACCAATGCCGCGACGTGGACCAGCCTTGCTACGCCTTGATTCAAGATTTGAAAGCGCGGGGGTTGTTCGACGAGACGTTGATCATTTGGGGGGGCGAGTTCGGCCGCACGATTTACTCGCAGGGGGGCCTTTCCAAGGAGAATTACGGTCGCGACCACCACCCGCGCTGCTTCACCATGTGGATGGCCGGCGGCGGTTCGCGGGGCGGGGCCGTGTACGGCGAAACCGACGACTTCTCGTACAACATCGTGCGCGACCCGGTGCATATCCGCGATTTCCACGCCACGGTATTGCAGCTCTTGGGCTTCGATCACGAACGGTTCACCTACAAGTTCCAGGGCTTGGACCAGCGGCTCACCGGCGTGTTGCCGGCCCGGGTGATCCCCGAACTGCTGGCTTAGTCACGGGGGCGCGAGCCATCCGCGGCCGGTCGGAGCGATCGGTCGCAAGCCACTTTTTACCACCGGGGGGAGATGCCGCGGGCGCGGCAGCCAAATCATGATGCACACGCGGAGTCGAGCGGGCCATTGGCTGCGACAGGGTTGGCTCGCCGGATTGCTGGCCGCGATCGCGTTGGGCGATGGCGCGGCTTGGGCCGGACCACCGGTGAAAAAGGTGCTTTTCATCGGCATCGACGGCTGTCGGTTCGACGCCATCGAAGCGGCCAAGACCCCCGCGCTCGACGCCCTCAGGGCCGATGGCTGCTTTGACCGCGACTGCCAGATTCTGGGGGACCGCTATCGCGAGAACGACACCATCAGCGGGCCGGGCTGGTCGAGCATTCTCACCGGCGTTTGGGCCGACAAGCATGGCGTGCACGACAACTCATTTCAGGGCAAACGCTACGGCGAATACCCGCACCTGTTTGCCCGAATTAAAGAGGTCCGACCCGAGGCGTACACCGCCTCGGTGGTGACCTGGGTGCCGATTCACTTGCACATTGTTAGCCAGGCCGACTACGGCGTGTTCTTTCCGCCGAAGCTGAACGACTACGTGGAGGCCGACGCCCTGGCCGCCCAGGCCGCGGCCAAGGTGCTCAGGGACGAGGACCCCACCGTGGTGTTTCTCTACATCGGCCAGGTCGACGAGACGGGCCATGCCCATGGGTTCCACCCCACGGTACCCGAGTACATCGCGGCCATCGAGCAGGCCGACCGCCACATCGGCGAAGTGGTCGGCGCTCTGCGCGAGCGGCCGTCCTATGGCGCGGAAGATTGGCTGATCGTGGTGACCAGCGATCATGGCGGGCGCGGCACCGGCCACGGCGGCGGGCACGACGTGCCGGAGATTCGCAATAGCTTTCTGATCGTCAGCGGGCCCGCGGCGGTGCGCGGCGAGCTGGACGAAACGACCCATCTGGTCGACGCTTCGGCGACGGTGCTTGCCCATTTGGGAATCGCCCCCAAAAGCGAGTGGGGGCTCGATGGCCGGCCCGTGGGCTTGGCCGCGCCAGCGGCGGGGCAGGAAGCTCCGAACCAGGCGGGCGGGGAAACCTCGTCGCCTTCCCCGCAGTAGCCTACGAGCTTGATCCGGTCGAAAACGCCGTCCCTCCTCCTGGGAAGAACGCGCCCCGGGGCGTATCATGAAGGTTTAGAGCCCGCCTGCCTGGCTGTTGGGCCGCCGTGGTTAGTGGCGGAGCACTCGGGCAGGTTTTTCGGGCGGGGCTGGGTCGTCGGCTTTCGGCCCTCGCCGAGGGCAACCCTCCGGGAGGGAGTGCCCCGCCCCGCGGGGCACTGGTGGCGGAACGAACGCATGAATATTACCTATGCCTGCCCTAACTGCGATCACACGCAGCGCCGCGAGTTGAGCGACGACACCACGCTGCTTCGCTGCGATCAATGCGGGCAGGAGATTCAGATTCCTCCCGGCGCGCTGGTCGACCACGAGGTGCGGCACTGCCTGGTCTGCCCCAGCACCGACCTGTTTCTGCGCAAGGATTTTCCGCAGCGGCTGGGGGTGGCCATCGTGGTCGTGGGGTTCGTGGCCAGCAGCTTTGCCTGGGCCTGGTATTGGACCTACACCACGTTCGGCATCCTGTTCCTGGTGGCCGGCATCGACCTGGCGCTGTACCTGGTCGTGGGGCAGTGCCTGATGTGTTATCGCTGCGCGGCCGAGTATCGGGGCGTCAAGGGGCTGGAGAAGCACGGTCAGTTCGAGCTGGAAACCCACGAGAAACATCGCCAGCAACAGGCCAGGCTTGCGCAGCAGGCCGCGGCCCAGCGCGGCCGCGAGCGGCAGCGTCAACCGCAGGCCTAGGGGGCGGCGGCGAGTCGGGCTTTGGCCCCCAGCGAGAGTGCGGCGGCGGCGATGGACGAACTACGCTCGCGCATCGAAGCAGACCTGCGCGGCCTGATCGACGGCGAAGTTCGCTGCGACGAGATCACCCTGCAGCTCTACGCCAGCGACGCCAGCATCTACCAGATCAAACCGCTCGGCGTGGTCTTCCCTCGAACCACCGAAGACGTGACCGCCACGGTCCGTTACGCCCGGGAAAACAATCTGCCGCTGCATGCCCGGGGGGCCGGCTCCGGGCTGGCCGGGGAATCGCTGGGGCCCGGCCTGGTGATCGACTTTTCCCGCCACCTGCGCCGGGTGTTGGCGATCGGCGACGACTGGGTCCGGGTACAGCCCGGCGTGGTGCTCGACCGGCTCAATCTTCAGCTTCGTGCCCGGGGAAGGCAATTCGGCCCCGACCCGGCGATGAGCCATGTGACCACCCTGGGGAGCGTGGTGGCGCTGGACAATGGCGGTTCGCACTGGCTCCGGTACGGTTCGGCCCGGCAGCATGTTCGCTCGCTCGAGTGCGTTCTGGCCGATGGCTCGCGGCTGGAACTGGGGTCGCTTGCCCTTGGCCCTGGCCCAGCCGCGGCGACCGAGGGGCAGGAGCAAGCCCGGGAACTGGCGCTGCCCTTGGCGGAATTGCTCGCGGCCCACGCCCCGCTGATCGCCGAGCGGCAAACGGCGCAGATGCCCAACCGCTCGGGCTACTGGCTCGAAGGGGTGTGGCGCGAGGGAGTGTTTCATTTTCCCCGGCTGCTGGCGGGCTCCGAGGGAACGCTGGCCCTGTTTACCGAGATGACGCTCGGTACGGTGCCGCTGCCCAGCCATCGGGGGTTGGCGATTTTGCTGTTCGACCGGTTGGAAAGCGCCGCTCGGGCCGCGGCCGACCTGCTGCCGCTGGAGCCCGCGGCCTGCGACCTGATGGATCGCCGGCACCTGAGCCTGGCCCGCGATGCCGAGCCGCGTTACGACCTGTTGATTCCCCGCGAGACCGAGGCCCTGCTGCTGGTCGAACAGGAGGGGGCCGACGTGGTCGAGGTGCGCCACCGGCTGGAACAAATCGTCGACCGGGTCCGGCGGCGTCGGCCCGAGGCCTTCGACGCCCGGCTGGCCTTCGACGCGGAAGACGTGGAGCTGTTCTGGGGGCTGGCCCGGCGCGTGGTACCCACGCTGTACCGGCTCGAGGGGCGCGCGCGGCCGTTGCCATTCGTCGAGGATTTGGCCGTTCCGCCCGAGCGATTGGCCGAATTCCTGGTGCAGATGCAAAACCTGCTCAAGCGCCACCAGATTACCGCCTCGCTGTTCGGACACGCCGGACAGGGCCAGTTGCATCTGCGCCCCTTTCTCGATCTGGATAACCCCGACGACGTGCGGCGGATGGAGCCGCTGGCGCGGGATCTGTATGAACTGACCTGGGGGGCGGGGGGCACCATCAGCGGCGAACACGGCGACGGGCTCAGCCGCACGCAGTTCGTACGGGAGCAATACGGACCGCTCTACGGCGTGTTTCAAGAGGTCAAGCGACACTTCGATCCGCACAACGTGCTGAATCCCGGCAAGAAGCTCGGCGACGATCCGCATTTGATGCTTAAAAACTTGCGCCCCGGCCGGGCCCCCGAAGTCGAGCCGGTCGACCAGCCCTCGGACGCGGCGCCGCGGTCGCTGCCGATTCTGGACCTGGAACTCGACTGGTCGGGAACCGACGTGTTGTCGATGACCCGCAGTTGCAATGGCTGCGGAGCCTGCCGCACCACTTCGGCCGATGCGCGGATGTGCCCGGTGTTTCGCTTCGCGCCCAGCGAGGAAGCCTCGCCCCGGGCCAAGGCCAACCTGTTGCGGGCTTTGCTGACCGGCGGGCTGGAACCCAACAGCGTTGCCCGCGACGACTTCAAGGCCGTGGCCGACTTGTGCGTCAACTGCCAGATGTGCCGCTTGGAGTGTCCGGCCGGGGTCGATATTCCCAAACTAATGATCGAGGCCAAGGGGGCCTACGTGGCCAGCAACGGGCTGGCTCCCAGCGACTGGGCGCTGGCCCAAATCGACTGGCTTGGCAGTTGGGCAAGCCAGTTCGCGCCGCTCGCCAATTGGCTCATCGCCAACCCCCGGGCCCGCTGGACGCTCGAGAAACTGTTGGGCCTGGCCCGCAGTCGAAAGCTGCCCCGGTATGCCGCCCAGGGGTTTCAGCGGCGGGCCCGCCGACGACGGCTCACGCGGCCCAGCCGCCGGCCGGGAAGCAAGGTGTTGTACTTTCCAGACACCTACGTGAACTATCACGATCCCCAGTTGGGCGAAGCCCTGATCGCGGTACTCGAGCACAACGGGGTTTCGGTCTTTGTCCACCCGGGGCTGCTCGGCTCGGGAATGCCGATGGTATCGCTGGGGGCCCTGGGGGCGGCCCGCCGGGTGGCGCGCACCAATGTGCGGCTGCTGGCCGAGGCGATTCGCCAGGGCTATCACATCGTGGCGACCGAACCGGCGGCCGCGCTGTGCCTGACGCGCCATTACCCCGAGCTCCTAGCCGATGATGAATCGCGCCTGGTGGCCGAAAACACTAGCGAGGCGACCAGCTACGTTTGGCAATTGCACCGGGCCGGCCGGCTGAAACTGAACCTCCGCCCGATTCACGCTTCGGTCGGATATCATCTGCCGTGCCACCTCAAGGCGCTGGGCGGGGGTACCCCGGGCGAATACCTGCTGAGGCTCATTCCGGCGCTGCGGGTGCAATGGATCGAGCGCGGCTGTTCGGGCATGGCCGGCACCTATGGCCTGAAGCGGGAGAACTTCCGCAGCAGCTTGCGGGCCGGCTGGAGCCTGATTTCGAGCCTTCGCCATAGCGGAATCCAGCTCGGATCGACCGAGTGCAGTTGCTGCAAACTGCAGATGGAACAAGGCACCAACAAGCCCACGATTCATCCGCTCAAACTCTTGGCGCTTTCCTACGGATTGATGCCCGAGATTGGTTCTCTGCTCACTGCCCATAGCGAAGAACTGGTGGTAACGTGACGATCGAAGTACAGTTATTCGCGCTGGTGAAACAGTTGGCCGGTAGCGACCGGCTGGCCCTGGATTTGCCCGAGGGGGCTACCGTGGGAGAGCTGCGCGCGAGGCTCGCCCAGGCCATACCCGGTTTGCAGCCGCTGGCCGGTCAACTCATGTTCGCCGTCAATCAGGCGTACGTGGGGGACCAGGCCGTGATCGAGCCCCGGGCCGAAGTGGCCTGCATCCCCCCGGTCAGCGGCGGGTAACGTTCCGCGCCGCGCAGTGCGCGAGGGGGGGGAAAGGGCCGCCGCGTCGCGGAGGCGCAGATTGCCCTGAACCTGGCACGGCGCGGCAGAGGTTGGTTCAGCCACGAGCCTCGGATATGCAAATTTCAGCAGCCACCCAGCGTTGGCCCGATGGTTGGGACGGACTGGCCACGGCCGGCTTCTTGCTCCTGGCCCTGGGCCTGCCCGCGCTCGGCTATGTGATGCTGGTGGCCGACGTGCGGGCCTATTTGCGCTCGCTCCGCCGGGCGCTGGTGCGACTGGCTGATTGGAAATCGGCGGCGCCCGGTTGGGCTTTGACGCAAACGCCGCGTTGCCTGGAGGTGTTTGGGCTCAAGCTCCCCTGCCGCGAGGAAGAGTTGCTGGCTGCCTATCGGCAACGGGTCAAGGAGTTGCACCCCGACCATGGCGGCGACAAACGGCAGTTTCTTCGCTTACAAGCCTATTTTGAAGAGGCGCGGCAGTTGCTAGGGCAGCCGATCGAGTAATCGGAGGCCGTCGGGCGTTCGACCGTTCCGGTGGGGCCACGCGCGAACTCGCGCTGGGACGGAGGCGGCCGCGGGATTCGCCGGCCCCCGGGGGCCTTTTCTCCGGCCCGGGTGATGCTAGAACACGGCGGGGCTTTTTCCCGGAGTGCGACCCGATGCCAGCTACCTTGGGCCGCCTATTGTCAAGCGATATGAGGATTCCATGGTGACCGAACCGTGCCCAGCCACCACCTTCGCAGACCGGCTTCTGGCCGCGGTACGCGAGCGAGGCAACCCGGTCTGCGTGGGGCTCGACCCCCGCTGGCAGCAATTGCCCCCCGCGCTGCGGGGCGAGCCCGCGGCCAGCTTCGTCGATCGGGCCTCGGTCTATAGCCGGTTTTGTCGCGAGGTGATCGACGTCGTGGCGCCGCTGGTGCCGGCCGTGAAACCGCAAGTGGCGTTCTTCGAGCAATTGGGCGTTGCCGGCATGAAGGCTTTGTCCGAGGTGATCGCGCACGCCAGCCGCGCCGGCCTGGTGGTGATTGCCGACGCCAAGCGGGGCGATATCGGCTCGACGGCCGAGGCCTATGCCGACGCCTGGCTGGGGCGCGGCCAAACCAGCGCCTGGGGCGCCGATGCCCTGACGGTGAACCCCTACCTGGGAAGCGATAGTCTGCAGCCGCTGGTCGATACGGCCGTGGCTCGCCAGGCGGGCCTGTTCGTGCTTGTAAAAACCTCGAACCCCGGCGGGGGCGAGTTCCAGGACCCGGTGAGCGAGGGACGAACCATTTACCAGCGGGTGGCCTCGCTGGTCGAGCGGTTAGCCGACGAGCATCGCCAGGGCGAGTCCTACGGCCCCGTCGGCGCCGTCGTGGGGGCGACCTACCCGGCGCAGCTGGCCGAGGCCCGGGCCGCCATGCCCCATGCCTGGCTGCTGGTGCCCGGCTTTGGGCATCAGGGGGGGGCTGCCGCCGACGTGGCCGGCGCATTCGACCCGCGCGGTACCGGCGCGCTGGTCAACAATGCCCGGGGCATCATCTTCGCCCATGCCCGCAAGGAATACTCCGAGCGGTTTGCTGCCAGCCAGTGGCAGCGTGCCGTGGAAGCCGCCACCCGAGAGATGATCGGGCAGTTGCGCGGCGAAACGCTGGCGGGTCGGCTGGGGGGGAGCGAAGCGGCTAGGTAACCACGGACGGTTCCGCGGCATCGTAAAGATTGGCTAGCGTGCCGAGCTCGCTTGCGGGGCTTCACCCGTCGGCCGGCGGCAGCGCACTCGGGTGCGGCAGAGGTGGCTCATGCGGCGGCGTTGGTTGGTGCTGGTCTTGCTTGCCGTGGTGGCTGCCCTGGCCTACTGGCGATTGGGCCACGTACTGTCGCTCGCCGAGTGGGCCCAGCGGGAAGAGTCGATCCGGCGCTGGGCGAGCGAGCGGCCGCTAGTGGCGCTGGCACTGGCCGCGGCGGTTTATGTGGCGGTCACTGGGCTGTCGCTGCCCGGCGCGGCAGCGCTGACGCTGGCCTTCGGCTGGCTATTCGGATTCTGGCGGGCCCTGGTCCTGGTCAGCTTCGCTTCGACGGCCGGCGCCACGCTGGCGTTTTTGCTCAGCCGGTACCTGTTTCGCGAAGCGTTCCAGGCCCGCTTCGCCGACCGGATATCTCGGTTCAACGCGGCCTTGGAGCGCGAGGGGGCGTATTACCTGTTCACGCTGCGGCTGATTCCAGCCGTGCCCTTCTTTGTCATCAACGCGGCGATGGGGCTCACCCCGCTGGCGGCGCGCACCTTTTGGTGGGTGAGCCAACTAGGGATGCTGCCGGGTACGGCTGTTTACGTGTATGCCGGGGCCACGGTGCCTTCGCTGGCGGTGCTGACGCAGGCCGGCCGCCGCGAGCCGATCGTGTCGCCACAGTTGCTGCTGGCGTTTGTCCTCTTGGGAGCCTTCCCCCTGGTGGTCAAACGCGCCTTACCGGCTCTAGAGCAGCGCTGGCTTCGTGGCTCGGCGGGCGATTCGCAACCACCCAGCCACGGCTGAGGCTGAGCGCTTCCAACGATCGCGCCCCGGCGCCAGGGCTTGGCGAGCGAACTACGATTCGTCCCCCGCTCGCATCCAGGCGACCAGCGTGGCCTCGTAGCTGAGCACTTCCTCGGGCTTGAAATAAAGGCCGATTTCGCGGGCCGCGGCTTCCGGTCCGTCCGAGGCATGAACCAGGTTCATCTGACGGCTCAAGCTGAAATCGCCGCGAATGGTGCCCGGCGGAGCCTTCAGGCCGCTGGTAGGGCCGAGCATGTCGCGCACCACTTGAATGGCATCCAGCCCCTCGAGCACCGCGGCCACGACCGGCGCGCCGGTAATGAAGCTCTCGAGCCCCGGGTAAAACGGCTTCTTGACGTGCTCGGCGTAGTGCTGCTTGGCCAGCTCGGGGGTAACGCGGATGAGCTTGAGCGCGATCAGGTTCAGGCCCTTGTCTTCAAACCGGCTCAAGATGCGCCCCACCAGCCGGCGCTCGAAGCAATCGGGTTTCAGCAGTATCAGCGTGCGTTGCATAGATCGTGGGCTCCAGGATTCCGAGAGTCGGGGCGGTGCTGTCGCGGCAAGGCCGCCAGCCGCACGGACACATGGGGTGGCTTGCTTGGTTAGGCCGGGATTCTAGGTTCTTGCCCGCCGGGTGTCGACCCGGGTCCGGCAGGCAGCGCCGCGGTTGGGCCGGCTTTATCCCGGTCAACAGCCGGCTTGGCGACGGCGTCGCCCCGAGCCAGAACGGGCAACGACGAGCCCGTTGCAGTTTTCGCCAAACCGCTAACGAATTTGCAGCGGCCCGGTCGGGTAACGCTCGGAAAGCGGTGCGGTGCCCCAGCCAGGCAACCGGGCGGTTAACCGCGATGACGGACCGGCTGACGGCCGCATCGCCGACGACGGCGGCGCCGTCGGCACGCTCGTCGGAGCCGCGTTGGGCGCGGGCGAACCCACCGGGCCATAAATCGGCGACATGCCCGGGCAGGGAGCGGTGGTACCCAGCCAGGGGCTCGGGTAGCAGCCCGGCAAACCAACAGCCGGCGTTCCGCAACCATGCGATCCACAGCCCACGCCGCAGCAGGTTCGAGAGTGGTAGCCGGGCCCATGACCAAAGCCGATGACGCGCCAGCAGGTGGTGCCGGGTGGGCGCACAAAGTGCGGTTCTTGCGCCCCGGCCGGAGCGACTATCGCGACCAGTAGCGCGGCACCCAGCCAGCGTGAGAAGGTCATCCGTGGGTACTCCGATTCCGTTCGGATCGCGCCCCGGGGAGGGGGCCTGGGGAACGCCACCCTGGCGACCCCCCCCGAAGAATTGCCGCAAACGCGTCGGGGGTGCGCCTGGTCTACCAGGGTTCATCGTGGCGCCGACGGCCCAGGCGTGAGGCCGACGCGCCTGGCGCCGCAGCGTTCTCCCAAGCCGCGCGCTTGATGAGCACCCACAAGTTCGCCGCTTGGCTGTCTTAGGCAATTTGGCGAACCTGGGAAGCTGCTTCCATGGCACAGGGCTGAATTATTCCGAGGGAAGCGATCGTGCCGATCGTAGGGAGGATGCCCGGCATTGCCCGGCGGCCGCCTCGGCAGGCAGGTTTCCCTTCTCGTGCAGGTACGCACCGTTGTTGGCCGATTGCCTTGCTCCTTCCCAGCCATCGCTCGCCTGCACCCGACATGCGTCAGATCGGGCCCACGGTGCCGCGCGCCCCAAATTGCGGAGCATGGCCCGGAGCTGGCTGATGCTGTTTGCCTTGGTGCTGCCGGCGCCGGCCACGACGGGCTGGGCGGGCCAGGCGTCGCGCTTGCCCCCCACCTCGACACCCGTCGATTTGCCGTTGGGCGTTGAGGGCAGTGAAGATTGGATTGCGGCCCCCTCGTCGGGCAGTTTTTCGGGAGCAAGTTTTGCAACCGGCGCGCCACCCGCCACAGAACCGGTTCCTCCCCCCGCTGAGTTTCCTGGTCCCGGCGCCGCCACGAGCTCCATCCCGGTCGCATCCGCCTGGCCGGCCTCGTCCGAGGAGCCCTGGGGTTGGAAGGTACTGCCCACCGGGTTGCTCTATCGCTCCTACCTGGCGGGCAACTGGGAGCCCCGCCTGGCGACCGCCTGGAACTACACCGACGATCACGGCGCGCTGTGGGATATAACGCTGGGCGGCCGGCAAGGCATTCTGAGGTACGGAACCTTTCGCGAGAACCGGCCCGAGGGGGTCCAACTCGACGTCGAGGGGGCGGCCATCACCCGGCTCGATTTCGAAAACGAGCTCGATGTATCGGCCACCGATTACCGGGCGGGGGTACCGCTGACCTATGCCCGCGGTCGGTGGGCCACGAAGCTGGCGTTCTATCATCTCAGCTCGCATTTAGGCGACGAGTTTGTGTTGAAGAACCCGGGGTATCCGCGGATCAATTACAGCCGCAACGCGTTCGTGCTGGGCGAGGCCTGGTGGTGGTCGGACAATGTGCGATTGTACGGCGAGTTGGACTACGCCTTTATGACCGACGGCGGCTCGAAGCCCTGGGGGACGCAGATGGGGGTCGAGTACACCCCGGCCGGCCCGACGGGATTGAAACCGGTTCCGTTCTGGGCCATCCACGGCAACCTGCGCGAAGAGGTGCATTGGGGTGGCAACCTGTGCTTTCAAACCGGCTGGCTGTGGCGCGGCCAGGCCTCGGGGCGGTTGTTTCGTGTGGGCTTCGACTACTACAACGGAAAGAGCCGGCAACTGTCGCTGTTCAACACCTTCGAGCAGCAAGTAGGCCTGGGCATGTGGTGCGACTACTAACGGGCGGGTTTCCGGCGCGAGGTGCCCAGGCCGAATCGGGCTCCCGACCGGGTTGATTTGGGCTTCTGGCTGGCATGTGGCCTGCTGGCGGGAGATAATTGGCGCCGTACCGGGCAGAGGGGGGATCGCCCCCTTCCGGCGGTTGGTTGAGATTCCCGCCTCGCACGAGCCCAGGTGCGCGAGGAGCGCCATGGCCCACCCCAGCAGCCGCGCGGCTTCGTACGTCGGCCGATCTCGGGCGATGGTGCGCCGTTGCCGACCTGGCCGGCGGCCAGGATTGGGCGCCCTGGTCGTGCTGTCGGTCGCGGCGCTGGGCAGCCCCATCGCCCAGGCCGGCGAAGCGCTGTCGGCCCCCGTTTTTTCCGAACAGGCGGGCCCGCTGCTGCGCGAGCGCTGCGGCCGCTGCCACGGCCAATACCGCCGCCTGGCCCGGCTGAATCTCAGCTCGGCCGAGGGGTTGGCCCGGGGGGGCGAAAGCGGACCGGCCCTGGTTCCTGGCGACGTCGCGAGCAGCCTGCTTTGGCAGCGGATCGAGGCCGAGGATATGCCCCCCGGCGAGCCGCTGGCCGCAAGCGAGCGCGAGCTGATCCGAGGCTGGATCGCGGCCGGGGCGCCGGGTCTGCCCGACCCGAGCCAATTGCCGCCGGGCGACACGCACTGGGCCTTTCAGCCCCCCCGCACGCCGCCGCTGCCCGAGGTGGCCGACCCATCGCGGGTGCAAACCGCGGTCGATCGCTTCATCATGGCTCGGCTCGAGGCCCAGGGCTGGCACTTGGCGCCGCCGGCCGACCGGGCCACGCTGCTCCGCCGGGTGGCGCTTGACGTAACCGGGTTGCCGCCGACCCTGGCCGAACAAGAGGCGTTTCTTTCCGACACGGCTCCGGGCGCGGTGCCGAGAATGATCGAGCGGTACCTGGCATCGCCCCATTACGGCGAGCGCTGGGGAAAGTACTGGCTCGATGCGGTGGGCTACGCCGATTCGAACGGCTACTTCAACGCCGACTCCGATCGGCCTTGGGCCTGGCGCTACCGGGATTATGTCGTGCGGTCGCACAATGCCGATCGCCCCTGGAACGAGTTTCTCGAACAACAGATCGCCGGCGACGAGTTGGCGGGTTACACGCCCGGCGGCGACCTGACTCCGGAAATGGTCGACTCGCTGCTGGCCACGCATTTTCTGCGGAATGCCCCGGACGGCACCGGCGAAAGCGACGGCAACGAAGACGAGGTGTTGGCCGATCGCTTCGCGGTGATCGAGGGCACGGTACAGATCATGGGTTCGGCCCTGCTGGGGCTGACCGTGCAGTGTGCCCGCTGCCACGACCACAAATTCGAGCCGCTCACGCAGCGCGAGTACTACGGCCTGCAAGCCATACTGTGGGCCGCCTATCAGCCCGACGATTGGCGCAAGCCGGCCGAGCGGCTCGTTGCCGAGGGGACCGTAGCCGAGCGGGCCGCGCACCAGGCCCGGCTCGACCAAATCGCGGCCGAGGTCGAAGCCGTGAAAAAGCGATTCGACCAGGAGCGCCAAGAACTCGTCGAGCGGCTTCGCGAAGAGCGACTGGCCGGGCTTGAGCCTTCCTTGGCCGATCAGGTGCGCGTGGCGCTGGCCACCGCGGCCGGCGAGCGGAGCGAAGACGCCGAAAAGCTGCTCGCCGAGCAGGCGGCGGTGTGCGAGGTTTCCGACGAACAATTGGCCGAGCGGTTTACCGAGTATGGGCCCGCGCAAGAGGCTGAGCGCGCCGAGATCGAAAAGCTCGAGGCCTCGCGCCCGGCGCCGCTCGAGCAGCTTGCGATTCTGACCGATGTGGCCCGCCAGCCGCCGCCGCATTTCGTGCGCGAGCGCGGGCAGTATCGCGAGTTGGGCGAGGAGGCCCTGCCCGGCGTGCCGGCGGCGCTGGTCTCGCCCGACAACGGCTGGAACCTGCCGGCCGAGGCTGGCGCATCCGGCAGCGGACGGCGCCTGGCCCTGGCCCGTTGGCTCACTTCGCCCGAACAGCCCACGGTGCGGCGGCTGTTGGTCAACCGGGTGTGGCAGCAACATTTTGGCCAGGGGCTTTTCACCTCGCCAGACAACTTGGGGTACACCGGCGCCGAACCGAGCCACCCCGAACTGCTCGACTACCTGGCCGCTGAGTTGCCGCGGCACGGGTGGAGCTTGAAGTGGCTGCACCGCGAAATCCTAAACTCGGCGACCTACCAGCAGTCGAGCCAGGCCCCGCCGGGCCGGGCCGATCAAGATCCGGAGAATCGGCTGCTATCGCACTTTTCGCTACGGCGGCTCGACGCCGAGGCGTTGCGCGACAGCCTACTGGCCCTTTCCGGCAGGCTCGACCATGGCCTGGGCGGCCCCTATGTGCCGACCGAGCGCGATGGCGAGGGGGCCGTGGTGGTCGACGAGAATCGCCCGGGAGCCCATCGCCGCTCGTTGTACTTACAGCAGCGCCGCACGCAGGTGAACAGTTTCCTGGAATTGTTCGATGCCCCGTCGCTGGTGACCAACTGTACGCGGCGCAGCACCTCGACGGTCCCGCTCCAAGCGCTGGCCCTGATGAACGCACCGTTGGTGCGGCTGCGCAGCCAGGAACTGGCGAAGCGGCTCATGGCCGAGGCCCCCGCCAGCGACGACGCCCGTATCGAGCGGTTGTTTCGCCTGGCGATTTGCCGGCCTCCGCGGGCCGAGGAGCTTGCCGCCGCGCAGGCGTTTTTCAAACAGGCGATGGCCGAATCGCACGCCGAGGACCACTCGGTGGCGCTGGCCCAGGTGGCGTGGACCGATTTTTGCCAGGCGCTCTTGGCTTCGAGCGCATTTTTGTACGTAGAGTAGCCCGCACCGGATTGGGGCGCTTCGCGGGTTGGGCTGAGACGAGAGGAGCGGGGATGCACCCGGTCGACCCATTAAACGTGGCCTGTCACCGACGCGCCTTTCTGGGGCAAGGGCTGCAAGGCTTGGGGGCGGTCGCCCTGGCCCAGTTGCTCTCGAGCGGCCACGAGCGGCGCGCCCGGGCAGCCCTTCCTTCGGCGGCCACGGCCGCGCGCCGGGCAAAGGCCCGCGCGGTCATCTTGCTGTTTCAACACGGCGGCCCGAGCCAGATGGACCTGTTCGATCCGAAACCGGAGCTGACGGCCCGCCACGGCCAGCCGTATCCCGGTTCGCTCGAGGTGCATTTCCACAAGCAGCAGGGGAACCTGCTGGCCTCGCCGTTTCAGTTCTCGCCGGCCGGGCAATGCGGGATGCAGTTGTGCGAGCTACTGCCCGAGACGGCCCGCGTGGCCGACCACCTGACCTTGATTCGCTCGATGACCACCGAGTCGGTCGATCACGAGGCGAGCTTGCGGCTGATTCACACCGGCAAAATCCAGGCAGGCCGCCCTTGTTGGCCCTCGTGGGCCCTTTACGGCTTGGGGAGCGAGAGCGAGAACCTGCCCGCCTACGTGGTGTTGCCCGATCCGGGGGGGCTGCCGATCGACGGTGTGCGCAACTGGTCGAGCGGCTGGCTGCCCGCCGAACTGCAGGGAACTCCGCTGCGTGCCAGCGGTTCGCCGGTGTTGCACCTGGCCCGGCCCGAAGGAGTTTCACTCGCCGCGCAGCGCCGCCAGCTCGACCTGGTTCGGGCTTGGAACGAATCGCACCGCCAGGCCTATCCCGAGAACCATGAGCTGACGGCGCGAATTGCCCAGTTCGAAATGGCGGCCCGCATGCAAACGGCGATTCCCGAGGCGCTTGATCTGGCCGATGAAACGGCCGAGACGCGGGCCTTGTACGGTCTCGACACCGAGGCCACGGCCGAGTACGGCACGCGCTGCCTGATCGCGCGGCGGCTGGTCGAGCGGGGCGTAAGGTTCGTGCAGCTCTACTTGCACAATCAGCCTTGGGATACCCACAGCAAGAACAGCGAACAACTGCGTTCGCTTTGCGGCCGCGCCGATCGGCCGAGCGCGGCCCTGGTGGAAGACCTGCGGCGGCGGGGGATGCTGGATTCGACGATCGTCGTCTGGACCGGCGAGTTCGGGCGGCTTCCCATTTCCCAGGGCTCCGACGGGCGCGATCACAACCGCCACGCGTTTACCACCTGGGTGGCCGGCGGAGGCTTTCGCCCGGGCCATGTCCACGGGGCGACCGACGAGTTCGGTTACCGGGCCGTGGAAAAACCGGTAAGCGTGCACGATTTTCACGCCACGCTGCTCGCGGCGCTGGGGCTCGATCACCAGCGGCTAACCTTCCCCTACGACGGCCGCGACGACAGCCTGACCGATTCGCCAGTGACGGATGCCCAGGTGGTCGACGAACTGCTGGCCTGAACGTTGCTCCGGGCTGAGCAAAGCGTTACTTTTCGGCCTGGCGGCGGATCGGGTAGCGGTCGCCGGCCAGGTGCATGGTGAAACCGTTGACCTGGCCCTGGGCGTCGACGTCGAACGCCAGCCGAGCCGCGGTACGGCTGAACGCGAAATCGGTCGGCGAGGTGGCCACGAGGTCGATGGTCTGGCCCGTTTCCATCACCAGTTGCAGTTGCTCGCCGGCCAGCTCGATACGGCCGAATTCGCCCAGCGGGCTGCCATAGCGCCCCACGTACTTGGCGAGCTGCTCGCGGGTGGTCGTCTGCGTGGCGGCGGCGGCATCGGGCCGGGTCGGGCCGCCGGATTCGTCGAGCGGCCGCAGCCAAACGTTGCGAAACCGCACGGGGTTCCCGTGGTCTTGCAGGCTGAGCGGCAATCGGTCGGCGTGCTGCTGGTAGGGCAGATGGGTCAGCCAGGCCGTGGGGCCCCAGAGCTCGAAGGCGTCTTGCACCAAGACTCCGTTGTGAATCACCGTGAGCCGGGCCGGGCTTTGCAGGGTGCCGTCGGCGGCGAACCGCGGACGGCGAAACACGATGTCGTAGCTTTGCCACTCGCCGGGCGGCAAGCAGGCGTTGACCAGCGGCGGCGATTGCCCATAGATGGCCGCGGCCTGGCCATCGGCATAGGTTTCGTTTTCAAACGAGTCGAGAATCTGTACTTCGTACAGCCCCATCAGAAACACGCCGCTGTTGCCCCGGCCCTGGCTGCGCCCCTTGGCCGGCAGCGGAGCGGCCCATTCCAAGTGAAGCTGGATGTCGCCAAAGGCGTCGGCCGTAAACAGGTAGCCGCTGTTGGGCACCGATTCGAAATAGCCGTCGCGGGCGACCCAACGCGGTGGCTGGCCGTCCTCCGAGCGCCAGTGTGCAAGATCGTTCCCGTCGAAGAGCACAACCGCGTCGCTGGGCGGGGCCACGGGCAGCGCGAGCTGGCCGGGTGTAATCACCGGGGGCTTGGGCCGCTGCAAGTCGTGGATTCGCCAGGGGGTGGGCGTTTCGGCTCTGGCCGCGGTAGACAGTAGCGCCAGGGCCATCGCGGTGCCGATGGTCGCGCGCCGCGTCAACGAAGGAATTGCTTGCTGCCGCATGGACCAGCTCCTACCTGGGGGGCAGCCGGCCCGGTACGCAAGCGCGCGACGCCGCCGGCAAGCATCACGGCGTAGAGAATAGCGGCCGGACGGGGGCGCTGCCAGTTACGCGCTAGCTGGTGGCGCCGGTTTCGTCGTCGGGGGCTCGCTCGGCCGGCGAATGCCGGGGAGGCGAAACCGGCACGCCGCGATGCGGCGCGTCGATCCGGCGGAGGTCCGCGAATTTGCCCCCCGCCGTGTCGCCGCAGTTCTCAAGACCCAAGAACGCCCGCCGCTGGTCGGCCGCGCGCTGCCAGTAGCCCGGCGCGTAGCGGCGGTAGGCCTCGACAATCTCGGCGCGTTCTTCCAGGGCCCGACGCAGGTACGAGGCGATCACTTCGTGGCGGTCGGGGTAGGCGACGACGAGCCGATCGTGCAAGTAGGGCTCGTCTTCGAAAAGGTGGGAGTTCGGTCCCATCAAGCAAGGTACCCCCGCGGCCAGGCTTTCCTGGGGCACCATCGGCGAACACTCCGAGAGCGTCACGTACAAGTTCAGGTGCATGCTGGCTAACCGGGCCGGCATTTCGGCCGGAGGGAAGGCCCGGCTATGAAACCGGCCTTCCAGCCCTAGCCAGCCGGCGTACTCGAGCACGCGGGGCGAAGCGCCGCTCATGTGAACCACGGCTCCCGGCAGTTGTCGGGCAGCGGCCAACATGGCGTAGGGCAGCTTGCGCCAGACTTCGCTGTTGACGGCCCACAGCCCCAGGTGCGGTCCCCCGGGGCGCACGGTGCTAGGGCCTTCGGGCAGGCCCGGCACGAAAGTGGGCAAAAACACGGCGTCGGCCCCGAGCTGATTGGTTAGCTCGGCCATTCCCGCCTTGGCAAAGGCCAGGCGGCGCAGCCGCCGTTCGCGGGTCAGTTCCACCAGGCGCGTCAGCCCCTGCCAGCCGGTGCGCTCGCCGGCCTGCATGAGGCTCGAGTGCCAGTAGGCGAACAGCGCCAGTTGCGGGTGGCGGCGCGAGAGGGTCAGCGTCAGGCGGTGCATATCGGGCGAGTACCCGCTAAGCACGATGCGTCGCACGCCGGTTTCGCGTAGCAGGTCGGCCAGACGGCGACTGCTGAGTTCGCTGAGCCGATGGCGGAGCGGCAAGACGAAGGGGAAATGATGCCCCGTGGCGGCGGCAACCCCCAGCCAATGCGGATGAACCACGGCGATGGCCTCGGGGGCCGCGGCCCGCACCTGAGCCAGCCATGCCTGCCGGTCCACACCACCGAGCGGGTCGACCAGCCCCAATCGCTCGCGCCATTTCTTCAGCAACGACATGGGAGCCGACTCCTGTTAGGCCGCCGCCCGGCGGTGATTGGCCAGCACTTCGTGAAATAGTTCCAAATAACGCTCGGCTACCCGGCTCCAGGGCAGCTCGGCCACACTGGGGGCGGCCTGCCGGCGCCTGGCCGCAAGCTGCTCGGGCTCGCCCAGGAGCGTGCTCAGCTGCTGGGCCAGGTCGGCGTCGTCGCCGGCGCGAAATAGCTCGCCGTTGAGGCCGGGCTGGATCATGTCGGGAATTCCGCCCACGCGGCTGGCAACCACGGGCACGCCCCGACAAAGCATTTCCAGCACGACCATGCCCTGGGGTTCCTCGCGAATCGACGGGCAGACTCCCAGCAGCGCGTGTTCGACCAGGGCGCGTTTTTCGTCACCATGAACGAAGCCGGGTAGCACCACGGTGGGCGAGGCACTCGTGCCGTCGATCCGCTCGGTTGGAGCGAGCCCGGCCATCTGGGCCTGGCGCCACAGCCCTTCTCGGTAAGGTCCGTCGCCCGCCACGATCAGCCCTAACCGGGGGAACCGCGCACGCAAACGCACGTAAGCCGCCAACAGCGTTTGAAACCCTTTGAGTTCGATCATTCGCCCCATGGCGAACAGATAGGGCCACTGGACCAACGGCCGCGTGGGCGCGGCCTGGGCCCATTCGTCGGGCCAACCGTTGGGGAGCCATCGCACCGGACCGGTCGGCTGGGCGAGCGCCTCGAGCCGACCGCGCACGTAATGGCTGATACACGTGACGCCGTCGGCCTGGGCAATGCTTTGGGCCATGCGTTTGCGGCACACTCCGCGGCGCAGAAAGCGGCTCCCCTGCATGCAATCGCCGCCGTGCGAGTAGAGCACGTAGGGAACTCCCGATCGATGCCGAAACAGCCGGGCAACATGGCCCGGCCAGTACACGTCGGACGCCAGCACCAAATCGAGCGGCTGCCGGCGATGTTCTCGGGCCAGATGCCAGAGATAGCGCGAGAGCCCCCAGCGGGTCGAGAATGGACGGGGGAGCCGGTGACACGGGTAGGCGGGCTGCCAGGGGCGCTTGGGTCCCCCGGCGCGGCGGCTCGGCGAGGCGAACAACAGCGGCTGGCACCCCAAGCGAAGCCAGTGCGTTGCCAGCCGGTCGAGCGCTTCCTCGGCGCCCCCTACTTGTTCGAGGTGGTAATTCGTCAGAATGCCGATCCGCATGTCGTCCTTGCCATGCGTCGAACTGGGTTGGTCCCGGGGCGAGGGACCAAAGGCAGATTGCTTCGGCGAACGGGGGTTGCCAGGCTGCCAGAAACACCCTGCAACCTGCCAATCGCCGAGAGCACCCCGAGAGAGGCTAGTCCCCTGGGCCGAGGGGTGTCAACGTCGATCTGGCCGCCCCAGAACCGCCCAGTTTATCGGGCCGCGGAATCTGGCCACCTGGCCGACGCTCGGCCGGACATTTCGGGTAAGAATCGCGGCGTAGCGCCCCGCGGGCCCTACCACCAGAGCCGCAGCAGGGCTTCCCACAGCGGGTTCAGCCAGACATAGGCCACCGACCGGGTTCCGCAATCGATGCGAGCCGAAACGGCCGCCCCGGCGCGAAGCGGTGAAACGCTGCTCGGGTCGATCGTTACCCGAGCGCGAACCCGGGACCCTTGCTGCTGGTCGACCTCGGTCGTTTGCCCTAGCTCGACGAGTTGGCCCGAGTGACGGACCTCGGGTGCGGTGGCCAACAGGAACTGAACTGGCAGCGGTTCGCCCGAGGTTTGCAACTGGAAGGCGACGTGCCGCACTTGTTCGTCGGGAATTTGCAGTTCCAGCTCCCACGCGCCCGCCAGATTGGCCACGGTGACCAGAACCTGGCCGCGGCGTACCGGGCGGCCGGCCAAGAGCTCTTCCATGCCCCAGGTAAGCACCGTGCCTGCCAGCGGGCTGCGAATTTGGAGGCGATCGATTTCGGTCTTCAAAATCTCCTGCTCGCGTTCCAGGTAGGTCAATCGCTGTTTGAGTTGCTCGGCATCGGCGGCCAGGCGCGTGTTGCGCGAACCGTCGCCTTGAGTTGGTGGGTCGTCGAACCGCTGGACGTTGGTGGCGGCCAATTGCACTCGGATCGTTTCCAATTCGCCGAGCAGTTGGGTCCAGGCCTGGTCCAACTCGGGCCGGCGCAGGACCAGCAGCGTTTCCCCCTCGGCAACGGCCTGGCCATGGGCTGCCCGGACTTCGCCCACCACGGCATCGGCGGGGGCGAACGAGTGCCGCCGGAGGGTAGGCTGCAATTGTCCCGGAGAGTGGACCTTGAACTGCGCGGGAGTAAACGCCGCGAGCAGCGTGGCCGCGAGCAGCGCGCCGGCGGCCACCAGAAACCAGGTTCGGCGGCGGGCCCAATGCCAACCGGGCCGAGCGGCCGCCGACTGAATCCACCACCGCTGGGGCCAACGGTCGCAGACGCGGGCCCGTGCCAGCGCGGCTTGCACCGGCGGCTTCAGGGCCGCCAGCAATTCGGCCTTGCCCGCTTCGCCGCCAGCCTGAAACCACTCGGCTACGAGGGCGCCTATCACCCAGGGGCGAAGCCCCGGCCGCTGAATATCCGCCGGGTCGACGAGCGGACAGATGGCGATCGCCCGAGCGCTGGATTCTTCGAGCCAGGCCGCCAGCGGGGCTTCGAATTGGGGGGCGGCGATGGCCTCGGGCGCGGGAAATCGCCAGTCTTCGCCGGTCGCCACGACGGCGGCGGTTAACTGTTCCAACACGCGGACCGCCGCCGCGCGACGATCGACCAGGTCGACCCCGCTGGTGGCCAACAGGCGCACTCCCGCCGCATCGCATACCAGCAGGCTCAGCCGGTCGCAGCCGGCCAGAAGCCGCCCGTCTTGCGCCGCGACGTCGGCAATGGCCTGCAACCGCCACTGGAGAGCGAGTTGCGCGGCGAACTGTTCCGACTGTTCGATTTGTTTCTGCCGCCGCGCGGTTTCGCTCCAGCGCAACCGCTGGTGGTAGTCGCTCAGGATTTCCACCACTACCGAGAGAAACTGCCGGGCGCTGGCCGCCACGGCCGAAGGCAAGTCGCCGGGCAAATACAACTCGACCACGCCGAGGGGTTGTTCGCCCAGGAGCACCGGCCCCACCAGCAGCCAAAAGGGGGTCGGGTTGACGGCGGTGGGGCCTGGAACGTCGCGCGGGCCGGTCTGCGCCCCGGTGGGGGCCAGCACTAGCGACTGACCACCCGCCAGCGCCTGTTCAAAGGCGGCGGTTCTCGAGCGAGGATCGCGCCAGGCCGTTTCAATCTGGGCCGCGACCAAATTGCGCTCGGCGTCGAGATCGAAGTTGCCAGGCTCATCTCGGCTCCAAATCGCCCCCGCGGTAGCCGGAAGTCCGTCGACCAGCTTTTCGAGCACCGCGGCGGCCAATTCGTGCCGAGTTCCCCGCCGCAGCGTTAACTCGGCAATCTGGTCGACCAGCGATTCGAGATGCCGCCAAGGATCGGCAGCGGGTTGCGGAGCGGTTCTCGCGAGATCGTCGGGCATAGGGGACCTATTTTGAGCATCGCCGGGCCCGGCTGCCAGCCGCGCGCCGCCTACCGCGCCGGCAAATGGCCCGTGAAATTGGGTAAACAGAAGCGGTTTTTCGGATTACGCGAAGATTTCCGCAGGAGCTGACCCTAACGGTGCCGATGATTGGGACGCCCGATCGGCGCGCGCCGATCGGGGTGTATTTGGTGCGTGAGATAAGGGGTCTGGGCAGTTTGGATGCCCAGGGCAAGACACAGGTCGGTATGCCGGTGGGGCGGCCGACGGTGGACCAGAGAGCTCGTTTTGTGAACTGGCGCCAACGCCTCCACACCCGTGGCACTTGGCTCGCCCTGCTGGCAACGCTGGCCGGGTCGACCGGATGCCACACGCGCCTGGAAAAGTTCAACGGGGGCGGGCTGCCCGACCCTTCCCGGCTCTTGGCCACGACCTCGACCGAGCTCGACATGCCGGCGGCGCCGACCCCCTCGTCGAGCGACTTGCTGCTGGTGGCCCCCCCGCGGACGCTCCGCTCGACCGACCCGGTCGAGTACTGGGATCTGACGCTCGACGAGGCGATGCAAACCGCGTTGACCACCGGCAAGGTGCTGCGTGATCTGGGGGGCCAGGTGGTAACGGCGCCCTCGACGGTACGCACCGTGCTCGGCCCGGCCATCGAGGAGACCGACCCGCGGTTTGGCGTCGACGCGGCCCTCTCGGCGTACGACGCCGTGTTCTCGACCACGGGCGATTTCCAGAAGAACGACCGGGCGATCAACAACCAGTTCTTCGGTGGTGGTACGCGGTTGCTGACCCAGGACCTGATCAACTTCCAATCGCAACTGAGCAAGCGGGCCGCGACCGGTAGCCAGTACTCGGTGCGGGCCAATACGAACTACGACGCCAACAATGCCCCGGGGAACGAGTTCCCCAGCGCGTGGACCGTGATCTATGAAGCCGAGTGGCGGCAACCGCTGCTGCAAGGGGCCGGCGTGGGATTCAACCGCACGGCCGGCCAATTGGGCATTCCGGGCTTGTACACTGGCGTGGCCGTGGCCCGGCTCAACACCGACGTGGGCCTGACCGAATTCGAGATGGGCCTGCGCGACCTGGTGAGCGACGTCGAAAACGCCTATTGGGATCTGGTGTACGCCTACCGCGACCTGGACGCCAAGACCCAGGCCCGCGACAGCGCCCTGGAAACCTGGCGGCGGATTCAGGCCCTGTACGTGGCGGGCCGGGCCGGTGGCGAGGCGGAGAAAGAAGCCCAGGCCCGCGAGCAATACTTCCGCTTTCAAGAGGAGGTGGAAAACGCCTTTGCCGGCACGCTGATCGAGGGAACCCAAGCGGGCTCGGGCTCGACCGGCGGAAGCTTCCGCGGGCAAGGGGGCGTGCTCGTCTGCGAGCGCCGGCTGCGAATGATGATGGGCATGCCGCCCAGCGACGGGCGGCTGATTCGCCCCACCACGGAACCCTCCTTGGCCCGGGCTTCGTTCGATTGGGACTACGTCGTTCAGGAGTCGCTCGCCCGCCGGGCCGAACTGCGGCGTATGCGGTGGATGATCAAACGCTACGAGCTCGAGCTTTTGGCCTCGCGCAATTACCTGCTGCCGCGATTCGACACCGTGGCCCTGTACCGTTGGCGCGGGTTTGGCGACGACCTGATCAACAGCAACAGCCAGGGCTTACCCGAGTTCAACAACGCCTATCAGAACCTGACCGACGGCCGATTCCAGGAGTGGCAGATGGGCCTGGAATTCAACCTGCCGCTCGGTTTCCGCCGCGGACACGCCGCCGTGCGAAATGCACAGCTCCGGCTTTCGCGCGAGCGGGCGGTGTTGCGGGAACAAGAGATGCAGATCGTGCACGCGGTCGCGGCCGCGGTGGCCGATGTCGACCGCGCGGCCACGATTGTGCGCACTAACCTGAACCGTCGCCTGGCGGCGCAGCAACAATTGGCCTCGGTTGAAGCCGCCTACGAGGCCGAAGCGGCCCCGCTCGACCTGGTGCTCAATGCCCAGCGGCGCCTGGCCGAAGCCGATGGCCGTTATTTCCGTTCGTTATCGGAATACGCGGTCGCGGTGAAAAACGTTCATTTCGAGAAGGGGAGCCTGCTCGACTACAACCAGATTTATTTGGCCGAAGGGGCCTGGCCGGGTAAGGCCTATGCCGACGCCGCGGAGCGCTCGCCTCGCCGCCGCCCCTGGCGCCTGAACTACGTGATGTCGAGCCCACCGGCAGTGAGCGCCGGGCCGGCGCCGCAAGGCACGTTGCCGCCGGGCGAAGTGAGTCCGGTTCCGCCGCCGCCGGCGCCCCCGACACCGCCTGGACCGCAAGGCGCCGCGGCTGAGCCGAGCGAAACGACGGCTACCCCCCGGCCAACCGGTTCCACCGCCGCGCAGTCGGTTTCGGTGGCCGCTGGACTGGCGACCGCTCCTGCGCCAGCGGCTGGGCCCGGTACGCCACGTTCGACGATGCCCCCTCTGTTCCCCACGAGCCAGCGCGGCGGCCCGGCGTCGGGCACCGTTCCCATGCCGATGGCGACCGAGACAAGCGCCGTCGACGGCAACTCGGCGACGACGGCGGCGCCGCGCCCCCTAATCCAGCTGCCCGATTCGAGCCAGGCCGAGTCCGTGCCCGATGGGTCTGGGCCGACCGCCTCGACCGTTGTGCCCGCGCAGCCCGTTGTCACTCCGGTTCCCGCCCCCAACGATTTCGGCAATCGCCGGATCGTTTCGCCCGGCGCTGGGCCGCCGACAACGACCGGCGGGATGGTCGCCACGACAACGGCCGCGGCCATGCCAGGTGCTCCGCGGCGGCTGCCTCCTTCGGTGCCCAACCCGGTTCAGGTGAGCAATCCGTACTGGTCCGCCGGACAGGCAGTGCACTGGGACGGGCGGACCTCGGCCGCGATGCAGCCGGTTGGCCATGTGGCTTTGGAGCAGGTGCCCGCCGGTTCGCAACCGATTCCGACCGTAGCCGCGCCTGGCCAGTCGCAGACGCCGCCAGCTAGCCTTTTGCCGGCGACCGGCCGCGCCATCGGCGGTGGGGTGTCGGTGCCGGCCGCAGCCCCGTCCGCCGCAACCTCACCGACCGGAGGGACACCGAACGTAGCAGCGCCGGCTGCAAGTGTGCCTGCTGCAAGTGTGCCGGCAGCAAGTGCGCCGGCTGTGCGTCGAGCGAGCGAAGCGGCACACGAAGTCTTTCGACTGCCCGACCAGGCGACGGGCGGCGCGGACACGGGGAGCGACCCGGCCGAAGTGTTCGCTTTCCCACCCCTGAACCAGTTGCGTTAGTGGGCAACTTCGCAGCGCGATTGCGGCGGGTAGGAAAAACTTGTCCCCCTGGCTGGGGTCAAGCCATCGCAACCGGAGCTTCGGTCCGCTCGGCAACCAAGAGCCAGGCGCGGTACTGCACGTAGCTGCGGTCGTGCAGTCGAACCTGCCAAGGAACCGACGGATCCTCGGCCAGCGTGCGCCACAGCCCCGGCGAGCCCGCGTCGCGGGCCGAGACCAGGGCGCGCACCACCGGTTCGCTGGCGCCTTGATTGGGGCCCCGCTGCGAGTGGCCTCCCAGCCAGCGTTCCAGCGGAGTTGCCTGGGCCGACCAATCGAACGGGCAGGCCACGACGAGCCGCCCCCCGGGACGAACCGCCGCGGCCAGAGCCAGCAGCAGCCGATAGGGGTCGGCAATCGAGTCGAGCACGTTGAGGGCCACGGCCGAATCGAAGCTGCTTTCGGGCAGCGGCAGCGAGAGGGCATCGGCGGCCCAGAAGTCGATTTGTTCGCCGCGTGCCTGGGGAATCGCGAACGTGCGGCGATCGTAGACCAGGCCGACTCGGCGGCGATCGTACTGCACCTGGCCGCTGCGCAGAATCTGCCAGGCGGTGCGTAGGAAACCGAAGTTCAGGTCGATGCCCAGTACCAGTCCTTGGACTAACTGGGCCAGCTTCCAGGTGGCGCCGCCGACCGCGCAGCCCACGTCGACGGCTGGCCCCACCGGGAACGGCCCAGCGAGCTCGACGGCCCGTTCGAGCATGCGAACCGGGCCACCGGGCTGCGGCGGTGCGGCTGGTTCGTCGGGGTCGTGCGCGGCGAAATGGTCCCAAACATAGCTGCTCTGGTGCTGACGAAGCTGATCCCAGGCGGTGTTCGGCCCCAGGCAGTCGCCCAGTAGCGTGGTGGTGCGCGGCTGCCAGTCGCGGCGCTCCCAGAGAGCCGCGGCCTGGTTCTGCACATACTCGCGCAACCCCGCAATCAAGAGCGGTACGCCGTCGACGATGGGGTACTCGCGCAAGCAGCCAGGGTTGCTACAGAGAAGCACCCCTTCGTCGACCGACTGGTCCTCGCCCCATGGCGCCGGCCCAAGACCAAGCCCCGCACCGGGAAGGCCGCCCGGCTGGCGACATACCGGGCAGCACGGCGAAAACCATTCCAGGTGGCGGCGGCGCACGCGAAATCAGCCCCCGATTATCACGGTCGGGCAACCCGGCGGCAGCACCTTGCCCGTGGGCATGGGAATGGGGGCCACGCAACTTGCGTGCGCGGTTACATCGCCGACCCGCGCGGCGGGCATATTCGCAATCAGCACGGTGGCCGAGCCCTGGGCGACAACTCCCGGGCCAGCGGGCACGCACGTCGCCAGCACGCAGGGCTGGGTCATATCGCCGACCCGCGCCGCCGGAGAACCGCCGATGAGCACGTTGGGGGCCCCTTGAACAATCGCCAGGGGCATTGCCGGATGAGCCAGCGGAGTGGGCACCGGCGCCGGAGGGTGGATGGGCGCGTGACAGTGCGGCCCGTCTTGCAGCACCTGGTCGCCGATCCGAGCCGCCATGGGAGACATGGTGCCGTTCCTATCTCTGGTGGGCCAAGATACTTTCAGCGACCGAGCGGACGCGTTCGGCCGCCTTGCGGGGCCCCGGCGCAGCCTCGGCCGCGGCGCGAACCGGTTCGGTCCGATGGCGTCGCCGGCAGCTTTGACCGTAGCACACCCCGTGGAGCCAAGCTAGAGCACGCCGCCCAGGGAGGCGGTTCGGAGACCGTTGGGGGGCGACCAGCACGCGCCTTGGCCCGCTGGGGACCGTGGACACCAATTCCCTTCGCGATCAGACCGACCCCGAGCGGCCGTGGTACAATCGAAGCCGGAGTGGTTTGGTCCGTTGGGAGTTGCGTTGCATGGTCGATTGTCGACCAAATCTGCGGCCGGTATCGCGGTGGCGTCAGGGCTGGCTGGCCGCTGGCCTGTTGCTGGCCGTTTGGTCTGGCCGGTTGCCCGGGGCCGAGTTGCCCGCCCCGACCGCGGAACAGCTCGAGCGATTCGAGAAGGTAATCCGGCCGCTTCTGGCCGAAAACTGTTGGCAATGTCATGGCGCGGAGAAGCAGAAGGGGGGCCTGCGGCTCGACCGCGGCGATACGCTGCTCGCCGGCGGCGATACCGGCCCCGCCGTGGTGCCCGGGCAGGCAGACGAAAGCCTGCTGATCTCCGCGGTGCGATACGATCCGGACGGCTACCAGATGCCGCCGCGGGGAAAGCTCGGCGGCGAAGCGATCGCGATCCTCGAGCAGTGGGTAAACGAAGGAGCCTATTGGCCGGTCGAGGTGCCGGTTGCCCAGCTCGTCGCGGGGCAGCCCGATATCGTGTCGGCCCGGCGCGGCCACTGGTCGCTACGGCCCATCGCCGATCCGGAGCCGCCCGCGGTCGAGGATTCGGCTTGGATCGGTACGCCGGTCGACCGGTTCATCCTGGCCGAGCTCGAGGCACGCGGGTTGAAGCCGGCCCCGCCTGCTGGGTCGCTCGTCTGGTTGCGGCGGGTAACCTTCGATCTGACCGGTCTGCCGCCTACCTGGGACGAGGCTCGCGAGTTCGAGTCGCACGATGGCCCCCAGGCGCGGGCGGCCGTGGTTGAGCGGCTGTTGGCCTCGCCTCATTACGGCGAGCGCTGGGCGCGGCACTGGCTCGACCTGATGCGCTATGCGGAGACCGCCGGCCATGAATTCGACTTCAACCTGCCCGAGGCCTACCGCTATCGCGATTATTGCGTGCGGGCACTGAACGCCGACCTGAGCTATTTCGACTTTGTCCGCGAGCATCTGGCGGGCGACCTGATCGACCCGCCGCGCCGCGACCCGGCCACTGGCGATAACGAGTCGATCTTGGCGACCGCCAGTTTCTTCTTGGGCGAATCGAAGCACTCGCCGGTCGATCTGGCAGTCGACCGGGCCGACCGGGTCGACAATCAGATCGACGTACTCAGCAAGGCCTTTCTGGGGCTGACCATCGCCTGTGCCCGCTGCCACGATCACAAGTTCGACCCGATCACCCAGCGCGACTACTATGCCCTGGCCGGCGTGCTGCGCAGCTCGCACTATCAGCAAGCGGTGATCAGCCCGCCCGAGCCGCGCAAGCAGTTGCGCGAGCAACTGGCCGAATTGCAGCAACAGGCGAGCCGGGTGGTGGGCGGCCCCGGAGGTTGGATCTTGCCCGCGCCGCAGGCGGCCGACCTGTTGCCGGTGGCCACGTTCGATGCGGCGAGTTTCGAGGGCTGGAGCGCCTGGGGCGAGGCCTTTGGCGCCGGCCCGGTGCCGGCAACCGTGGCGCGACTATCGACGGCCGGCGAGGCCGCTGGTTGCGACTGGAGCCAGGCGGGTACGGCCGACAGCGGGGCCGTGGCCGAGCCGCTCGACGGCGCGCTGCGTTCGCCCACCTTCACACTCGAGCGGAACTTTCTCTGGTATCGCCTCCGCGGCCAGGGCACTCGATTGCGGTTGGTGCTCGAGAATTTTCAGCAGATTCGCGAGCCCATTTACGGTGGGCTCGAGTTCTCGCCGGGCGGCGCCGACCGGTGGACCTGGCATGGGCAGAACGTTGCGATGTGGCGGGGCATGCGCGGCTATCTCGAGGTGCTCGACCCCGGCCCCGGCTGGGTCGCCCTGGACGGGGTTTGGATGTCGGACTCGGCGCCGCCGAGCGACGGGGCTGGCGAGCCAGAAACTCGGCCTGGTCTTAGCGCCGACACGCTCGCCCAACTCGACCCGCTCGACCAGCGTTTTCGAGCCCTGCTGGCCCAATGGCAGCCCCCCCGCTGGACCATGGCCATGTTCGACGGCACTCCCGAGGATGAGCGGCTGCACATTCGTGGGAGCACGCAGCGGCTGGGCGAAGCCGTTCCCCGGAGAGTGCCCGAGGTATTGGGCGCTTCCGGCCCCAGCCCGGGCTCGCCCAGCAGCGGGCGACTCGAGTGGGCCGAAATGCTCATTGACCCCGCGAATCCCCTCGTGTCCCGGGTGATGGCCAACCGGATCTGGCATCACCACTTTGGCCGGGGCATTGTCGGCACGCCCGACGATTTCGGGGCGATGGGCGAGCCGCCGACGCACCCGGCGCTGCTCGACTATCTGGCCCGACGGCTGCTGCGTAGCGGAGGATCGCTCAAGGCGCTGCATCGCGAGCTGGTCTTGTCGAGCACCTACGCCATGAGCAGCCAGGGGAGCGGCGTCTCGCGCGAACGCGACGCCGACGGTCGTCTTTGCTCGCGGGCCCCGCTGCGCCGCCTGGAAGCCGAGGCGGTGCGCGACGCCCTGCTGTCGGTGTCGGGGCGGCTGGACTCAACGGTCGGCGGTCCCTCGGTGCCCCCCTACCTGACCGAATTCATGCAGGGTCGCGGCCGGCCCGAACATTCCGGCCCGCTCGACGGCGACGGGCGGCGCACGCTGTACCTCAATGTGCGTCGCAACTTTCTGACGCCCCTGTTGCTGGCCTTCGATTTCCCCCAGCCGTTTTCGACGATGGGCCGGCGCAGCACTTCAAACGTACCGGCGCAGGCGCTGGTGATGACGAATAACCCGCTGGTGCTGGACCAGGCACGGATCTGGAGCGAGCGGCTTTCGAGGCTGGCCTTGAGCGACGCCGAGCGAGTCGATCGCATGTATCTCGAGGCCTTTACCCGGCACCCGTCGGCCGCCGAGCGTGAGACGGCCCTCGAATTTATTTCGAGCCAGTCAACGCCCCCCGCGGGGCCAGCAGGCGCCGACCCAGCCGCCCAATCGGGGTCGGCCGCCCAGCCGGCACCCGACCGCTGGACTGAGTTGGCCCGGGTGTTGTTGAGCATGAAAGAATTTGTGTACGTACCGTGACCTTGTCCGCCGCCGGGCGGGGGCGCCTGTTTTCGACGGAGCCGCGCAGCGCATGGCCTGTCACTGCTATCTGCCGCATCCGCAAACGCGCCGCGAGATGTTGGCCCGTTCGGCCAACGGTTTCGGCGCCGTGGCCTTGGCGGCGTTGTCGGCCGGCTGGCAGGGCCGAACGGCCGCCGCGGCGCCTCGCCCTGCCGATTCGACAAGCCTGGCCCCCCGGCCCCCGCATTTCGCCCCTCGGGCTCGGAGCGTGATCTTTCTGTTCATGGATGGCGGGCCCTCGCAGGTCGATACCTTTGACCCGAAGCCCCGGCTGGACCGCGAGCACGGGCAGCCGATTCAAATGCAGACACCCCCCACCCAGTTCAACAACGTGGGCGCCGTGCTCAAGAGCCCCTGGAAGTTTCAGCCCCGCGGCGAGTGCGGCACGCCGGTGAGCGACCTGTTTCCGCACGTCGCCGAGTGTGCCGACGAGCTGTGCGTGATCCGCTCGATGGTGGCGCCTTTTTCAGAGCACACCAACGCCAATTACTTCATCCATACCGGTCATGGCCAGCAGGGGCGCCCCAGCATGGGGGCCTGGGTTACCTACGGGCTGGGAAGCGAGTGTGAAAACCTGCCCGGGTTCGTCGTGCTCGATAGCGGGCTGATTCCCCCCGGCGGGCTCGATTGTTTTCAGAGCGGCTTTCTGCCGGCTACCTACCAAGGATCGATCTTCGCCCGGGGGCCGCTGCCGGTGGCCGACCTGAGTTCGCCCCTGGATGCGAACGACGCCGCCCAGGGGCGGTCGCTGGTGCGGCGGCTCGATCGGCTTTCGGCCGAGCAACTCGGTTCGCCGCCGGAGTTGGAATCGGCGATCGCCAATCACGAGTTGGCCTTTGCCATGCAGTCCGCGGTGCCCGAACTGGTCGATCTAAGCGACGAAACACCCCAGACGCGCCAGCTCTACGGGCTCGACGACGAACCCACCGCCATTTTCGGCCGCCAGTGTTTATTGGCCCGGCGAATGGTGGAGCGGGGCGTGCGGTTCATCGAGGTGCTCTGTCCCAAGGTGGCCGGCGACCGCTGGGATCAGCACAGCAACCTTCGCCAGGGGCATGAAAACAACGCCCGGGCCACCGATCGCCCGGTGGCGGCCCTGCTCCGCGACCTGCGCAGTCGCGGGTTGCTCGATCAAACCCTGGTGGTTTGGGGCGGAGAGTTCGGCCGCACGCCCATGGCCCAGGGAAGCGACGGTCGCGATCACAACCCCTTCGGCTTCAGCATTTGGCTGGCCGGCGGCGGCATCCGGGGGGGCATGGTCTACGGGGCCACCGACGACTACGGCTACTACGCCGTGGAAAACAAGGTCGAGGTATACGACCTGCACGCGACCATGCTACACCTGCTGGGCATGGACCACGAGCGGCTCACCTACCGTTTCGGCGGACGCGATATGCGCCTGACCGACGTGCACGGCCACGTGTTGACGGACATTCTGGCCTGACCCACGCGGCCTCGAGAATCACTCAGGCTTGGGGCGCGAGCGCGGGGAGTTCCAGGTCGAGCACGAGCGGCAGGTGGTCGGAGGCCTGGCGAGCCAGCGCCTGATGGGAAACGAACGCCCGATGCACGGTCAGTCCCCGGCAAAATGCCTTGTCGAGCGAAGCCAGCGGCAAGTAAGCCGGGAACGAGCGGAACCGCGAAACGGGGCGCGTGGCCTGGGCAAAGCCGGCCGGCTCGAGCAAGTCGCCCGCCAGGCGGTTGCGCCAGTCGTTGAAGTCGCCCACGATCACCGTGGGGAGCCGCGCCGATTGCTGAAACAGCGTGTGACAAAGCAGGTGATTCACCTGCCAGGCCCGTTCCGACTCGGCCAGCCCCAGGTGCCAGTGCACCAGGTGCAGCGAACCAAAGGGCGTATCGATTACCGCCAACTGGGCGCCGCGTGGTTTCTTCGAGCGCAACCGCAAGGAAACGTGGTGATGCTCGCGAAAAGGGAACCGCGATAAGATCAGGTTGCCGTAACCACCCTCGCGGAGCCGCACATTGAGTTGATAGGCCCGATCGATCGCGCCAAACCAGCGCGCCAGCAGCTCGGGCTGGTCGTCGTGGCGCGAGCGGCGCACATGGCGGTCGACCTCTTGCAGACAAATTACATCGGGCCGCTCGGCTTCGAGGACGCCCAGGATGCGTTCCAAGCGATACCGGCGGTCGCGGCCGCCGATGCCCTTGTGGATGTTGTAGCTCAGCAGGCGAATCATGTAGCCGGGTGTGCGTCGAAAGGAGATCGTCGGTGGTTCGCCCGGGGGTGTTTGCGGGGGGCGCGTCGCGACGGCGCCCCGCTGTGCCAGCATAATAGGCCCGGCCCTGGGAGGCCAAGCGGGGGAAGGTTCCATTGCAGCTTCCGCAGGGCCGCTTTTCAACACGGCCTGGGCCAGGC
This sequence comes from uncultured Pirellulales bacterium, assembly GCA_964399535.1. Taxonomy (GTDB): domain Bacteria; phylum Planctomycetota; class Planctomycetia; order Pirellulales; family CAYNRE01; genus CAYNRE01. The sequence continues at coordinate 725,307 of CAYNRE010000005.1, read as the reverse complement.
AGAATAGGCCGCGTGAACCTGAGATGTCGTTGGCCGGCGCCCGGTGCCCGCCCCGTTTCGCCCGAGGTTTACCATGCGCCGTCGCTCGAACTGGTCGGATCGCCGCCGCGTTTGGCTCGCCCGCGCGGCCTGGGGAGTGCTTCTTATGTGTGCCACGAGCGCCGAACTGGGAGCGGAGCAGCAGGCCAACTACGACGAGTCGCGGGTTCCCGCCTATACCCTGCCCGATCCGCTGCTCGATCGGCAAGGACATGCCGTTGCCACGGCCGCCGAGTGGCAATCGCATCGGCGGGACGAGGTGCTCGAGTTGTTTCGCACCCAGGTCTACGGGCGCGCGCCCCAGCGCCCCGAGGGCATGAGCTTCGCGGAGCTCGACCGGGACGAGCGTGCCTTGGATGGAAAGGCCCTGCGGCGGACGATCGCCATTTCCCTGGCCGCCGACAAAACCGCCCCGGTGATCCGGCTTACCCTGTACCAGCCGCGCCAGGCGGCGGCCCCGGTTCCGGTCTGCCTGGGGATTCACCTCTTCGATACTTCGCAAGCGGACCCGGTTCCGGGCAAGCTCTGGGAACCGCCAAGCGACGCAACGGCCTTGGCCGCGCTGCGCGACCATCTGGGCCGGCCCCTGGTGCCGCCGGGCGCCGGGCTGCTCGAGGCGATCCTGGGGCAAGGCTTCGCCGTGGGCACGCTGAACGTCGCGGATTGGGCTCCCGATTCCAAGGAAAACTGGCGCCAGGGAGCGATCGACTTTTTCGACGACACCCTCTCCGCGGTTCCGGCCGACGAGCGCTGGGGGACGATTGCTGCCTGGGCCTGGGGATTGAGCCGAGCGCAAGATTATCTGGAGACCGACCCCTCGCTCGACGCCGGGCGAACCATCGTGATGGGCCACTCGCGAATGGGAAAGACGGCGCTTTGGGCCGGGGCCACGGATGAGCGCTTCGCGGTGGTGATCTCGAACAACTCGGGGTGCGGCGGCGCGGCGCTCAGCCGCCGCCGCTACGGCGAGACCGTGGCCCGCATCAACCGCGTGTTTCCGCATTGGTTCTGCGACAGATTCAACCAGTACAACGACCACGAAGACGCGCTGCCCATTGACCAGCACGAACTGATCGCCCTCGCGGCCCCTCGGCCGGTTTACGTGGCCAGCGCCCAGGACGACGGCTGGGCCGATCCGCGCGGTGAGTTCCTCGCCGCGCTCGGAGCCGAACCCGTCTATCGCTTGCTGGGTCAGTCCGGACTGGGCACGAGCGATCTTCCCCCGGTGAACCAGCCGGTGGGGGGCCGCATCGGCTACCACCTGCGCACTGGGCCGCATGCCCTGAGCGATTACGACTGGATGCAGTACCTGAGCTTCGCCCGCCGCGAGCTCGGGCTACCGGCAGAATAGCTCCGCGAAATCGGTGCGGCCCGAGGGCGCGGCCGGGGGTCAGGCGCCTGGCCGATTGGGTAGCGAAACTCGCTTGGCCATGCGGGCGCACGGAATCAACAGGCCGCGCGAGGTGGGCACCTCGATTCGCTCGATGACCTGAAAGCCGTAGGCCGCATAGAGGGGTTCGCCGGCGACGGTGGCGACCAACTCCAGGCGCTGGAACCCCTCGCTCGCAGCGGCCGTTTCACAGAGCCTTAGCACCAGCCGGCCGATTCCCTGGCGGCCAAAATCGGGGTGCGTGTACATCGCGCGTACCCGAGCTGGCTCCGTGGCGGGGTCCAGCCGCCTGGCATTTCGGCCGGGCGAGTGGTCGCCGCCGAACATGGTCGCGCGCCGGCTCCAGCCGCCACAGCCGACAACCCGACTTTCGTGTTCGACGAGCGGGTTTTCGTGTTCGACGAGCGGGTTTTCTTGTTCGACGACGAAATAAGTCCCGTCGTCGATGAGCTGCGAGTCGACCCCCATGATCTCCAGCGATGCCTCGACGCGTTCAACGTCGAGATACCGGCCGATGAATGTGCGGATGGCTCGAACCATCAACTCGCGCAATACGGGCAGGTCGTCTCGGGTTGCCAGGCGATGCGTGAACCGCACGGTCATGAGAAACGATCCTCCGTCGGGGCCCCTATGGCTGGTCGGCGGCCGTAGAACCCTCGCCGAGTGCGGCGGTTGGTAATAGGCCCTCCTGCTCGAGAAACTCGGCCAAGGCCGCCGCGGCGAGCGCATGGGCGATTTCGTTGGGATGCCCGTCGAGCCGATCGACCGTGAGCGCGGCCTCGGGCGCGGGGTCGTAAATCGTTTCACCCAGGTCGATCCATGGAATCGCTTCGGCGTCGAGCACGGGCCGAGTGGCTTGTTGCAACCGCTGCCAGGCTTTGGTTCGCGGACCGTAGCGAAAATAGAACGCGGCCAATTGGGCGCCGTGCTCCTGGCACCACCCGGCCAACTCGACCAGGGCAGCCGTGGTGCGGCGGAATTCGGGGTCGGCGTAAAGGCCCCCAAACTGGCCGGGCGCTTGCCGGGTGCCGGGCGAAGCTGCCGATGCCGGCGGCGGTAGATGCGTTTCGTCGTCGTTTTCGTACAGGCTTAGGAGCACCAACTGCGGCTGGTAGGCACTGGCCGCCTCGCCAAAACCGGCGACCTCTTCCATGGGCGAGTAGCCCGGCAGTCCGCAGTTGGCCACCTCGACCAGCCGCCCGGTCGGTGCGTCATTCAGGTGCCGCTCGAGCCGCCGCGTGAGCAGGTCTTCGGCATGCACCCCCTGACCGTAGATTACTGAATCGCCCAAGACCACCACGCGAATTACTTCGGCCGGGCGAGGGACCGCCAATTCGCGATCGCGAAAGCCGAGTGAATTGAACAGGGCTTCAACGAAATACGGCGTGACCCCGGGCGGAGCCAGCAACGCTCGATCGCCCTGACCGAGTTCAAGTCGCTCCAGTTCCACCGCCGCCGTGCTCGCAGCCAGCCCCAAGGCCAGTTCGATGGTAGCGTCGGCCGGGCCAAGCTCGAGATGCACCTGAAAATCGGTCCAATGCGGTTGCAATTCGAAATCCGCCTGATGGAGCAGCCGTGGTTGGTCGCCGCTGCCCGATTGCACGTGTAAACGCGCCGACCGAACCTGGCTTGCCCTGGCACGGAGGCGGACCCAAGCGGGGCCGGGGCGTCCTGGACCGAGTCGTTTGAGCCGCCAGGCGACCGCCAGGGGATCGGAAGCCGGCTGATCGAGCGACAATCGCACGCGCAACGGGGCGGAAGCCGGGCGATCGAGCGCGACCTTGCCGGGGTAGTCGGCTCGATATTCGAGTGTCCAAGGACGCCAAGGGTCGTGCGGTGCCCGGCGATCGACCTGGAAGTAACCACGGGAATTGTCGGGGTAGTAGGTGCGCAACCGTGAGTGTGGCAGAACCAGGTACCCACGGGTCGGGCTGGTGACAAAGCCCCCGACCTCGAAGTGGCTCGTGGGAAGCGTCGGCAGAAACCAGGCGATGCCCCCCAGGAGCCACCAGGCCGCTCCGGCGAGCAACGAACTGGCCGCCGCCGCGGCCAGGCTTGGCACGGCTGGTACCGCCAGGGCCCGCAGCACCGCCAGGCAGGCCAGGCCGAACCAGGCAAACAAGCTCGGTGCAACGGCCGACGGATAGTCGCCGAGCTCGAACTGCCGCAAGCGGAAGAGGAGCACCACCCCAGGCGCCAAGGCGCTCAAGGCCAGGGCCAACGCGAATCGCCCATCGGCGGCTCGCCAGACGCGCCATGCCAACCAGGTTGTGCCAATGCTCCACGCCAGGAAAAGCGTTCCGGCCGCCGGAGTGTCGCGCGCCAGCAGGCCCGACACCCAGGGCCAAGGCGCCGCCCAGAGCAGCGCGGCGCACCACGCCCGACGGGCATCGGAAGGGGAGCGGATCGCAACCGAATCGGCAGGCATGGTCCGCTACCCGCAATACGAACGCCCCGACCGAGCTACCCCCGGGTGCCGGTCGTAGCGGCCGGGCGCCCGGCCGCTCCGCCGCTCGCCGTGCTCCCCCGCCGCGCGGCAGTGATCCAACGCGCGGCAGCATTCCAACGTGCAAAGCCCCTCGGGCTGACCTCGCCGGATGCCCCGGGTGAAGGAAAGCACCGGCCGGTTCTAGGCCACGGTTACCTGGGGATCGAGGTACACCTGTTGAATCCGCTCAAGCAGTTGGGCTCCCTCGGCCATCGGGCGTTGGAAGGCCTTGCGGCCGCTGATCAGGCCCATGCCGCCGGCCCGCTTGTTAATCACCGCGGTGCGCACCGCCTCGGCCAGGTCCGAGGCCCCCTTCGACTCACCACCGGAATTGATCAGCCCAATTCGCCCTGCGTAGCAATTGAGCACCTGGTACCGGCAAAGATCGATCGGATGATTCGAGGTGAGCTTCTCGTATACCAAGGGCGAGGTCTTGCCAAATTTCACCGCCGAATAGCCGCCGTTGTTTTCGGGCAATTTCTGTTTGATGATGTCGGCCTGAATCGTTACGCCCAGATGGTTGGCCTGGCCGGTCAGGTCGGCCGAGACATGGTAGTCTCGGTCGGCCTTGAAGGCGTTGTTGCGCAGGTAGCACCACAGGATGGTGGCCATGCCCAGTTCATGGGCTCGGTAAAAGGCGTGGGCCACCTCGACGATCTGCCGAGTCGATTCCGCGGAACCGAAATAAATGGTTGCTCCCACGGCGGCGGCGCCCATTTCGTAGGCCTGCTCGACCTGGCCGAACAGGATCTGATCGAACTTGTTGGGATAGGTGAGCAGTTCGTTGTGGTTGATCTTGACCACAAAGGGAATCTTGTGGGCATAGCGCCTGGAAACGGCGCCGAGCACGCCAAAGGTCGAGGCAACGCCGTTACAACCTCCCTCGATGGCCAGCCGCACAATGTTCTCGGGATCGAAGTAAATCGGGTTGGGCGCGAACGAGGCACCCCCCGAATGCTCGATTCCCTGGTCGACCGGCAGAATGGAAAGGTAGCCGGTGCCGGCCAACCGTCCGGTGCCCATCAGGCGAGCCAGATTATTGAGCACGCGCTGCGAGCGATCGCTGACCTGGAAAACGCGGTCGATGAAGTCGGGGCCCGGTACTTGCAGGCCTTCGCGGGGAATCGTCTGACAGCGGTGTTCCAGTAGTTCCGCCGCGCCGCTGCCCAACAGGTCGGTAATCCAGCCGCTCATGATTCACTCGTCTCCAGCCCGGGATTGGGGTTCTCGCAAGACGCAGCGGCCCCAAGAGCCGCGCGTCGGGTCGCCTGAATTCTAACCCCGCGAGCCCCGCCGGCAGAAGCCTTGGCAGCCCCAGAGCAACAGGCCGGCTGAAAACGCCAGGCCCAACGTGGTTGGTTCGGGTACCACTTGGATCGCTGCGGGAACCCAGCCCAGCGGGTCGTCGCAGGTGCGGCCAAAATTGGCGGCCCAAAGCGTGTAGTCGGCCAGCCCGACCTGTCCGTCGCGGTCGAAATCGGCCGAAAGCCCGCTACCGGTCTGGCCGAACTGCGCGGCCCAGATCGCGTAGTCGGCGGCCCCCACCGCGCAGTCGTCGTCGGCGTCGCCGATCAGGCCGGGGGCAATTTGAAACAGCCGCCCGCCCACGTAGTCGATCAGGTACAACTCGCCCGAGGCGTCTTCGGCAAACGAGGCGATCCCGCCGATCGACTCCGGCGCTCGGTCGACCAGCTCAAAGGTCCAGTCGGTCAGCTCGCCGAACGACTGTCCGTCGTAGCGGATCGAGAATACGCGATTGGTCGGAAAGTCGGCAAAGAAATAGGTTCCGTCCAGTTCGGGCAGGGCCGATCCCCGATAGACATACCCGCCGGTGATCGCCGACAGTAGTCCCTCGCCGCGTTCGTAGCTATAGACCGGGTCGATCGGCGTGTCGGGCTCCCCCGAAAAATTGGGATTGGGAAAAAGGCCTTCGCGATAGGGCCAGCCGTAGTTGGCACCGCCTCCGGCGCCGCCGACCTGAAAATTAACTTCCTCCCAGCGATTGGACCCGACGTCGGCCACATAGAAGGCGCCGGTTTGGCGATCGAAGCTGTTGCGCCAAGGGTGGCGCAGTCCCCAAGCCCAAATTTCATCGAGTGCGTCGTCTTCGCCTGTAAACGGGTTATCGGCGGGAATGCCGTAGTTGCGCTGTGGATCGGCGGGAAAGTCGTCGCGGCGAACGTCGATTCGAAGCATCTTGCCGAACAGGCTTCCCAGGTCTTGCGCCACCAGACCCTGCCCGGCGCCGCTACGGCCATCGCCCCGGGCCCAGTACAACAGCCCGTCGGGTCCGAAGCCGATCCAGCCGCCGTTATGGTTACCGCCCAGCGAGGGAAACTGCGCAATCGTGCGGGCCGAGAGCGGATCGGCGACCAGCGGATTGTCGAGGCTGGTTTGGTACTCGCGGACCGTGGTCATCGGCTGCCCGCCGACCACCTCGGTTCCGCTGACGTAGAACCGGCGGGTGAGTTCGAAATTGGGATCGAAGGCTAGCCCCAGCGCGCCGCCCAGGTCGTAAAACTGCCAATCGTCCATGCTGAGCATCGGCTGCGACTGGAGTTGGCCGGTCGAAAGATCGACGACTCGAACCGCCGCCGGGTGCGAATAGCTCGACCCTTGTTCGAGCACATACAGCCGCGACGAGTCGCCCGGGGCGCTGGTGGCGAAAATGGGCCGCTCGAGCCCTTCGGCCACGGTCAGCGAGCGGATTAACGGCGCCGCCTGAAGGGGACGCGCATTAACCTTCAGTAAGACGAGAAGGATGGTCGCGCCAACCGCGGCGCGCGCAATCCCGCGACTAATCTCTCGGCACATCGTCTCGGTTCCGTCTGGCAGCGGACCAGCCGACGAGGCGACTGGTCCTGAGACGCGCTGCGGATCGACCCTCTCAGTCAGGGCGAAGGCAACGGTAGCGGTTTGCCCCCCGGCACGCGAATCTACTCCAGATGTGAAGATTCGGGCAGACAGCCCCGAGAAGTGCCGCTGGCCGAGCAGGAGCTTGGAGACCGCCGGCACGGTGCTTTTCAGCCTCGCTCGGTTCCGAACGCAACCCGGCACGGCTGGCGACGCGCCAACCGGCGGCACCAGACGAGCATTGCATCGGTGGCGATGTCGCGGCCCGAGGAGTTGAGGCACTGGCCGCCAAGCCCCCTGAAATAGCGGTGCTAAAACGTGGGAGGGCCCTTGGGTGAAAGCGATCGTCGGGAAGCAACGGCCCAGGACCGGCGGCTGCCAAAATGGCAATTCGAGCGACTCGCCAAACGAGCGAGAGAAGCAGCTAGGGATCGTCCGATTGACTGTTACCACAAACCTGGCAAGGGGTTAGCGTTTTTCAGCCGGCTTCTTGGCACGCTGCTTGCTATCACCCCCTACCGCGGCTGCCGGCCTGCCATTTGGGTCTCCCGGGTTTTTGTACCGGCGGGGGGTGCCTGGCGATGGGCAGGTGCCGTGGCAGCTTCGAGCCGAGGTGGGCAGCGATCGCCGAACGAGCGATCGCAGAAAGATTGCCCAGGAGCCGAGCAGACCGGCTCACGTTCGACAGAACAAGTAGTGATTTCGCGAACAACCTGACCCCCCCGTGGGTGCCGCGTCGCCGAACCGAGCGGCTCGGGGCGCCTGCCCGGTGGGGTGAGCGTCGGATTCAAACAAGACCTTCGAATGGAGGGAGCGACGGTGGCGAAGAAGATCGTGTTTAGCGATGAGGCCCGGCAGCCGTTGGCGGCGGGCGTGGCCAAGCTAGCCCGCGCGGTTCGTAGCACTCTCGGCCCGCGTGGTCGTAACGCGGTGCTCGACAAGGGCTGGGGATCGCCGAAGATCACCAAAGACGGCGTCACGGTCGCCGAAGACATCGACCTGGAAGACGCCTTCGAAAACCTGGGCGCCCAGTTGGTGAAGGAAGCGGCCTCGAAGACCAACGACGTGGCGGGCGACGGCACCACGACCGCCACGGTGCTGGCCGAGGCGATTTTCAAGGAAGGCCTGAAGATGATCGCCGCCGGCGGCGATCCGATGGCGCTCTCGCGTGGCATTTCCAAGGCGGTCGACGCGGTGGTCGAGGCGGTGGGCAAGCTGGCCACGAAGATCGACGACAAGAACAAGAAGGAAATCACCCAAGTCGCCACGATCGCGGGAAACAACGACCCCACGATTGGCGAGGTGCTGGCCGACGCGTTTTTCAAGGTCGGCAAGAACGGCGTGATTACCGTGGAGGAAGGCCGCCAGACCGAAACCACGGTCGACGTGGTCGAGGGGATGCAGTTCGACCGCGGTTATCTTTCGCCGCACTTTGTCACCAATCCCGACGAGCAGACCGTCGAACTGGAGAACTGCCTGCTGTTGATCTACGAGGAGAAGATTTCCAACGCCAAGTCGTTGGTGCCGATCCTCGAAGCCGTCAGCAAGGCCAAGAAGCCGCTCTTGATCATCGCCGAAGACGTCGAAGGCGAGGCCCTGGCTACGCTGGTGGTGAACAAGATGCGGGGCATTCTCAACGTTTGTGCCGTCAAGGCCCCCGGCTACGGCGATCGCCGCAAGGCCATGTTGGGCGATCTCGCGGTGCTGACCGCCGGCACGGCGATCTTCAAGGACCTGGGCATTCAGCTCGAGGCGGTCAAGCTCAGCGACCTGGGATCGGCCAAGAAGCTGATCATCAGCGCCGAAGAGACCACGGTGGTCGGCGGGGCCGGCAAGAAGGTCGACATCGAGGGCCGGGCTGAGCAGATTCGCCGCGAGATTCAGGTTACCGATAGCGAGTACGACCGGGAGAAGCTGCAAGAGCGGTTGGCCAAGCTGGCCGGCGGCGTGGCCCAGATCAACGTGGGAGCCGTGACCGAAACCGAGATGAAGGAGCGCAAGGCCCTGATCGAAGACGCCAAGGCGGCCACCCAGGCGGCCCTGGAAGAGGGCATTGTTCCCGGCGGCGGCGTAGCCCTGATTCGCTGCGAAAAGGCGATCGAGAAACTCGAACTCAAGGGGGACGAGGCTCACGGCGCCCGGATCGTGCGGAACGTGCTCGATTACCCGCTGCGGTACATCGCCCAGAACGCCGGCGTCGACGGCGCGGTGGTGGTGAACCGGGTGCGGCAGCAGAAGTCGAAAACCGAAGGGTACGACGCCAACAAGCAGCAGTATTGCGACCTGGTGGCGGCCGGCATTATCGACCCCGCCAAGGTGGTGCGCACCGCGCTGCAGAACGCCGCGAGCGTGGCCGCCTTGCTGCTGACGACCGAATCGCTGGTCACCGAGATTCCCAAGGAAGCCGATGACGCCGATGCCCACCACCACGACGACCACGGCATGGGTGGCATGGGAGGTATGGGTGGAATGGGTGGAATGGGTGGCATGGGAGGCATGGGCGGCATGATGTAAGCCGCGCGTTGTTGGCACCCTGCTCGGGCGAGCCGGGCCGGCCCGGCGCTCCCAAACCAAAAAACAAGCACGAGATGAAGGAAAGGAATTTCACACATGGCTAAGTCGCTGAATTTGCGTCCGCTGGATGATCGGGTCGTGGTCGAGCCGCTGGAAGCCGAAGAGGTGACCGCCGGCGGCATCGTGCTGCCTGACTCGGCCAAGGAGAAGCCCCAGCGTGGCAAGGTCGTGGCGGTCGGCCCCGGCAAGCTGCTCGACAGCGGCGAGCGCGGCGGGCTTTCCGTGGCGACCGGCGACGAGGTGATTTTCGGCAAGTACTCGGGCAGCGACATCGAAGTCAACGGCCGCGAGGTGAAGATCCTTCGCGAAACCGACATTCTGGCCAAGGTTATCAGCTAACACCCGCCGAAGTGCCTGCGGCCGCTTTCTCAAGCACCAGCCCGACGTTCCGCCTCGCCCGAGGCGGCGCCGGCCTGCGCGGCGAAAGGGCCTGACGGCTTTCGGCGCCCAATAAGGCAATAAACAGGAGCGAACCAACGTGCCCAAGCAATTGATGTTCGAGGACCCGGCGCGGGCCAAGATGCTCCGCGGGGTCGAGAAGCTGGCCGACGCGGTGGCCATTACCATGGGCCCGACCGGCCGGAATGTGATCATCGACAAGTCGTTCGGCGGTCCGACGGTAACCAAAGACGGCGTCACGGTGAGCAAAGAGATCGAGCTGGAAGACCCGTTCGAAAACATGGGGGCCAAGCTCGTCAACGAAGTCGCTTCAAAGACCTCGGACGTGGCCGGCGACGGCACGACCACGGCCACGGTGCTGGCCCGGGCCATCTTCAAGGAAGGCGCGCGAACCGTGGCGGTCGGCTCGAACCCGACGGCGGTGCGGCGCGGCATCGACAAGGCGGTCGACGTGGCGATCGAGCATCTCAAGTCGATGGCCAAGCCGGTTTCATCCAAGGAAGAGATCGCCCAGGTCGGATCGATCAGCGCCAACAACGACCCGGAGATCGGCAAGTTGCTGGCCGACGCGGTGGAGAAGGTGGGCAAAGACGGCGTGATCACCGTCGAGGAAGGCAAAACCACCGAGACCACGCTCGAGCTGGTCGAGGGGATGCAGTTCGATAAGGGGTATCTCTCCCCCTACTTCATCAACAAGCCGACGGAAATGATCTGTCAGCTCGACGATGCCCTGATCCTGATCCACGAGAAGAAAATCTCGAACCTGCGGTCGATTGTGCCGCTCTTGGAGCAAGTGATTCAGGCGGGCAAACCGCTGTTGATCATCGCGGAGGATGTCGACGGCGAAGCCCTGACCACGCTGGTGGTTAACCGCCTGCGGGGCGTGCTCAACATCTGCGCGGTTAAGGCCCCCGGCTTCGGCGACCGCCGCAAGGCCATGCTCGGCGATATCGCCGTACTCACCGGCGGCACGCTGGTGAGCGAGGATTTGGGCTTGCAGCTCGAAAAGCTCACCCTCGAGCACCTGGGCCGCGCCAAGCAGGTGAAGATCGACAAGAACGACACCACCATCATTCAGGGTCAGGGGAGCCACGAGGAGATTCAGGCCCGGATCCAACAGATTCGCAACCAGATCGAAGCCACGGAGAGCGAGTACGACCGGGAGAAGTTCCAGGAGCGCCTGGCCAAGCTTACCGGCGGCGTGGCGATTATTTCCGTCGGTTCCGGCACCGAAGCCGACATGAAGCAGAAGAAGGCCCGGGTCGAAGACGCTTTGCACGCCACGCGGGCGGCCGTGGAAGAGGGAATTCTGCCCGGCGGCGGCGTGGCTCTGTTGCGTTGCACCGAGCCGGTGCAGAAGCTGGTTTCCTCGGCCAAGGGCGATGAGCGGATCGGGGTCGAAATCGTGCTGCACTCGCTCGATCAGCCGCTTAAGCAGATTGCTTCCAACGGTGGAATCGACGGATCGGTCGTCGCCGACGAGGTGTTGCAGAAGTCGACCAACATGGGGTACGACGCCAACGGCGGCCAGTACGTCGATATGCTCAAGGCGGGCATCATCGATCCGCTCAAGGTGGTGCGTTCGGCCCTGAGCAACGCGGCCAGCATCGCCGGGTTGATGCTGACCACCGAGGCCCTGGTGACCAATCTCGATAAGGATAAGCACGACAAGAAGCGGATCGAGGGCGCCATTCGCTAGGCCCCCCCGGCTCCGCCGGAGCGGCTGCGCGCCGCGATGCCTGTCGCAAAACCGGGCCGCTTCGCCTCTTGCTGGGTGGAGCGGCCCGTTTGCGGCGCGGCGCCGGGCAACCGGCTGGGTGGCGCCGCCCGGGCAGGGGGAGGCGGTAGGTTCCCCGCGACCCTTGCCAGCCAACCCGCCCGAGGGCCGGGCCCCCCCACATTCGCCACGATCGGCACGGAGCGCAGCGTGGGATGGTCTATAATTCCCTGTCCCGCTCCTCGCCAGACGGGCGAGGTCGATTTGCCACGGCAGGCGCGCGGCACCGGGCTTCTGGCGGAGCTGGGTAGCCCGCCCGAGCCCCCTGGCCGGCGGGAACCGAGCCGGCAACCCCACGATTCACTTGCCCTGGCTGCCTGAGTCGAATTCATGTCGCAGACATCAGCCAAGCGCGATTACTACGAGGTGCTGGGGGTGGCGCGCACGGCCGAGATCAAAGAGATTTCGGACGCCTATCGCAAGCTGGCCATCAAGTATCACCCGGACAAAAACCCGGGCGACGAAGAAGCGGTGCGGCTCTTCAAAGAGGCCTCGGAAGCCTTTGAAGTTCTGAGCGATCAGCAGAAGCGAGCCCGCTACGACCGCTTTGGCCATGCGGGCGTGGACGGCGCGGGCGGGGGCTCGCACTTTCACGACGTCAACGACATTTTCGATGCCTTCGGCGACCTGTTTGGCGACATTTTCGGTCGCCGAACCAACCGCGGCCCCCGCGTGCGCCGCGGAGCCGATGTGCGCTGCCAGGTAACGCTCGATCTGCTCGAAGCCGCCCGCGGTTGCACCAAAACCCTGGAGTTCGAGCGCCACGAAAAATGTGTGGTCTGCGAGGGCACCGGCTCCAAGCCCGGCAAACAGCCCGAAATGTGTCGCTACTGCGGCGGCGTAGGCCAGGTGGTTCAGTCGTCTGGAATTTTCCGGGTGCAAACCACTTGCCCTTCGTGTCGCGGCAGCGGCAAGAAAATTACCGACCCTTGCGCCAAGTGCCAGGGGGCGGGATTGCAACTCAAGCGGGTGCGGCGCGACGTGCAGATTCCCGCCGGTGTCGACAACGATACCCGGCTGCGGTTGGAGAAAGAGGGCGAGCCCAGTCCCGATGGAGGGCCCCCGGGCGACTGCTACTGCTTCATCTCGGTCACCGAGCATGCGCTGTTTCAGCGCGACGGGCAGCAATTGGTGTGCCGGGTGCCGATCGCCTATTCCCAGGCGGCCCTGGGGGGCACGATTCAAGTGCCCACGCTCGATGGCCCCGAAGAGTTGGAGCTGGGCCCCGGTACGCAAACCGGCGAGGTGTTTCGCCTTCGCGGCCGGGGCATGCCCGACCCGCGCTCGCGGGTTCGCGGCGACCTGTTGGTTCAGGTCAATATCGAGGTTCCTCGCAAGGTGAGCGGCAAGCACCGCAAGCTGCTCGAGGAACTGGCCGAGATTGAACACGCCCAGGTAAGCCCGCACCGAAAGACTTTTTTCGACAAACTGAAAGAGTATTTCACCACTCCGGAAGATGATGGAGCGGAGAGCCAGACATGACCCAAGACCATTCCCAGTCCCAGGCTGCCGCGGCGAGCGAAACGGCGGCGGCGGGGGCGCCCTCGGGCAGCGAGACCACCTCGATGAGCGAACTGCAAAAAGAGCTGCAAGCCAGCCGCGACCAGGCGCTGCGGGTTCAGGCCGAACTGGAAAACTTCCGCAAGCGGGCCCAGCGCGACTTGGAAGAGGAACGCCGCTACGCCCAGCTTCCCCTGATTCGCGACTTGTTGCCGGTGCTCGACAACGTCGAGCGGGCCATCGAGGCCGCCGAAAAAGGGGGGGACGCCACGGGGCTGCTCACCGGCTTCAAAATGGTGGCCCAGCAGCTTACCGATACGCTGACCCGGCACCAGTGCCAGCGGATCGAAGCCCTGCATCAGCCGTTCGACCCGGCCCTGCACGAGGCGATCGCCCAGCAACCCAGCGACGCGTTTCCGGCCCATACCGTGCTGGCCGTGGCCCAGGCCGGCTACCGCCTGCACGACCGGGTGGTTCGCCCCTCGCAAGTGATCGTATCCACGGCCAATTCGGCGGTGGGTACGGGAAAGCAATAGTTCGCGTCTGCCGCCTTGCCCCGCCCAACGTGTTCGCCGAGGAGTTTCGCTCGATGCCGACCTACGACTATCAGTGCGATGCCTGTGGCCATAAGTTCGAGGCCTTTCAGCAGATTACCGCCGCGGCCCTGAAGAAGTGTCCCCAGTGCAAGAAGAACAAGCTTCGCCGGCTGTTCGGCGCCGGGGCGGCCCTGGTCTTCAAGGGCTCGGGCTTTTACATCACCGATTACCGGAGCGACTCGTACAAAAAGGCCGCCTCGGCCGAGAAGGGCGATTCGTCGTCGAAGTCGGGGGGCGAGAAGTCGAAGGCCGGCAAAGACTGATCCGGCCGGTGTTCTCTAAGCCTGGCGGCCGCGGCGCTCGTTCCCGGGAGAGGGGGGGCGCCCAGCAGGCCCCCGGGCCGCGATTCCGGACTCGATTCCGGCCGCTGACGCCGGCGAAGGACGGTGCCCATGACGACGCTGCGATGTCCGGTTTGCAAGCAGCCGTTCGCGTCGGCCCCCAGCCAGGCCCTGCCGTTTTGCAGCCTGCGCTGTCGCCAGATCGACCTGGGCCGATGGCTGGGCGAGCAATACTCGGTTCCGGTCGAGCCCAGCGACGACGAAGAGGACGACGGCGAATCGATCCCCGAGCGATTTCAACCGGACGAGCGTTAGCCGACCGTGCGCCGTTGTGCCCCCGAGGGCCGTATTGGTTATCGCCGCGGTTTGGCCACCCGATCGGGGTTGCCTCGCCGTGAGGGGGCCCCCGGCCGCCCGAGGAACACAAGCCGTCGCTCCGGCCGGTACGAGGGTGGCATCCGGCGGCAGACCGCAATTGACTTTGGTCCGTCCGCCGCTGCCCAACCATTCATCTCCGCGCTAGCAATCTGTTGAAATATGCCCTCGTGGCATAATTCAACCTCGCCAAGCGCCGAGCAAAGCTCGTCGCGGCTCGCAGAATAACGACTTACGTCGTTATTCTGGCCTCGCATCCCTGCGATGACGCAGCCCGGGGGAATTCTTCAACAGGCTGCTAGCACACGACGTAAGTCTTTGATCTGAAACGAGCTACGCGCGAGGGATGCGAGTCACGCTCGAATCACCTCCGGTGGCTTCGGCACCCCAAAAACCAATGGTCAGGGCCACCCAGCGGAAGTTGAGTAGGGAGCTCTCCGTTTTTGTTCCAGCGAATGTCGTTGACGGCGAATATGCTCCGAGTAAGACTAGCATCGCGCTAAGTGGCCGGACCTCGGCGCCTCGACCAGAGAACCCGTTGTAGCCTGTTCTCGGTCGTCGTTCTGTGAACCATTCGTCAGTTTGGAATCCCAAGAGGACCGCTGGTGACAACCGAGCGTGAGGCCATGCGAGGGTACCCAGGGCACTCGCGGGGACCTCGGGTTGACCTGGCAAATGGTCCTTCGGGCGAGCGGTAAGCCTCGCCCCTTCGGACGTGCGGATTCCCAGCTCAAGTAACTGACGATACCTCGAGAACCCGGAACTTCTGGCCGTTTCTCGGGCGGGCTGCCGCACTCGGCTCTTTCAGCCGGTGATCGCTTCAACTCGGGCTCAATCCCACAACCCGTAGTGTCATCGCGCTTTCCGGTGACCCGGCAGTGTACCGAGTACGCAGATTGGCCTTCGCGCTTTGGTTGGCTTGACGAACGACAATTCAAGTCGGAAGGCAAATTCGCCTGGATCGGTTCCAGGTTCAACGCGACGGGGAAATCCAGGGTTCATAACGTCCTTGCGACCTTGGGGTATTCCGTGCTCACTTCAACGAAAAAAAGGTGCGTGAATGGCATCCTCGAGAGTTTTCGCTTGCTTGATGCTGCTCGTCGCCGGCGGCCTGACCCAACTCAGCTACGCCGAGACGTTTTCTTCTTTCGTATCCGCCCAAGCCGTTGAAGTTGGCGAGGGCATATCGGAGCTCGCCGCCGTAAGCTACACGTCCGACTTGCTTGAGGGCACGAGTGCATCGGTCAGCGTCACGCACGGCGGTACGGTCGCCACGGCCAGTACCAAGGTCACTCCGAACCTGCTCCACGGCTATGTCGAAGTCCAAGCCACGCGGCTGGATATCAACAGCCTGGTGGGCGGGCTCACCGAAGCCTTGTGGTGTGACGTGCTCGGATTCGATGTGCTCGGAGATTTCGTCAGCGGCGGGAGCGTGCTATTAGAGGCTGAATTGCACGGCCAGATTCTACTCTTCGGCGAAGGCGCGGGGGCCAGAGCCACCTTGAATCTCGCTGCGGGTCCTGTGGAAAACGAAGAAAGAGCGCAAATAACTTTCACGGAAAACGGAATCTTTAATACGCGTATCTCGCTTACCTACACCGGCGATCTTTCACAGGGTTTGAACGTCAGCCTTCAGCTTCTCCTGGGCGCGGGAAACAATTCATTCATGCCGTCGATTTCTCAAGCCGATTTTGCCTCCACGGCAAGGATCACCCGAGTTGTCTTTCTCACGCCGGAAGGCCAGCCAGACCCTAGCGTAAATATTACTTCGGCCTCGGGTACGCTTTACGGAGTTCCGGAGCCGAGCACCGGAGCACTGGCGGTCGTGTGCCTTGTCTGCGCGGGCGGCGTACTGCGCCGATGGTCCTAAAGGCGCGCTCGCCCGCGCCGAGATCGCGAACCGTCGGTTGAAATAGGCCCTCGTGGCATTTTCGAACCTCGCCAATCGCGGAGCCAAGCTCCGCACGGATCGCAAAATAACGTCTTGCGTCGCCATCTTGAGATCGCGATGCTGCGATCACACAGCCGTTGAATACAGCAACGGGCTGGCAGGGGCGGTTGCAGCCAGCGACCCTCGGCGGGCATAATCCCCCAAGCCATCGCGCGGCCGGCTCTGGGCCGGTAGGCCCCGGGGGCACCAGTGCGATTGTCGCCGGCGCCGCGGGGCGCCCTGGCCGGTGGCCCACTAGCGGAGCAGTGACCATGGCGAGCCCGCCCAAGACGGGAAGTGGTGATTGGCGTGAGATGATTCCCGGCCTGATCCTGCTGCGGACTTTTCGCCTGGCGAAGGAGCTTCCCAAGCTGTTGCTCGGCGCCCTGGGGCTCGTGGCCACCACGGCCGGTTGGAGGGTGGCCGCCGCGGTTTTTTCGGGCGATCCGGCGGCGCAGGCCAGTGCCCAGCCATTGCGGGCCTGGCCCTGGCAGGGGTCTCCCCCAAGTTCCGCGGCCCAAGCCTTGTCGGGCCGGGCCCACTGGGTGGCCGAGCGCCTGGGTCTGGGCGAGTCGCTCGATGCGGCCGATTGGACCTGGCTGGCTCGAAACCCCGTGGCCGACACCTGGGAATTAATCTGCCGGCCCGCCCGGGCCCTGATTGGCGGGGCGGCGGGAGTGAGCGAGCTGGCCTTGCTGCTGGTTGCCGCTTTGTGGGCCGTGGCGGTTTGGGCCGTGGTGGGGGGCGCCATTGCCCGGATCGCGGCCATACAGATTTGTCGCGAGGAACGGCTGGGCCTGTTGGAGGGTTGGTCGTTCGCCAAGCGCAAGTGGACCGACCTGGTCTGGGCGCCGTTGCTGCCGCTGGGGCTGATCGCGCTCATGGTGGTGGTGGTCTCGCTCGGCAGTTGGCTGATGCGATTCGATCTGGGGTTGCTCCTGATCGCCGCCGGCTTTCCCCTGGTCATCATCAGCGGCTTCGTGGTGGCCACGGTTAGCTTGGGCCTGGCCCTGGGCTGGCCGCTGATGTGGGCCACGGTTTGCGTTGAAGGAACCGACCATTTCGACGCCATTAGCCGGGCCTATGCCTACGTGTTTCAGCGGCCGCTGGAGTACCTGGGCTATTGGCTGGCGGCCATGGCCTATGGCGTGCTTTGCTGGCTGGTTGTGGCGGCCGTGGCAGCGGCCAGCGTGTTGTTGGGGCTGTGGGCCAGTGGCTGGACGATCGGTCACGACCGGCTGGCCACTTGGACCGCGGCCGTGCCGGCGGAAGTAGGCATGGTGAACTGGCCGGGCCCGAACCGCGGGATCGATTGGCCCAGGCTCGAGGCGGCCTCGAACGCGGCCGCCGAATTGCCCGGCGACTCGCAGCCGAGCGTTGCCGGCGGTGCCCCGCGGCTGTCGGCTCCTGGCCGGCTGGCCGTGCTGCTGGTGGCGTTTTGGATTGGCGCGGTGAAGCTCTTGGCGCTGGGATTCGGCCCCAGCTTCTTCTGGACCTCGGCCGTGGCTGTCTACCTGCTGATGCGCCGCTCCACCGACCACGCCGAGCTCGACGAGGTGTATGTCGATCCGCAACAAGTGGCCTATGGGCTTCCCAAGCTGGCGACCGACGCCGCCGGCGTTCCCGTCGTGGCCGAGGAAACCCCGGCCGGAACCGCCCAGCCCCTGACGGAATCGCAGCTCAATTGCACGGCCCTGATCGAGCCGACCATTGAGGTGGGCGCCGCCGATTCCGAGGCGGCCCTGACCGGCTCGACCACCTCGCGCGAAGAGCGGGCCGACAACGACGGCGGCTAGCTGGCTCCCGCACGGATTGCGCCCGCGGGCGGTCGTTGGGGGCGCGGGGCTGGCTGCCGGGCGCCTGCCCAGGCGAACTCACCAGCCGTTCGAGACCGAGACCCCCCAGCCAAAACCGCCGCGCGGACGGCAGTAGCGTGGAGGCGGCGGATACCAATACGGTCCGCAGTAGGGTCCGCCGTAGTAGTGTTCCTGGACCACCACGGGGGGTGCTGTGGGACCAGGGTAACGCGGTCGCGGTCCCGATTGCATGGCCTGGACCACGCGCGGGTCGACTCCCTGGTCCTTGAGAAAGATCAGGTCTTGGGCGTTGAGCGGTCCGGCGAATCCGTTCTGGCGCACGTGGGCGGCGATGACGTCGGGATCGACCTCGGCCCTGGTCATGTCGATCACGTCTTGCACCGAGACGGTGCCGCTGGGCATCGCTTGGCCGATCTGTCGGCTGATTTCGGCCTGGTTGCGGGCTTCGATCTCGTCGAGCTCGCCACCGACGATGCCGCCGGTTAGGGCCCCCACGCCGGCACCAATCGCGGCACCGGGCAGGGTTTTCCCCACGGCGCTTCCCACCAGCGCACCGACGCCGGCTCCGCCCAGGCCCCCCACCAGGGCACCGCGGTCGGCCCGGTAGGGCGAGGCACAGCCGGTGCCGGCGAGCACGATGGCCAGCAGGGCGGCCGAGGCGGCCAACCCCGTGCGGCGCGGCGGGGTAAGACTTGGCAGGCCGGCGTGGCCTGGAGCCAGGCGTTCCATGGAGTTCTCCGTCCCGGGCTGCGCGGGGGACAGGGCGGCCAGTGCAGTGCGGACGCGTATGGAGCGGATTGCGACCGAGAAAAGGTTGCGGATCGTCGCCGCCCGAAGCGACGGGGTCAAGTGAAGCTGGGCAGCCATACGACCGATCGGGGGGAGGGGGGGCGAGTTGTCCGCCGGCGCGCCGATGCTTGCCTGGCTCACCGAGCCGGTCTAGAATGCGGGGACACAAGGGATTTGCGGCCGCTTGCAGCCAAAACTGCTAAAGAGCCATCGTGGGCCCCCGCGTCGCACGCGACCAAAGGGGGGCCGCGATCCAGCTTGACCAATAGGCGAGCCGCGACCGAATGCTTCGGTCCGCGGCTTTTTTGTTGGGCAAGGCAATCCCACGACCGACCGGTCTGACCGCCCCGGCGGAAGCGACCGGCCGGCCGACTGAGCCCCCCTCGGGCGATTGCGGGCGCCGAAGCCGGCGCCGGCCCGGGCGTGGGCCGAACAGTTGGTATCGGGCGCGCTACCAGGGGGCGCCGCTGAAAGGGGTTGTCGATGAGCTCAACGATTCGTCCCACGGACGAGAGCGGCGGCACGGCACCGGCCACGGATACGACCCAGGGGGCCGAACCCCACGCGGCGGGCATGTCGACCGTGTCGATTCACGCGGGCGAGGCCCGCCAGAAGCCGGGGGACGCGATTACCGACCCCATATTTTGCGCCTCGACGTATACGTTCGACGACACCCAGTCGGTGATCCAGTTCATCGAAGAGAAGCTGCCCCGCGAGGAATACGGCCGTTACGGCAATCCGAGCGAGAAGGTGGTCGAACGCAAGCTGGCCCAACTCGAACGGGCCGAAGATGCCGTACTGTTCGCCACGGGCATGGCCGCCTTTACCGGGCTGCTGTTGACCAAGCTCGAGTCGGGCGACGAAGTCGTTATTTTCGACGAGTGTTACCACCGCAGCCGCGAGTTTTGCAGCAAGCACCTCTCGCGCTTCGGCGTGAAGACGATCCAGGTTCCCACGGGCGACTACGCGGCCATGGAGGCGGCGATTACGCCCGCCACCCGGCTGCTGATCAGCGAATCGCCCACCAACCCGCACCTGAGCGTGGTCGACCTGGAACGGCTGGTCGAAATCGGCCGGCGCCGGGGGGTGGAAACGCTGATCGACGCCACCTTGGCCACGCCCTACAACGTGCAACCGGTGGCCGCCGGCGTGGACTACGTGTTGCACTCGGCCACCAAGTACCTGGGGGGGCACAACGATCTGTTGGCCGGCGTGGTGGCCGGCTCGCGGGAAAAGCTGGAACCGGTTCGCAAGCTGCGGGGCATTCTGGGGGCGATTAACTCGCCGCACAACATTTTCCTGCTCATTCGCGGGCTGAAGACTTTTGAGCTGCGGATGGAGCGGCACAATCAAAACGGCCTGGCCGTGGCCCGCTTCCTCGAGCAGCATCCACGGATCGAACGGGTCTACTATCCGGGGCTGGCTAGCCACCCCTACCACGAGCTGGCCCAGCGCACCATGCGGGGTTTCGGCGGGCTGGTCACCTTCCTGGTGAAAGACGCCGACTGGCGGCAAACGGCCGACGTGGTCGATGCGTTTCGCATTCCGCGGATTGCGCCGAGCCTGGGGGGAGTGGAGTCGCTGGTCGAACAGCCGCTGGTGATGAGCTACTACGAGTGCAGCCCGGAAGATCGCCGGCGGTTTGGCATTCCCGACAACATGATCCGGCTGGCTTGCGGCATCGAGAACACCGACGATTTAGTGGCCGACGCGGCCCAGGCACTAGCGGTACTGGATTAGCCCGGGCCCCGGCGGAATCGTGAGCGATGCAGTTTCGAACCCGCGCCATTCATGTGGGAAGCCAGCCCGACCCGGCCACGGGGGCGGTGATCCCGCCGGTGTATTTGGCCAGCACCTACGTGCAGCATGAAGCGGGCGTGTGGCGCCCGTTCGACTACTCGCGCAGCGGCAACCCCACGCGCCAGGCGCTGGAAACCACGCTAGCCTCGCTGGAAGGGGGCGTGGGGGCGCTGGCCTACAGCTCGGGCATGGCCGCCACGCACGGCGCCATGCTGCTGCTGGAGAGCGGCGACCACGTGCTGGCCGGCTCCGACGTGTACGGCGGCACCTACCGGCTGCTTTACAAGGTGCTGCGCCAGTCGGGGATCGAGGTGTCGCTC
Organism: uncultured Pirellulales bacterium; assembly: GCA_964399535.1. Classification (GTDB taxonomy): domain Bacteria; phylum Planctomycetota; class Planctomycetia; order Pirellulales; family CAYNRE01; genus CAYNRE01. The sequence continues at coordinate 704,379 of CAYNRE010000005.1, read as the reverse complement.
GCCCCCAGTACCGACCTGGACGCCCTGCGGCAGGCGCTGAAGCCGCGCACGCGGATGGTTTGGATCGAAACGCCGGGCAACCCCCGGCTGTCGATTACCGACATTGCCGCGGTGGCGGAATTGGCTCATGGCGCGGGAGCCCTGTTGGGGGTCGACAACACCTTTGCCTCGCCGGTGCTCACCCGGCCGCTGGAGCTGGGGGCCGACATCGTCATGCACTCGGCCACCAAGTATTTGGGGGGGCATAGCGACCTGCTGGGCGGGGCGCTGGTGGTGCGCGAAGAGGCCCTGCGCGACCGGCTGTACTTTCTGCAAAACGCCACCGGCGCCGTGATGGGGCCCTGGGAGTCGTTTCTTTGCTCGCGGGGTCTGAAAACCCTGGAATTGCGGGTGCTCGAGCAATCGCGCACCGCGCTGGACCTGGCCCATTGGCTGGCCGGCCACCCGGCGGTTGCCCAGGTGCTGTACCCGGGGCTGCCGACCCATCCGCGCCATGAATTGGCCGCCCGGCAAATGCAAGGCGGCTTCGGCGCCATGCTGACGATCGAATTGCGGGCTGGTTTCGCGGCTGCCAAACAACTGGTTGAAGCGACCAAGCTGTTTCATCTGGCGGTTAGCCTGGGGGCGGTGGAATCGCTGATCGAGCATCCCTCCTCGATGTCGCACGCCAGCTACGACGCGGCCGACCGCCAGCGCCATGGTATCTCCGACGGCCTGGTCCGGCTGAGCGTGGGGCTCGAAGCCGCCAGCGATCTGCGGGCCGACCTGGCCCAGGCCCTGGACCGGGTTGCCGGCTGAGTCGAGTAGGCGGTACGATCGAGTTTTCGGGCACGCGAGCTCAGGGGCGCGGGGATTGCCTGGGTGCCCCACCCTTGCCTTAGAATGCTGGCTCTGGCGCGAAAGATCGTGCCCGCCCGTTCCGGCGCACCGGACCAGCGAGTGTTTCCAGGCTGGCCGCCCCCTGCTTTTCGGTGCGCCCGCCGAGCCTAACCGGGGAGTGCCACGCATGACCGACCTGACCGACCTGACCAAGCGGATCGACGCCGAGTTTTCCTCGCTCGATGAGCGGATCAAGAGGTTTCAAGGCGAGCAGCTGGATGAATACCATGGCCGGCAGGCCCGCTTGAAGCAATTCGACGAGGCCTGCTCCAAGCTGCGCGAGGTGTGGAAATCGCGGCTGGAGACCTTGGCCCAGCGGTTTGGCGATCGGGTGAAGGTGAGCCCCCGCTTGACACCGACCCTGCGCCAGGTGGAATTCGCCTTTCAATCGGAATTGGCCCAGGTGCATTTGAAGTTTTCGGCCGCCACGGACAGCGACGTGCGCAATCTGGTGCTGTGCTACGACCTGGAGATTCTGCCCCTCTACCTCCGGTTTCAACCGCACGTGCAGGCCGAGTTCCCGCTAGGTGCCGTGGACGAGAAGGCGATTGCCGCCTGGCTCGACGACCGAATTGTCGACTTTGTGCGCACCTACCTCTCGCTGCACGAAAGCGAGCCGTATCTACGGGATCACCTGGTCGAGGACCCGATCGCCCGGGTCAAGTTGCCCAAGTTCGCCGCCAAGGCCAAGCTCGAGCAAGACGGCAAGACGCTGTACTTTCTCAGCGAAGAAACCCGAGACGAGTATCTCAGGTCTGCCTCGGGCAAAGCCGGGATCAAGGCGTAACCCCGCGGTCAGCCCCGCCAGCGGGCTCCGCGATTCGCGCCCGCCTGTTTTTCAGCCTGCTTGACACTTCCGCCTTCGGCCGGGTTAGCTGGCGCGGCGTAGCGTGGGTTTGTATCGAATCCGCCGCGCGGGGCGCAAACGTCGGGGGTGTGCCGCGGGGGCCATTCGGCCAGGGAGGAGCCGGCATGAAATTGCTGCAGGAGTTTCGCGAGTTCGCCCTGCGGGGCAACGTGGTCGATCTGGCCGTCGGCGTCATCATTGGCGGGGCCTTCGGAAAAATCGTGAATTCGCTGGTTGCCGACGTGCTGATGCCACCCATCGGCTACCTGATTGGCGGCATCCGCTTCGACGAGTTGAGCTACGAACTGCCTGCCCTGACCATCAAGGTGCCCGACCCGGGCCAGGGCGGCGCGCTGGTGGATAAGACGCTTGAGCCGGTGGCGATCCACTACGGCAAGTTCGTACAGACCTCGTTCGACTTCTTGATCATCGCGATCTGCATCTTCTTCTTCGTCAAGGCGATGAACCGGTTGACGAAGCGGGCGGTCGAAAAAAAGGTGGTGCTCACCACCCAGGAGCAATTGCTCGCGGAGATTCGCGACCTGCTCAAACAGCGGGCGTAGCAGCCCCAGCGGCTATAGGTTTCGGGCGCTGAAGGTGTCCCCCTGGGTCATGTCGCCGGTTTTCAGGCCGCGGTCGAACCAGCGGGCGCGCTGCTCCGAGGTGCCGTGGGTAAACGATTCGGGAACCACGTAGCCCTGGGCCTGGCGCTGCAGCCGGTCGTCGCCGATGGCCTGGGCTGCCCGTAGCGCCTCGTTCAGATCGCCGCCTTCGAGAATGTGCGACATCCGCTCCGCGTGGTGGGCCCACACGCCCGCGAAGAAGTCGGCTTGCAGTTCCAGCCGCACCGACAGGTCGTTGTACTGGGCATCGCTGATGCGCCCCTTTTGGGCATGCACCTGATCAGAAATACCCAACAGGTTCTGCACGTGGTGCCCCACTTCGTGGGCAATGACGTAGGCCTGGGCAAAATCGCCCGGGGCGCCGAACCGCTGATCGAGCTCGACGAAGAACGAAAGGTCGATATACACCTTTTGATCGCCGGGACAATAAAACGGGCCCACCGCCGCGTTGGCCATGCCACAGGCCGAGGAGACTGCCCCACTGAATAGGGTCAGGGTGGGCTCGCGATAGGTCTTGCCGGCGCGCGAGAACAATTCGTTCCAAACATCCTCCGTGTCGGCCAACACGACTCGCACGAATTGAGCCGCTTCTTCTTCCTCGGGGCTGGGAGATTCGTTCGAACCGACCGCCGGAGGAGCTTGGGGAAGTTGCTGCTGGATTTCCAGCAGCGCCCGGGGGTCGCCGCCGAGAAACAGCACCACCACCACGAGCAGCAACATGCCCAGGCCGCCGCCGAAGGCCACGGGCGTGCCCCGCATGCGTTGGCCACGAAGGTCTTCCACGTTCTCGCTTTGCCGGCGTCCGCGCCACCGCATGAATCGCATTCCTTCCAAGACAAAAAATCGGGCCCCGAAGCGGGGCCAGCCTCGTCGCAAGCCCTCGACGGGCATTGGGCCGTCGACGCGTCGAATCGATCTTAGATTTCCGCGACGAGGCCCGCCAGGGGCCGACGCAGTTTCGCCGCCGCGGCCGGTTGGGCCCCCTCGGATTGCGACGGGAGGGGCGCAAGGGCGCATCGCCCCCAACGCTTGACCGGCGGCCCCGGCATGGCCGACAATCGCGCAGCCTTCGCGGGCCACCCCCGATTCAGCAACCGCGCCAACTTGGAAGCCCTGTCAGCCATGCCCCCTGCCAGCCCGACCCAACCCGGTCCTGCCATCGACTACCTGGCCCCCGAGATTCCCCAGGGAACCACCTGGCACGAGGTTCCGCTGGTTGCGGCGACCGACGATTCGCTTGCCGGCTACGGCCAACTGGTCGACGACTACCGCAGCTTTCCCCTGGAAATCTGTACCTGGCCCGCGACCGGCTGGCGCCCCGTGGACTCGGGTACCGGCAACGAAGCCGGCACGGTGCAAGGCACCTTTCAAGTCTGGTGGGAGGGGGATTTGCTCTTCGGTCGCAACGAAGCGGTGAAGGGGCACTACCTGTTCGGCTGGTCGAAAGACCCCCGCCAAGCAAGCTCCGCTGCGGAGCCGGCGGACCGTCGCGAGCGGGTGCTATTGTGGCACGCCAACTACCATCCCGATGGCGGCCAGTTGTTCTTCCCGCTCGACGGCCAGTCGTTCGTTACCGCGCTGGCGCTGCCGGGCGACGACATTACGCCTGGGAAGTTTGTCGCCTTTCAGGTGCCGGCCGGGCGAGGGCTGTACATTCACCCGGGCGTCTGGCACGAGGCGGTGGTTCCGCTGGGCGAGCGCGGGCGCTTTCACGACGAGCAGGGGCGCGTGCATGCCCGAGTGAGTTGCCAATTCGCCAAGGAGTCTGGCGTTTTGCTGTCGGTGCCGCTGCCCAGGGAGTAGGTTTCTTGCTCGTAGCGGCCGGTCGAGTTCTGCCCCGGCCGGCGATTGCCCCGCTCCCAGTCTCGGACGAAGCATGAGTGGGTTGCTGCCTGCCGCAACGACGCACGCTGGCAACCAGGCGCCGCAGCCGGCGAGCCGCCTGGAGCGATGCCTGGCGCCGGTCGTGTTGGTGCTGGTCGCGGCGCTGGTCGACTGGCCCTACTTCGACGCCGGTTTCGTGCTCGATGGAATTTATTACGACCTCGCCTTGTCGCTGATCGAACTGGACCGCGCGAACTGGGAAGACTATCTGCTGGCCACGCACGGTGGCTATCCGCACCTGCTCTGGACGCTGCTCTGGGCCGGTCTACGCTACTCGCTGGGCAACAACCCCATTGCCTGGCACATGCTCTTCATCGGCGCCCATGTCGGGTCGAGTTGGGCCACGCTAACCATCGTCCGGCGCTACTGCGGGCCGGTCGCCGGGTGGACTGCTGGCATAGTCTGGGCGGGTGCCGCGATCGGCGGTTACGACAACCCGCTCCTTTGGACGAGCAATTCCGAGCAAGCCGTGGCCCTGGGGCTTCTTGCGGCCGCCCTGCTCTTCGTGCCCTATTGGCCCGAGCGCCCCTGGATCGCCGGGGGTGGCACGGCCCTTTGCGTGGCAGGCGCCGCATTGACTTGGGGAATCCTCCTCTGCGCTACGCCGGTGGTGATCCTGCAATATGTCTTGCTCGAGCGTCCGCGGCTCGATGCGGCGGCGCGGCGCCGGGCGAACCGGGCCATCGCGATCGTAGGCGCCGGCGTTGGTCTGGTTTTTGGTCTGGTTGCCCTGGTCATGGCCTACCAGGGCCGATCCGACACGGTCTTTCGCCTGACCGCCGAAACGCTGCCACGCTTTGCCGACCTGCTTACCGAGCCGCTGGGGGGACTACTCTTCCTGCCGGCCACCGACGCCGGTGCGGTGCGACTGGTTCGCTGGGGGCTGGTGGTTTTCGTGGGCGCGACGGTTCTTCTGGCCGCGCCGCGGGCTCGCCGGGCGGCGCTGGCGTTTTCGACCATCGGCATCTCGTACGTGGCGGTCGTGGTGCTCTTTCGCGCGTCGCGCGACCTGAGCGACGGCCGGTATCATTACGTTTCGTCGTTTGCCTGGTCGATCGTTGTGGGCATCGCGGTCGACGCGATCGTGCGAAGGAGTCCTGCGCGGGCCCGCGGAGCACTGCTGGTCGTACTCCTAGCCGCCGGCGGTGGGTACCTCGCATTTCAGCGACACACGGCCCACCTGGCCAGACAACAGTTCGACTACTTTTTCGAGGAAACGACTTTCGCCGCGTTCTCGCGCCACGAGGAGCTGCTCGCCTGGCTCGAGGCCGACGGACGGCGGCGCAATACCGTAATCCGGATTCCCGAGTTGCCGTTGGCGTTTCCCCCTTTCTTTCAACCGGTTTTTTACCCGCTTTCGGCCCTGCGGGTGCTGCGCTTTCCCGAAGGGCTGCCGCACCTGGAAATCATTTCTCCGGAACAGGCGACCAGGGCCGAGATCGCCGCGGCCATCAACCTGGTGCAATCGTCGGGTTTGCCCGCGGCCGACGAATGGACTCAGCGCTGGCAAACCGTCTTGCCCGAGCTTCAGGCGCTGGCCTGGCTCGCCGAATTCGCCGACGCCCAGGGCCGAGCGATTCGGGTGCCCGCGGTTGCCTTCAGGCACCCCTATCCGGAAGCGCCGGAGCTGAGCCTTGAGCTGCCGATCAGCCAATGCCTGCGGGTGGCGTTTGCACGGCCGCTGGAAGGGCTGACGCTGGTGCCCGAGGCCGCGATTTCGCCCGAGGAGGCTGCCGAATTGGCCGAGCAATTGCGCCAGGTTCGCCATCCGGCCGCGCGATACTGGGAAGAGGTGTACGGCCGCCTGGCCCGGCAGCCGCGATAGCGGTTCAAACGGGGGTCGAAAACCGAAGCGGCCGGCGGAAAAGGTTTCCCCACCCCGCCGGGTGGATTAGAATTCGGCCTGCCGGAGGTGTGCCATGCTCAGTATTTGGGGACGACCGCAGCGAACCTGCGCCGGCGTCTCGCGGCGCCATTTGCTTCAGGCCGCGGGGGCGGGGCTGTTTGGCCTCAGTCTGCCCCGCCTCTGGGCCGCGGAGCCTACGACGGGCTCGCCGGCTTCGGCCCTTCGGCCGCGCGCCCGCAGTGTCATCTTTCTTTACCTGTTCGGTGGGCCGAGCCAGCTCGAAACGTTCGATCTCAAACCCCAGGCCCCGGACGCGGTCCGCGGCCCCTTTCGGCCCATCGACTCGCGTACTCCGGGCCTGAGAATCTGCGAGCACTTGCCGCGGCTCGCCGAGTCGAGCGACCGGTTCTGCGTGGTCCGCACGGTCAGTCACGCCTACAACGACCACAGCACCGCGGCGCATTACCTGCAGACGGGTCATCCCTGGCACGTACCGATCGGCGGCGGTTTCAACGCCACGGACAAGGACTGGCCCGCCATGGGCTCGATGGTCGAGTACTTCGACCAACAGGCTCAGTCTGGCGGCGGCCGCGAGATACCCAGTTACGTTTACCTGCCCAACCGTCTGGGCTACTTGCAGACCTACACCACTCGCTTGGATCGGCCGGGGCAATATGCCGGATGGCTGGGGCGGGGCTACGACCCGCTGCACACCGACATTCGCAAGCGCGACGACAAAGACAACCCGTTTTATCGTGATTGCACCGACGCCGAATTGGATTTTCGAATCCATGGGCTGGCCGAGGATGCGGGGCTTTCGCTGCGACGCTTGGGCGGCCGCCGGGCACTACTCGACGAGTTCGATCGCCAGCGGCGGCAGCTCGACGGCGGGGCCGAAGTTACCGCCTACGATCGGTTTCAGCAGCGAGCCCTGGCGCTGGTCTCATCGGAAACCACGCGGACAGCCCTCGACCTGGGGCGCGAAGACTCGGTCCTGCGCGATCGGTATGGCCGGAACCTTTTTGGGCAATCGGTACTATTGGCGCGGCGCCTGGTCGAGGCCGGCGCCCGCTTCGTCACGGTGGGCTGGGATGCCCCCGACGGCTACGGCTGGGATTCCCACGAGCATTCGCAAGATGTGCAAAAGCACCTCTTGCCCGGGCTCGACGCGGCGCTGGCGACCCTGTTGACCGACTTGGACCAGCGCGGCTTACTCAGCGAGACCCTGGTCGTGGCGATTGGCGAAATGGGGCGCACCCCCAAGGCGAACGACCGCTGGGGTCGCGGGCACTGGAGCACGCTGTTTCCCGCCGTGTTGGCTGGCGGCGGAATCCGCGGCGGCATGGTCTGGGGCGAAACCGATCGCGACGCGGCTTACGCCACCACGCCCCCGGTCAGCCCGGAAGATTTGGCCGCCACCATTCTTCACTCCCTCGGATTCGACGGGGAAACCCGGGTCGAAACGCCCCAGGGTCGTCCCACGGCGCTGGTCGAAGGGGGGCGGGTTTTGAGCGAGCTCTTCGGCTAGGACGCGGCCGCCTCAGATTGTTCGGCGGACGCGTCGGCTTCGTCGGCCGGCACTTCGGTCTCGTTGGCCGATGGCTCAGGCGCGCGTGGCACTCGCTCAGCGGGTGTTTCGCCGCTGTCGGCCGGCTCGCCGCTGTCGGTCGGCTGAGGGTTTTCGGTCGGCTCAGGCGTGGGTTCGGCCGGCCCGGGCTCGCCTGCGCCTTGGTCCTCGGCGGGTGCGGTCGATTCAACCCTCGGGGGTCTGTCGCTGGCGGCAGCTTCGGCCGCAGAGCCCCCGGCCGCCGCGAGCAACCGCTTGGCGCGCACCAGGCTGCCCGGCCGCTCCAGCGATTGATCGGCCCGGTACCAAGCGACGGCATCGGCGGCCTGGCCAAGGGCTTCGTAGCAGCGGGCCAAATTCACTCGCGCGCCCGAGGTCCAAGGGCCATCGGGCCAGGTCTCCAGGGTGCGGTCTTTCAGATAGTCGATCGCGGTCGCATAGTCGCCGCGCTCGTAGGCCACGAGCCCTAGCCAATAGGTGGCGTCTTGCTTGGCTCGCACCACGGCCTCGCGGGCCTCGGGCGAGAGCTTGGCCAGCTCGATATCGACCGTGGTGGGCCGAGCCAACTGATACAGCGCGTTGGCGCTCGGCTCCGGCCCCTCGCTCACGTATTTGCCCTTGAGGTGAAAAATTCGGGCTCGCTGCAGCGCCACCATCGGGGTGCGGAAATCTTGTGGTTTAACCGGCAGGTTGTCGAGCCGGTACCGCATTGCCTCGCGGATCGTGGCCTCTTGGAAGGGGCGCTCGAGCACCCGGCTCAACTGCTCGTAGGGAAAGGCCCAGACTCCCACCTGGGCCAATTGCCCCAGGCTCGCCAACCGCTGGGCCAGCGCCGTTGGCCGCATCGACAGCACCAACCGGTTGTCGCCCGATAGGTGGTTTTCCACCATCGCCATGCGTTGGCACAGGTACGAGGGCGAGGCCTCGATCAGGGCCAGGGCCTGACCGGCCAATTCCGCGGTGAACGGGTAAGGTGCGTCGGCTTCCACATCCAGTTGCCGTAAGAGTGCGTCGTCGGCCACGACCTGGCGCAGGGTGGCCACCCCCTGGCCGTCGGGGCCCGGGAGCGGCAATCCCAGCCGGGGATCGAACAGGTACAACTCGCTACCCGACACCAGCGCCACGACCCACAACCGGGGTGGATCCAGGGTTCCCGCGCCGGGCACCGCGATCACCACGGCGTCGAGCCCTTGTTGTCGGGCCAGCAGCAGAAAGGTCCAGGCTCGCTCCTCCACCGTGCCTCGGCCCATCACCACGACCTGGCGGGGGAGGTGAATCGGGAAGGGGGCGCCCGTCGGAGGCGCCGGCTCGACCTGTACGTTGCGCACCACCCAATCAAACAGCCGCTGGGCCCGGGCCAGGTCGTCGATTTCGTCCCCCCGGGCCACCTTGGCCACGCTGCTGAGCAGAACCACTTCCTGCAGGTGGTTGGCGTCGAAGGCCACGAACCGGGGCTGCCGCAGGCTGCGCACCATGGGCAACTGCTGAAAGGCCTCGGGCAGTTGCGCCACCAGCGGATCGCTCTGCCAATCGGGATCGAATCGCTGCGAGCGAAGCCATTGGTTAAGCCGCTCGAGCGTTTGCACGATGACCTGGTCGCCGGTGAAATCTTCCATCCGGTCGAGCGAACTGATCACGCTCGAGAGCAACACATCACTCATCTGGTCGCTGGGAGGCGGCACATAGAGCGGCTGCTCGTCTTCGTCGACGGCCGGAGGGCTGCTGACCACGATCAACAAACCCACGATGAACACCACGGCCAATCCCGCCACGGCGTACACCCACCACGGGCGACCCGGTTCGTCGGTATAAACGCGTCGCGGCGGGGGAGGCGTCGACTCAGGCATGCCAGCTCTCGACTACTTTGCGAAGGGCCACGATCCGTTCCAAGGTTTCTTGCATCCGGTCGAGCGGCACCATGTTGGGGCCGTCGCTAGGCGAGCGTTCGGGATCGGGGTGGGTTTCGAAAAAGAGCCCGTCGACCCCCACGGCAACGGCGGCCCGAGCCAGCGGCTCGACCATTTCACGGTTGCCCCCGGTTCGGTTGCCGAGCCCCCCGGGCTCTTGCACGCTATGGGTCGCGTCGAACACCACGGGCGGGCCCAGGGCTTGCATTTGCGGCAAGGCGCGGAAATCGTTGACCAGCCGGCCATAGCCGAGCATGGTTCCGCGCTCGCAAAGCAACATTTGCGAGCAGCCCCCCGCCAGCAGTTTGCCCACCACGTTGCGCATGTCGGCGGGGGCCAGAAATTGGGCTTTCTTCACGTTGACCGCGCGGCCGGTGCGCGCGGCCGCCAGGAGCAAATCGGTTTGGCGGCACAGGAACGCCGGAATCTGTAGCAATTCACAAACCTCGCCCGCCGCAGCGGCCTGGCTCGGTTCATGGATGTCGGTCGTAATCGGCAGGCCCGTTCGACGACGCACCTGGTCCAGCATGGCCAGGCCTCGCTCGAGCCCCGGCCCCCGGTACGACTCAACGCTGGTTCGGTTGGCTTTGTCGAACGAGGCCTTGAAGACCAGCGATAAACCGAGTCGCTGGCAAATCGACTGCAGCCGTTGGGCGATTTCGAGGGCCGACCCCTCGTCTTCCAGCACGCAGGGGCCCGCGATGACGAGCAGCGGTTGCCCGCGGCCGACCCGATAGGGGCCGATCTGGGCCGGATTGGCAGGCTGAGCGGAACGGGTCATCGCGAAACTCGATCGGTAGGCGTGTCCGAGCAGTCGGGCATCGTCGCTTGGTTGGTCGCCGGGCTGCAAGCAGGCACCAAGTAGGCCAGGTGGCCGGGCAGCACCTCGATCGTGGCTGGCAGCCACCCACCCGGGTCGCCATCTACTTGATACGGCACGGGGTGCTCCGAGGTCCAAGTCACTCGTCGAATGGGCCGCAGCTGGACACCGGCTAAATGGTTCTGCCAGCCAAGCCGCGTAGCCGCCACGTAGGCTAGTCCTGCCAACACACCCCCCCGACGGAAGACCGCCAGATCGAGGAGCCCATCGTCGGCCACCGCCCCCGGCGAGACTCGGAAGCCCCCTCCGTACCAGGGCAGGTTCGACACGAACGACCAGGCGCCTTCGAACTCCGCCCGGTTGGGAGCAGCGCGAAATGCACCGGCGGCGCCCCCCCGGGCTTGTGGGCCGTCCTCGGCGGAAGTGTCGCAATATACCTGCACCCGGGGAAACTCGTAACTAGCCATCGCTCGGCAGATGTGGCCCGCATAGTGCCAGCGCCGAATGTGGCCCTGCCTGGCGGCGTGGAAGCGACGGACCACCTCGGCATCGAATCCGCAGCTCGCCATGAGCAGAAACACCCGGCCGTTGATCTGGCCAGCGTCGAGGAACCTGAGCTGCCTTTGCTCGAGTGTGGCGACCAGCTGCTCGGGGTCGAAGCGATACCCCAACTGCCGAGCCAACAGGTTTTCGGTTCCAACCGGCAATACGGCTAGCGGTGTGCCGCGAGGCACCTGGTTGACCAGCCGATTCAGGGTTCCGTCGCCGCCGACGGCAACCAGTGCCCGGAGCGACCTGGCGGCGGCCGCCTGGTAAGCCCAGTCGGTGGCCTCGTCGATGTCGCCGGTGCGCTGCGGCTGGCCCCCCCGGGCGGCAATGAGTTGAATCAGCCGATCGACCGCCCGGCCAGCCGGCCCCGACCCGGCGCGGGGATTGACCGCGACCACTACTTTGGGGCATTCGGACCACCCCGGGGGGCTTTGGACTCGGGGCCCATCGGCCATCGTAACCATCCTCCATAGAGGGCGGCGGTGCGCCCGAATGACACCTCGACGACGAACTGAGGCCAGGTCGCCACCGGCCAGCCGCTTGGGTCGAGGTCAGCGTTTCCCTTCCAGGGGGGCGTTCTTTTCGTCGCGCGACGGGGTTCGGAATCTGAAACTCGCAGGGGGGGTAGAAGATGGGCAGTGGGGTGGTGGGAGCCGGCGCCAACCCTGCGGACGGCCGTCGCGGTGTGCCGCCAGAGGACTGTAAATCTGTAGCGAAACGCGTAGACGCTGGCAGAACCGCACACCAATCTTGCTCGATCGCAAATTGCGACACTGCGACACGGTGCGCATCGAATTGCCGATCGAAGAACGCAACATGTTGTTTTGATTCACGTTACGTCGCCCGACCGGAAATCGCCAGAAATCGTCTAGGGCTGGCACACCGCGTGCTTTCTCTTTCTGACGGTCGTGACGAACATCACGGCCACCCAAATGTGCTGGCCCGCGGGGCCTCTGGCGATGGTCGGTGGAATGACTAACTTGCCCCTGGTTGTTCCGCAACGCTAATTGTGGGATTGGCGAGTCAGAGGCCCCCTTTTTTATTTTCATCGCAAGTGCGGGGCTCCGGATCTCGGTTCTTCAGCGTGATGTGCCGCGGCAGCGAGGTTTGTTTGGGAATCCACTGCCGGGACCGGAGCCCCCACTGGCATCATCGCCCGGCGGGTATGAAATTGCGACTGTGAGTCTTCTTCCGGGACAATACCCGCCGGGCGTTTTCGATTTGTGTGGGGCCGAGCAGGCGTGGTGCGCGGTCAAACGATCCCCCTCGCACCCCTGCTCGGATTAAGCGGGCCCCCTACCGCCCCCCGGGGAGGCGGTGGGGGGCACCGGCCTCTGCCCGCGCGGGTGCCACGATTCAGGGCTACTTGACCGAAATCTTGCGTTGGTCTAGTTTTACCGATTCGGCTGGGGCGGCCCCCGCGGCGCCTCTGGCAGGCCAGCGTAGCTTCAATTGGCAGAGCACCGCATTCGTAATGCGGGGGTTACGGGTTCGACTCCCGTCGCTGGCTCTGGTCCGACGGCCGCGTCGGACAGCACCCGAGGCTGTGAGGCCTCACCCCGAGGGGGGTGATGAAACCAGGGCACCTGGGCCCCGGCTTGGCCGCAGCCAAGGGGGGCGACGAGCGCCTGTCAGGCCCCCTGGGGATCGCCCTGCCCTGCATTTATAAGGGCAAGCAGGCCGCCCCGCTGCGACGGGCGGCCGGCGAGATCGAACACGAACACCGACCGGGTCAGAATCGGCCCGACGATGGAGGAAACCCAGCCTATGACCCCCGCGACGGTCGTCGACATCAAGCAAGTGGTAGTCGGTGGAGGGCCGTTTGGTCCGGCGGAAGTGAAGAGCCTGACCGACGCGATCAGCCAGGACTTTGCCAATTACCGGCTCCTGCGCGACGCGGTGCAACAGCTTGAGCTTGACGACAATGGCAGCCAGGCCTTTGCCGTTCGGCTGGGGGTGTGCTACTACCTGCTGGGGCGCTACACCTTGGCGATGAATACGCTCAGCCGGGCCAGCGGCGATGCTCTGGGGCAATACTACCTGGCCAAGAGCACCTTCGCCCTCGAGCGATTCGAAGATGCCCTCGCCGCCTACGAAGCGGCCGCCAGCGCGGGCTACGACGCTGGCAAGTGTGCCCTGGGCAAGGCCGAGGTGCTTCGCTATCGCGGCGATGCCCAAGGCGCCATGAAGATTCTCGATCAGTTGTTTGGGCCGATCGAGCAGACCGCCGACTACCTGTACCAGCGCGGGGCCACGGTTTCGGCCATTGGCGGGAATCCGGGCGAGGCTGTCCGGCTGTTCGAGCGGGCGGTCGACTCCGATGCGCAGCACGCCGGGGCCCTCTTCGGCTTGGCGCTGGAGAACGATCGCCGCGGCAACGATCAGGCGGCCCTGGAACTTTACGAACGGAGCGTGGCCCACTTCCCGCCGCACCTGGGGTCGCTGTTGAATCTGGGCGTGTTGTACGAAGACCGCAACCAATTCGACCGTGCACGCCAGTGTTACCAGCGCATTCTCGATATCTATCCCAATCACGGTCGGGCACGATTGTTTCTGAAAGACGCCTCGGCCTCGAACGAATTGGTGATGGACGAAGATGCGGCGCGGCGGCGCGATCGGCTGACCCAACTGCTGGCGATTCCGGTGACCGATTTCGAGCTCTCGGTGCGTAGCCGTAATTGCCTGCAGAAAATGGGCATCGCCACGCTCGGCGACCTGGCTGCCACCTCGGAGCAGGAGTTGCTTTCCAGCAAGAACTTCGGGGAGACCTCGCTCAGCGAAATCAAGGAAATGATGGCCTCGAAGGGGCTCTCGCTGGGCCAACTGGCCAGCCAGAAACAGCGCTACGAGCCAGTCTTCGAGCCGGCTCAACTTACCCCCGACGAGCAGGTATTGCTGAATCGACCGATTGCCGACCTGAATCTGTCGGTCCGGGCGCGCAAGTGCATGGTCAGGCTGGGCATTACCACGATCGGCGAGCTGGTTCGCCACACGGGCGACGAGCTGCTGGAATGCAAGAACTTCGGCGTCACCAGCCTGTACGAGGTGCGCGAGAAGCTGCAGGGCCATGGGCTGAAGCTTCGCGGCGACTGAGGCCGGCCACTCCCCGGCAGGAGCGCCCACGGTGGCGGCTGTGACGTTTCAGCGCTTGGCCGCCGATTCGGCAACCGCCGCGCGGCGCGGCCGGCTGACTACTCCCCACGGTCTGGTGGAAACTCCCGCCTTCATGCCCGTGGGCACTCAGGCCACGGTCAAGGGGGTAACGGTCGAGCAGCTCCGCGCCACCGGCGCCCAAATGGTGCTGGCCAACACTTATCATCTGGCGCTGCGGCCGGGCTCGAAGCTCATCGCCGACCTGGGCGGTCTTCATGGTTTCATGGGTTGGCCGGGCCCCGTGCTAACCGACAGCGGCGGATTTCAGATCTTCAGCCTGGCCTCGCTAACGAAGATCTCCGAGGCGGGGGCGGTCTTTCGCTCGCACATCGACGGCAGCCGCCACGAATTGACGCCTGAAAGCGCCGTGGCCATTCAGGCCGAGCTGGGCAGCGACATTACCATGGTGCTCGACCACGTGGTGCGGCTGCCGAGCGAGCCGGCCGAAATACGCGATGCCATGGAGCGGAGCATCCGTTGGGCGCGCCGGGCCCGGCAGACCCCTCGGCCCGCCTCGCAGGCCCAATTCGGAATCGTGCAGGGGGGGCTCGATCCCAGCCTGCGCCAGGCCTGTGCCCGGGCCCTGGTGGAAATGGACTTCGACGGCTACGCCGTGGGGGGACTTAGCGTGGGCGAAACCCCCGCGGAAATGCTGGCCACGCTCGAAGCGACGGTTCCGGCCTTGCCCGCCGATCGACCCCGTTACCTGATGGGGGTCGGACGGCCGATCGACCTGGTCGAGGGCGTGGCCCGCGGCATCGACCTGTTCGATTGTGTGATGCCTACCCGCAACGGGCGCAATGCCATGGCGTTTACGGGCGAGGGGCCCCGCCGGCTGCGTAACCGCCAATACGAGCGCGACGAGCGGCCTCTGGAGGCCGATTGCCCTTGCCCGGCCTGCCGCCACAGCCGGGCCTATCTGCGGCACCTGTTCCAGGCCGGAGAAATGCTGGGGCCAATCCTGCTCTCGATCCACAACCTGACCTACTACCAGCGTCTGTTGGGGCAGGCCCGCGAGGCGATCGAAACAGGCAGCTTCGAGGGGTTCTGGCGGGCCCAGCAGCGGCTCTGGGGGGCCCCCTCGCCCGAGGCGGAATCGCTGGCGCCCGACCCCACTTAGCGGCGGGTGCGGCGAGTGGCGTTGCCCTTGCTGGCAAGAGCGCATCCCCTTAAGATGTCGCGGATTGGGGCGACGGCTGAATCCCAGTCTGCGTGCCCGAAGCAAGGGGGGCCGGCGACCACCCGGCGATTCCTTCGGGTCGATCTTGGTGACGGCGCAGGGCGGCCTTTGGGGGCCGAGCAGAACGGGGATTCGCGTGCCGAGCGACGAGTTCCGAGCCGACCAATCGCCCGGACGGAGCCCGAAGGCCAGTGGCCCCGCGGCCGGTTCGTCCTGGCCGAGCCGCCCCGAAAGCTCTCGGTCTTCGGGGAGCCGAACGCCGCTGGCGGGCGGGCACCCTGTTTGATTAGCCGCGGGCGAAAACCGCCGGCACAAGGAATGTCGCACGATGCAAGCTTGGCTGGATAGTTCGATCGGGCAGGCGGTCGGGGGGCCGCTCTTGGCCCAGGCTCCAGGTCAGGGCGGCGGTGGCGGCGGCCTGAGCATGCTGATGCTGTTTCTGCCGATCGGCATCTTGTTTTATCTGTTGATTCTTCGCCCCCAGCGCAAGGAACAGGCCGAGCGCGACACCATGCTCAAGGCGCTGCAGAAGAACGACCGCGTGGTCACCATCGGCGGCGTGTACGGGGTGATTACGAACCTGCGTGAAGACATCGACGAGGTTACCATCCGCGTCGACGAGAATACGAACACCAAATTGCGCATCACCCGCAGTTCCGTGGCCCGGGTGCTGTCGACCGACGAGGGAACCGCGGCCGGAGCGGAAGGGCGCTCAGGCGGTTCTAACTGAGCCGTGTCGCGGCGCGGGCTCCGGGAGGGCCGGGGCGGGCCGAGCGAGCGGTTCGATCGATTTCGAGGAGCGACGGAACGACGAAACCGGCCGGCCTAAGGGGGCCGGCCCCAGGACCAACTCGCTGCAGGCAGCGCCCGCCCCGCGGTTCGATCGCGGTCGGCGGCCTCCGGGGCGCGAAAGGAAGCTCGATTCATGCCCGCCTATCTTGGATTCGTGATTACCGCGGCCGTGCTGATCGTGCCGTTTCTGGTCGGCTCGTACTTGGCCCGGCGGTTTCGCATGCCCGATCACGGCTGGAAGATCGGCACGGTTCTCTTTGCCATCGCGGCCGGCACGGTGGTGACGGTACTGGGCTGGCCGCCGAAGCTGGGGATCGACCTCTCCGGCGGCGTGATCCTGGTTTACCAGGTAAAAGCCGAGGAGATCGCCGCGGGTAAAACCATCGAAACCGAGAAGCTGATCGCCGCGGTCAGCCGCCGCGTGAATCCCGGCGGCGTGCGGGAAGTGACGATTCGCCCCTACGGCACCAACCAGATCGAAATCATCATTCCCGAGGCCGACAGTGAGGAAGTCAATCGGATCGAACGCAAGATTTCGTCGATCGGCGAACTGAAGTTTCGCATTTTGGCGAACAATCGGGACCACGAAGACCGGATCGCGTTGGCCCGGGCCAGCAACGCCCGCGAAATCCGCAGCGGCTCCGGCCCAGATTCCGAACTGCTGGCGTTTTGGGTTCCGATCGAGTCCACGGAGGAGGACTACTTCCGCGCCGACCGCGACATCTGCACCCGCCCCTCGCCTTCCAATGCCGACCAGTTGGAAGTGCTGGTGATCGAGGACCCATTCGATGTGAACGGCGAGTACCTGACCCGCTCGTCGGCCGGAGTCGACGAGCAGGGGCGGCCGAACGTGGAGTTCGCCTTCAATTCGCGCGGGGCCCAGTTGTTCGGCCAATTGACCGGCTCGAACCTGCCCGACCGCGCCAGCGGCTTTACTCGCAAACTCGGCATCATTCTGGACAACTACCTGCAATCGGCCCCGTCGATCAATTCGGCGATTTTCGACCGCGGCCAGATCACGGGAAGCTTTACCCGCGAGCGGGTCGACGAGATCGTCTCGGTGCTCAACGCCGGTAGCCTGCCCAACGCCCTAGAAGAGGAGCCGGTAAGCCGGCTTTTGACCGGCCCCACGCTGGGGGAAGACACCATTCGCAAGGGTCAGTTGGCCATCACCGTTTCGATGGTGCTGGTCATGCTGTTCATGCTGGTGTATTACCGCTTCGCCGGCATCGTGGCCTGCGTGGCGCTGATCATGAACCTGGTGCTGACGCTGGCCTGCATGATCACGATCAAGGCGGCCTTCACCTTGCCGGGCCTGGCCGGGCTGGTCTTGACCGTGGGCATGGCGGTCGACGCCAACGTGCTGATTTACGAGCGAATTCGCGAGGAACTTCAGCGTGGCGCGACGCTCCGGATGGCGATCAACAACGGGTTCGCCCGGGCCTTTACCGCCATCTTCGATTCGAACCTGACCACGCTGATTACCGCCGTCGTGCTCTATGCCATCGGTACCGACCAAATCAAGGGTTTCGCGGTAACGCTGTTCCTGGGCATCGCCCTGAGCATGTTTACCGCGATCTTCGTGGCCCGGGTCATCTTCGAAGTGGCTGAGCGCATGCGCTGGATCACCAAGCTCTCGATGATGCAGATGATCCAAGCCACGAATTTCGATTTCGTGCGGATGACTCCGATTTGGATCGGCACTTCGCTCCTGGTGATTGCCGTGGGAATGGCCGGGGTGGTGATGCGGGGCCACGGGCTGTTGGACATCGATTTTACGGGCGGGGCCTCGGTGCAGCTTTTGTTCCGCGAAGATCGTCCCCAGAAAATTGCCGACGTCCGCCGCGTGGTCGAGGCCACGCTGCCCGACGTGGCGGTAAGCGACGTGCAAATCAGCGGCGAAGCCCCCGGGGTTCGCTTCCTGGTCAATACGTCGGAGCGCGACCTGGACAAAGTCGAGGGGGATCTGGTCAAGGCCTACGGCAACGACCTGGTTTACAACCGGATGACCATCGAAAGCATCGAGCCGATTGCCGCCGAACCCGCCGCATCGGGCCCCGCCGCGCCGGGTGCGCCGGCCGCTGGTCCGGCATTGCCCGAGCAGTCGCGACGCGATCCGCTACCCGCCGAGAACGAACTGGCCTTTGCGGATGAGCAGACGCCCCCCGAGGGTGAAGGCGCGGAAGCGGTGGAAGTGGAAGTAACTGCAGAGTCGCCGGCCGTGCAGGCGGAGTCCGCGCCCGAGGCGGCCGAGGTTCCCGCTTCAGAGCCCTCGGGCAGCGAACCCGAGGGGGCGAGCGAGGCGAGCGCCGAGGCCACGGATTCGGCGGAGGCGCCGGGCGCCCCAACCACGGCGCCTGGGCCGACGGAAACCCCGCCCGCGGCCGACCCGTTTGCCGGTGGAACCCGCGCCGTGCTCAAGTTTGCCCAGCCGATCGACCACGATTCGCTGGAAGAGCGGCTCAAGTCGGTGCTTTCGAGCGTGAACTTCGACATAACGAGCGACGAGTACACCCCAGGGAGTTCGGCCGCCTACGACCAGTGGACGGTCCGTTTCGCCGCACCGTCGGAGGAGGTGCAGCCGGGGCTCGACGCGCTCGCCGAGCAGCTTTCGCGCGAGGTTTACTTTCCCGCTTCGAGCGTGATCGGCGGAGCGGTGGCTTCGAGCACGCAGCAGCAAGCCATTTACGCGATCACGGCCAGTATCTTGCTGATGATCGTGTACCTCTGGGTGCGCTTTCAGAAAATGGCCTTCGGCGTGGCCGCCGCCGTGGCCCTGATTCACGATGTGCTCATTACGCTGGGGGCGGTGGCGCTTAGCTACTATCTGGCGCCGTATTTGGGATTCGCCCTGGTCGATCCGTTCAAGATTAATCTGCCGATTATCGCCGCGTTTCTCACCATCGTGGGCTATTCGGTCAACGATACGATTGTCACCTTCGACCGGCTTCGTGAAGTGCGCGGGAAGAGCCCGCGCTTGACGCCCGAGATGGTCAACGCCAGCGTTAACCAGACCTTGGCACGGACGATGCTTACCTCGTTAACCGTATTGCTCGTGGTGGTCACCCTCTACGTGTTTGGCGGCCAGGGCATCCACGGGTTTGCCTTTGCCTTGTTGATCGGTTGCATCGCGGGCGTGTACAGCACCGTGTTCATCGCGGCGCCGATTGTGCTTTGGATGTTGGGATCCGACGAAGTGGGCCATTCCTCGCCGGCGGCCACCCCTTCGACCAGCACCGGCGGACGCTCGCCCAAGTCGAGCATGGCCTGATCGGCCGGTAAGCCAGTCGCGGCCCGTGATCAACACGCCTTGGGGCGCGAGAACCCCCGGCCTGCCTCGGCAACCGGGGCGGCTCCCACGATGGTTGGCGGGCCGCTTGGCGCCGCCGTCGCGGAGATTTCGGTCGGCCCTGTTCCGGAATCATGGGCGGCGGCCGGCTCGGTTCGGGCCGCGCGCTCCGCGAGAGGCTCGACCCACACCGGAATGTTCTTGAAGGCCGGGGTGCGCGAGGCCGGATCGGCCGAGCGCGGCACCAGCGGGTTGCATTCCGGAAAATAAACCAACGCGCTCCCCGCACGAATCGCCGGGAAGGGGCGCGCCAAGAGCCCGTCGATCTGGCCCACGGCGCTTCGCACCCGCACGGGCCGCTCGGCCTCGAGCCGCAGCCGGGCAAGATCGTCGGGGTGCATCAGGATCACATCGCGGCGGTCCTGGCCGCGATACAGGTCGTAGTCTTCGTAGACCACGGTGTTGAATTGTCCCTCGCTGCGCACACTCATCAGCCGCAGTTGCCCCGGCTCGCCCGCCAGCGGCGGGAGCGTATGGGCCTGGAGCCGGGCTCGGCCGGTCGGGGTGGGAAACCGCGGGGCGTGGAGCACGCGGCCGCCGATGGCGAACTCTTGCTGTGATTCGTCGATTTTCGCAAGCGGCTCGCAGCCCGGGATGGCCCGGGAAATTGCCTGGCGAATCGCGCGATGGTGGCGGAACCTGGCCCAGTCGATGCCTCGGTTGCCGGCGGCGCGCTGGGCCAACTCGGCAACGATCTCCACCTCGCCACGCGGGCCTTCCAGCCGCCGCGGCCCGCCCTCGCTATAGCGAACGTAGTTGAACATCGATTCCTGCGTCGTGGCTTGCGATTCTTCGTCGCGGGCCAGCACCGGCAACACCACGGTTTGCTGCCCCAGGCCCCAGGCGTGGCCCGTGTTGAGCGTGGTATTGAGGTACACAACTTGCTCGAGCCGGGCAAAGGCCTGGCGTACGAAAAGGGAATCGGGGCTGGCCCCGAACAGGTTTCCTCCCAGGCAGAAGCCGAACTTCATTTGTCCGGCGGCGGCAGCTTCCAGACAGCCCAGCGTATCGAACCCCGGCGTGCGTGGCAGCGAAATGCCTAGCTCGGCCTCGAGCCGGTCGAAGACGGCCTGTTTCAACTGGGGGGTAACTCCCATCGAGCCGATGCCCTGTACGTTGGAATGGCCACGGATGGGAAGGAGCCCCGCGCCGGTGCGTCCGACCATGCCGCGGAGCAAGGCCAGGTTGGCGATGGCCTGCACGTTTTCCACGCCGTGTACATGGTGGGTGATCCCCATGGTCCAGGCGAATACGCTTCGCTTGCTGGCGGCGTAGGTGCCGGCCAAGGCGTCGATCGTGGCGCGCGGAACGCCCGATTTTTGCTCGATTTCGTCCCAGCCAGTTTCCGCGAGCCGCTGGGCTAACTGGGGCCATCCCTCGCAGTGGTCGGTTAAAAAGGCGCGATCTTCGGCGCCCAGCTCGACGATGCGTTTGGCCCAACCGGTCAGCAGCGCCAGGTCGCCCCCCACGTGCGGCTGGACGTACTCGGTGGCGATTTCGCTGCCCAGGAGCATGCTCCGCACGTCGCTCGGCACCCGGAAGCGGACCAGCCCCACCTCGACCACGGGGTTGATCACCAGTACTTTTCCCCCTTGGCGGCGCACGTGCATCAGCGTGGTCATCAGCCGGGGATGGTTGCTGGCGGGGTTGCCGCCAATCAGCACGACCAGGTCGGCTTGCTCCAGGTCGGCCAATTCGATCGTGGCGGTGCCGCTGCCGACCGCGCTGGCCAGCCCCACGCCGCTGGCCTGGTGGCAGTAGTAGCTGCAATTGTTTACATGATTGGTGCCCAGCACCCGGGCCAACAGTTGCAGCAGGAAGCCGGCCTCGTTCGAGCTACGGCCGCTGGTGTACCAAAAGGTTTCCTCGGCGGGGGTGGCCCGCAACCGCTCGGCCACGGCGTCCAGGGCTTCCTCCCAGGTAGCCACGCGGTAATGGGTGGCGCCTGGGTCGGCGATAAGCGGCTGGGTGAGGCGGCCGCAATACTCCAGTTCGCGCGGGGTGAAAGCGCGCAGGTGGTCGAGCGAATAGCGCTGCCAGAACTCGGGCCGAATGGCTCCCTGCATGTCGGCGGCCATGGCCTGCAGCGATTTCTTGCAAACCTCGGGGAAATGGCCCCGTTCGTTCACCATGCCGCCGCGCTGGCCCCCCATGCCCAGGGCACAGGTCTTACAGGCGTTGGAACTGCGCATGGCCTGCCACAGCTTGAGCGGACCGACCTCGCGGGCCTTCCGCAGGGTATAGGCAATTGCTTGCAGTCCGCCGCCGCTCGAGGGTGTACGCATCGGAATCGCCCTGCTCGGGTGCACTGGCCACTTGCTGGCGCGCGATCGCCGAATGGCGCGCCGGGCCGCCTCGCCTCCATCGTACGGAAAACCCGCCTTGGGTTCGACCCTACCGGGGGGCGGGCCGCATGCCAAACCCGCCGCCAATCGGCCGATCAGGCTTCGGGCCGGGGCACCAGGTGGATCGCCGGCGCTTTGATCAACGCCACCAGCTCGGCTCCGGGGCGCAGCTGGAGCTCCTCGGCCGCCCCGCGGGTAATCTGTACCTTGAGCGAAAATCCGCAGTCGAGTTCCACCAGCAGCAAGTTGCCCTTCGGGCGGACCCCGGTAACCTGTCCGGGCAGGCGATTGCGGGCGCTGCTGGGGCCGCTGGGCTGGCGCTCGAGAATGACATCGGTCGCGCGGATGCAAGCAAACACCGCCTGGCCCACCCGGCCATGGGCCAGGGCGTGCAGCCGTGCGCGGCCCACCTCGACCTGGGCCAGGTCGTCGCCAAGGGCGACTACGCGCCCGGGCTGCACGGTTTCGATGCCCAGCAACTGGGCCAACTCGGCGTCGGCCGGTTGCTCGAGCACCTGTTGGGCTGGTCCAAATTGACGAATCGCGCCGTCCACCACAACCAGCAGGTCGTCGGCCAGGGCCAGCGCCTCTTCCGCGTCGTGGGTAACCAAGAGCACCGCCGCGCCACTGTGGCGCAGCCAACGGCTCAGGCGGGTCTGCAAGAGCCGCCGCGTCGGCCAATCGAGGGCGGCCAGCGGTTCGTCGAGCAACAGCAAGCCCGGACGATTGGCCAGGGCCCGCGCCAGGGCAACCCGCTGCTGTTGCCCCCCCGACAGCTCGCGCGGGTAGCGGTCTGCTAGTCCCTGGAGTTCAAAGACTTCCAGGAGCTCGGCCACCCGTTGGCTGCGCGGGGCCCGGGCGAGCCGCCCCAAGCCAAAGGCGATGTTGCCCGCGACGGTTCGGTGCGGAAACAAGGCGTAGTGTTGGGCCAGGTAGCCGATGTTGCGCTTGGCCGGTGGAACGAAGCGGCCGGCCGCCGTGTCGCACCAGACTGCGTGGCTGAAGGCGATGCGGCCCGATTCGGGGCGTTCGAGTCCGGCCAGGAGCCGAAGCAGCGTGGTTTTGCCTCCGCCCGAGGGGCCGAACACCGCCGTGACGCGGCCGGGCGCGAGCGAGCCCTGCCATCGTGGAGCGACGACCGCGCCGCTGGCAAATCGGCAGCGACAGTCGATTTCCAAGCGGAGGCTCATGGCGTGTGCCGCCGCGGTTGTAGCAGCCGCACCAGGGCCAGCGCGGCCAGGGCCAACATCACGAGCAGCGCGGCGGCTCGCCCGGCGGAATCGTAGGCCAGGGCCTGGACATCGTCGTAGATGGCCACCGACATGGTCCGTGTACGGCCGGGCAAGTTTCCGCCGACCATCAGCACCACGCCGAATTCACCCAGGGTATGCGCGAAGGTGAGTATCAGGCCGGCCAAGAGCCCGGGCCAGGCCAGGGGGAGCCCCACCCGGACCAGCACTTCCCAAGAGGGGGAGCCGAGGCATTGGGCCGCCTCGATCAGCCGCCGGTCGACGCCACGAAACGCCGCGGCGCAAGGTTGGACCGCGAACGGCAAATTGTAAATCAGCGAGCCGATCAGCACCCCGGTAAAGGTGAACACCAATGGTTGGCCGGACCATTGCTCCCACCAGCGGCCCAGAGGGCTGCGGGGCCCAAGCGCGCCGAGCAGGTAGAAGCCCAGCACCGTGGGGGGCAACACCAACGGCACCGCGATCAGGGTTTCCACCAGCGCCGCCCAACGGCTCGTGGCGTTGGCCAGCCACCAGGCCAGGGGCACCGCCAGCGCGGCCAGCAGCAGCGTGGTGGCGGCCGCCAGTTTCAAGCTGACTCCCAGGGCAGTCCAATCCACGTAGCCCGCCCTCGCGCTAAGAGACTTGCAGGAGAAAACCGACCCAGGCCTTCGAATCGGCGACTACGGCAGCATCTCGCGCCCGCCGGAAACCACCACGGTTTGCCCCGTCATAAAGCTCGACTCTTCGCTGAGCAGAAAACGAACCACCGAGGCGATCTCGTCGGGCTGGCCGATTCGCCGCTGCGGGGTTACGGCGGTCAGTTCGGCTAGTTTTTCGTCGCTCAAGACGTGCACCATTTCGGTTTCCACCAGGCCCGGGGCGATACAGTTCATCCGCACGTTGTGGGGTCCAAAGGCTTCGGCGCAGCAGCGGGTCAGCGCGATCACGCCGGCCTTGGAGGTGGAATAGTGAATTTGCAATTGCCGGGGCCGCAGGCCGGCGATCGATGAAATGGTGACGATTCGCCCGAAGCCGCGCGCGATCATTTCGTCTTTCACGGCAAAGACCACCAGAAAGGCGCCGTTCAAATTGACGTCGATCGTCTCCTTCCAGCGCTCGAACGAAAGCTCGCTGTGCGAGCAAATGTTGCTGATCGCCCCGCAGTGGGCCAACAGATCGATCGGCCCCAGTTCGCGGCGGGTTCGAGCCACCATTTGGGCAACCTGATCGGGCTGCGAAACGTCGCAAGCCAGGTGGAGGGCACGCCTCCCCAGGGCGCGAATCTCGTCGGCCACGGCTTGTGCTTCGGCGGCCCGGGTAGCGTAGCTCAGCGCCACGTCGGCTCCGTCGGCGGCCAAACGCAGGGCGGTTGCCCGGCCAATGCCGCGCGAGCCGCCGGTGACCAGCGCTACGCGCCCCTGAAACGCTTGTGAACTCATCGCCACTCTCTGAAAAAACGCTCGGTTGATCGTCCCGCCTGGGGGGGGACGGCGGCCCCGAAGCGGCCCCAGCTCCGAGCAGGGTTGCGCTACTTCAACAGGGCCCGGGCCAGTATCCAGTCTCGCAGGGCGCCGGGCAACCACTGTCCGGCCCGCGCGAGCAGCACCAGTTGCCAGGGAAACGCCAGGCGGGCGCGCCGGGCGTCGATGGCGTCGGCAATTACCCGGGCCGCGCGATCGGGCTGCCACAGAAACGGCATGGGGGCGTCGTTCTCGGCGGTCATCGGCGTGGCGACGAACCCGGGACAAACCGTGGTCACCGTTACGCCGCAGGGCATCAACTCGACCCGTAAAGCGTCGAGCAAATTCGACAGGGCCGCCTTGCTGGCGCTATACGCGCCGCTAGTCGGAACCCCCTGCCAGGCGGCAATGCTCGAAATGCCGACGATATGCCCCTGGCGCCGCGCGATCATCTCGGGCAGCACCGCTTCGAGTAGCGCGGCAACCCCCAACACGTTCGTGGCGAAAATCTCGCGCACCGTGTCAGCCTGAAAATGACTCGCCGGAGTGGGCGAGCCCTGGCCGGCGTTGGCCACCAGACAGTCGATGGGGCCCAACTCGGCCTGGCAGCGAGCCACGGCCGCGCGAACCGAAGCGAAATCGGCCACGTCGCAGGCAATGGGTAGCGCCCTGCCGCCCGCCGAGCGGATCTGATCGGCCAGCGCCTCGAGCCGATCCAGCCGCCGAGCAGCCAGCGCCATCGCGCGGCCACGGCAGGCCATCTCCAGGGCCAGGGCCCAGCCGATTCCGGACGAGGCCCCGGTCAACAGCGTGACACCGTTCGAACTAGCTGTGGCAGATGCTTCACCGCTCATGCCGGCAACCTCGTAGCCGCTTCGCTCGGCGCGGAACCAATCGCACTCGAGCAACCCAATTCATCGAGTACGGCCCGCAGACTGCGCTCGAAAAGGTTGAGCAGTTCGTCGATGTCGGCATCGGTGCTTACCAGCGGCGGGCCAAAGGCGATCCAATGCGGATCGAAGCGGCAGAGCAACCCTTCGGCCAGGGCGCGGCGCCCCACGCGCACCCCCAAGCCGATCGAATCCTCGAAGCGTGCCCGGGTTGCGCGGTCGGCGACGAATTCCACCGCCTGAAACAACCCCTTGCCGCGTACCTCGCCGATAACGGGCAACTCGGCCGCCAGCCGCTCGAGCCCGGCCCGAAGCCGCTGGCCCTGACGGCGGGAGTTGCCGCAAAGATCGCGCTCAACGATCTCGTCGAGCACGGCCATGGCCGCGGCGCAGGCCACGGGGTGGCCTTCGAAAGTGTGCCCCTCGACAAACCCCGGGTTGACGTTGGCGGGGCCCCAAAACACCTCGGCAATGGGCTTGCGACAGATCATGGCCGAAAGCGGAAAGTAGCCCCCCGCCAGCCCCTTGCCCAGGGTCATAATGTCGGGCACTACCCCAAAGGTGTCGGCGGCAAACATTTGGCCTGTGCGGCCCACACCGGTGATGATTTCGTCGAATATCAGCAGCACGCCCAATCGGTCGCAGATCGCGCGGAGCCGCGGTAGGTACTCT
This sequence comes from uncultured Pirellulales bacterium, assembly GCA_964399535.1. Lineage (GTDB taxonomy): Bacteria > Planctomycetota > Planctomycetia > Pirellulales > CAYNRE01 > CAYNRE01. The sequence goes on along the minus strand of CAYNRE010000005.1, from coordinate 678,384 downwards.
TCGGGCGGGTCGATGACGCCTCCCGTGTGGCCGATGGGTTCGACCAAGAGCGCGGCCACGGTCTCGGGCCCCTCTTGGGCGATCACGTCGCCAATCAATTCCGCGCAGGTAAGTTCGCAAGTGGGATACTGCTTGCCGAACGGGCAGCGATAACACGTGGGCGGAAATACATGCAGGAACCCCTCGGCCAAGGGTTCGTTGACCACCTTGCGGCTTTTCAATCCCGAGGCGGCCAGGGCCAGGCCGGTCGAGCCGTGCCACGATTGATAGCGGCTGATCACCTTGGTGCGGCCCGGCTGACCGCGCAGCCGATGGTATTGCCGGGCCAGCTTGATGGCGGCTTCGTTCGCCTCCGAGCCGCTCGAGGCGAATTTCACCGTGTTCAGGTCGCCCGGTGCCAGACGGGCCAACCGGTTGGCCAGCTCGATGGCCAGCGGGTTGGTGCCGTGCATGGGGGGAGAAAAGCTGAGCCGCTCATACTGCTGGCCAATCGCGGCCAGCACGCGAGCGTTCGCATGGCCGACCGAGACCGTGTAAATGCCCGACAGGCCGTCGAGATAGCGGCGCCCCGCGATGTCCCAGTACGAAACTCCCTCGGCGCGGGCCATGATCAGCGGGTCGCGCGACCACTCGGCCATCTGATCGCGCACGAGAATCTGCTGAAGCAATTCCAGGTCGCCCGAGCGGCTGGGGTCGAGCCTGGTCCAGACCTCGGGCGATTCGCTCATGGCGGGTTATCCGGGCGGGGTGCGTGTGCCCTCAACTGTATGCCTAGTTTACAGTTACATCGCTCCAGGCCAAGCCCTGCGGGCGGGCTTTGAGGGGCCAGTGTTATATGCCCGGGGTGGTTTTCGCCCTGTAACTAGTGAGAGATTTTCGTGGCTGCCCCGCGAGGAAGAGTTCGCCGAGGGGGCGGCCGCCGCACCCTGGCGACCCGCGGAGTACCGCCCCCATGCCAACGCCAACCAGCACCCACCCGCTCGCCGCCCGGCACGCCCGAGAGGGGCTCACCAGCCCCAGCTTTCTCGGGCTGCTCGTTACGCAGTTTCTGGGTGCTTTGAACGACAACATGTATCGCTGGCTGGTGGTGCCCATTGCCAAAGAGTTGCTTGGTCCCCAGTCCGAGGCGCTGGCCCTATCGGCCGGGCTGGCCTGTCTGGTGCTGCCTTTTATCGTGTTGGCCGCGCCGGCCGGCTACCTGGCCGATCGGTTCAGCAAACGCCAGGTGCTGGTGGGCTGTAAACTGGCCGAGATCGCGATTATGTCGCTCGGCGTGGGGGCCATTGCCCTGGAAAGCCCCTGGGCCATGTTCGGCGTGCTGCTGCTCATGGGGTCGCAAAGCGCCCTCTTTGGTCCGGCCAAGTACGGGTGCCTGCCCGAGATGCTTTCGGCCGGAAAGCTGCCGGCGGCCAACGGCCTGATTGGCATGAGCACCATCGTGGCGGTCATCGTTGGCACCCAGGCGGGACTGGGCCTGTACGCCGTGACGAGTCCTGCTGGTGGGCTGGGCCTGTGGCTGCCGGCCCTCGCCCTGATCGGCGTGGCCGGTGCCGGCACGCTCTCGAGCCTGTGGATTGCCGGGGCGCCGGCCGCCGACCCCCATCGCCCGTTGCCCACCAACCCGCTTCGCGAGGCCTATCGCGACGTGCTTCAACTCCGCGCGACTCCAGGCCTGGCGACCGTGGCCGTGGGCATTGCGTTTTTCTGGTCGCTGGCCTCGCTGGCCCAGCTTAATGTGGACGCCTACGGCATCGAATGTCTGGGGCTGAGCCAATCGCAAGTGGGGCTGTTGGTCGGCGCGTTGGCCATCGGCGTGGCCTTGGGCAACGTGTTGGCGGGGTTGGCCTCGCGGGGCCGAATCGAATTGGGGTTGGTGCCGCTGGGAGCCGTCGGATTGGTGGCGAGCGCGGCCGCGCTGTACTTCACCACCGGGTCGACCGTGGCCTCGGTCGCGGCTCTGTTGGGACTCGGAATCAGCTCGGGGTTCTTCGACGTGCCGCTCCAGGCCCAACTGCAACACACCAGCCAGGCCAGCACTCGCGGCCGGGTCTTGGCCGCCAGCAACTTTCTCACCTTCAGCGCCACCTTGGGCGCCGCCGGATTGTTTTGGCTGTTGCGGGGCCCGCTGCACCTGTCGGCGGGGGTGGTTTTCCTGCTGGCCGCCGGCCTGACCTTGCCCGTGCTCGGTTACAGCCTGGCGCGGCTGGCCGGCCCGGTGATCTCCCTGATGGTTTCCGCCGTCGTTCGCCGAGTGTATCGGTTGCGCGTCGAGGGGCTCGAACGACTGGGTCCTGCGGGCGGCGCGCTGCTGGTTCCCAATCACGTGAGCTGGATCGACGCCGTGCTGCTCATGGTCGTATCACCCCGGCCGATTCGCATGGTGGCCTACGCCGATTACGTCGAGGGGGGGCTCAAGGGTTGGCTGGCTCGCCAGTTCGGCGCGATTCCGATCAAAGCCGGCTCGGGCTCGAAGTCGATTGCCCGTTCGATCCTGGCCGTTCGCCAGGCCCTCGAGGCCGGGGAACTGGTCTGCGTATTCCCCGAGGGGGGAATCACCCGCGACGGCCAGCTACAGCCTTTTCAGCCGGGCTACCAGTCGATGGTCAAGCACACGGGGGCCCCGATCATTCCGGTGCATCTCGGCGGGTTATGGGAAAGCATCTTCAGCTACCGCGCAGGCCGGGCGTTTTGGAAAATGCCCAGTGCGTGGCCGCTTGAGGTAGCCATTCGCTTCGGCCGGCCGATCGCCGGGCCGATTGAGCCCGAGTTATTGCGTCAAGCGGTGCTCGCCCTGGCGTCGCCCGCGCCGCCGGCGCCGATCAAGCGCCCCTCGGATACCGAGCGACCGGCGCTGGGCTGGGTAGGGTAAAACGGCCGTTCGGGGGCAGGGGCCCCGCCGGATCAGGCCGGGTGGCTCCCGCTGGCTTCTTTTTCCAGCCAGTCGAGATAGCGCCGGCTCCCCTCGACCAACGGCAGAGCGACGATTTCAGGCACTTCGTACGAGTGCAGCTCGTGGATCGTGCGCTCCACGTCGGCGTAAACGGCCGAGGTGGTCTTGATGAAACACTGCCACTCTTGGGCCGTTTCCATCGCCCCCTGCCACCAGTAGACGCTGGTTATCGGGCCATGAACCTGAACGCAGGCCGCCAGTCGGCGCGCGACCAGATCCTGGGCAATGCGCTGCGCTTCTTCCTCGGAACCGGCGGTGGTGATCACCTGCAAATGCTGAACGTTGGGAGCCAAGGGCTGTCTCCGCTCGAGGGGGGCTGGTAGTGCCATAGCCCTGCGCTGTCGGGCCCCGGAGGACCGGATCCGACCGCCGCAGTGGAGTGGGTTAGTGAACTGGGGTTGGTCCCTGGGCGGTCTGAGGTGGATAATTCCGCGGCCGGCCGGCCCCAAGGGCTCCGGGGCGCGGAACTCTCGGTTCCCCGGGCGGAATCGGCGCGCGGGGCTAAACCATCGCCACCCGGCGCGCGGACGGTGCAAACCGCATGAATCAGCCTACCGGCAACCCATCGTCGAGGCTACCGGAGCTTGTCGCCGCGGGGTCGGTCGGCGTGGACCTCGCTCGCGGCGGAAGCCAGCCCGACGCCGACGTCGGCCGACCTGCCCATCGAGTCGGGCGCTGGTGGCGACCGATCGAGCGGCGCGTACGGCTGCCCTGGACCGTGGCCCGCTTGGCCCAACGGGCCGAACTAATTCCCCGGGCCCTGGCGCTGGTCGAGCGAAGGTCGGCCACTGGGGGGCTTTGCGAAAGCGAAACGGAACCCAAACCCTCGGTCGCGCTTACCCGGGCGGCAATCGCAGTGCTGGCCCCGCTGGCCGACGATGGCCTGCTCCAGCGTTGGCGCGGCTGGTTGGCAGCGATGGGCGATGGCCGCGATTCGGCAAATCTGCACGACGCGCGAGCGACGGCCCCGGATTGGCTCTCGGATACGGCCGTGCCCGGCACCACCTACGAACTTGCGCAACGGGCGCTGGCGGGGTTTCGCCAGGGAGACTGGACCCGGGCCCAGCGGGCGGCCGAGCGATTGCTGAGGTCTCAGCAGCCCGACGGGGGGTTTCCGGTGCGGTTGTCGCGGTGGAGGCGCCAGACCGGGGAGCCCAGTTCAACGCGGGCCACGCTCCTGGCGCTGCAGGTGGCTCAGGCCCAGGTAGCGGCGTCGTTTGCCGGCACGCGAAACGACTTGCCCAGCGAGGTTCACGCGGAGGATGGCCGCTGGCGAGCGCTCAAGCACGAAGCGGCCCTGTTGCCGCCGGGTGCCCGCGTGGCCGAAATCGGCTGCGGCAGCGGTCGGTTTCTGGCTCGGCTGGCGGCGTTTCGCCCAGACCTGCGCCTGGTGGGGGTCGATCCGACCCGGTCGTTCCTGGCGACCTTGCCCTGGGGGGTCGAGCGGGCGCAGGGAACGCTCGAACGAATCCCGCTCGCGACCGGCGTCTGCGACCTGGTCGTGGCGATCGAATCGCTGGAACATTCGCTCTGGCCCGAGCGGGCCGTGGCCGAGCTTGGTCGCGTGACCCGGGCCCGTGGGACGCTGCTAATTATCGACAAGCAGCGGCGCTGCCAACCGTTGTCCGATTACGAGCCTTGGGAACGCTGGTTCAGCGCCGGCGACCTGGCTGAGTGGCTCGCGCCCTGGGCGGGCGAGTTTCTCTGGCGGCCGATCTCACACGGTGCCCCGGCGCGCCACGGGCTGTTCTTTGCCGCCACGGCGCGGCGCTGCGCGGCGAACCGGTCCGGGGAAGTCGCGGCGCTGGCCGGCAGCGTGATTCCGCCTCGGCCGGTCCAGGGGGTCGTCGTAGGTGAGCGGTAGCGTGGTTCATTGAGCCGCCCGGCGCCGCGCGGTACAAGGGGGGGGTGAGCAATCGTTGCGCGCTGCCCGGGCCCAAGGGGCGTCGTCGCGTGGTGTTGCGTGGGTTCCCGGTGCAAAGTCGCTTTCCAAGTAGAAAGGCGTTTTGGCAATGCCGCGTCGTGAAAGTGTGGTAGCTCCTGGCTGGTGGGACTATACAACCCTCGACGAGGCGCTTTTGAACGACGCCGCCGCGCTGACGGCGGAGCAGTTGTTAGGGCTATCGCGGCCCGGTTTTCGCATCGTAGCCTACGACACACTGGAAGATTTCTACCTGGCTGAAGCCCTGGAGTATGTAAGCGCCTGGCGCCAGTCGACGCGCGACAACCCCGTGGGAATTTGCGGACCGATCGGCCCGACTGAACAGCTACCGCTCGTGGCCCGGCTGGTCAACGAATTGGAACTCGACGTGCGCAGTGCCCATTTTTGGGGCATGGACGAATGGTATCAACACGGCCGCGAAGTGCCCGAAACCCACCCGCTTTCGTTCGCCAGGGCCGATCGCGAGCTATGTTTCGATCGGATCGCGCCGCGGCTGCGGATGCCCGATAGCCAGATCCATTTCCCCTTGGCGGATGTGCGCCCCTATCTGGAAAGCTGGCAGGGGGTGCGCTGCGCGGTGATGCAGGGGGGCCAGGGCGAGGTGAAGCATTGGGCTTTTAACGATCCGCCGCGGCGCGAGGGGGCCTGGGCCAACGAGCCTCCGCCGGCCGCTGAGTATCGACGGCTGGGTACCCGGGTGGTGGATCTGCATCCGATGACACTGATGCAGAATGCCCGGACCAGTGGCGGAGGCAACGTGGCGGGCGTTCCCACTCAGGCGCTGACGGTCGGGCCCCGAGAGACCTGGCTGGCCGACAAGGTCAGCATTTGGCACGCCGGGCAGCACGACAACCCCCTGGGGATGCGGCTGACCACGCTGATGATTTCCCAGGGCATCGTTGATACCGCGGTGCCGATGTCGCTCTTGGCCGAGCATCCCCAGGTGCAGTTCAACTTCTACCGGCCGGGCATCGGTAGCTGCCGGGTTGAAATGCATTGAGAACGGACTGCCTCCCAGGGCGGATCGCGAGTGGGTAAGCCATGGCAAGTCCACCTCCACTTTCGCAAGGCGTGCCTCGGCCTAGCCGGTTTCCGCCTGCCGTCGGCCCGGCACTGCGGCGGCTGCTGTGGGGGTTGTTGGGCGGGCTGGCGATTCTGGCGGCCAACTCGCTCTACCTGAGCAGCGTGACGCTGCTGGAGTGGGCCACCGGCCGGACCTATCAGAACTACTTTTATCTCTGCATGGTTCTGGTCCATCTTGGGCTGGGGCTGCTGTTGGTGGTACCGACCACGGTTTTCGTGGCCGCACACCTGGTGGCCGCGCGGCAGCGCCCCAACCGCCGTGCCCGACAGGTGGGTTACGCGCTGTTGGTGGCGCTGGTGGCGCTGTTGGTCAGCGGGCTATTGCTGATGCGGCTGGGGCCGCTGGAGTTGAAATCCTCGGGCGGCCGACAGGTGGTTTATTGGCTGCACCTGGGCGCGCCGCTGGCCGCGCTGTGGATGTATTGGTTGCACCGGCTTGCCGGCCCGCCCATTGCCTGGCGGCTCGGGTTGGGCTACCTGGCGGGGGTGGCCGCACTGGTCTTGGCGGCACTCAGCCTGCACTCGCTCGATCCGCGCCGTTGGAACACGGTCGGTCCGGCCGAAGGAGAGCAGTATTTCCGGCCCAGCCTGGCCCGCACGTCGAGCGGCGAATTCATACCGTCGCAAACGCTGATGATGGACCACTATTGCCAGGAGTGTCACCAGGACGCCTACCAGGGCTGGTTTCACAGCGCGCACCGCTTCAGTTCGTTCAACAATCCCATGTACCTGGCCAGCGTGCGAGAAACCCGGGCCGTAATGCTGGAGCGCAACGGCAATGTTCAAGGGTCGCGCTTCTGCGCGGGGTGCCACGACCCGGTGCCCTTCTTTTCCGGGGCGTTCGACGATCCGAAGTTCGACGACATTCACCATCCGACGGCGCAGGCTGGGATCACTTGCACGGTTTGTCATGCCATCACCCACGTCAACAGCAGCCGGGGGAACGCCGATTTCACCATCGAAGAGCCGCTGCACTACCCCTGGGCGGGGCATGAGCAGCCCTTTCTGGCGGCGCTCAATCGCCAGTTGGTAAAGGCCAAGCCGGCGTTTCACAAGAAAACCTTTCTCAAGCCGCTGCACCGCACCGCCGAGTTCTGCGGCGCCTGTCACAAGGTGCACCTGCCCGGCGAGCTCACCGATTACAAACCCTGGCTGCGCGGCCAGAATCACTACGATTCGTACCTGCTCTCGGGGGTTTCGGGGCACGGAGCGCGCAGCTTCTATTACCCTCCCGCTGCGCAAACCAACTGCAACGGCTGCCACATGCCGGCCGTGGCTTCGGCCGATTTCGGGGCTCGGCTGCTTCCCGGCACCGACCGGCCAAGCATCCATCAGCACCTGTTCCTGGGTGCCAATACGGCCTTGCCCTATTTGCGCGGCGAGCCCCCGACCGTGGCGGTGCACCAGAAGTTTCTCGAGGGCACGGTGCGCGTCGACCTGTTTGGGCTGCGCGGCGGAGAGGCCATCGACGGCCCCTTGACGGCCCCGCTGCGCCCGCAACTACCCGAGCTGAAGCCCGGGGAAAGCTACGTGCTGGAGGTGGTCCTGCGCACGTTGAAGCTGGGGCACCACTTCACCCAGGGAACCGCCGACTCGAACGAGGTGTGGCTCGAAATCGAGGTGCGCGACGGCGATCGGCTCCTGGCCCAGAGCGGTGCCCGCGATTCCTCCGGCGCGGTCGATCCCTGGTCGCATTTCGTCAATGCCTTTGTGCTCGACCGCCACGGGCGCCGTATCGACCGCCGTAACGCCCAGGATATTTTTGTGCCGCTGTACGATCACCAGATTCCGCCCGGCGCGGGCCAGGTGGTGCACTACGCCTTGCGAGTTCCTCCCGACGCGCGGGGGCCGATTACGATCGACGCCCGGCTCAACTTTCGCAAGTTCGACCAGTTTTATCTGAAATACGTGCTGGACCAGGTGACCCGGCCCGACGATCGGCCGGTGCGCGACAACGGCAGCCGCGACCCGGCCAACGACCTGCCGATCACCGTCATCGCCAGCGATCGCGTGGTGCTGCCGGTGCAGGGGGGAAGCCAGTCCGTGCCGGACTCTGCGCCGGCCGCGGAACCGCTCTGGCAACGCTGGAACGATTTCGGCATCGGGCTGTTGCTCGACGGGCAAACCGTGGGGGGGCAGGGAGATTTGCGCCAGTCGGCCGACGCGTTTGCGATGGTGGAATCGCTAGGGCGCGCCGACGGCCCTTTGAACCTGGCCCGGGTCTACTTAGCCGATGGCCGCTTGGACGACGCCGCCGAGGCGTTGGCCCGCGCGGTCCAGGCCGAGCCCCCCGCCCCCCCCTGGACCGTGGCCTGGCTCTCGGGAATGATTCACAAGCAGCGCGGCGACCTGGAAGAGGCCGAGCAGAATTTTCTGCGGGCCCTAGAGTACCAAGACGACGATACCCGCCGCCGTGGGTTCGATTTTTCGCGCGATTACGTGGTGCGAAACGAGTTGGGCCAGGCGCGTTTCGAGCGAGCCAAGGCGGCCCGCCGCCAGCAAGACAGTGCCGCGGTCGAGCGGTGGCTGCGTTTGGCGGTCGAAAGTTTTGAGCAAACGTTGGCCGAAGACAGCGAAAATTTGACCGCCCACTTCAATTTGGCCCTGATTTTCCAGCAATTGGGCGAAGAAAAGCGGGCGGAGCGGCACCGCGCCCTGCACGAAACCTATCGCATCGACGATAATGCCCGCGAGCAGGCGGTAACCCGGGCCAGACTGGCCAATCGAGCGGCCGATCACGCGTCGCAGCGGGTGGTAATTTACCCCCTGTTGGCGCCGGGTGAGAGCCCCGGCCCGGCGCAGGTAGCGCCCCGCATCGAGCCACCGGCAGCCGCTCCGCCGGCGGCCGGCCATTGACGGCAAGGATGGTTCGCCGGTGTCAGAGAGCAATGCTTCGGAACCGGCCGCTGCGCCGGAAGACGACCCCGCCGCCATTCGCCGCGGCGAGCGCGTGATTGAGCGGGCGATCGTTCGCTCGGTGCTGTTCGTCGTGGTGCTTCTGGCCGGTAGCCTGCTGGTGTGGTACGTCGACTCCTGGTTCCGCGGTGGCACCCAGGCCGTGGCGGCCATCGACGCCAACCTGCCCGCGGCCGATTTGCGCCCGGGGGGCCCTCCGCCCCTGGTGCCTTGGACCGACATTACCGACCAGTGTGGCGTCGACTTCGTGCATTTCACCGGTGCTACGGGCGAGAAGCTGCTGCCCGAAGCGCTGGGGGGCGGGGTGGCGGTGCTCGACTACGACCGCGACGGGGACCAGGACCTGTTATTCGTCAACGGCAGCCGCTGGCCTTGGGACGATTCGCCCGCGCCCGAGCCAATGCCCACCCCGATGCTGTATGCCAACGACGGGTCGGGCAAGTTTCAAAACGTGACCGACCAGGCCGGGCTTGGGTTGTCGTTTTACGGCATGGGCGTGGCCGTGGGAGACTACGACGCCGACGGCTGGCCCGATTTGTTCTTCACGGCCGTTGGCCCCAACCGGCTATTGCGCAACGTGGAGGGCAAGTTTGTCGAGGTGACTGAGTCGTTGGGCGTGGCCGGCCAGAAAGAGGCCTGGAGTACCGCCGCGGCCTGGCTCGACTACGACCGCGACGGCGATCTCGATCTATTCGTGGGGAACTACGTGCGCTGGTCGCGCGAGCTCGACCAGCGCCAGGGCTTTCAACTGGTGGGGCTAGGGCGGGCCTATGGCCCCCCGACCGATTTCGAGGGGACCCGGCCCTATTTCTATCGCAACGATGGGGCCCAGGGGTTCACCGACGTCACCATTCCCGCGGCCGTCATCATTCGCCACCCGCCGAGTGCCCGGCCGATGGCCAAGACACTGGGGGTGCTTCCCACCGACCTGGATGGCGATGGCTGGATCGACCTGGTCGTGGCCAACGACACCGTGCCCAATTTCCTCTTCCGCAACGAGCGGAACGGCACCTTTCGCGAGCGCGGTGCCGTGGCCGGGTTGGCATTCGACCCCAACGGCCGAGCCCGCGGCGCCATGGGGATCGATTCGAGCTGGTTGCGGCGGCGATCGGCCCGGGCGATCGCGATTGGCAACTTCGCGCTCGAAATGACCGCCCTTTACGTAAGCCAGGACGATCGCGGCCACTTTGCCGACGAGGCAATCGCCAGCGGGCTGGGCCCCGCCACGCGCCAATCGCTTACCTTTGGCGTGCTTTTCTTCGATGCCGATCTGGATGGCCGCGACGATTTGTTCTTGGCCAACGGCCACCTCGAGCCGGAAATTGCCCGGGTGCAGGCGAGCCAGTCGTATGCACAGCCGCCCAAGTTTTTTTGGAACGCCAGCCCGGCGGCGGCGCGAGAATTCGTGCCCTGGGAAGAATCGACGGCCGGCCCCGACTTGCTGCGGCCGCTGGTCGGGCGGGGATCCGCCTACGGCGATCTGGACGGCGATGGCGACCTGGACCTGGTGGTGGCCGCGCTCGGCGGCCGGCCGCGCGTCTTGCGAAACGACCAACAATTGGGCCACCACTGGGTGCGGCTCAAGTTGGTCGGCTCCGGCGCCAATCGCGACGCCCTGGGCGCTGTGGTCCAGCTCGAGTCGGGGGGCAAAGTGCAACTCGCCGAGGTGCGCCCCACGCGGAGCTACCTGTCGCAGGTGGAACTGCCGATTACGTTCGGGCTGGGGCGCACGGCCAAAGTCGATCGGCTGACGATTCGTTGGCCCGACGGCACTGAGCAAGACGTTGGCCCGGTGCCGGTCGACCGGCTGACGGTGATCGAGCAGCCTCAGGGGGGTTAGCCTGGCGATCGCGCGCGCGGCGAAGTGTAGCGCCAAATTGGCGGCCCGCGCGAAACCGCACCCGGCAAGGGGCGGCGCGCGATACGGCACCCGGCATACGGCACCTGGCATACGGCCGCGCGAAACTAAGGGCCCGACGGCTCCTCGATTTCACGCCGCAGGCGGTTCAGCCGATCGTCGAGCGAGTGCTTCTCGGCGAAATGGGCCAGCTCGGCCAGGGCGTCGGCCGATCGGCCTTGCTTCCACAAAGTCCAAGCCAGGTTGTAGGCTGCCTCGGGGTCGTTGGGCAACAGCGATGCTGCTTCGCGGAATCGCCGCTGGGCATCTTCCCATTGCTGCCGGTCGGCCGCTTGAACACCGAGCTGGCCCAGCAAATTGCCGAGATAAGCCCCGGTAATCGGGTCGTCGGGCACCGACTCAAGCGCCTGGCGAAGGAGCGACTCGGCCGGATCCCAGTGGTCCGCCCGCACCTCGGCAATGGCCAAACCTCGCAGGGCCTGGGCAAGCAGGTTTAACGTCGCTGTGTCGTTGTCCGCTTCCAAAGCGGTTCGGCAGCGTGCAATCGCTTCCTCAAAGACCGGCCGGCAGCGGTCGAGTTGACCCGCGTCGCGCAGCGCCGATGCGTAACCCACCAGTAAGTCGGCCGCGGGCTGGTGGAACTCGAGTATCCGCTCGTACCGCTCGAGGGCCAGGGCGGGTTGACCCGCCGACAGAAGGAACTCGGCCTGCCGGGTCAGTTCCTCGCGGCTGGCCGCGGACCAAATCACTTCCTCCCAGAGGGGGTCGGTGCTTTCGGCCCGCTCGTGCGCAGTGGCCAGGGCCTGGGCATGCTTGGCGGCCCCCTGCTGGTCGCCCACCGCCTGGCAAACCCGGAGCAGCGCGTGGTGGGCATCGCGGCAGTTGGGGTGCCGCGCCAGCAGCGCTTCGAGATCGCGACGGGCCGCGGCGGCGTCCTGGTTCATCTCGGCCAGCGCCGCCCGCAGCAATAGCGATGTTTCGCTATCCGGATCCAATTCGACGGCCCGCTTCAAATGGTGCGCGAGCGCCGGTCCGCCGCCTACTTCCTCGAGCAGCCCCGCGTAGGCCGCGTGCAGCGGGGCGTAGTTGTCGTCGAGTTCCAGTGCCCGGGCCAGTGCCTCTCGGGCCGCGGCGGAATCGGTCTTCGCCTGCGATTTGCCGAAATAATACCACCAGCGGAAATCATGGGGCTCCAGTTGCGTGGCTCGGCGATAACAGGCGACTGCCTCGGGCCGGAAAAAATGGATGAACAGCACATGGCCGTACCGTGCCCAGGCCGCGGCCGAAGTGGGCTGGTTGAGCACATTCTGGCGGGCCTGGGTAATCGCCGCGGATACGCCCGGATCGCTAACCGGCGCGAGATCGGGTTCGGGCACCGCCACCGCACGCTCGCCGCTAGATGTGCTGGTCGGCGAACGGCTGGATGGCGCGGCCGGCTCGGCCGAATTACCGCAGCCGGCAAGCGGGGCTAACGTGAGAAGCCAGAATGCTGGCCAGCGCCGATGCATCAGGGTGGGCTCCCGGTGGATTCGACCACTTCGAGAACCTGGTCGACCTCGTCGACGCTGAAACGCTCGCGACGCCCGCTGGGCCACTCGACCTCGACACGCTCGACCCGGGCGTGTGGCCCTAAGCCGAAATGAGCCCGAGGATCGCCGCTGGTCAGGTAGCTGGCCGCGGCCACGCAGAGCCGAGACTGCGCCTTTCCCCCAGCTTCGATGCGCACGGTGGCGCCAAGAGCATCGCGGCCAGCCGTCAGCGGGCGAACCACGAGCCAGTGATTGCCCGCGCGGGGGGCATCGTTGCGGTATACCCGCCAGGTGTCGGCAAGGTCGGCCACGACCAGGTCCAGGTCGCCGTCAGCGTCCAGGTCGGTCGCGGCCAGGCCCCGGCTGGCAGCTAGCGACTGGGTGAAATCGCCACCTTCCGTGGCCAAACTGCGAAACTTGCCCTGGCCATCGCCGGCAATCAGCAAGTTGGGTTCGACGAACTGGCGCCAAAACGGGCTGGTGGGGGCCGACTCGTTCGATGGGCCGCGATAGACCCGGCCGTTGGCCACGGCCAAATCGCTGTCGCCGTCAAGGTCGATATCCAACACGGCGCAGCCAAACCCGGTGTAGGGGCGGTCGATCGCCGCCAGTCCGGTGGCGGCCGAGCCATCGCGAAAGTAGCCGGGCCGCTGGCTCAGGTAGAGCGTGTTGGTCTCGCCGCGCAGGTGCGTGCTCAACAGGTCCCATTGGCCGTCGTGGTTCCAGTCGGCGGCGACCAGCCCCATGCTCGCCTCGGGCTTTCCCGAGCCATCGACCGCCACGCCGCGCAGAAGGGCTTCCTCGCGAAAGGTGCCGTCGGTCTGGTTAACCCACAGGTAGTTGGGTTCCCCGTCGTTGGCCACATACAGATCGACCCAGCCATCGCCCGTGAAATCGCCGCAGATCAGCCCCAGCCCCTTGCCGGGCAGGTCGATACCGGCGGTCTGGGTCACCTCGCGAAACCGGCCGTTGCCCAGGTTTTCGAAGAGCTGGTCGGTCGTGGGCCGGAAGCTGTCGGGTCCGCAATAGTCGCGCACCGTGTTGGGCAACTTGCAGACCACGCCGGGGTCGAACTCCACGTAGTGGACCACCATCAGATCCAGGTCGCCGTCGCGGTCGTAATCGACGAAGGCGGCCGCGGTCGACCACTCGGCGCCGGCGGTTAGCCCCGCTTCGGCGGTAATGTCCTCAAACTTCCCGCCTCCCGTGTTGCGATAGAGCCGGTTGGGCCCAAAGTTGGTAATCAACACGTCGGGATCGCCGTCGCCGTCGATATCGCCCACGGCCGCGCCCTGGCCATAGCCGGGATCCTCCAGGCCCGAATCGAGCGCCTCGATAAAGCGGCCCGATTCGGATTGCAGGAACAAGCGGTCGGGTGCCGGTTCCGTTGGGCCACTTGGCGGCGGATACCGCACCTGGAGCAAGTCGGTCCGACCATCGCCATTGGCATCGAAAAGGGCCAGGCCCCCCGCCATGATTTCAGGCAGATTGAATTGTCCGTCGGGCCAAGGCTCGTGTCGCACCGGTAGCCCTAGTTGCTCGGTTACGTCGACGAACCAGCGGCGACTCGGCTCGCCGCGACCTGAGCCAGCGGAGGGGTTCGCCGTGCCCGCCAAGGGCTTGACGCGGGGCGCGTCATTTCGCGGCAAACGAGCGGCCGGAGCCGCGGCTGCGTTACCGGCAGTTGGTTCGCCCGGCGAAGCACCGCCGCAGCCCGCGGCCAGTACGACGAGCAGAGTACCGGCCCAAGCAGGCGCCACGCCCCACTGGCCTGGGTTGCGTCGATGGCGGTGCCCCTGGGGCAGCGCGGCGCGGGAACGATGCGGCTTCCGGAATTGCTCCATCCTCTCATCTTGTCGGCAGCCAGGGGCGCAGGCAAGCCGTGGTGATCGGTGCCGACGAATCCTGCGCCGGTTGTTTCGATCCTGTTGAAATCTGCCCAGAAACCCCCGGCGTTATCCCGCCGTCGGCAGACACTCGTCGAGCAAAAACTGCCGTCGTGGCCAACGGCAGATTACGACGTAAACGAGCAATCCGACGGGGCCCAGCATGAGCGTCAGGAACAGGCAAGGCACCAGCACCAGATGCCAGAAACCCAGATAGCCGAGCCGCCGGCCATCGCGAACGATCCAGGCCCCGATGAACAAGTCGAAGGCCAGGTAATGAATCCAGCCGCCGAGCAGTATCCAGGGGTCGGCGAAAAGCTGGGTCACGCCCTCGAGCGAACCGAAATCGCCCTCGGCCGACGAAAACTTGGCGATCATGATCGCCAGGTACACCGTGGCCAGCCCCAGCGAAATCGCCGCCGTATGAACCACCCAGCGGGTTACCGTCCAGCCGGGACCGATTGCCAGCAACAGCCAGGCCGGCAGCACCGCGCTGTTGCAAACGGAGAAGACTGATTCGGGAGTCATAATAGGTCTCTTTCCCTGCAGTTTGCTGATGCCTCGGAGTTCGCCGGCGCGCGGGTCGCGAGACGCTAACCCATGGGGCCGATCGCGCAGGGCGCTTGGCCGCACCATGGTGTACACCCTCGGGGGCCGTGGTTCGAGCCCGCCCGGGCAATTTTTCGCCCTTTGGCCGCGGCGTTTCGACCGGACCAACTGCTCCGCAATCGGCCGGGTATTGAGTCGGAAGCCTGGTATGCGTAGCCACCGAGTGGCGGCCCGCTCTTTTTTGCCGACCGAGCCCGCGGGCCCTACGATGGCTGGACACGGTCCGCGCCAGCGATCAAGTTTGTACCGGGGCCAAGCGCTCGCCCGCAACCAGGTTCAGGAACCGATGCAACCAAGCCTTGTTCCGTATGTGCGGGTCGCCGATGCCCGGGCCAGTTCCGATTACTACTGCCGATGCCTGGGGTTCGCAGAGGAATGGGTCCACCAGTTCGAGCCGGGATTGCCGCTGTGCATTTCGGTCCGCCGCGGCGACCTGCGGCTGTTCCTCAGCGAGCACTGCGGCGACGGCAACTTTGGAATTTGTTTGTACTGCTATATCGAAGCGGTCGACGACTACCACGCGGCTTGCCTCGCGGCCGGGGCCCGTCAAGTTTCGTCGGTCGACACGATGCCCTGGGGGCGCGACTTTTCGGTCCAGGATTTAGACGGCAATCAGCTGCGGTTTGGCGCCCCGCATCCGGCTGTCTAGCCTGCCTACCAGCCGCGAGGCCCTCGGCGGCTTCGAGCCGGTTGAGCTCGACCGCCGCCAGAGGTGGCTCGTCTACGGTTCGGTCGCCGGCGAGGCAGGTCGGCCCTTGGATAGGGTGTTCCGGCTGGCCGAGGGGCCGGGGGTTTGCTACGGTGCTAGTGCAGCGATATCCCGCCGGCACTTGAACAGCCGGGCACGCGCTCGTAGCTCAGTAGGGATCGGCAATGAAAAGCAAAAAAACCCTATTTTTCTAGGCTATTTCGCTATTTCTGCTAAGTTTCTCGACCGTCGAAAAACAGCGAAAAACAAGCCTTTTTCTACCGTATACCGTATTTCTACGGTATTGCCAGTGGCATTGTTGATCTACTGGTTACCGTAAGAAATACCGCAACTCGCCGAAGTGGCGAAATCGTAACCCGTATACCAGAAGAGGGTTATGTAAACAAGCGCTCGTAGCTCAGTAGGATAGAGCAACGGTTTCCTAAACCGTAGGTCGTGGGTTCGAATCCCGCCGAGCGCGCTTGGTCGATCGCTGGCGTAATGGTCGAGTGCCGCGCCAGGGCCGGCGATTCCTTCGGGCTGGCGCCACTTCGGGCCAGGTTGGAAAAGAAGGGTTGCCGCAGGGCGTGGAAGTCGGCCACGTTGCCGGCCGAGTCTTCCACTTCCAAACCGGCGGCGTCCAAGTCGACGCGCGGAATCGCCGCGGCCCGCCTGGGCCGTCACCTCTCAGCCTACCTAGCGGGCCGTGCGAGCCCTCGCCAGACGAGCAGCGTGCCCAGCGCACCGAGGGCAAGCACCCACGTCGCCGGTTCCGGCACCGCTGCCGCCTCGGGCGGACAAGTGTTGCCAAAGTTGGCGGCCCAGAGGGCATAGTCGCCGGCGCCGACTGAGCCGTTGCCATCGAAGTCGGCCGAAAGACCTTCGCCCGTTTGTCCAAATTGTGCCGCCCAGATTGCGTAATCGGCCGCCCCCACCGTGCAATCCAGATTGGCGTCGCCGATCAACTCCAAGCCGACCGAGGTGACGATCCGCAATTGGTCGAGGCCACCGGTATTCCCGAGGTCGATCAAGAGCGTTCGCCGATCATCCATGAGCGTCACCCGGTCGCTGCCTTCGATGCCAAATACACCACCGCCATTGATATCCAATTCGCGACCATCGACAGCGGGATAGACCGTGGTTTCTAGTCCCAAGTCGTGGTCGCTCTCGGAGAGGCGTCGATCGAAGACGGCGATTCCCAGGATGTCGGCGTCGAAGTGAACGGTGCCCGACGCCAACACTGGATTGGAACGTGTTCCGGTAAGGCTTTGAAAATGGACGTAATAGCTATTGACCCGCGCGCCGGCCGGAAGGTCGCCAGGCGTCGTCCCTAGGCCGTCGGCAAGTGGCAGGGTACCAGGCTGGGTGACGTTGAATGTCAATTCCTGAGGCAGAACCACACCTTGTTTCTCGGCAAATAAATAGATTGGGGTGTCGCCGATAAGCGCTCCGTCCTCGACGCTACTAGGTGATGAACTCAGCACTGAAATCGCGCCGGTAACGCTGACGTGGCTCGCCACTGCGCTTCCGGCAAGGCAGCCACCGGTAAGTGCCGCAACCATACTCAAGAACTTCATCTCCCTCATGACCGCCCTTTGCTGATCTGGCCCATCAACAGGCCCGGATATGCCGCCACGGCGGCGCCAACGAGTACCAAAACCGCAGGCAAGTACCGTAGTTGCTGCTTTCACCGGTTGCAACATGCCCTATCTCCGGCCGGCGAGTTTGGGGAATGCGAGCCTTCCCCGATGCTTAGCGGACTCGCCGTGGAGAGAATCGCCACCTAGAGATGCTGTTTGGCGAGTGCTGTCCTCGGTCGTGCACACGCACGCGAGCCACCGCAACCTTGCCAGCGTGAGCCAAGGGACGGTGCCGCTGGCCGTCTCAGGCCCATCATGCGCCGCCCTGGGGCGTTCGATGTCAATTGGGCGGCAACGTCCACCGGCAGTCAGAGATTGCCCCGACGATCGCCAGGATGCCCGCCTTGATCGCCTCGGGCAAGTGCGGCCAGGCGGCCATCACCTGGGCTAGCTCCAGGTCGGTCGGCGGGGCCGGTTCAGGGCGGGTGCCAGTGCCGGTTGGGCAGACCCCGGGATGGGCCGGGGGATTGGGCCCGGGATAGGACCCGGCGGCGGGCAGGGAAGATTCCGGTCCGCGACCCGAGGCGCCCGCCAGCGATGACCGTCGATTTCCAGCGCACCCTCTGGGTGCCAGGCACAGCGGCTAGCGGCTCGCGATCGACCCGAGGTTCGCCAGGCTGGGCCGCCGAAATTCCTATGGTTCCCCCGTCGGCACCGTGACGGCCACGCCGGGGGGGCGCTTTGCCGGCGTAGCTCAAACGGGGCCGGCGCCCAGACTCTGTCTCTTACGAGCACTGGGCAGATTACCGCGCCCCGCCGTCGCCGGCGTGCTGTCGCTGCCAGCAGCGATGACCGACGGGCGCGAAGTTGTCGAATCGCGTTATGGTTCGAATTGCCGCTAGTCGATTCATGGAAGTACCACCCGCAGGTGATCTGGCTCGGCTCTCGGTACGAAGACCGTCCGGATCACGCTGACGGCTCTTGTCGGCCGCAATCGATTCTCTTCGCTTTTCCAATCCGGAGCGTTTAGCGATGGCCAAGTCACGGAAGAAAACCACCGCACAGCAAGTGATGGGCGTGGCCGCAATGGCGATGCCGGCGCCGGTTCGCGATGCCGTCACCAGCCGCTGGGGGGCCCGCCTGAGCCTCTTGATCGGCGCCGCCTTAGTGGCCTCGGGCGTGGTAACGCTGCAATGGTCCGACGGCAAGCCCAAGGTGCAGATCAATCGTGAGCGCGCCCTGGAAATCGAGCACCGCGTTCAGCAGTTCGAAGAACAGCGCCACGACCGAGAGCGGCTGACCGACCGCATCTCCGACGCCCTCGGAAATAAGAACCGGTAGCCAGGCTAGGCGCGCCGCGCACTGCCCGGCAGCGCTGGCCGCTGCGCCGTGGCGGGCGCCGCGGTCACTTTCTGCCCGCTCGCCGTCGCTGCGCGCCGACCGCCCCGCGGGGTTCCGCGCGCCGCGCCGCCGCACCAGCCCATCACGATTTCCAAGGAACTCGAGCCCATGGCCAAGTCACGCAAAGGGGCACCGCCCCGGCGAGCCAAGCAGCGAGGGTGGCAGGTGGCTCCGCTGGGGCTCGTACTGCTGGCCGTGCTGGCGGCGTATCAGGCGGGTGCCGTACGTTTGACCTGGACCAACGGCAGCCCCGGGCTGGAATTCGATCCCCAGCAGCTAACCCGAGCGGCCGGGTCCTTGCCCGACGTCCTCGCATCGGCGCTGGGCTCTTCGCCAGCCGCCGAAGGGGAAGCCGGATCGGCCGCCGACGGTCCGGCGCCCAGCGCGCCGCTCGCCCCGTTGCCGGGCATGTCGGTCGGCGGTGGCGCCGCGCCGCTCGAACCAGCCGCCGCGCCGGCCGAGCCGCGGGCGACCCAAACCATTCGCATCGCCTCGTTCAATATCCAGGTCTTCGGTACCTCGAAGCTGCAAAAGGGCGCGGTGATGCAGGTGCTCAGCAACATCGTCCGCCAATTCGACCTGGTGGCCATACAAGAGGTTCGCTCGACCGACGACCAGGTAATTCCCAGCTTCGTCCGAATGATCAATGCCCAGGGGGCCCAGTACGACTTCGTCATCGGCCCTCGGCTCGGCCGAACCAACAGCAAGGAGCAGTACGCCATCGTGTTCGATACGGCCCGCGTGGAGGTCGCCCGGAACTCGGTTTACACCGTGCCCGATCCCCAGGATTTGCTGCACCGCGAGCCGCTGGTGGCCCGATTTCGCGTGCGCGGGGTTTCGCCGAGCCAGGCATTTACCTTCAACCTGGTCGATATTCACACCGATCCGGACGAAACCAAGACGGAGCTCGATGCCCTGGCCGAGGTGTTCGTCGGCGTGCAGCAGAATGGCAGCGGCGAGGACGACGT
Organism: uncultured Pirellulales bacterium; assembly: GCA_964399535.1. Lineage (GTDB taxonomy): Bacteria > Planctomycetota > Planctomycetia > Pirellulales > CAYNRE01 > CAYNRE01. The sequence goes on along the minus strand of CAYNRE010000005.1, from coordinate 658,974 downwards.
GATCTTGCTGGGCGACTTGAACGTCGACGATCAGCGGTTGGGCAAGCTGGGCCGGTTGCCGGGCATCGAACATGCGATTACCAAGGTGACCACGAACACCCGCCGCACCAAAATGTACGACAACATCGTCTTCAACGGCCCGGCGACGGGGGAATACACCGGCCGCTGGGGCGTGCTCGATCTGATGTCGTCGTTCGGGCTGAGCGAGGCCCAGGCGCTCGAGGTTTCCGATCATTGCCCGGTTTGGGCCGAGTTCAGCGTTTACGAATCGTCGGGCGGTTTGCCGGTGGCCACCGCCCCTGCCCGCACCCCGCGCTAGCAAAGCGGCCCGAAACGATGCCGCCGCTAGGGCCGATGGATTGGCTCCCGCTGAGGCGAAATCTACGGCCCGCCGGGGCCTACGACGATCGGATCTGTTCGATCGCCTGCTCTGCCAAGCGGGCCAGTCGAGGCGAGCCGCTGTTGGCCGCGCGACTTAGGCTTTCCAGTGCGCTCTTGGCGCCTGGGCCGATTTGCCCCAGGGCCCAAGCGGCCCGTTCCCGTAGAGCCAGGTCGCTGGCTGACTGGAGTGCCCCGATCAGGGCCGCCGTGGCCGGCGCGGCGGCAGATTCCAGGCGGCCGATCAGCGTTGCCGCCCAGTAGCCAATCTCGGCCGAGCCCTGCGAAAGCCGCGTAGCCAGTTCCGTTAGCTGCTCAGGGGGCGGGGGGCCCAGCCCTTCCAGGGCGCCGGCGGCCGCCTCGCGGATCGTTTCTTCCTCGTCGCTTAAGCAAGCCAGTAGCACCGTCGCCGCGCTGCCGGCCCCCTCGCCGAGCTGGCCCAGCTTTTCGGCGGCCGCGAGCCGCGCGGCCGGGTCTGCGGATGCGAGCTTTCGGATGAGCGCCGCGATGTCGTCGGCCATGGTCCGTCCGTCGTTTTTGAGTTGCCTTCCGGGGCCCGCTGGTTGCCACCCAGCGACCGCGCCGCTTCACCTCCCGGCGGAATTGGCTGGGACCGGCAGCGCGTTGAAAGTGTTATCGGGCTTTCCACTTGCGGCGGCAAGCACGGCCGGTTCCCCCCCTTTATTGGCCGACGTGAAGTCTGGCCCGCGGTCTGCGTGGCCGATGCCACGGCATTGCCGAGCCGGTTCGCTCGGGGGGGCGCACAGCGGCGCTCGCGCTGAGTTTCGTACCCCGGCAGCCGGGGCCCCTACGACCCCTATCATCGTCAATCTGGGGGAAACCTTGGGGAAATCGCTTCCAGCGGGGGCGGGTTTGCTTGAGGGCCCCCACCGGTCCGGTTAAGCTCGCAATCAAAGCGCCCCGGCCCCGGGGACCGCACCGTTGAACCTGCCCGGCGAGCAGACTCCCAAAAAGCAGCTCGCCCAGTCGCCGCCCCAGGGGTGGCGTCCTTCCGCCCGTTTTATTCGGAGTCGAACGCTATGTTCCGCGCCTCGTCGCTGGTTGTGCTGGCGGTTTTGGCCGTGCCCACTTGGGCCCAGTCGCAAGATGCCACCCTCTCGCAAATTTATGGAAGCGGAGTTCATGCCTACTTTGCCGGCAATTTTAGCCTGGCGGAAGACCTGCTCTCCGAGGCTCTGGATAGCGGCTTCGAGGATCCCCGGGCGCACTATTTTCGGGGATTCTGCCGCTTGCAGGCGGGCGACACCGAAGGTGCCGAGAGCGATTTCACTGCCGGAGCGCAGCTCGAGGCTCGCCACCTGAACGAGTTCGGCAGCATCAGCAAGTCGCTGGCCCGCGTGCAGGGTCCATTCCGACAGCAACTTGAGCGGCATCGCGCCGAGGGTCGGCTCCTGGTCATGCAGCAGCGTGAGGAAGAGCGCCACCGCCGCTACGACATGATCCGACGTGCGATTGAAATCGAAAGCATTCCGGCCGACGACCCCGCCGATCTCTCGGCCGAGCCCGAGATGCCCGCCGACTCCGCCGCGAGCGACGAAGCGGCTGAGCCCTCGACCGAAGCGGTGCCCGCCGCGGTGCCGGCACCCCGCCGGGCCGCTCCGGCCCCTGAACCGGCGACGGTTGAGCCAACTGCCCCGGCCGAAGAAGATCCGTTTGCCGACGAGCCGACGGGCCCGAAATTGCCTCCAGCCGGGACTCCGGCCACCGACGAAAATCCCTTCGGCGATGAGCCTGAGATGCCGGCCGAGGAGCCCGCCGCCCCGTCGACTCCGGCGGCTGGAGCTGCCCCGACCACGCCGGCGGCCTCGGACGACCCGTTTGCCGAAGAGCCGGCCGCCCCGGCGACCCCGGCGGCTGGAGCTGCCCCGACCACGCCGGCGGCCTCGGACGACCCGTTTGCCGAGGAGCCGGCCGCTCCGTCGACTCCCGCGGCTGGAGCTGCCCCCACCACGCCGGCGGCCTCGGACGACCCGTTTGCCGAAGAGCCGGCGGCCGAGCCCGAGATGCCGGCTGACGACGCTGATTCTAGCGAGCCGGCGGCACCCGCTAGCGACGACCCGTTTGCCGACCCGAGCGCGTAACGGCCATCGCCGCTATCCCTGGTTTGGGTCGCTGTAGCCGCGAGCAGCCCGAGCGCCGCGCCGCACCAGAAGGCAAAGGCTACCGCTCCTGGCCCACTGACCCAGCGGCCCCAGGGTTACTTGGGCGCCATGCGAATGGCGCCGTCCAGGCGGATGGTTTCTCCGTTGAGCATGTTGTTTTCGAAGATGTGGGCCGCCAAGGCCGCGTATTCGGCGGGCCGGCCCAAACGGGATGGGAACGGCACCTGCTGGCCGAGCGATTTCTTGGCTTCTTCGGGCAAGGCCGCCATCATTGGCGTGTCGAACAGCCCAGGGGCGATCGTCACCACGCGGATGCCGAACTTGGCCAGTTCGCGGGCGATCGGAAGCGTCATGCCGACCACGCCTCCCTTCGAGGCCGAGTAGGCCGCCTGGCCGATCTGGCCGTCGAACGCCGCCACCGAGGCGGTGTTTACCATTACGCCCCGCTCTCCTTCGGCGTCGGGCTCTTGATTCATCATCACCGCGGCGGCCAGGCGGATCACATTGAACGAACCGATCAGGTTGACCTGAATCACTCGGCTGAACACGGCCAAATCGTGCGGTCCGTCGCGCCCCACGACCCGCATCGCCGTACCGATTCCGGCGCAGTTGATCACGCCGGTGAGTTTGCCAAACGTGCTACGGGCCAAGTCGATGGCCGCGGAAACGCTTGCCTCGCTGGTTACGTCGGTAGCCACGGCCCGGACCCGGTCTCCGAGCCGAGCGGCCAACTGCTGACCCGCTTCCAGGTTGACATCGGCGATGACGGCCCGACCCCCTGCTTCCGCCAGGCGCTCGACACAAGCGGCCCCCAAACCCGAACCACTGCCCGTCACCAAGGTTACCGAATCGGCAAGCTTCATCGCCGTAGTTCTCCGCCCAATAAATGAGGATTCGCTCGTATTGCCCACTGCGGCGCGCACGAAGGCGCTGCCGGGTGGGTGTTCCAGCGCCTCGGCTCGGGCCGGGCCTGGTTCCGCGGGCACAAGCTATAGCAGGCCGAAGAACTATTCAACCGGACGCGCGGCCCGCGCCGCCGTGGCGGCCTGTCGCACGGCGTCGCCGGTCAGAGCTTGCTGCCGGAGGGGCGCGCCGGGGCGACCCGAGGAAAGCCCCCCGGGCTCGCTTTCAGGTTATTGCCAGCGAAGGGCCAGGAAATCACCGGCTTGCTGAATCGCTTCGCGCCCCTCGTGGAGCATGCTGGCGAAAAAATGCCAGGCGTGAACCATTTCGTCCCAAACTTCGATTTCGACCGACACGCCTTCGGCCCGCGCTCGCTCGGAAAACCGGCAAGCATCGTCGAGCAAAATCTCGCGCCCGCCCACCTGAATGAGCAGTGGAGGCAGCCCTGCCAGGTCGCCAAACAGGGGGCTGATCCAGGGATGCCGCGGGTCGGCATCGCGCACATAGGCGCGGGTTGCCATTTCCAGCAGCAGCGGGTGCAACAGCGGGTCGACAGCCGCCTTGCTCGTTACCGAATCGCCGCTGGCGGTCAGGTCGGTCCAGGGGGAAAACAGCGCGGCCGCCGCCGGCAGCGGCATCCCCTCGTGTTTCAGTCGCAGCAAGAGCGCTGCCGCCAGCCCACCTCCGGCCGAGTCGCCGGCCAGGGCGATCTGGCGAGACGCCACCCCTTGGTCGATGAGCCAACCGTAAGCGGTCCGGGCGTCGTCGATCGCGGCCGGGTAGGGGTGTTCCGGCGCCAGCCGATAATCGACCGAGAGCACCCGGGCCCCCGCCGCCTTTGCCAGGCGGGCAGCCAGATCGCGATGCGTGGCGGGCGAGCCGAAACAGTAACCGCCGCCGTGCAAGAACAGAATGTTGCGGCTGGGGCGGCTTTCGGGGGCCTCGATCCACTCGGCCGGCACCGTGTGGGCCAAAGTGGTTCGGGTGCCGATACCCGGCGGCAGGCGCCAAGAGGCAGCCAGGCGAGCGAATTCTTCCCGCCACTCGAGCAGCGTGGGCCGCTTCGAGATACGGCGCGTGCGCAGGATCCGCAGCACTTCATCCAGCGCTCTGCGGGGACCGGCCGCTTCTGAGGTCATGAATGGCCCGCGCTCTCGGGCTGGCGCCCTCGCAGCCGCGACCCGGCACTAAGCCTGAATCGAACCGCCCCGCGCGCTGGCCGCGCGGCACCAGGCCAACCTAGGGGGGGCAGGTACACCAAAAGCCCGGGGGGGGTCACCGTTGGGTCACACAGAGGTGCGGCCTGGCAGCCTTCCGGCCGAGCCGGCCGCGGTTTACTTGCGATGACGAATCCGGGCTCGCATGCGACGCTTTTTTCGTCCAAGTTTGCGACGGCCCTTACCAGTTTTCTTTACACCCACGAGACGCTCCAACTGCGATCCGACACGGTTCCCGCTGGATTCCCAGGCCGCCCGAAGCCCGCTAGCGCCGACCTCCGTCCGCACCCCACCGAGAGCCTCCAGCCCATAATCCCTCGGTCATCTCGCGCCCCGACTGCGGCGCAAGAGGCAAGTCTACCAGAGCCTGGGGGGGCTAAACAAGCCGGATGCCAACCGGCAATTCGGCCCCAACAGCGGCTTCGGACGGCCGGGTTACCGTTGCGTGCGGGCACGGATTAGCTGGGCAACACGACCTGTGCGCCCTCGTTGCCGGCCGCCAACAGGGCCAGGCGGTGTTTTTCCTGGCGGCCGTAGGCCAGATGGTAGCTGACCGGAATCACGATCAGCGTCAGGAAGGCGGAAACCGAAAGCCCGAAGATGATCGCCCCGCACAGCGGCTGCCAGAATTCGCCCCCGCCGGACATGTTGAGGAACGTGGGCAACATGCCCCCCACCGAGGTCAGCATGGTCAGCAGTACGGCCCGGGCCCGCTTAACGCCCCCTTCCACGAGGGCGTCTTCCAGCGACAGGCCGCGGCGGCGCCCCTCGTTGACAAAGTCGACCAATACGATCGCGTCGTTGACCACCACCCCGGTCAGACTCACCAGGCCGATGAACGCGGCCAGGCTGAAATCGAAGTTGCAGAGCCACATGCCGAGCACCACGCCGACAAAGCTGAGTGGCACCGTCGACATGACGGCCAGGGCCTGGCGGAAGCTGTTGAACTGCACGACCAGAATCCCAAGAATTAAAACCACGCCGAGCAACATCGACTGCAGCAGTTCTTTGAATCCCTTGTCACGCTCTTCGTTTTCACCGGTGAATTTCGCCTGTACCCCTTCGGCCAGCGAAGTGGGTTTACCCAGAAACGTCATCCGGTTGCTGGAAACGGAGTTCAGTCCCAGGTCGGGCAGCACCTGCCGGCGAAGCTGATCGAAGATGTGGTCGGGAATCACCCCCAGGTCTTTGCGCACGTTGCACATAACGGTTACCGCCCGGCGGTGATCGCGGCGGTTGACGCTGAACAGGCCGTTCGAGCGGCGCACGTCGGCCAGCTCATCGACCGTGGCCAGCCGGCCGCCGGGGCTGCGAATCATCAACCGGGCCGTATCGTCGGGGTAGCGCTGAAATTCGGGGCTCGATTGCAGACGCAGCGTTACGTCTTCGTCGTCCAGGGCCAACTCGATCGTGGTATCGCCCAGAATCGAGGTTTGCACCGCCCGGGCCACGTCGGCTTCCGTCATGCCGAACAGGCCGACCACTTCGGGCCGGGGCTCGATGATGATCTCGGGGCAATCGGGCCGGTAGTCGCTCCGCACGTCGACCGTGCCCGGCATGGTGCGTAACACTTCCACCATGCGGCGGGCAAGTTCGCCCAACTGATCCAGGTTTTTGCCCGTTAGCCGCACGGCCACATCGCTGCCGCCCGGGGGGCCTTCTTCCACCTGGTCGATGCGAAACTGCATGCCCGGAATGGGTTTTATCTGGTTGCGCACCCAGTCGATGATTTCCGATTCGTGGCGTTTGCGCTGATTCGGCGGAACCAGCTCGACCATCACCTTGCCGAACTCGGGCCCCATCGCGGGGTCTCCCTCGAGCCGCGAGGCCAAGCCCGAGGAGGAACCCACGGCCGTGACGTAGTGGACCAATTCGCCGGTTTTAAGCAATTCGTCGAGCGGCTTGTGAATGACCTCGGCCGCCTGGGCGGTTTGCTCGATCGAGTACCCCAGCGGCATTTCGAAGCCCACCTCGAACTGGCCGCGGTCGCTGCCGGGAAAGAAGGTGAAGCCGATAAAGCCGAAGTAGAGCATCAGGAAAGCCCAAGTCACCGCCACGCCGCAGGTGAGCATGACCACGGTGCGGTTGTGCAGGCTCCACTTGAGCACGGCCACGTAGCCCTGATAGAAGGGGGCCCACATTCCCTCGCTGGGAATCACCACCTGCAGGTGCTGGGTATCTTCGGTGCGGCCGTGCTTGGGTTTGAAATTGCGGAACCAGAGCGCCGCCAGCACCGGCATCAGAAAGTGGTCGACAATCAGCGACCCGCAGAGGGCCAGGCAGACTACCACCGGCATCACGCCCATGAAATCGCCCATGATGCCGCTGCAGAGCATCATGGGGGCGAAAGCGGCCACGGTCACCACGTCGGCGGCGAAGACCGGCAGCGCCACCTCGCGCACCCCCAGCTTGGCCGCGGTTCGCGAATCGTACCCCAGTTCCAGGTGGCGATAGATCGCGTCGGCCACGATGATGGCCCCGTCGATCACCATTCCGCCCGCCACGATGTAGCTGAAGATCGCCATGTTGGAAATGGCGTAGTCGCTCAGGTACATGAAGACCAGCGTGACGCACATGCTAAACGGGATGGCCATGGTGACCAGGATCGAAATCTTCAGCCCCATGGCCCAGGCCAGAATGACAAACACCACCAGCCCGCCGAAGAGCCCGTCGGAACCCAGGTTCTCGAACATCATGGCGATCTCGCGCGAGGTGTCGCGGGTGTACGAGAAGCGAAGGTGAGGGTATTCCTCCTGGATTTGCGACACGCGCTGTTTAATCAGCCGGGCCGTGGCCAGGGCGTTGATGTCGGCCTCTTTGTTCACGATGATCGTGGCGCTGGTCCGGCCGTCGAGTTGGGCGTAGTTCATCAGCCGGCGGAACGAGTCTTGGACCTCGGCCACGTCCGAAATTTTGACCAGCCGCCCTTCGCGCTCGGTGATGACCGCGTCGCGAATATCGTCGACCCCACGAAACTTGGTTTCGCTGCGAACTTGGGGGTCGAACTCCGCGGAATTGAGCGTGCCACCGGGCATCTCGGCGTGAAAACCGGCCAGCGTGTTGCGCACGTCGCCGATCGACAGGCCGTATTGAATGAGCAAATCGGGGTTCACATTGACGTGAATCTCCCGTTCGCGGCCGCCGAAGAGCTGGGTGTTGGCAACCCCCTCGATCGTTTCCAGGTCGTCCTGAACGTCCTCGGCGATCTGCTTGAGGGCCCGTTCGTCGAAGCCGGCCGGGGCCGTCATGGTCACCAGCATGATCGGCGAGCTTTCGAAGTCGATCTCGTTGATGACCGGCTGCACCTCGCGCCCGGCCGGCAGCAAGCGCCGTACCTGGTTCACCAGGTGTTCGACGTCGTTGCGGGCCTCTTTCTTATCGACGCCGTCGAGGAACACTACCTGGGTCACGCTCGACCCGCGCATGCTGGTCGAAACGATGAAGTCGACCTTATTAAGCTGTTGCAGCGCTTCTTCGATCTTGCGGGTGATGCGCTCTTCGACCTCGGTCGGCTCCGAGCCAGGGTAGGGCACCGCCACCATTACAATGGCCGTATGGATCGCGGGGGTGCGCTGCACCGAGATGTACTTGGCCGCCATGAAGGCCAGCACCAACGTGAGCGCGGTGAGAATCAGCACCACGCGGGGACGATCGACAGCGTCGTCACTCAGCTTCATCGACGGGTCTCTTGCTTGCGAGGGCGCTACCGCGAGGGCCCCCGTCTGGCTCGCCTAGTTGGATTGCACCGAGACCACCGGAGTCGGCTGAGCCGATTCGCTTCCCGGGGCGATTCCCGGCGCGGGACCGGCCATTTCCACTTCGCGGCCATCGGTCAGCCGGTGCTGTCCCCGCACCACCACGCGGCGGCGGTCGTCGGGCAGCGCATCGATCGGTAAAATCACTTCCGGCCCTTGCTCCACCCACCGCAATAGCTCGAGCGATTCGGCTTGCCCCGCCTCGTTCACGGTGAACAAGATGGTCTTGCCGTCGCGGAACACGGCGCTGGTCACCGGCAGCCGGTAGCCCCGCAGCGTATCGACCACCACGCGTCCGCGAGCCACTTTGCCCGGCGGGAGGCGGTCGTCCTGGTTCTGCACCAGCACCTCGACGGCGAAGAGACCGGTTCGGTCATCGGCGGTGGGGCTCACCTCGTGCACCTTGCCATCCAATACCGGCAATCGCTCGCCGAAGCGATCGCGCCCGATCAATTCGACATGCACGGACTGCCCGGTTCGAATCTCGGAAATCCGGGACTCCGGCACGCCCAGCACCAGCAGCACTCGGTCGACCTCGACCAGCTCGAAGACCTGTTGCTGCGGATTGATCGCTTCGCCCACGTTGCAGCGGCGCATCGATATCTTGCCGGTGGCCGGCGCCCGCAGTTCGGCGTGTTCCAGCCGGGTTTCGGCCATCTCCATGCCCGTTTCGGCCAGCCGCAGCTTGGTGACCGAGTCGAGATAGGCCTGTTCGGTAATCGTTCGGTCGCCCCGTTCCTTCAGTTCCTCCGAACGCCGCATCTCCGATTGAGCCTGTTCGAGCCGGGCCTTGGCCTCCTTGAGCTGAGCCTGAAGCAGCCGTTCGTCGAGCCGGGCCAAAAGGTCGCCCTGCCGCACCAGATTCCCCACGTCGACCGGTTCGCCCGTGGCGTTGCGACCTAGCTCGGCGATCTCGCCGCCGATCTCAAAGGCCAACGTGTAACGCTCGAACGGTTTCACCATGCCGGCAAACGTGTCGATAATCTCGATCTCTTCCGGTACGGCGTCGTAGACCACGACCGGCGACTTGGGCAGTGGCGCGCCCCCCTTGTCGGCTCGCTTGCCGGGGTCCAGGCCGCCATCGTCGAGAATGCCCAGGCCCCCCGTGCCCGCGCCAATGGTGACCATGAGCAGCACCGCGCCGGCCGTCAAAACGATCAGGGCGACAAAGTTCTTGCGGTCCGCGCTCATGGTGCTCCTAGTGCCGCACGGCGAGTGGGTCGTGGAGTCGGGTGACTGGGTGGGGGGGCGATCCGGCTGTGGGTTACCACTCGGCCTGGGGGCTCAGAGCACTGGGTCCGCTTGGTCACACTCGCTGGGGCTCAAACCGTCGGAAGCACCCTCCCCGTCTGCGCCTGGCTGATGGGGGGGTCACAGAAAACGTCTGGGCAGGGCTGTTCCAGGCAAGCTAGGCGCAGTGGCTAGAATCGTTTTCCCTCGGCAAAGGGGTTTCGACGTTAGCTCACTAACCATTCTAGGCCGGGCCAGCCCTTGGTTCAAGCTCGGCCGAATTCGACGGCGCCGATGCCCATCGCGACTACCTTTTACTTCGTCTTTATACTCGCCTACTTTGCGAGAGTTGTCACAATCCCGTGAACTTCAGCCGTTAGCTTCAGCAAAGTTGCTTCGCGGGCGCACTGCTCAAGGGTGGCGAGCAACCTGCGAGGGCACGGCGGCGAGCCACCTGCGCCGGGCGCGCCGGCTGGCCACCAGCGGTAGTTCGAACCAAGCCTAGAGACTAGCCCATGCTGCGAGCCTGCCGCCGCTACGATACCCAGCAACAGGTCGAGCTTCGGCTGGCCCACGGCCGAATTGCCGCGGTCTCCGGCGCGGCCGACCCTGCTGGCGCGACTCGTCCAGCAAGCCCAGACCAAGGTGACTTGCTTTGGGTGGCTCCGGGCCTGATCGACATTCAGGTCAACGGCTACGGCGGCCAAGAATTTAGTTCTCAAGACCTGACCCCCGAGGCGGTCGCCGCGATCGTGCGGAAACACTGGTCGTTTGGCGTGTCGCAGCTTTGCCCGACGTTGACCACGCAAAGCTTCGAGGTGCTGGCCCACGGCGTGGCCGCGATCGACGAGGCCTGTCGCCGCTGGCCCGAGATCGACCGCAGCGTGGCCGGAATTCATGTCGAGGGACCCTACATTACGGCCGAGGAGGGGCCTCGCGGAGCCCATCCGGCCGAGCACTGTCGGCCGCCCGATTGGGACGAGTTCCGCCGCCTGCAGGACCGCGCCGGGGGGCGGATTTGTCTGACCACCTTGTCGCCGCAGTACGCTCAGGCCCCCGATTTCATCGCCCGGGCCACCGCGGCCGGTGTGGTGGTGGCACTGGGCCACCTGTCGGCCAGCGGAGACCAGATTCGCCGAGCGGTCGACGCGGGGGCGCGGCTCAGCACCCACTTGGGCAACGGAGCCCACCGGCAATTGCGCCGGCATCCCAATTATCTTTGGGACCAACTGGCGGAAGATCGGCTTTGGGCCAGCCTGATTGTCGACGGCCACCACCTGCCCGGCGAGGTTGTGAAGACCTTCCTGCGAGCCAAGGGGCCCGAGCGCTGCCTAGTGGTCAGCGACGTATCGGGGCTGGCGGGCCTGCCACCGGGAAAATACACCTCGAGCGGCTGCGAACTAGAGATTCTGCCCGATGGCCGGTTGGTGGTCGCCGGCCAAGATCAGCTTCTGGCCGGCGCCTCGCTTCCCATCGGCGTCGGCGTGGCGAACCTGGTACGCATGGCGGGGCTCGCCCCGGCACAAGCCTTGGAGTTGGCAAGCCTGCAGCCGGCCCGGCTCTTGGGGCTGCCCGCCGTGCGCCTGGAGCCCGGGTCGCCGGCCGACCTGGTGCTCTTCACCTGGAAGCGGGATCCCGTTACCGGGCAGCTTACCGGGATGGACATTCGCGCCACTATGGTCGGCGGCCAGGTGGTGTATCAGGCCCCGGCGATCGCTGCCTGACTTCGCCCCGCGAATTGAGCCGCCCCGACTTCCGGGTCCGCCGGTCAGGGGGCCTCGCCCGATCCGGGGCGCTGCCCGGCCGTGGTGGCTCGGCCGCGCTGTTCGGCCAGGCGAGTCTCGATCCGCTGGGTGGGAATGCCCATGACCTGCAAAAAGTATAAGGCGGCCGGATCCTCGGGTAGGGCTTCGGCCAGCGCCAGGTAGATACAGGCCAAGCGGGCCTTGCTGCGAAAGCTTAATTGCCGCAGGTGCCGCACGGGCCGCTGGCGGTATTCTTCGGCCACGACGTTCATGGCCAGGGCGTTCAGGGGGTCGTAGCCGATGTGAAACGCCTTGGCGTTGGCCTGCTTGTCGCCCAGCAGGGGCCGCATGACGGCCAACGTGGAAGGGCTATGGGCAGCCCCCAAATAGTGCCCCAACTCATGGACCAGCACTTCGAGCCGTTCGACCTCGGACTGCTTTTGCGGCCATTCGCGAATGAGCAGGTGCGGATAGAAGGGGGCCGGTATTCCGCCGAGCTTGACCGTTCCCACGCGAAACCGGTACTGGCTCGAAAACCCGATCGCCAGGGCGGCCTCGCCCGGACCCGCCTCGCGCACGAACTCGAAAAGCGATTGATTGAAGTCGCTCGTCGCGTCGTCCGAATCCCAGGTGCCATAGGCCACTGGCTCAAACCGCATCGCACAGTGCCGCTCGATGATTCGGTTAGCCGCGTCGAGCCGCTTCTTCAGTCGGGCCTGCCAAAGCTCGGGGCGGGCAGCCTCTTCGTCGTCGACAAACAATTTGACGGGAACGATGCCTGGCCGCGTTGGCCCCGAGTCGCCGGCGCTGGCCGCGGCCGACGATGGCCGCCAGGCAGCCGCCAGCCCCGCTTGCGCCGGCAGCACCAGCGGCTGCAAATCATAGGTTTCGGCCACGGGCAGGAAGAGATAGGCCCGCTCGGGTTCCAGCGTCAGGCTGCGGGCCGCGCGGCGCACGGCGTAAACGGCCGCAAGTCCGGGCGTGGCGTCGTACCGCATCACCGCGCCGGGGGCGAGCGACTCGGGAACCGGCTCTTTCCCTGGGGCGCGCAATTGAAACCGCACCGGAGACTCGGTCAGGTTGCCCAGCAACACGAACGGCCCGGCCACCGAGGGGGCGGACAGCGCAATCCCAAGTGTCAGGCTAGCGCAGCAGGCTCGGATGAAATCTCGCATAACGGCCCTGACCGGCCCGAGCCCTGGTCGGCACATGCGGACGGCTTGCGCCCGCGGCGAACCCAGGCTGGTGTTAGTGCCCTGGGGCATCCTCGCCCAATTGCTGGCTGAGGTACAGTTCCAGGCCGATGTCTTTAATGATCCCGAGCTGGGTTTCCAACCAATCGACGTGCTCTTCCGACTCGATCAAGATGCGTTCCATCAGCTCTCGGGTGCCGTTGTCGTTCAATTGCGTCGCCAGGGCGACTCCGGCGTTGTAGGCGGCCACGCCCTTGGTCTCCAGGGCCAGGTCGTTTTCAAACTGTTCCTTCACATTGGTGCCGACGCGAATCACGTCGTAGCGGGCGATTTCGGGAACGCCCTCGAGGAACAGAATGCGGTCGATGATCATTTCGGCGTGCTTCATTTCGCCCATCGACTCGTGATAGTGCTTGGCGGCCAGCTTGTTGTAGCCCCAATTCTTGCACATCTTCGCCTGGCAGAAGTACTGATTGATCGCCGTCAGCTCAATGGTCAAAGCGCCGTTGAGCGCGTCGATCGCCTCGGTTTTGCCTTGCATCGCCCATGCCTTCCTGCCGAGTCTCGCCGCGAGCGATTGCGGCGGCAGCGACTCGGAATGGCTGCCGTCCGGCGCGGCCCAACCCAGCGCTGGACCTCGCTGGTGACAAACTAACGAGGGCTACCCGAGATCGTCAATCGGGTCGCGGCGCTCGGGCCCTGGCGGAATAAGAGCGCCAGCCGCGTTCCGTATCGCCCGGCGCCCCGGGGTCGCTTCGTTCGACAAACCTAGCGATACACCGTCTCAGCGCGGCGCCGCGCGGTTCGGGTCGAGCGAGCGCCCGGCAGCAACGGGCGCGAGCACCGCGAGCACCGTGCCTGGGTTGGCCTGGGCCGAGGAATTCAGCGATCGGGGCGACACGTACCGCGCGCCCCGCGGCCAAATCGCGCTCGCCGTGGCGCGGCGCTCTATTGAACCCGGTTCTCACTGGCCCCCGCTCGTAGGGGAAAGGTGAAAAGCCACCGGGCGATGCGAAATTTGGTTCGGTAGCACGAAAAAAAACCGGGGCTCGCCCCGTTTAGAAGGAAGCGTCCCCGGCCTGGGCTGCGGAGTTACAACTCGACCTCGCCGGCGGGCACCGGCTCGGGGTCGGCCCCGCCGCGGCCAGCAAGTTCGTTGCGCTGGCGACGAATGGCCGTGATCTGGTCGAGATAGCCCAGAACCGCTTCCTTGCCGGAACCCAGGTCCCGAGCGCGCTGGAAAAACTGCTCCGCCGGAAGCGCCCGGCCGCTGGCAAAAAGTTCGACGCCCAACACATACCAATAGTCGGCCACCTGAGGATTGTCGGCCGTGGCTCGTGCCAGGCGGTCGAGGTGCGACTGCCGAGCCAGCGGGTTGTCGCCATAGAGCCGATCGAAGCGATCGGGCTGACTGGGCCAATCCGGGTCGAGCGCCAGGCCGTGGCGAAACTCGCGCGCGGCTTGCTCGAAGCGGCCCATCGCGAACGCCGCGTGCCCCAAGCGGAACCGCGCCTCGGCCCATTCCGGCGCCGCTCGCACGGCCGATTGATATCGGCTGGCCGCATCGCGGTAGCGCTGCTGGCCGAAATACTTGTCGCCGTAACCGAGGTACTTTCTCGCTAATTCCATCTGCTGGGCAGCGGGCACCCGCAGTTCCCGACGATCGCGCTGAGCCGGGGCGCCCCCCAGAATGTCGCCCGGTGGCAAGGGCGGTTCGACGACCGGACCGGAGTAGTAGCTGTAGTTCGTCGGCGGGCCGTAAACGGTTTGACCAAGCACGTTGAATGGCTCGCCGTAGTTGTAGCCCAATCCGAAACTGGGGCCCCAAGGTACGTACGACCAAGCGCTCACGCCATAATTCGGCCAGAACGACCAGCCCGGATAAACCCCTCCGAAAAACCCGGGCACAAAGCCAGAGTTGTAGCCAGGGTAGAAACCCGGCGAGCCGTGGTGGTGGTGATAACCGCCCCCCGCGTTGCCTGGTGGCCCAGCGCCGCCACCCCCGGTGGCCGGCGGTGGTACCGGCGGGGTTAGGCCGGTTCCGTAATCTTGCGAGGCGGCTGCGTCGCCACCGGCTCGTGCGGCGCCCGGCATGTGCCGCTGCGCCTGGCCATAGCCCACCGCCTGTGCGTGAACCGGCGGGAGGCCTTTCGTGCCAGCGCCCCAGGCTAGAATGACTGTCGCCATTGCGGCGACCTTCATGCGGTTAGCCACCACTCACCTCCGCTCAGCGAGCAATTGAGACTCTGCCCCGCGGCGACCCGTTCAGGATTATTCGCGCGCCGGATTGGAACTTCAATCGGCCGCTGCCGGATTTAGGTGCCGATCGAGCTTGTGTTGCAGCCGCGGCGGGCTGTTTTCGCGGCGAGAAACCGGGCTCGATCGAGCTCGGCAGCCGGGGGGGAACTCGCGCCCGCGGGGCAGCTGGCCGGCGCGATCGGGCGACTGCTATCAGGCCGGCTCCGCCTGCCCCAACAGTTTCCTCAGGGCGGTGATGCTGACTTCGGCCACCTGTCGGGCAGGAATCTGCCAGAATTGGGGGTTCATTACCTCGACCGAAACAACCCCGCGGTAACCCAGCGCCCGCAGGGTGCCCAGGATCGGCTCCAGCAGGAAATCGCCGTCGCCGGGCAGGATCCGGTCGCTGTCCGTGGCCAACTCCCGGCAAGTGGCCGACAAATCGCAAAGCTGCACGTGGAAAAGGTTGTCGGGCGAAAGACAACCCAAGTCGTCGGGTTTGCTGGGCCCCGTGTAGAAGTGGAACAGGTCCAGGCACAGCCCCAGCGATGGTTCGGCAACCTCGGCCACCATGGCGGCCGCGGTCTGCAGGTTGTTTCCAAAGGTGGCCCGGGCCTGAAATTCCAGGGCCAGCTTGACCTGGGCCTCGCCGGCTCGCACGGCTGCCTGCCCTAGCCTCAGGCTCACCCGGTCGAGCAACTGCTGGCTGAGCGGCCCCGCCACGTCGCAGGCCAACACCAGGGTATCCACCTCGAGTTGGCGGCAAAGCTCGAGCCGGCGCTCGAAGTGCCGCCAGGTTTCTTGCCAGGCCGAGTCGTCCGCTGAAAACAACCCTCCCTGAAAGCTGGCGACGGGGGCCGCCAGCTGGTGTTCTCCCAGCAGCCGCCGGGCATCGTCCGGCGTGTGGGTTTCCAGATAGGTCTCGAGCTTGCCCAGCCAAAGTTCCACGGCCGGGCAGTGGGCCGCCGCGTAGTCTTCCAGGTCGCGTTCCAGCGGGGTGCCCAGCGTGCAAACCTGGCTAATGGCGGGTTTCATCGCCGCTCACGCTCCGCCGGCCCGGGGTGCGTCGCTGGGCACCTCGGCCGGGTTGGCTAGCAACCGCCGCAGTTGGTCGGCGCAATCGTCGACTTTCACGCGCCATTGGCGGAGCGTGTCGCGGTCGCGGAAGGTGACCGTGCGGTCGCCTAGCGACTGGCTGTCGACCGTAATGCAGTAGGGGGTGCCGGCCTCGTCCTGGCGGGCATAGCGTTTGCCGACCGAGCCCTTTTCGTCGTAAAAAGTGGTGAACTGCGGCTTGAGCGCGCGGTAAATCTCTTGGGCCAGCTCGGGCATTCCGTCGCGCTTCACCAGCGGGAACACGGCCGCCTTGAGCGGCGCCAGCCGAGGGTGCAAGCTGAGCAGCACGCGGTCGCGGGGCTTGCCGTTCTCGTCGGGCACCTGGTCCTCGCGGTAGGCCTGGCACAGAAAGGCCAGCGTGGCTCGATCGGCCCCGGCCGAAGGTTCGATGACGTGGGGCGTGTACCGCTCGCGGGTCAGGTCGTCGAAGTAGCTCAGGTCCTTGCCGCTGCCACGGTGGCGGGGTTTGCCCTCGGCATCGGTTTCGACCACCAGCTGGTCTCCCTGACGCACCAGCTTGCCCTCCATATGGCTGCGCAGGTCGAAATCGCCTCGGTGGGCAATCCCTTCCAGCTCGCCGAATTCGCCTGGGGGCAAGAACGGGAAGGCGTATTCGATGTCGGCCGTTCCGCAGGAATAGTGCGAAAGCTCGTCGGCATCGTGCTCGCGCAGCCGCAGCCGCTGGCCGGCCAGCCCCAGTTCGAGGTACCAGCGATACCGGCGGTCGCGCCAGTACCGATACCACTCGGCCGAGGTGCCCGGATGGCAGAAGAACTCGATCTCCATCTGCTCGAATTCCCGCGAGCGAAAGGTGAAGTTTCGCGGGGTAATCTCATTGCGAAAGCTCTTGCCGACCTGGGCGATGCCGAACGGTACGCGGACCCGGGTACTGTCGCAAACGTTCTTGAAATTGACGAAGATTCCCTGGGCGGTTTCGGGCCTGAGAAACGCCGCCCCCTCTTCGCCGCTGAGCGCCCCCACATAGGTTTTGAACATCAGGTTGAATTCGCGGGGCTCGGTCAGTGTCCCCAGCGACTTGGCGTCGGGGCCGAGCACTTGGGCGAATTCTTGCACCGTGGTGAGCGACACGAGCGGCCCCTGCCAGATGAGCCGCTCGGAGTCTTTGGAGCGGAGATTGAAGAACTTAAGGGCCCGCTGCTGGGTTTCGGCCAGCCCCTCGTCGCCGCCAACCTGGGTGGCAATGAAAACCCGCTGGTTCTGGTGCTCGACCCAGCGCCCCAGCACCTGGTCGTGGCGATACCGCCGCTTCGACTCGCGGCAATCGACCATGAAATCGTGAAACAGGTCGTAGTGCCCCGAGCACTTCCAGATTTGGGGGTGCATGATGATCGTCGCGTCGAGGCCGGTCATCTCGTACGCGCTCGGCGCTCCCTGGGGAGCGCTCAGCTCGTCGTGGCCGGTGACCATGTCGCGCCACCAGGCTTCCTTCACGTTCCGCTTCAGCTCCACGCCCAGGGGGCCGTAGTCCCAAAAGCCGTTCAGGCCGCCGTAGATTTCGCTGGATTGAAAGAGAAAGCCGCGCCGTTTGCACAGCGATACCAGCTTTTCCATGTCCATAGTGGTCGACTTAGCCTTTCCAACGGGAAGTCCTGGCCCCGGGAGCGCCCCCGGGCGAGCGGCGGGCGGCTTGCAGCGGCGCCAACTTCGGGTGGCCGCCTAGGGGCGAGTCGCATAGTGTACTTGGGGGGGGTTGCAGTGGTCTATGGCCCCGCGCCGGCGGCAGCCACGATGCGCCCCGATCGGTGATCCCAAACCGGCACCAGGTTCCAGCGATCCAGCAGCGCCACGTCAGCCAGGTCGCGCGCTAAACCAAGTGCCGCCACGTTGCGCCCCCCCTGGGTGCTGGCCAATTCATCGCGCAGCCATTCCGGAGTGGGTTTGCCCTGGTGGGTTACCCGGCCCGCGGCCTGCGCCCGGGCCGCCAGATCGTTCCACGCGGCCAGTGCCAATTCGGCCTGGTCGTTTAGCTCGCGTCGTGGCGCCGCGGGCCCCGTAGTGGTCGCACTCGTTAAATGGGCGGTCAGCAAACCGGCGCACAGCACATCTTCGCGCGTGATCTCGCCGCGGGTGCCGGCGCAGAGCAAAACCACCCGCTCGCGCGAGGCCAGCCACCGGGCCGCCGCCTCGGCGTTGGTCAGGCTGGCGATGATTCGCTCCGAGGCCTGGTTGGCCCGAGCCAGGGCCCGCGTGCCGTTGGTGGTGGTGATGATGAGCGTGCGGCCGCGCACCCGGTGGGCCGCGTACTCGGCAGGCGAATTGCCGAGGTCGAACCCGGCAATGGGTAGCCCGCCCCGTTCGCCTCCCAACAGCGCGCCCCCAGGCGGCAGCGCCGCGGCCGCCGCGCGGGCTTCGTCAATCTCTTCACAGGCGACGACTCCGGCGGCGCCTTGGGCGAGGGCCTCGACCATCACGGTCGATGCCCTCAGCACGTCGATCATGGCCACTTGGGCTCCCCGGAGCCGGTCGGCCGGAGCCAACTCGGGGAGAAAGTAAACGTCGATTCGACCACTCATCATAGGTAGGTGCGGGGGGGCAGTTGCGGCAGACGGTCGCATGGCAGGCCGCTTCCAGTGGAGACTCGCCGGGCAGATTGGTCAAGGCGGCCCCGCTCCCCGGCCGGACGGACCAGGGGCCTCGCGACCGGCCAACCCACGGGGCCCTGGGTAGTGGGTCGTGAGGCAGCGGCTGGCCGGCTAGAATGCGGCGTTTTCGCCGCGCTCGGAAATTGGCGCGGCGGGGGTTAATGGGTCTGGCAGCCCAGCGGTTAGCCACTTACCGCTGCGGGCGCGGCACCGCGTTTCCCCGGGCAGCGGCACGCGGCGATCGCCTCCGAACCTGGCAGGAGCTTGACCAACTTGGCGGTAGATAAGTCGGGCCAACGTGTCCGCGACATGTTCGGGCAAATCGCGCCCCGGTACGACCTGCTGAATCATTTACTTTCGCTCAATGTCGACCGGTACTGGCGGTGGCGCACCGTGCGCCGTGCCCCCCCTGAGGGGACCGAGCCGATTCTGGATTTGTGTACGGGCACCGGCGATTTGGCGCTGGCCTATCACCGCGCCGGCCAGGGACGAGTGGGCGTGGTGGGGGCCGATTTTTGCCATCCCATGTTGGTCATCGGCCAGGAGAAATCCGCCCGCGCCGGCCTGGGCCAGGGGCTCACCTTCGTCGAGGCCGATGCCCAGTGCCTTCCCTTTCCCAACGAGCGGTTTCAACTGGTGAGCGTGGCCTTTGGCCTGCGCAACGTGAGCGACACCGATCAGGGGCTGCGCGAGATGGTGCGCGTTTGCCGGCGCGGTGGGCGGGTGGTCGTGCTCGAATTTTCGACCCCCACCTGGCAGCCGCTGCGCGGGTTGTATCTCTGGTACTTTCGCCACGTGCTTCCGCGCATCGGTCAGGCCTTGGCACGCAATCGCCACGAGGCCTACAATTATCTACCCGCGAGCGTTGAGGAGTTTCCCGCCGGCGAGGCGCTCGCCGCGCGGATGCGGGCCGCCGGGCTGTCGGAAGTGCGCGTCTGCCCGTTGACGCTGGGCGTGGCCACGCTCTACGTGGGGCGCAAATGACACCTGATTTGGTCGTGGCCATCACCGGCGGCAGCGGAGCCGTGTACGCGGTCCGCCTGCTGGAAGTGTTGCTCCGGGCCGGCCAGCGGGTGCATCTGGCGATTAGCCCCGCCGGTCAGGCGGTGTTGCGGACCGAACTGGGCCTCGAAGTCGACCTGGCCGTCGAACGATTTCGCTCCGAAGATCTCCTGGCCGGCTCCGCCTGGCTACGGCAGCGCTCCGGTGCCGCGGCCCAACTCGAAGGCCGCGTGCCTGCCGCACCGCAAGCGGGCCAACTGGTTTACCATCACTACCAGAACCTCCTGGCGCCGATCGCCAGCGGTTCGTTCCGCACCCGGGGCATGGTCATTTGCCCCTGTTCCGGGGGCACGGCCAGTGCCATCGCGCATGGCACCTCGGGCAACTTGATTCAACGGGCGGCCGACGTGCACCTCAAAGAGCATCGGCGGCTGATTCTGGTCCCTCGCGAGACCCCGCTCTCGGCGATTCAGCTCGAAAACCTGCAGCGCTGCGCCCAGGCCGGCGCGGTCGTGCTGCCAGCGATGCCCGGCTGGTACCACGGCGTCGAGTCGCTGGCCGACCTGGTCGACTTTGTCGTGGCCCGCATTTGCGATCAACTTGGCGTGGAACAACAGCTCATGCGACGCTGGGGCGCCACGTAATGAACACCCTCCGCGGAGCGGCCGGGCAGCTGAAGCACTTTCTGGAGATGATTCGCTTCAGCCATACCGTGTTTGCGCTTCCCTTTGCGCTGCTTTCGGCGCTGATGGCCTGGACCGCCAACCGGCAAAGCGAGCCCCCCATTGCCTGGCGATGGCAGGAGCTGCTCGGCATCGTGGTTTGCATGGTGGGGGCCCGCAGCGCCGCGATGGCGTTTAACCGCATCGTCGATCGTCGCATCGACGCTGAGAACCCCCGCACGCGCAGCCGCCACTTGCCGGCAGGGGTGCTCTCGCTGGGCAGCGTAATCGGGTTCGCGGTGCTGGCGTCGCTGGTGTTCGTGGCCGGCACGCTGCTGTTTCTACCGAATCGTTGGCCGCTTGGGCTGGCAGCCCCCGTATTGGCCTGGCTTTGCGGATACAGCTATGCCAAGCGGTTTACCAGCCTGGCCCATTTCTGGCTGGGAGCCGCCCTGATGCTGGCCCCCTGGGCCGCCTGGATCGCCATTCGGGGCGAACTGGCCTGGCCTCCCCTGCTGCTGGGCGCCGCCGTGCTGAGTTGGGTTGCCGGGTTCGATATTATTTATGCCTGCCAGGATGTGGAGTTCGACCGCCGGGCGGGCCTGCGGAGCGTGCCCGTTCGTTTCGGCGTGGCCGGCGCCCTTAGAATTTCCGCAATTTGCCACCTGGCGACCGTGCTTTGCCTGGCCGGGTTACCCCTGGTGTTTCCCCCGCTGGGGTTCGTCTATTGGGTCGGCATCGCCGCGGTCGCCGTCCTACTGATGTACGAACACGCCCTGGTTCGGCCCGACGATCTGGATCGCGTGAACGAAGCCTTCTTCCACGTCAACGCGGTGATCAGTCTGGGCCTTTTGGCGCTGGTCGCGCTCGATCTCTGGTTCTGATCGCTCGCGGTCTCGGGGGGCGCGCCCCCGCGGTGGGCAGCCGTTGTCCCAGCGTTTCCCCGGCTGCGATCCGCCGACGGGGCCCTTGGCGGTTAACCAGCGGGCGATCCCCGCGGTTCTCTCTCTGGCCAGGGGCGGCCCCGGGTCGGGCGATTGGAATTGTCAGTCTCGACGGCCTTGGTATTCTTAAAGGTTTGGTCAGTCCCCCGCCGCGGAGCGGGCTGCTCGCTGGCCTCTGCCCCCCCACGCTTTCGCCCAAAGGATTCGACTCGATGATGATCCGAACCGCGGGACGGCAGCCTAGCTGGAGCGACGTTCAGGCGAAGGTGCTCGAGGGGGAGCGGCTCTCGTTCGATGACGGGCTGCTGCTGTTCTGCCCCGAGGTTCCCCTGGGCGAGTTGGGCCACCTGGCCAACGTGGTCCGCGAGCGCAAGAACGGCAACCTGGCCTACTACAACATCAACACCCATCTGAACCCGACCAACGTCTGCGTTTATCGCTGCACCTTTTGCGCGTTTCGGGCCGACCTGCGCAGCCCGCGCGGCTACGTGATGAACGACGAACAGATTCTGGCCCGCGGCCAGGAAGCGGTCGACAGCGGCTCGACCGAGATGCATATCGTGGGCGGGCTGCATCACCAGATGGGGTTCGACTGGTACCTGGGAATCATTCGCCTGTTGCACGGGGCCTATCCCCAGCTTCACCTCAAGGCCTGGACCGCCGTCGAAATCAACTGGTTCCAGCACCTCACCAAGCGGCCCATCCGCTGGATTCTGGAGCAGCTCCGCGAAGCGGGCTTAGGTAGTTTGCCCGGCGGCGGGGCCGAAGTTTTTCACCCCGAGGTGCGCGACCAGATTTGCGAACACAAGGCCGATGCCCGCAATTGGGTCGAGATTCACCGCACGGCGCACGAGTTGGGGCTGCGGTCTAACGCCACGATGCTGTACGGCCACATCGAGAAACCCTATCACCGGGTCGACCACCTGCTCCGGCTGCGCGAGCTGCAAGACGAAACGGGCGGTTTCCAAACCTTCATTCCGCTGGCGTTTCACCCCGACAACACGGGGCTCGCCCATTTGAAGAAACCCTCGAGCCTGGTCGACTTGCGGGTAATGGCCGCCAGCCGGCTGCTGCTGGACAACTTCGACCACATCAAGGCCTACTGGATCATGCTCGGAATCCCCACCGCCCAGGTCGCCCTGTCGTACGGTGCCGACGACCTGGATGGCACCGTGCGGCACGAGTTGATCTACCACGACGCCGGCGCGGAAACCCCCGAACTGCTCTCGGTCGATCAGATCACGCGGCTCATCCGCGAGGCGGGCCGCGAACCCGTTGAGCGCGATACGCTGTACCATCGCGTCGAACGTTCGGGCGAGGGCTGGAAAATCGCCCAGCCGATCTCCGTGGGTTAGCCGCCGCCGCAGTGCCGCCGCCGCAGTGCCGCCGCCGCAGCCCGGCTGGGTGCGTTTCCGACGAGAATTCCCCAAGCGTTTCCGGCGGGCTATTTCAAGTCGAGCTCGGCCAGCTTGCGGTAGAGCGTGGCTCGGCTGATGCCAAGCAGCTTGGCCGCGTCGGGGACGCGCCCCCCGGCCTGGGCCAAGGCCCGCTCGATGAGTCGGCGCTCGTTCTCCGCGAGATTGAGCTCCGCCTCGTTCGAATGGGCCTCGCTCGGGCCGCCGGCGCCGCCTTCTTTCCGTGCCGGGGGTGCGGCCTTCGACTCGACGCGTTGCCAGGCCATGCCGGCGATTTGGGCCAGGCCGATGGCAAAGTCAAAGTCGGATTGCTGAAAGCTGGGTGCTTGCCGCACCGCAAGCACTGCCGCCAGAACCTGGTTGTCGCAAGCCAGCGGCACGCAGAGCGCATCGCCGCTGCGGCCTCCGGGGCGATTGCTGTCGCCCCCTCGGCTGGCCAGCCACACGGCCTGTCCGTCTTCCAGAACCGCGTGCGCTAGCGATGCTTGTAGCCACCCGCTGTCATTGGCCTCGGGCGGCAACACCAGTCGCGCGCGCACTTGGGCTGCTCCCGCCGGTTCGAGCAGCGCCACCAGATCGCACCGCAGTCGCGATCGCAACGTTTCCAGCACGGCTTGGGCCACCGGGCCGGCCTCGTGCGCCGCCAGGAGCCGAAGCGAAAGCTGGTGCAACAGCAACAGGTCGCGAACCGGCTCCCCCTCGGGCAGACCACGCACCGTGGCGAGCGACGCCTGGGCCGATACGGGCACCTGCTGCACCAGGTTCCCGCGCCCCGCGCGGACCGAACTGCCCGAGCCGCTGGGCGGATCCGGACTTTCCCGAAAGGTAAACTCGGTCGATCCAACCCGTACCCGGTCGTCGTTGGCCAGTGGGCTTTCTTGAATCGGGCGGCCATTGACGTAGGTGCCGTTGCGGCTTTCGCCGTCCCGGATTTGCCAATTCGAGTCGCGGCAGACCATGACCGCGTGGACCCGCGAGCAGAGCGGATCGCTGAGCACAATAGAGCAATCCCGCCCGCGGCCGATCACGTTTTCGGCATCGGGGTTGAGCAGGAAGTGCGTGCCGGGCTGCGGGCCGGCCACCATTCTCAGATAGGTGTAGACGCTCAACGGAGAACCTGGCTGGGCGCTCGGGCTGGAACCTCCGGTCGCTCGTCGCGCTACCAAAAACCGCGCTGTCGGCCACCCGCCGCCGGCCACCCGCCAGCGGACCAGCGCGTTCGGGGGGGGCGGGTAAGGCCCCAGTCGCCGCCGACTCTACAATATACCAGATTTACCCCACGCGGGCCCCGGCTCGCAGCCGGTTGAAAAATGCAACGGGGCTGCGTGATCGCCGCAGCGCGACCCAATAATGGGGACGTACGTCGAGCTTTTGCGCGCCGTGCGGAGCTTGGCCCCGCACGGGGCGAGGTTGGAATATTTCACGGCGGCATATTTCAACAGACCGCGAGGGCCCCGCGGGGTTGCTCCCGCGTCTGACCCCCAGGGAGAGGCGAACGAATGGCCAACGACCGGAACGGTGCGATCGAACCGCTCGGCGATCGGCCCGCCGGGCTACTGCTGGTCGGGCATGGCACGCGCGAGGCCGAGGGGTTGCACCAGTTCCACCAGTTGGCCCAGCGGATCTCAGCGGAGTCTTCCGATTGGGATGTCGCGACCGCCTTTCTCGAGTTGGCCCAGCCGACCGTGCTCGAGGGGCTTGAGGGCCTGTTGCGGCGAGGCCATCGCCAGGTGGTGGTGGCACCGCTGTTGCTCTTCGCCGCCGGGCACGCCAAGCGCGATCTGCCCGCACTGTTGGAAACGGCCCGGCAGAAGTGGCCGGGAGTCGAGATTTGCCAAGCTGGCCACTTGGGTTGCCTGGCCGAAATGGTCGAGCTTTCGGCTCAGCGCTTGCGAGCGGCGCTAGCCAGCGACTCGCTGGCACCACCTCCTGAAGACACCTTGCTGGTGATGATCGGCCGGGGGAGCCACGACCCCGAGGCCAACGCCGAAATGGCCCAGTTCGCGCGGTTGTGTTTCGAGCGGAGCGGACTGGCCTGGTGCGAATTGGGCTTTACCGCCATGGCCCGGCCGGGGCTGGAGCGGTCGCTGGAAGTCGCGGCGGCGCTTCCGTTTCGGCACGTCGTGGTGCAACCGCATTTGCTGTTCGACGGGCTCCTGCTGACGCGGATCCGCGAGGCCTGCCGCGGTGCCGCCCTGGCCCATCCGGCGAAGACCTGGCAGGTAACCGCACCGCTGGGAGTCGACCCACTTCTGATGGCCGCCGTAATGAAACGAGCCAACCAGACACTGGGCCCGGTGGTGGGGCCGGCACCGGCCAGTTTCGCGGATCGGTAAAGCCCGCCCAGGCGGTTCATATTGTCAGCCCCGTAGGATTCTTTTAGGATGCGAATAAGTCGTTGAAGCAACCCATCTTGCGCTGGCCGTTTGGTTGCAAGCTCTTTCACAGAAAGCAGGTTATGCGGCACCTATCGAGTCGGAGCGGCATCGACGCCAGGGGAAATCGCTGCGGAACCAACCACCCCTGGGCCAAAAACTGGCAGGCAAGGTGCCTTGGTTTTGTCTCCCCCCTGGTGGCGGTCGTGCTGGCTGGCGGCTGGTCGCTTGTCGCCCAGGCCGATCCGGTAGGTCCGACGGCCGCCGACCGGCAGGTGACCCTGGCGGTTTCGGGTTTGTTGCCCCGCGGGCACCTGACCCGGCACCCGCTCGACGACGAGATTTCGCAGCGCTGCCTGAAAAACTTCGTCGAGGTGCTCGACCCGATGAAGCTGTACTTCAACCAGTCGGACGTCGACGGTTTCTTGCAGCGCCAGAGCGACCTGGACGACCTCGCCCGCCGGGGCGACATCGGCTTTGCTTACAACGTGTTTCAGGTCTTTTTGAAGCGGATCGATGAACGGGTGGGCATGGCCGAGGCGGCGCTGGCGATGGAGCACGATTTCACGGTCAACGAAGAGATGGTGATCGACCGCGATACGGCCCAGTATGCCCGCACCGACGACGAAGCCCGCGAGTTGTGGCGCAAGCGGGTGAAGTACGACATCCTGATGCAGAAGGTTGAAAAGAAGACGCTGGAAGAGGCCCGCGAAAAGCTCGGCCGCCGCTACCGCAGCTTTGCCAAGCGAATGCACCAGACCGATCGTGACGAGTTGCTGGAGATGTATCTCACCTCGCTCACCACGTCGTACGATCCGCACACTTCGTACATGGCGCCCAGCACGCTGGAGAATTTCGACATCGTCATGCGGTTGCAGCTCGAGGGGATCGGCGCGGCCCTGGAGTCGGAAGACGGCTACACCAAGATCAACCAGGTGGTGCCCGGGGGCCCGGCCGATAAAGACGGGCGGCTGAAGCCCGGCGACCGGGTGATTGGCGTGGGGCAGGGGGCCGACGGCGAATTTGAAGACGTGGTCGACATGAAGCTGTCGGACGTGGTCAAGCGCATCCGCGGCAAGCGCGGCACCGTGGTCCGGCTGCAAGTGATTCCCGAAGGGCAACAGGCCCCGGTCGACTACGCCATTACCCGCGACGCCATCGAGCTGAAAGACGGCGAGGCCCATGCCGAGGTGTTCGACGTGGGGCAGCGCCCCGATGGCCAACCCTACAAGGTGGGGGTCATCGACCTGCCAAGCTTCTACATGGACATGGAGGGGGCCCGCCAGCAGCGCGACGACTACAAGAGCACCACCCGCGACGTGCTGAAGATTCTGGACCAGTTCCGGGCCGACGGGGTCAACGCCGTGGTCATGGACCTCCGCCGTAACGGGGGCGGCTCGCTGACCGAGGCGATCCACCTGACCGGGCTGTTCATCGACCAGGGCCCGATCGTTCAGGTCAAGGGCTTCGACGGCGAAGTGCAGCACTACGACGACCTGGAGCCCGGCACCGCCTGGGATGGCCCGCTGGTGGTGCTGATCTCGAAACTGAGCGCCAGCGCCAGCGAAATCTTTGCCGGCGCCGTGCAAGACTACGGGCGGGGCCTGGTCATTGGCGACAAGGCGACCCACGGCAAGGGCACGGTGCAAACCTTGCGCGAGCTGGGGCCCGAATTGTTCCAGGGGCGCAACCCGCCCGCCATGGGCGCGCTGAAGATTACCATGCAGCAGTTCTACCGGCCCAACGGCGACAGCACGCAGAACCGGGGCGTGCTGGCCGACCTGGAGCTACCCAGCCTGACGACGCACTGGGATATCGGCGAGCAGGACCTGGATTACCCGATTCCCTTCGACCAGGTCGAACCGGCCAGTTATCGCAAGGTGAACCTGGTCGATCGGACCCTGGTGGGGCAACTGGCCGAGCTGTCGTCGCGCCGCGTTCAGGCCTCGCCCGATTTTAAGAAGGTGCTCGACAAAATCGCCAAGTATCGCGAGCAGAAAGAGCGCAAGACCATTTCGCTCAACGAGGCGACGTTTCTGGCCGAGCGAGCCGAACTGAACGCCGAGAAGGACCAGGAAGATACGCTGCGCGCGATGGACAACCCCAGCGGCACGAAGATTTTGCGCGACTATTACCTGGACGAGGCGATGGCGATTACTGTCGACTTCCTGCGGTTGATCCAGGTGGCTCAGAACAACTGAGCCCCCCGGGGAAAGGGGCCGGGGCGGACCCCACCTTGCGGTGCCGCACCGGCTCGGCAGCCAACGCTCGGGCCGCGTTTCGTTCGGCGCCGCGAGGGATGACGTCGCCGCAGTCGGAAACCGCGTCGCGGCTGGGGGGAGGGTAGCTCCCCGCGGGCCTGGAGCGCGGCGCATGCGCCCGAACAGTTCTTGGCCGCGGGGTTGCGGGCGGAGATTATCCCGCCGCGAGCACCTGGTTCATGCGCCGGGCAATGTCGGCGAGGCGCTCGCGATCGCCGCCGGGCACCTCGGCCGTGGCCCAGCCGCGGAAGCCAATCTCGCTGAGTGCCTCGCACACTGCCGGCCAGTTGCAGTCTCCCTCGCCGATCGGCACGTCGAACCCCTTCCAGAGCCCTTCGTCGTTACGCCGCTTGCGGCTGAACTCTTTGATGTCGAGCTTGAAGATCCGCTTCCCCAGGGTGCGGATCCAGTGCTCGGGCCAGCCGTAGTTGACAATGTTGCCCACGTCGAAGTAGGCCCCGAAATAGGGGGACTCCAACTCGTCGATATAGCGGGCCGTTTCCAGCGGGCTGAGCAGGAAATGGTTCCACACGTTTTCAATCGCAATGCGTACGCCCAGGTCTTCGGCCAGCGGCAACACTCGGCGAATTTCGGCCTGGCTGCGGGTGTAGGCGTCGGCGTAAGAGACCTCGGCGCTGACCACGGCCGGAACCAAGAGCACGGCGCTGCCGCCGTAGGTGTGGCAGTCTTCGAGTGCGGTGCGCAGCGCGGCCACCCCGCGGGCCCGCACCTCGGGGTCGGGGTGCCCCAGGTGGTCTTTCCAGTGCACCGAGTCGACCACGCCGTGAATCGGCAGGCCCGCTTCGTCCCGGGCAGCGAGCACCTCGTCGCGGGCCAGGTTGTTGGGGCTGTCGAGCTCCACTCCGTCGAAGCCCAGCTCTTTCAGCAGGCGAAATTTTTCCAGTAGCGAGAGGTCGCCACCCACCATGCCGATCTTCACCGCCTTGAGAATCGGCTTGTCGGCGGTGGGCGGGGCGGCCGCCCGGCCAAACCGGCCGGCGGCAGACCAAGCCGCGGCACCCAGGGCCCACTGCAATACTTGACGACGCCGCATAGGATTGCCTACCACGAACTACCTCGTCATTCTGGGGCCAGGCCCTCGGGCCCAGCCTGGTTCCTCCCCGCGTGCCAAAGCCTAGCAGACCGCCCCCGCCGATGCGAATCGGCCAACGCCTGGTTGGACCACCCCGGGCGAGGCCCACGGCCGGCGCCGGGGGCGCGCGGTATTGCGCCACGCGGTATTGGGCACCCCGCAGTGGGCCGTAGACTGGCGGGCCGTAGATCGGCGGGCCGTAGATTGGCGGGCCCTGGATCGGTGGGTTTGGCGGAGAAATGGTTCATGAGTTTTCGACCCCAAGTGGCCCTGGTCACCGGTAGTGGGAAGCGACGCGTCGGCGCCGCGGTGGCTGCCGCGCTGGCAGAGCGCGGAATGGCCGTGGCCGTGCACTACCGCACCTCGGCCGACGAGGCGGCTCAAACCGTCGCGGAACTCCGCGGCCGGGGCGTACGGGCCGAGCCCTATCAGGCCGATCTGACCGACGACCGGGCCGTGCACGCGATGGTCGAGCGGGTCCTGAGCGATTTTGGCCGCCTCGACGTGTTGGTCACTTGCGCGGCAATCTGGGAGCGCAAGCCGCTCGAAGAGATTACTGCCGACGATGTCCGAAGGCATTTCGAAGTCAACGCCCTGGGTACCTTTCTCTGTTGCCAACAGGTGGGCCTGGCCATGGTCCAACAGAGCGAGGGGGGGGCAATCGTAACCATCGGCGATTGGGCCGAGGTGCGCCCCTACACCGGCTACGCCGCCTATTTCCCCTCCAAGGGTGCCGTGACCACGCTCACCCGCAGCCTGGCGGTGGAACTGGGCACGCGAAACCCTCGGGTCCGCGTGAATTGCGTGTTGCCGGGCCCCGTGATGCTACCCCCCGAGTTGCCCGACGAAGAGCGCCGAGAGGCCATCGCGGCCACGCTGGTTCGGCGCGAGGGAAGCCCCCAGCATGTCGCCAGCGCCGTCCTGGCGCTGGTCGACAACGATTTCATCACCGGCGTAACGCTGCCGGTCGACGGCGGGCGGACCGTGTTCGCCCCCTAGCCAGAATCGCCAGCACGCGGCTCGCCACGACCCCGGGGTCGTGGCGGCGCCCCCCGGGCCGGCTCTCTGGAACCTACTCGCCCGAGCGCACCAGATCGGGATGCTTGTCGCGGACCCGGCAGGCCTTGGGTAGCGAGTGAAAGCGGATGTAAGCCTGGTTCGGGTTGCGTGCCGCGTAGTCTTGGTGGTAGCTCTCGGCCGGGTAAAACTCGGTCAGTGGTTCGAGCGTGGTGACGATCGGGCTGGGGAAGGCCCCCCCTTCGTTCAGCGCCCGAATCTTGGCCTCGGCGGCGGCTCGCTGCGCGTCGTCGGCCACGAAAATGGCCGATCGATACTGCGTCCCGAAGTCGTTCCCTTGGCCGTTGAGCTGGGTGGGGTCGTGGGCATCGAAGAACACGTCGAGCAGCCGGTCGTAGCTAATCGTCCGTGGGTTGTACCGGACTCGAATTGCCTCGGCGTGATCGGTCAGCCCCGAGCAAACGGCCTCGTAGTTGGCCGTGTCGGCCGTGCCGCCGGCATAGCCGCTTTCCACGTCGCTCACCCCCTTGAGCTGGGCAAAGGCCGCCTCGGTGCACCAGAAACAACCACCGGCGAACACGGCCGTGGCCTCGGGCACGGTAGCGGCCTGGGCCGATGAACCCGCCGCCGCCGCCGGGTCGGCCAGTGAGGCGAGCTCGTCTTCCGGCGTGAATACCAGCGACTCGGAGTTCAAGCAGTAGCGCAGCCCCGTGGGGAGCGGCCCATCGTCGAAGACGTGCCCCAGGTGGCCGTCGCAACGGGCGCAGAGAATCTCCATCCGGCTCATGCCGTGGCTATCGTCGCTGTCCTCCACCACGTTTTCGCGGGCCACGGGCTGAAAAAAACTCGGCCACCCCGTGCCGGAGTTGAACTTGGCGCTCGAGGAGAAAAGGGGCAGCCCACAGCCCGCGCAGCAGTACACGCCGTGGCGCTTGTTGTCGAGCAGCGTGCCGCAAAAGGCTCGCTCGGTGCCCTTGTTTCGCAGGATGCGGTATTGCTCAGGCGCCAGCCGGCTCTGCCACTGAGCATCGCTCAGCTCCACGCGCGGCGAATCGACCGGGCCGACCAATTCTCCCTGGGAATTGAAGACGCGGACTTGGACCATAACAGGCTCCTTGGCGGGCAAACTCAGTTCAGTAGTCTTCGCGGAGGTAGTGCCGACGGCCGAGTCGAGCGGGCCGGCGGTTCGCCAGCGCCACCCCAACCCCGCCACGAACAGCAGCACGGCGATCACGCATAAGCGACGCATCGGTGGCACCTTCTGCACGCGGTACGGGTGAAATCCGGCGCTCCGCTCGGTCGGGCCGAACACTTCTGTTCGATGCACGATTCGAGGCAGGCGTTACGGCGACTTGCAACGCGCCTCGCCGCGCTCCGGGCCGAGGCGCCGACGGGCACCTGTCGGCATTCGGCGGTCCGGGTGCCGGTTTGCGGCTGAGTCAGCGACACACCCGCTCTGACACACCGGCGCTGAATTGTACTGGGCCCCGGTCAAGCGCTGAGCGCCATTTGGGGACCGCAGGCACCGCCACCCCCACCCCCCCGGCAGACCGGGGGGCGGGCGAGCTGGTTGCCGGTGGCAAGGAAAGCAAGGCGATACCAAGCCCCTCTTACCCGCCTTGTGTGGCTAGCCGGCGCCAGCGGCCTGCCGGCAATCTTTCCCCAGCCTCTCAAGTTAGGGGCAGAGTTTTCCGATAACGCAGGCTGATGTTGCGGACTTTAACGATCGCGCTGAGTTTGCGGCGGCGGCCGACGCGAGCGCCAACGCTGCGCGCGGTCGAAGCCCTGGAGACGCCCCACCTCCGGTCGTTCCCAGAGCAACTTCGGGCTGCCCGGCGCCCCTTGGGCTGGGCGCTGGCCTTGGTGCTGATGGGCAGTTTGGGCTGCGCCATACCGGCCACGCCGCCGGTTCCGGCCGTTCCCCAGGTGCCCACCACGGCTACGGCCGGGGCCACCACGGTCGTCGCCGTGGCTCCCCCCGCGCAACCCTGTTGCCCCAAGCAAACCCTTCCACAGTGGCTCGGCCTGACCGGTCTGGCCAAGGGCATTGGCGGCCTGCTCGGCCGCATTCGCAACCGGTTGGGCTCGCGGTTCCCGGGGCTCGAAGGCAAGCCCGAGTTGCTGGCGATTACCGATCCGGCCAACCTGGAATCGTCGAATCCGGCGGTTCAGGAAGCGGCCGCGGTCAAGGGAGAAGAGGATCAGGCGGCCCAAAAGGCCAAGGCGATTCGCTACCTGGGCACGATTGGCTGCGGCGGCTGCTATCCCGAGGTGGAGCAAGCCATTCTGGCAGCCTTGGACGACTGTACCGAGGTTGTTCGCTTCGAGGCCGTTAAGGCCCTGCGTGGAACCTCGGGCAGCCCCTGTTGTCTGTGCAAGGAAAGCGCGTGCTGCGGTCCGGCGGTGCTCAAGCGGCTGCGAGAAATTGCCTACGACCGCGACGCCAAGGGTTGCTTCAAGGAGCCGTCACCGAGAGTTCGCCGCAACGCCCGGCTGGCGCTGGCCGGCTGTGGCAACCCACCGCAAGAGGCACTGCCCACCGAGGGCCCAACCGCCGACGAGGGGGCCGCGCCCGAGACCGCCGCGGCGGGACCCGCCGCAGCCGCCGGGCCCGCGGCAGAGGGTGGCGGCGCACCGGGTGGTGCGCCTGAAGGAGGTGGCGCCGAAGGGGGCGGAGACGCCGCCGCTGGGGGCGCAGCAGGGGCACCGGGTCTGCCGCTCGAGCTACCGCCGCCGGCCGCGGGGGCCCGATCCCGGCTGGGCAATTCTCAAGCCATCGCCGCCAGCAGTCGCCGCTCGGCCGATTGCTGTCAGGTGCCAGCCGCTCCTTGGGTCGTGGAGGTCGAGCCAGCTCCCGCGGCCGATTCGCCCACCAGCGGGGCCGGCACCGACGCCGCGCCTGGCGGGGCCGAGCCACAACCGCTGGGTCAGCACCCTCCCGAGTCGACCGCTCCGTTGAGCCGAGCACCCCGCGGTGGGTCGGCCGTGCGGCGTACCTCGCTGAACCAGCCGAACGATCGCCAAGAGGTCCTGGCCCGAGTCAACGGCGAGGAAATCACGCTCGACGACTTGCCTCCCCAGTTTCGCCAGCGGGCCGAGCGGTTGGCTCGCAGCATCCCACCCGCGGGCCGAAGCGATGCCCGTCGGGCAATCATGGCCGACGAGCTGCGGCTGGCCATCGATCGCCGCCTGCTCTGCCAGGCAGCCTGCGAGGCCCTGGAGCGCGATCCCGCCGCGGCCGAGCGTCGAACAACCGAGACGGGCGCCAGCGAGGTTGTGGGCGACTGGCGGGCGCTGGCCGAGCGGTATCCCACGCATCCCGAGCTTGAAACCCAGCTAGCGGCGGCCTGGCTCTGGCAGGCCGCCGAGGCCCAGGGGCAAGTTACCCAGGCCGAGGTGGCCAGCTACTACCAGGCGAATTTGGAACAGTTTCAGCGTCCCGGCGAGTTTCGCTGGGAACAGCTTTCGGTCGATCCTCGCGTGGTGGGCGGACGCGAGGGGGCCCGGGCCCTGCTCGAGCAGTTCAGCGGCGCCGCCCACGATTCCGCGGCCCCGGTCGACCCGCAGCGAGCCCGGCAGGTGAAGACCCAGGTTTACGACTGGGCCACGGCCGAGGAGTGTGGTTCGCCGCTCGTGGCGCGGGCAGTCTCGCGGCTTCCGGTTGGCGCCCCGAGCCCGGTGATAGACGATGGCCAACAGCTGCTCGTCGTGCGAGTGCTCCAGCGGCGCCGAGCGCGGGTGGCCCCGCTCGAAGAAGTGGCCGACGAAATCCGCGGTGAAATTCTCCGCCAGCGCCGCCAGCGGCGGACCGAAGTGTATTTGAACTGGCTGCGCGATCGAGCCCAGATCGAAACCCTGAACTAGGGCCAAGCCGATCGCCCGCGGCCGTGCCGGCCGAAGAGGGAGCGTAGGGGATGTCGGGAGCCGACCCAGGATTGCCAGCTTCGCCCGGTAGCGGCACCTCCGCGGGGCCTGCCAGTTGGCGGAGCGGCCGAGCGGCGGGCCCGGTGCTGCGGCACCGTTGGCAGCGCGATTGGAACGCGCAACCGCTCGAACTGGTCGAACGCGACCTGCGGTGGCGGCGGCTCCGCACCATCGGCCTGACGATTACGGCGCTCGGCCTGATGGGCGCCCTGGCGGTTTACTTGCTTTATCGCCCGCTGCGCACTCCGTTGATCATCGTCTCCGAGCATCCGACGGCTTCGTACGCCTGGCCGCTGACCCCCTTGGCCGGTTCGCGCGAAGATGTGCTTGCGCTGCAGTCGCTGGGGCGTGAAACCCTGGAAGTCTCCGATTTGTCGCTCGAATCGCGCACGCGCGATCGATTGCTGGCGGCCCTGCAGCGTTCGATCGAACAATCGTGGCGGCGCAACCCGCGTACCGAGGCGGTGATCGTTTACGTAAGCCTGCACGGCGCCGTCAACGGCGAAGGAGTTGCCTGCCTGATTCCGCCGGGGGCCCAGCCCCTGCGCGCCGAAAGCTGGCTTACGCTCGACGAACTACTTGGCTGCATTAAATCGGCCGGGCTGCCGTCCCGGGTGCATAAGTTGCTGGTGCTCGACGTGCAGCGCGCGCGGGTGAATTGGAACCTGGGAGTGCTTGACAATACTTTCAGCGCGAGCGTGCCCCAGGTGGTCGATGCGGCCCAGGTTCCCAATCTGACCGTGCTCTGCTCAGCCCGCGACGGGCAATTGTCTTGGGCGTCGGACAACTTGGGCGGATCGGTCTTTGGCCACTACTTTGCCCTGGGATTGGCGGGGGCCGCCGACGAAACCGCCGAGGGGGGCAACAACGACCGCCGCGTTTCGCTCGGCGAGCTGGTGCGGTACCTGGCCCACCACGTCGACCGTTGGGTACAAGCCAATCGCGCCGACCGGCAGGAACCCTGGCGCACTCCGGCCGATGGCGACGACTTCCTGGCGGCCTGGGCCACCAGCAGCGGCTGGCGCCGGCGCAACCTGCAATCCACGCCCTCGCACGACCCACCCCAGCCGACCGTGCCCGCATCCAACCTGGGCCGGCTCTGGGTGCAGCACGACGAAATGGCCGCCCGGCAGCCCTGGCGCGACAACCCCCGGGCCTGGGGCGAACTCGAGCAACAACTGGTCTGGCTCGAACAGGCGTCCAGGGCCGGAGCGGCTTACGAAGCGGCCGCCGTCGGGCTGTACGGCCAACTTTCCGAGCAACTGGGCAAGGCGCTGGCACGGGTCGAGGGGGACGCCGAGGCCAAGAGCTACCGGCGCCGCGATCCCTTTACCGGGCGCCGGACGCGGCTCCCCGACGAGCTCTCCCTGCATTCGCTGGCCCTGGCGGCCCGATTCGAACTGCTGCCCGCCGATCGGGCCGCGCAACTTACCGACAAGCTCCTGGCGTTTGCCGCGCAGCCGCGGGCAAGCCAACTCGGTTCGCTGCTGGCGCTCGACCAGCAGATGCCGCTCTGGTCCGAGGCCCACTGGCCGCGGCTGGTCGACCGCTGGGCCGGCGGGGTCTTTGCCGACCAGCCGGCGCTGGTTGGCGCCTCGCTGCGCTGCCGGCTCATGGCCGAGCAAACCGCGGCCCCGGTCGAGGCCGGCGTGGTGCCCTGGCTGCGGGCCGCCGCGGCCGGTGCCGAGCGACTGCGCCGGCAGGGGGAAGACCAGCTGCTGATCGCCACGGACGAGTCGCTCACCGCGGCCGCCCAGTCGTTTGCCCAGGCCGAAGCGGCCTACGGCACGGCCCAGGCCTGGTCCGATGCGACCCGCGAGGCCACGGCCCTTCGCGATCGGGTGTGGGCCGAACTGCCCTGGCTGGCTCAGTGGTTTTGCGCTCCGGTTCCGGCTGGCCAGACCTCGGAAGAAATCGACCAGGTCATCAACCAGACCTTGCTCCCCCTGGTCGACGATTTGAACCAGTTGGCCGTGGTGCTCGCCGAGGGCCCCGCCGATGAGGTGGACTCTCCGGCCGCGGGGCCGCCGTTTGCCCCTTTGGCCCAACGAGTCTCGACGGGTTACCAACGGTTGGTGGAGCTGTTCGATCGCGAGATCCAGCGGGTACTCAAGTCCCGGCCGGCCGATCCCCGGGTCCTGCGGGCGCTGGGCGATTTGCTGGATACGCCGTTGGTTCCAGCCCGACAACGCGAGGAGCTGACGCGCTTGCGGACCTTGGTGGTCAATCAATCGCACCGCGATTACCGCCCCCTGCCCGTGGGCGAGGCGTCGCTTCAACCGGCCGACAGCGCCCCGCTGGCCACCTACGTCGACCGAATGACCGCCCGCTGGCAAAACCATCCGATGCGGGCCTGGCTGGCCGAGGCCACCAGCGCGGCTCCCAGGGGCCAGGCCCAGGCCGACGCGCCTTCCAACGAAGACTCGAGCGAGAAGCCCGCCGCTGAAGCAAATCCCGAAGCCGGTGCCGAACCGGTCATCGAGGTTCTCTCTCCCGAACGGCAGGTGGCCGCTTGGGGTGAGCAAATTCGCCGCCGGCTGGCCAATGTGCCGGCCGAGGTTCGGCGGCTGGGCGACTTGCGTTTGGTGGGCGACGCTGCCGCGGCCAATGCCTCGGCCCCGGGGTCGATTCCCACGCCGCACACCACCTGGCTCGGCTGGAACCTGGCCGACAACCTGGTCCGCGGCACCGCGATTTGGAAATTGGAAGCGCTCGACGTCGACCCGGCCAAGCGCTTGCGGCGGCTCGAGCTCGAGCAGCTGATCGCCTGGCAGGTCGCCCGCAGCCTGGACGACTTCCTCGGACCGGCCGCGCTCGGCGAATCGAGCTTCTGCGACCGCGCCGCCGCCGACTACCTGGCGGCTGCCCGCGACCTGTTCGAGCCCGTCGCTGAAGTTCAGACCGAGTTGGCCGCCCTCGAACAACTGGCCCAAAGGCGACGGGAAGCGGGTCGGACGGCGCTCGCGGTAACCGCCGGCGACTTGCTGGTGGTGGGGCAGATCGACGAAGTTCCGGTCACCATCGAAGTGCGGGCCACCTCGCCCGCGGCCCTGGCCGACTTACCGCCTGGCCAGCCGGCCGTTTTCCTGGCCGATGCCCAGGGGCGAATCGCGGGGTCGAGCGGCTCGGTACAGCCTGTGGCCGAGCGGCCCGCGCAGATTGAGTTTTCGCTGCTGGGGCCCGAACTCGACGGACGCGGGCCGGTGCTCGACGCGGTGGCCCTGTGGCGGGGGCATGCCTATCGGGGCAGTTCTCTGGTGCGCAATGCCGGCGGCCTCCGCGTGGACTACAAGCCCTATCGCTATGGTCCGCCCCGGGTGATGGTCGGCGGAGCCGGCCGGCGCCAAGCCTCGGTCGTGTTCCTGCTCGACTGTTCGCAGAGCATGAACGAGTTGACCGCGGTTGAAAGCCCCCAAGGCAATCAACCGGTGACTCGGCTCGAGGCTGCCCGGGCGGCCCTCGAGGGAATGCTCCGTTTGTTAGCCCAAAGCGGGCGAGACCGAGTTGGGGTGCGGCTGTTTGGACACCGGGTCGGGTGGGACCTGGAGCGCCAAGGCCGGCTGCTCCAACAAACCACCTATGCCCGACCCATTCCCGCGGGGCTGGTGCCCAGCGAGGATGTGGAGCGGGTGCTGCCCCTGGGGCGATTCGACCCAATCGTGGCGGGCGGACTGACCGGCCTTCTGGATTCGGTGAAGCCCTGGGGTGAATCGCCTTTGTACCTGGCCCTGATCGAAGCGCTGGGCGATTTCGCGGGTGACAATCCCGATGCCGAACGGCAAATCGTGGTGATTACCGACGGGGCCAACTACCAGTTCAATTCGCCCCAGCCGCGCAACATCGGCGACGTGCTCGCCGCGCTCAACGCCCAACGCGTGCCGATCCATATCGTGGGCTTTGAAATCGAGGAGAACGAGGCGGACCAGGCCCAGCGCGAGTTTGCCCGGCTGGCCGGCGAATCGGGGGGCAGCTTCGCCACCGCCGACAATGCCACCTCGCTGGTCCGGTCGCTGGAAAACCTGCTTGGGCCACAGCCGTTCTACGTCGAGGATGCCGCCGGACGCCGAATCGGCGAAGCCCCTTCCGGGCAAACCGTCACTATTCGCCCCCCGCCTGCCAGGGCCGAGCGCTACGTGGTGGGCGTGGGGCCGGTTCGCGAAGCGGTCGAGCTTTCGGGCGGGGAATCGCTCGAGTTGGCCTTGGCCCCCAGCGGCCGGTATCTGGAAACCCCCCGCTACGACCAGGGGTCGCCCAAGTTCGCCCCGTTGACCGATGCCGGCCCCAGTCCTTCGACCGATATTTGGCTCGGCGTCCACCGGCCGCTGAACGCGGGGAGCGGGGTGAGTTTCACGTTTTCGTTCCAGAACCTGGAGCAACGCTTTCTGCCGCGGCCGGCCGAGGTTTGGCTCGAGGTAACGCCGCGCGGCCCGCAAGGCCCCCTCGAGGGGCCGCCGTTTGTGTTTTACGACGTCAATTTCGAGCCCGAGCGGTCCGTGCCGGTTTTGCGCTGGCAAGCCGAGCCTTGGCCGCTCGAGGCCCGCTGGGCCGAAGTGCGCGTCTGGTGCCGGCCCCGCCTCACACCCGCCGACCACCAGCTTTCGCTAGCCGAGGCTGCCGAGCTGAGCGGTGTGGACCGGCCCGGAATCGTGTACGACGATCTGCCCGGCTGGAGCGGAAGAGTGTACTTGCGCGCCCCGCGCGAAGCGGGCCAGCCCAGTTGGGTTGTCGTGGTCGAGCGCCATGCCGAGGATTCGCCCGGCCTGACCTCGCAAAAGGTGGAGGTCGCCCCCCGGGCTGACCGGATCACCCACGCGTTTGACTCGGAGAATCGGATCGCCGTCCATGGCTTTGCCTACGAAAGCACCACCCTCGAGCGGCTGCGCGACTTCCAGTTGCGGCTTACCCGGCTCCGCTCGCTACAGGCCGACGCCTGGCAGAACGAAAGGCCGGTAGTGGTGGAAATTGCCGACGGGGGCCAGACCTTGCCGCTCGTGGCTCCCCAAATCGAGCCGTAGCCACCCCGGGGCGGCCCTCGGCGGCCAGCCCCGCCTGGGGCGTTCAGCCATTGGCCGCGGGCTCGGATCCCGACGGGTCGGCGGCGCCGCCGCGCAGTTGCTGGCGAATTGCGTCGCCATTGGCGGCCAGAACCAACTCGCGCAAGTCGGCCGGCAGGCTCGAAGTGCGGACCGCCAGGTTGGGTTGGGTGAGCAGCCGGGCCAGCTTGCGAGGGTCGAGCACAAGCTCGGCGAAATAGTCGATCAGTGCTTGGGGTGAGCTCATCGGGGTGCACCTTGCGAATTCGGTTCGTGCCAGCCATTGGGCGGAGGGCGACGCTCGGTCCCGAGTCGCCCGAGGCGATCCGGTTCAAGGGTCGCTTCCGCCCCCTCGGGCCAGCGGGCGTCAGGGGTTCCCGGGGGGGCGTCAGGCTTCGCCGTTCCCCTCTTCGGCCTGGGCAGCGGCCACGGCCCTGGTCCAATGGGTTACCAGCGGCCCTTGATTCTGTTTTTCGGCCAATTGATCCTCGGCCAGCCCCAGGCGGCGTTCCATCACGTGGTCGACTTCTGGGGGCCCCAGCGGGGGAACGTACAACGTCGAGGCCGAGGTCATTTCCGCCTCGCCCAGTTGGGCCACGCGGCGGGTTTGAATCGAAGGCTCGCACAGCGGGTAAGCGGCGGCCCGGTACACGGTCACCGGGTGGTCGGCCCCGTACTCGGCGCTAAGCACCTCGATCAGGGCGTCGAGGTGAGGGGGCCGGTAGCCCTGGCTGATGTAGGCCCCGGTCACGTCGCCGACGGTGCCGACCTGCCACAGGATGAGCCCGGCGGTTTTGTCGATAACGCGGCGGCGGAGCAGAAAATCGGTGGCGTCGTAGCTTTGCATCCCCTGCACGGCAGGATCGATCTGCAAGTCGGCCAGCAGGCAATCCTCGGCCGAAACGCCCGCCACGAGCCGCACGCGAAACCCGGCGCTTCGGGCCAGTGACAGGGCCTCGTGGCCCGGAACCGAGAAGATTCCTGGGTGCCCCTGGAAAACCACGCACAGATGCCGGCAGTCGTGCAGGTGCAGCACGATGGCCCGAGCCATCAGGTCGTAGCTGACGCCGCGGTCGAGCTGCTCCAGGTAGTAGCCGGCGAGGGATTTGGCCCCCGGATGAAGCCGCTCGATGATGCCGACCGCCACCGGATCGCTGACCAGGTGCAGCACGCGATCGGCCGATTCGATCAGGGCCCGGGCCTCGAGCGTGAGCTGGCAAACCGGGTTAATCCCCGTTCCGACCAGGGTCAACAGCGACCGCGATTCCGTGGGCTCGCCACCGGCAGAGGGGACAGTAGTCATGAAAAAACGCCTGAAAACAGGCCCCGCGAGTTATTGGGGACCGGGCGTCACCAGTCTGCGGGGGCGGCGCCGCGGAGCCAGTGAGCATGAAGGTAGGGTGCCCGGCCGTCAAGCGGGGCGAGGGCCATCGGGCCCTGCGCCGCGCGTGGCGACTGCACGCCGCGGCGCGGTGCCGCTTGGGTCGCCTAGCCCCTCAGCGAGCGCCAGGCTGGCGCGGGGCTCGACGGCCGCTGGGGTCAACGGGCCACGGGCGGCGCACCGCGCGCCGGCCTCGGCGCGGCGCACGAGTCGCGCCGCCGCGCGGAGAAAAACTCGTTGTCGGTTTGGCAGGGGAGTAGTACAGTGTGGCAGTCGAAGCCGAACCGAGCGGCCTGTTCTCGATCCGATTCAGCGGCGCGAGCGCAAGGCCATCGTGGCACGACCGAGAAACGCGCTGACCGTGGAAAGGCGCCCCGGCGAACGGCCGCCTTGGCGATCGGCGTTGAAGTCGCACCCCCCAGGGGCGCGAACGGGCGCATGCCGCGCCGCGGAAACGCTACCGGCCAGAGCTGCCAGCGGGCAGCATCGGCCGGCGTAGCGCCGAGCGACGGCAGCGCTACTTGCAAAGGCGACGGCTGTTGGGCCGGCGCCGAAACCCATTTTCAGTTTTAGAGGAACCTTCAAGAGATGGGATACAAATCCTACCCTGCGACCGAGGCTCAGAAGCTGTGCGCCGAATACAAGAAGAAGGCCGGCGAATTCGAGCAGCTCAAGAAAAGCAAGGGGGATAAGAACAAGATCAAGGAAGCCGAGAAAGAAGTCGACCTCTTGGGCAAAAAAATCGCGCAGAAGCTCGAGGGGGATATCACGGCCGTGGCGTCGAGCTTCAAAGGACACGCCGTAAAGGTCGATACGGCCCTGACCGACATGATCAAGGAGTACAAACTGGGCGAAGCGGGGCTCAAGGCCTTCGAGAAAAACCCCGACATGCGCACCAATCAGAAACTGTTCGACGTGGCCGCCAAAACCGGCGAGCGGATGAAGCGGGTTTACGACGCCGCCAAGCAAGATGCCAACGAATTCGGCAAGAGCTGGTTCGAGTATCGCGAGTTCAACCCGACCAACGCCTACAAGATTGACAAAAAGTACACGGCCAAGTTCAGCGCCACGGTCGGCAAAATCATGAACGAGCAAAAGCCGTTCACCAGCAAGCTGCAAAAAATGGAGGTGATGATCAAGCAAGGTGAAACGCTAGCCGATCGGGCCCGCACGGCCGTGAACGCCGCCCTGGGTGCCACCAACGCCGGCAAGAAGGAATCGGAAAAGCTGGCGCAGAACACCGGCAAGATTCTCAACGACATGATCAACAAGAAGGGGACCAATTACGCGGTTGTCGAGCAAGCCGAGAAAACGATCGGCAGCATGATGAAGTCCAACCCCAAGGGCACCCCCGATGTGATTCGCAATTCCGACAGCCTGCAGAAAAACGCCATTGCCGGGCACAAGTATCTGCAAACTGGCTGGCGGGCCATCGAGAAGCTGACCAAGGCCGCCGAGGCCACGCTTGGCAAGAGCACCGATACCGATATTGCGAAGAACTACAAGCAGGCCAAGAGCGATGAGGCTGCGGCCAAGAAGCTGTACGAAGACGCAACGACGATCATGAAGCGCCTGGTTCCCGCTTACGGCGAGTACCGCAAGAAGGTGATCAAGGGGGGCGTCAAAGTCTAAATCGGCTCGGTGCCAGTTCGGCGCCGATCGGCCCGCCGGGAGGTGGCCGCTTGGCAGACGGCGGAAACCGCCGATTCCCATTTTTCGATTCTAGTTCCGCAGAAGGGGTTTGAGCATGGCGTATACCGCGTACACGATGGACACCATCAATTCCTTGGGCGCTGAGTACAAGAAGCTCAAGGTTGAACTCGAAAAGCTGGAGAAGGCCAAGGGGGACAAGAAAAAAATCGCCGAGATGAAAAAGGAGCTCGACGCCAAGGGCAAGGTGATCGCCAAGAAGCTCGACACGGATATCGCGGGCGTGGCGGTCAACTTCAAGGAATATGCCCTGAAAGTGGAGCGGTACCTGACCGAGGCTCAGAAGAGCCTGAACGGGGCCAAGACCGCGCTCAAGAATTTCGCCTCGGACCCCAACCCGGCCATGTTCCGCAAGGAGTTGGAGGCTGCCACCCAACCGGCGAGCTTCATCAAGACAATGTACGACGTGATGGTGGAAGACACCAAGGATTACGGCAAGAGCTGGTTCGGCTACCGCGGCTACAACGGCAGCGGCCCTGCCCACTCGCTCGATAAGACCGTGGTCGCCAACTTCAACAAGCAAGTTGGCAAGTTGATGAACGACCAGAAGCAATGCGGTACCAAGGTCGAAAAGATCGGCTCGCTCGCCAAAGAGGCCGAGGCGATCAAGAATCAGGCCCTGGCTCTGGCCAAGGAAGGCCTGGGCATGTCAAAGGCCATGGCCGAAGAGGCGAAGCGGCTGGCCGCAGGAACGGCCGAGCTACTG
This sequence comes from uncultured Pirellulales bacterium, assembly GCA_964399535.1. Lineage (GTDB taxonomy): Bacteria > Planctomycetota > Planctomycetia > Pirellulales > CAYNRE01 > CAYNRE01. The sequence continues at coordinate 616,950 of CAYNRE010000005.1, read as the reverse complement.
AACAAAGTCGTCAAGCACGACAAGATGAACCTCACCTCGATCGAGGGCAAGGCCAATTCGATCGAGAAGGGGCTCTCACAGAAGAAAGAGGTTTACGGAGACCAGTACCGGCGCAACATCGAGAGCATGTACAAAGACTGCGTGGCCACGCACAAGTTCCACGTCGAGTCGTGGCGCTCGATGGAAAAAATGGTCAAGGGGGCCGAAAAACGGATGGCGAAGGCCACCGATCCGACCGTGGCGAAGTTCTATCAGGCCGCCGAGAACGATCTGGCGTCGATGAAGCAGCTTAAGGAAAAGGTCGATGCCGTCATGAAAAAGGTGGTGCCCAACGCCGCCAAGGTGATGAAAATGTGCGAGGCGGCGGCCAAGAAGAAGAAGTAGCCCGCGGCCTGGCCGCCAGCGTTACGGAAACCGGCTTCGACCGGCCGGGGCCAGCGTGCTCCGGCCGGTCGTTCGGCTTTTCAGCAGCCCTCCGATGCCGGCCCCCGCACGGCGCGCCCCGTTCAGCGCCAATCGCGGAGGTGGCCAGACGAGCCCGCCGCTAACCCTCGGCCAGCTTGATAAACAGACCGCTCCCCTCGCTGATCAGCGTCCCGCCGGGGTCGGTCATCCGGCTCACCAGGTGCACTTTGCGTCCCTCGACTCGGTCCAGGCGGGTTTCGATCAGCACCACCGTTTCCAGCGGCAGCATGGCCCGGAAGTCGACCGTGAGCCGAGCAGCGACCACGGCGTGGCCGGCGAACCAGGCCGCCGCGCCCATCGCCTCGTCGAGCACCGCCGCGATGCTTCCCCCGTGGGCATGGCCGGGCGGGCCCTCGGTGCGCGGCCCAAACCAGGCCTTGGCGACAAATGCCTCGTCGGTCTGTCGGCGAAAGTAGCGCACTCGAAGCCGGTCGGAGTGCGGGTCGCCGCTGACAAAGGCCGGAGCAATGGCCCACTGTTCCAGTTGCAACTCGGTCCAACCCGGTTCGGGCAAGAGTTGGGGGGGCGAGCTGATCTCGACCGGCGCTGGACCCTCTTGGCCCGCGGAACGACTGGCTTGGTTCATGGCCGCTTACCGCCGCCCCGCCTGGTTGGTTTCGTCGAGCATCGGTTCGAGCTCCTCGACGAAGTCGCGCACATCTTGAAACTGTCGGTACACGCTGGCGAACCTCACGAATGCCACCTGGTCGAGTTGCCGCAGATGGCGCATCACCACCTCGCCCAGCACTCGGCTGTCGATCTCGCTGTCGCAGGTCGAATACACTTCGTTCTCGATGGCCGAAACCACCTGCTCGATCTGCTGGTCGGCCACGGGACGTTTCCAGCAGGCTTTCTCCAGACCCCGCTTGATCTTGTCGCGATCGAAGGGCTCGCGGACCCCGTCTTTCTTGACCACGCGAATTTGGGCCTCTTCGATCTTCTCGTAGGTGGTGTACCGCCGTTTGCAATTCAAGCATTCGCGGCGCCGGCGGATCGCGTAGCCGTCCTGACTGGCCCGCGAATCGATCACCTTGTCGTTGTCGGTGCGACAGAACGGGCAGCGCATGAAGGCGAATCTCCGGCGGGAGCGCAGGGACTGCGGCCGCGATCGGCAGCACTTTACTATAATTCAGGTTGCGGCCGGGCGGAATCACTCGCCGACCGCTGGGGACGGTTCGCGCGGACCGAAGCCGCCGCGCCAGCGGTGCCAGCGGATCCAGCGCGCGGGGGCCGGTGACTGAAAATTACGGCCGCCCGAGAAGGTTTTTTGCTCGGCTCACGCTGTTTCCGCGCAAGCTTTATAATCGGCCAGCTAATAACAAGAACCCAGCGAGCAAAGTTGCCCGATGCGCCGGGCGACTTTCTCCCCAAACCGCTCCCCTGGCCAGGAAAGCCGTCGATGCGATGCCCCGCATGCCGAACCGAAGCGCCGGCTGGCGCCGCGTATTGTCCGCAGTGTGGCCAGCGCATGGCGAATAATCCCGGGGGCGATAGCCCGGCGGGGGGCGCGGGGCCCGCGCGCCCCGGCCCGCGCGTGAGCCGCAACGACCCCGAAGTGGATTTGTGGCGCGGCGGCTATTCGCCCAAGGCGATGATTCCGAGCTGGGTATTCTGCGGCCTGGTCACCCTGGCGGGCATCGCCGTCGGGCTGACGGTTCATCAACAGGGGGCCTGGCTCGCGATCGCCGGGGCCCTGGCGCTGCTCTGGGGCTACCATGTGCTGCTGCTGGCCTACCGGCGGCTGAGCATTTCCTACCGGCTCACCAGTCAGCGATTCTTTCACGAAACCGGCATCTTGCGGCGGCAAATCAACCGGATCGAAATGATCGACATCGACGATATCGGTTACGAGCAGGGAGTGGTCGATCGCCTGCTGGGAACCGGCACCATCTGCATCTCCTCCAGCGACACCACCGATCCGCGACTGCTGCTTTACGGCATCGACCAGGTTCGCGAAATCGCCGCCAAGCTGGACGATGCCCGCCGCAAGGAACGCCTTCGGCGCGGCATGTTCATCGAGTCCGTGTAGCCAGCGGCGAGCGGCTAGAACTGGGGGGGCCTCAACCCGCGCGGCGCCAGGCGAATCCCCAATCGATGCGGTCCGTAATCAGGGCATCGGCCCCCCACTGGGCCGCGTGGCGGTGTTCTTCCAGGGTATACAGCCCGAACACCCAGTTGGCGATTCCCAGGTGTTTGGCCGTGGCGATGGTTTCCTCGTCGATAAACTCGCTCTTCCAGACCACGACCCGCTGTGCCCGCGTGGCTGGCCACCAGGGGGCCACGTCGCGGCGAATATCGGCCGGCCGGTGGGCGACCAGGTAGGCCACGTCCAGGTCGTTGTGTTCGCTTACCTGGGCGATTACCTGGTGCCAAAACGAGCTGATCATGGGCCGGCGCCGCAGTTTTACGCCGCCGAGCAACTTCAGCAGCGGTTCGACCGCCTCGACCGCTTTAATCTCCAGGTTCCAGAGAATTTCCGGCCATCGCTCGAGCGCCTCGGCCAACAGCGGCACCACCCGGCCCGTGGCCGCGCGTAGCTCGGGAAGCGAGAGGCCGGCCACGGCCCGGCCGTCGGGTACGTGGCTGTCGTGAAACAGGGCCAGTTGGCCGTCGGCCAAGAGGCGGATGTCGGTTTCGATCCCGTCGATGCCCTGATCGACGGCGGCCGCGAAGGCCGAGAGCGTGTTTTCCGGAAGTTGGCGATGTTCGCCACGATGACTCAACACCAGCACGATAAATACCCTTCCCTAGGTGCCAATGCCCCTTTCCTCCCAGGGGCGAAGGCCGCGCGGCCCGCCGAATGCATCAAGCGGCTTCGGCCACCTTTTGGCTGGCGAGCTGCGCTTCGCTGACCCAGGCACCATGAAATCCATACGGTACCCGCACCGGCAGCCGCACGCGGGCCACCGGCGGAGACTCGAGCCAGCGGGCATCGACAATGACCAACTCGCTCTGTCCCTGGGCCTGATCGAACACGTAGTTGAGCAGCCAGCCGTCGTCTTCGGCCGTAGCGCCGGGACGAGCGACGAACACCCCCTCGCCCCCCTGGCGGCCGGGGCCGTAGCTGTGCCGAGCGACCTGGCCCGACAGCAAGTCGAACTTGGCCAGGCCGCCGCTGGCCAGGTCCATGGCGTAGCCGAACCGGGTCGCTCTACCCAACTGGCTGTCGTTCACTCGGGGAAACTCACAGGCCGTTTCCGCCAGCGGCTGTTCCTGGGTTTTGCCCGTCGAGAGATTGAATTGCCAACGGTGCAGCCGAGTGAGGCCAGGCAGCGGGTTGGCCGACGAATCGGCCGGCGCGGGGCCCGTGCTCAAAATGTCGGGGTACTCCGGCATCCGGCAGGCCACCAGCGTCACCTCGTCGCCCGAGTCCCAGGCATTGAGCGTATGAAACACGAAGCAAGGATCGATCTCGAACCAGCGGACGTCCGAGCCTTGTCCGTGCCGGGGTAGAATTCCCACGCGGGCCCCGAATTGCGGCTCGTATTTCAGAATGGGTTCGCCGCGCCCCACGCGGGCCAGGTTGAACGTGGCCGGCAGGTCGAGAAACAGCGAGTACCGCTCGGTCACGGCGAAATCGTGCATCATCACCGGCCGCGGCAGCCTCACCGCCTCGGTGCTGACCAGTTCGCCGGCCGGGTTGACCACGCTGTACTGCACAAACGGGGTGAGCGCCGAGTAGCCGAACAGCAACATCTCGCCGGTCACGGGGTCCACCTTGGGATGGGCCGTGAAGGGGTGGTGCAACCTACCCTGGTAATCGTAGGGGCCCACGGTGCCCAAGCCGGGCAGTTCGACCTGGTACGGCTCGCCCCCTTCCCACAGGCACAGCAGCCGGCCATCGTGCCAAACCAGGGCCGTATTGGCCGCGTTCTTAAAGGGGGGCTTGCCCGACAGAATCTTGTTCAAATCGGGCGGATCGGAAAGCCCGCCCCAAAGGGCGCGGCCGGCCGCGGCTTCTTCCACGAACCCGGCCGTGCGGACCCAGCGATTGCGGTAACTGGCCCGGCCATCGACCAGGTGCACGCCGTGCAGCATGCCATCGCCGTCGAACCAGTGGTAGTTGCCTGGCGGCGTGAACTGGGGGTTCGGCCCATTGCGGACGAACATGCCCCGCAGCGCATCGGGAATCTGGCCCACGACCGAGAGCGAGTCGGCGGTAATCTCTTCATGGACCGGCGCGAAATTGCCCTCGAGGAAGGGGCTTCGCGGTCGGGCGGGGGAATCGCTGGCCGGCTGAGCCTGCGCCAGCCGGCTGCCCAGGTACGACCAGCCACCCATGGTCATGGCGGCCGTCTGGATCCACTGGCGACGCGAGATTTTCATGGCAGGTGAAACCCAGTGGGGCTGATGTCCGCGACGTCGGAAATCTTGGTCAGCGCTGGTCGTCGAGTATAGGCGCCCCGGCCCCTGGCTGACAAAACAGGTGGCAAAACCGCCACGTTGCCGTGGAGCAGGTCGCCTCCAGGCAACATACGCGGGACCGCTTCGGCCTTGGCGTCAGGCCAGGGCTTACGATGGTAACGCCATCGCTGCCATGGGGTTATGTGAGCGGCGGTCGGCCGAGGTACCCGGCCTTGGCCCCCGCTTTGCGTGGAGCAGCGTTTCAGAATCCTCGGGAAAACGTTTCCGGGGAGAAGCCTGTTTTGCCGGAGGAGTTCCCCGATGGCCGTGGCCCCTGTCCGACCGATGCAGGCGGCCCCCTTGCTGGGGTTGATCCTCCAGAGAATTCGCCGCACTCCCACGGCCCGGCTAGGGTTGGTTTACCGCCTGGTGCCCTCGCCCGGGTGCCGCGTGAATCTGAGCCTTTGCGGCTGTCGTGGTCGTACGCTGCGAGCCTCTTCGCGCGACCTGCGTCCGGAATTGTGCCGCGAGGGCAACATTGTCGAACGACCGGTGGCCAAGACGCTGCTCGTGGAGCGGCTGGCCCGGGGCGACATTCTGGGGACGCCGCTGGTGCTCGGTTGTGGCGAGTCGGTGTTGGTCGCGCCGGCCGACTGCGACGAGCGGATCGACGTCTGGGTTTAGCTAGTCCCCGGTCGCCGGCGCGGGGGGCCGTTTCGCGGAGGCCCCGAACGCGCTCCGCGCCCGCCGGTGGTCGCGGGCCGCGCTCGGCCGCCGCCGGCCGCCGAAGGCCGCCCCGCCCCCCCGCTCGGTCGGCCCGCGGGCTTGCCCGCCACGGGGCGCCTCTGGTTGCCAAATGCCGAACTGCCCGCGCCCGGCGGGGCTTGTCGGCGCTGGGCCTCGGCTCGCTGGCGGGCCAGCTCCAGTTCGGGGTGCTGGGCCTCTCCGGCCAACTCGAAGAGAAACCGGCTGGGGGCGGTGCCGCGTGGCTTGCCCCACTTCATCCGGGTTAGCGCCAGCGATAAGGTCAGGCGTTCGCGTGCCCGCGTAACGCCGACGTAGCACAGCCGCCGCTCTTCGTCGATCGCGGAGTCGGCCATTTCCAACGAACGTTGGTGGGGCAGAATGCCTTCCTCCATGCCGACCAGGTACACGTGAGGAAACTCCAGCCCTTTGGCGCTGTGTAGCGTCATCAACACAATCGCGTTGCGCTCGAGCTGCTCCTCCTTGTCGCTTCCGTCGTCTCGGCCCGCCAGGGCCAGGTCGTTGAGAAACTCGTTCAAGTCGGGCCTCGGAGAGCGCGATTCGTAGGAAGCCAGCGAGTTGACCACTTCTTCGACCGCATTCCAGCGAGCCATCAGCTCGCCCGGGTCTTTTACCTCACGTTCCAACTCGCGGCGGTAACCGATCGCTTCGACCAGTTCGCGCGCCAGCGTGGCCAGCGAACCGCGCCCCACCCGGCTACGAAACCCGTCGACCAGGCGGCGAAACGCGTCGATGGCGGCCACGGCCCGGTCGGCCAGACCCAACCGGGGCCCGGCGTCGGGCAAGATCTCCCAGACGGTCTTGCCCGTGGCCACGGCGTCGGCCATCAGCGATTCGACCGTCGACTGACCGATGCCCCGGGCCGGCCGGTTGATGATCCGCAGCAGGGCGGTTTCCTCCTGGGGCCGCACCAGTAGCTTTAGGTAGGCCATGATGTCTTTGATCTCGCGGCGATCGAAGAACGATTGGCCGCCGACCAGCACATAAGGCAGCCGGGCCCGGCGCAGTTCGGTTTCGAAAGCCCGCGGCTGTTCGTTGGTGCGGCACAAAATGGCCACGTCGCGGGGCTGCGCCTTACCGGCGGCAATCAGCGACTGGGCGTCGCGCACCACTTGTTCGGCCTCGGCGATTTCGTCGCCAAACACCTGGATCCGCGGGGGTTCGCCCCCTTCGCGAAACGGTCGCAACACCTTGGCGTGGCGCTGGCGATTGAAGGCAATGAGCCTGTTGGCCGCCTGGATGATGGGGGCCCGCGAGCGGTAATTCTCTTCCAGCCGCACCACCTGGGCATCGGGCCAATCGCGCTGAAAGCTCAGGATGTGGGTGACCTCGGCGCCGCGCCAGCCGTAGATCGACTGGTCGTCGTCTCCCACGACGCACAGATTGCGGTGCCCTTCGGCCAAGGCGCGTACGATGCGGTACTGGCTGCCGTTGGTGTCCTGGTATTCGTCGACGAGCAGGTGATCGAACCGGCCGGCTTCGGCCCGGCGGACCTCGGGGAATTCGCGGAGCAACTGCTCGCTGAGCAGCAGCAGGTCGTCGAAATCGACGGCCCCCGCGGCCTTCAAGGCCCTCTGATACCGGCGGTAAGCGGCGGCGGCCAGATGTTGCTTGTCGCTGGCCGCGACCGAGCCCGCCGTGGCCGGCGAAATGGCGGCCGATTTCCAACCGCTGATCTGCGCGAGCAGGTCGCCGGGGCGGAGGCTTTCCTGCCCCACCTTCAACTCGCGCAGGGCCGCCCGGGCCAAACCCTCTTGGTCCCCCCGATCGTATATGGCGAACTCACTCGGGTAACCCAGCCGGCGGATATGGCGCCGCAGCATCCGCACGCAGAGCGAGTGAAAGGTGGAGATCTCGGGCTTGTCGCGGAGCCGTTTTCCCAACAGGGCGGCGGCCCGCTGCTGCATTTCGCTGGCGGCCTTGTTGGTAAAGGTGACCGCTAGAATGCGCGAGGGGCGGATACCCGATTGAATCAGCCGCGCGATCCGGACCGTGACCACCCGGGTTTTTCCCGTGCCGGCCCCGGCCAATACCAACAGCGGCCCCGAGAGCGTCTCGACGGCTTGTCGCTGCGCGGAATTGAGTTTGCCGTCCATGGGGGTGCCGATCGTCCGACCCGAATCCTGGCCCGCCGCGCGGCGGACCCAGGTTCCGCTCGCCAGGGCGATCGTAGTGGTCGCCCGGAGGATCGACAAGCACCACCCGTACCGCTCGGAGGGTTCCCAGGGCAGGGGCCGCTCGAACCTAAGTTGCCGAGCTTGACGACCTTCGGTCAACAGTTCTATACTCGCCCGCTTGTCTTGCCGGGCCTGCGAAAACGTGCATCGCCAGGGGGAATAGCGAACGCGGGGCGGGCCATTCCACGTCGACCGGGAGATTCGCCCGGGCACAGGATCGTTATGAAGACGGAGCGACGCCACGAGCTGGAGGAAAACTCGCTGGCCAATTGGCTGGGCGAGTCGGTCGAGCGGATTCAACCCTATAGCCGGACGCTCTTGGCGGGTGTCCTGGCCGTGGCCGCGGTGCTCTTGGCCTGGGGGGTATACAATCAGCGCTCGGCACGCATCCGGCGCGACGGCTGGAATGAGTACTTCGCGGCCCTCAATTCGATGAAGACCGAGCAGTTGAGCGAGGTCATGTCGAACTACTCGGGCACCGAGGTGGCCACTTGGGCCCAGCTTCGCTTGGCCGATATGCAAGCCGCCGAGGGGGTCGACCTGCTCTTCAGCAACCGCCCCGCCGCGCTCGACGAACTGCGCAGCGCCGAAACGAATTACACCGAGGTGGGCCAGGCCTCGAGCGACCCGCTGATTCAGCAGCGGGCCCTGATCGGTTTGGGGCGCGCCTACGAATCGCTCAACCGCTTGGACGATGCCCGCCAGCAGTACGAAAAGCTGGTCGCCGACTATCCCGAGGGGCTGTTTGCCGAATCCGCCCGCGGCCGCATCGCCGACCTCCAGCGGCAAAGCACCCGCGAGTTTTACGATTGGTTTGCCACCCAGAATCCGCAGCCGGCGAGCCAGACGGAACTAGGATCTCCCGGGCAACAGCCGCCCTTCGACTTCGAGAGCCTGCCCGACGACCCAACCTCGCTGTTTCCGGGCGGCAGCGAGCCAGAGACCGACGGGCCGGGCGGAGAGGGGCCTGCTCTGGATCTAGGCGGGGGCGCGGAAGCCGAAGCCAGCGAATCCGGCGGCGCTACCGGTGACTCGGCCGGCGATGCCAGCGATTCCAACGAGGGCCAGCCAGCCGACGCCGCGAGCGAGCCAACTCCGTAGCGGCGACCGGCGGCGATTCGTCGCCTCGCCCCCCAGACGCCGGCGCTCGACAGCCGCCGTCCGCCACCTGCCGGGTGGGCGGGGCCGAGGCTTTCTAGCGTCGTCGACGGCCGCGGCTCTCGCGACAATTGCCGCCCCGCGGGGAGTGGTGCGTATGGCCAGAGGGATCCCGCCGGGCGAGGCGGTCGAGCTCGTCGTTTCCCAAGAGCATGCCGGCTGGCGGCTCGACTGGTTCTTGGCCGAGCAATTGCGCGGTCACAGCCGGGTGAAGCTGCGGGAGTTAATCAACGCCAACGGCGTTACGGTCGACGGGCACCGCACCAAGGCCTCGCACCGCCTGGTGCCGGGCCAACGGGTGGTGGTGGTGCGCATGCCGGAGCTGGCCCGGGCCATCCATGCGGCGGAAGAGATTCCGCTTTCGATCCTTTACGAAGACGATTGGATGGTGGCGGTCGACAAGCCGCCGGGCATGGTGGTCCACCCGGCGCGGGGGCACTGGAAGGGCACGCTCACGGCGGCCCTGCAGTGGCACTTCGACACGCTCAGCCAGGTGGGTGGGCCTTCGCGCCCCGGCGTGGTGCACCGGCTCGACCGCGACACCAGCGGTGTCATCGTGGTGGCCAAACACGACCAAGCGCACCATGCCTTGGCCCAACAGTGGCAAGACCGCACGGTGGAAAAGGAATACTTCGCCCTGGTTAGCGGGCGCCCCGACCGCGACCGCGACTACGTCGACGAACCCATTGGTTTCCATCCTCGCCAGCGCGAAAAAATGGCGATTCGCCGCGACGACCCCCGCAGCCGGCCTGCCCGCAGCTTCTACGAAGTGACCGAGCGGTTCTCCGGCTACGCGGCGGTTCGCATCGTGCCCGAAACCGGCCGCACGCATCAGATTCGCGTGCACCTGGCGCACTTGGGGTGCCCCGTGTTGTGCGATGCCCAGTACGGCGGGCGCCCCCAGCTCACGCGGGGTGAAGTGCGCGGCGACCCGAATGATGAAACGGTGCTCTTGGCTCGCCAGGCGCTGCATGCGGCGCGGTTGCGGCTGAATCACCCGAAAACCGGGCAGCCGTTGGAATTGGTTGCTCCCCTGCCGGCCGATTTGGCGGGTACGCTCGCCGAGATCCGCGCGTTTCGGCCCTTGTCGAAACCCTCGCCACGCTGAAGAATTGGGAGCACGATCCCGCCAACTCGGCCCGCGCCCGCCGTCGCCGTGCACCGCCCCCAGGTTCCAGGAGAGCCAGCCCCGATGAAACTTGTGCGATTTCGCCAGGGTGGCAGCGAGCCGCGGGTGGGTGTTTGGCAAGATGAGGTGATCATTCCCCTGGCGTTGACCGGGGGGCAGTTTCGCTCGCTGGCCGATGTGCTGGAAAGCGACGATCGCCCGGCCACGGTCGAGTTTCTGCTCGATCGCCATACCCGGCCCGTGCCCCGCGAGGAAGCGATCTTGTTGGCGCCGATCGACCAGCAAGAGGTTTGGGCCGCCGGCGTTACCTATCGCCGCAGCCAATCGGCGCGGATCGACGAATCGACCGGTGGGGCCTGGTGCTACCAGCAGGTATACGATTCGCCCCGGCCCGAGCTGTTCTTCAAGGCCACCCCGAGCCGCGTGGTGGGGCCCGATCAGCCGGTGCGGATTCGCCGCGATTCCGCTTGGAACGTTCCGGAGCCCGAGATGACACTCGTGCTCAATTCCCGGCTCGAACTGGTGGGCTACACCATCGGCAACGACATGAGCTCGCGCGACATCGAGGGCGAGAACCCGCTGTACTTGCCCCAGGCCAAGGTGTACGACGCCTGCTGCGCGCTGGGCCCGGCGATTACTCTGGCCGAGTGGATGCCCGATGCCGACGAATCGCCCATCGAGTTGATGATTCGCCGCGGTGAGTTGACCGTGTTCTTCGGTCAGACGAGCACCGATCGCATGGCCCGCACCTTTCACGACCTGATCGACTGGCTGGGGCGGGAAAACCGCTTTCCCAGCGGCGCTTTTCTCCTGACCGGCACCGGCATCGTGCCCGAGGGAAAGTTCACCCTCGAACCGGGCGACGAAGTGGAGATCCGCATTCCGGGAATTGGCGCTCTGGTGAACCCGGTCATCCAGGGCTGAGCGGCGGCACGGCAGGGCGACGGAACCGGCCCGGTGGGTTCTCACGGCTCTTGCGGCCGTACGGCCCACGCAAGCGGACCCGGGAAATCGGCCGCGGTGGCGCTCACTCGCCGCCGGCCGGGCCCCCCCCGCGCCGCGGCTTGCCGTGGAAGAGAAACCCCATCAGGTCGCGGGTTCCCAGGGCGCGGGGGCTGGCAAACATCTCCGCCGCCGCGAATCCGCCGGCCATGCCCTGGACCAGGGCCAGAGCCCGGATGCGATCGAAAAGCCCCTGTTTTTCCGGCGGAAATTGGGTTTCGTAACACTGGATCGAAGCCAGCTTCGCCTCGAGCGTGTCGCTGATGTCGACCAGGAAGTTGCCGGCCGAAACCGGCTGGTGCAGCGAGCCAAACGCCAGCGTGAAATACAACTGGGTCGAAACCGTGTGCACCGGCAGGTTGTCGAAGTAGGCATCCCACTTGGTCAGCCGGGAATAAAACACGCCCGCGTCGGTGATCTGCATCGCCTGCCAATGATCGGGCGAGGCCAGCGGCGTTTTCTCGCCGAACCCAATGACGACGCGGGGGCGATACTTGCGAAACGCTTTGCCCAGGGCCACGCGAGCCTCGAAATTGTCGAACAACCGCCGATTCGGCAGGCCCAGGTTCACACGCACCTGCACGCCGAGAATCTCCGCGGCCCGTTGGGCCTCGGCCAAGCGCACTTCGGGGCCGGGGCTTTTGGGCGTAGGTTCGCCGTCGGTCAGATCGATGATGCCGACCTGGTAGCCTTGCTTGACAAGCTTGGCCAGAGTGCCGCCACAGGCGATTTCCACGTCGTCGGGGTGCGCGCCCACCGCAATCAGGTCGAGCTGGGGATCGTCTTCGCTCATCGGGCTTGGGTCTCGAAGGGGTGGGGGGGCTAGTGCCCGCCGCGAAGGGCCAAGGCCGCTCAGGGTTTGGGCTTGACCACACCGAGCAGGAACGTGGGGTTGAGCGCTTCGAACCGAACCCGGCCCATTTGATGGGTACCCCGGGCAATATTGATCATCCAGACGCCCACGTCGGGGGTAACGCGCAGCAGCGAAGCGTGTACCTCGGCCAGGTTTTCGATCGAACCGACATTGGCCACGAGACGGCCGGCGGGCTTGAGCTGGGCATAGGCCAGTTCGACCATTCGGCTGATCTCTCGCCCGCTACCCCCCACGAAAACCGCGTCGGGCGCCGGCAGATCTTGCCAGGCCTCGGGGGCGCGGCCCAGCACCGCCGTCAGGTTGGCGACGCCGAATCGCCGGGCATTGGCCTGGATCAGCCCGTGGTCGTCCACGTCCATCTCCACGGCGAACACTTGCCCCTGGTGGGCAATCTGCGCCGCTTCGATGGCCACGCTGCCGCTGCCGGCCCCGATGTCCCACACCACGCTCGAGGGGCCCAAATCGAGCTGGGCCAGGGCCATGCTCCGCACTTCGGCCGGAGTGAGCAGCCCCAGCTTGGGCCGCGACTGGAGAAATACCCAGTCTGGGTTGCCGAACAGCCGCCGGCCCGCCGCTTCGCTGGGACGGTCGGGCAGGTGCGGCTTGCGCACCAGGATCATCACGTTCAGCGGGGCAAAGGTTTGCCCCACCAGTTCGCTCAATTCGGCCTGCGTAACGCGTTCGTCGGGCGAACCGAGATTCTCACAGACATAGGCCGAGAAGTAGTCGATGTGCCGATCGAGCAGTGCCTGGGCAACCACCGACGGGGTCGCCACGGCCGTGGTGAACAGGCCCGCTTTCTCGGCAATGCGCACCTTTTCGAGCACGCCGTCGAGCGAGCGATTGGCCAGGTCGACCAGGTAGGCCTCTTCCCAGCTTTCCTTCACCCGGGCAAAAGCCAGTTGCATGCTGCTCACATGCGGCAGCACTTCAAATTCGGCCTTGCCGAGCTTGGCGCACAAGTAGCGGGCCACGCCGTAAAAGAGCGGGTCGCCCGAGGCGAGCACCACGGTTCGCTGCGCGCGGCGCTGTTCCAACTGGCGGACCGTGGCCTCGAGGTCGACCCCTACGACCAGCCGCTCGGCCGGGCCATTGGGAACCAGGGCCAAAAGCTCTTCGGCGCCCACCAAAAGCTCGGCCGATTCGATCAGCGACCGGGCGGCATCGGTGATGCCAGCCAGGCCGTCGTCGCCCATGCCGACAATGTAAATCTTCTCTGCAGCGGCCACGTTAGGTGTAGTTCTCCCCGAGAGTTTCCTGCCCGTGCCGGCTCTCTCGCCTCGCGGGCGGTCGAATTGTAACCCCTGGCCCAAGCGGCCGAAAACCCTGGGCGCCGCGGCCCAGGCCGCGCGGAACTTGCCCGGGTCGGGGGTCTTGGAGTAGAACGCCCGACTTGTCTCTTGCCAATCGCAACCGCGTTCCTTCGGTGGAGATCGCCCCGATGCCCCGAGTTTTGGTCACCCCCGCCCCCTTGTACCAGCAGCCGGGGCCGTACCGCGCGGCGCTCGAACAGGCCGGTCTGGAAGTGGTTTTCCCCGAAGGGGGGAAGCCGTTAATGGACCCCCGCGAGCTGGCCCAGAGCCTGGTGGGAATCGACGCCGTTCTGGCCGGCATGGAGCCGTTCAATCGCCAAGTGCTGTCCGAAAGCGGTCTGCGGGTCATCGCCCGAATGGGGGTCGGCTACGACGCGATCGACGTTCCGGCGGCGAGTGAGCGGCGGATTGCCGTGACCATCGCCCCCGGCACTAACGAGATCTCGGTCGCCGAACACGCCCTGGCGCTGCTGCTCGGCGTGATGCGCGGTTTTCCGCAGCGGCAGCGCGAAGTCGAACGCGGCACCTGGCGGCGCAAGTCGCTGCCGCGACTGGCGGGCAAGACCCTGGGGCTGGTCGGATTGGGCCGCATTGGCCGGGCCATGGTGCCCCGGGCTCAGGGGTTGGGGCTGAAGGTAATCGCCTGCGACCCTTGGGCCGACCCCGCCCAGGCCGCCCTCATGGGCGTGCAAATGGTGAGCTTCGAGGAATTGCTCGACCGGTCGGACGTGGTCAGCTTGCACGCCCCCTCGACGCCCGAGACCGAGCGGATGATGAATCGCCAGACGCTCTTGCGCATGAAGCCGTTCGCGGTACTGATCAATACGGCCCGGGGCTCGCTGATCGACGAAACCGAGCTGGCCGAGGTGATGGCCGGCGGCCATTTGCTGGGCGCGGGGCTCGATGCGTTTCAGATTGAGCCGCTGCCGCTCGATAGCCCGCTGCTCAAGCTCGACAACGTGCTCTTGGCGCCGCACATGGGCGGGCTCGACGAAGAATCGGAAGTAGCCATGAGCCGACTGGCCGCCGAGTGCATCGCCCGCCTGTACCAGGGCCAGTGGCCCGAGGGGTGTGTGGTGAACACCGAGCTGCGCGGCGAGTGGAAGTGGTAACCCGGGCCGGTAAAAGCAAACGCCCTGGCCAAACCCAGGTTCGGCCAGGGCGCGAATGAATTTGTGGTACGTCGTTCCAGGGCCTCACCGCCCGCTATCGCGGGCAACAACCGGCGTGCGGCCCCGAGGCTCGACGGCGGCGAACTGCTAGGCTTGGAACGAACTGCCGCAGCCGCAGCTCTTCACCGCGTTGGGGTTGTCGAAGGTGAAACCCCGCTTCTCCAGCCCATCGTAAAAGTCGACGGTGGTGCCATCGAGATAAAGCTGGCTCTTCTTGTCGACCACCACGGTGATGCCGTGATGGAGAAACTTCGAGTCCATCTTTTCGTCGATCGCCTTGTCGAAGCCCAGGCTGTACGAGAAGCCGCTGCACCCGCCCCCCGCCACGCCGACGCGAAGCACGGTTTCAGGCCCCAGCTTCTGCTCCTCGATAATCTTCTGCACTTCCTTGGCGGCACGTTCGGTTAGCGTAATGCCCATGGCGAGTCGTTCTCCGACCGAGGGTTCTATTTTTCGCAACAACCTCTGTGTAAATTATACGATGATCGACGGAAAGAAAAGGCGAGCTTCAAAAAAATCGGACCGATCTCCCCGCCAAGAAGCAACCGCCGCGCCCGTTTGGGGCCGGCCGAGACCTCGAGGAAGGCAGCCCCCCCGCCCTTCAGCGACCCGCCTTTCACCCCCTATCGGCGGTCAGCCGTCTCCCGGAACCGCTCGCCACCCCACTCGGCTACGCCAGGCTGCTTAGGCGACGCAAGCGGGCCACGGTATCGGCCAGCAGCGCAGCGGCCCGGTCGACCTCGTCCTCGGTGTTGAACCGCCCCAGGCCGAATCGCAGGCTGGAGCGAATCAGGTCTTCTCCTAGGCCCAGGGCTCGGAGCACGTGGCTAGGCTCTGGATTGGCCGAAGTACAGGCGCTGCCCGAACTGACCGCCAGACCGCCGATGTTCATCATCAAGGCCTCGCCATCGACGTACGGCAGCGCCAGGTTCAAATTCCCTGGCAGCCGCCAGGGGGTTCCATCGCCGTGGGTTCCCTCGAGCGCGGGTCCGTTGAGCCGAATTCCCTCGATCCGGGTTCGCAGCCCCTCCAGCAATCGCTGGCGAAGCCGGGCCAGCCGGGCCGTTTCCGTGGTCAATTCGGCCAGGCAAAGTTCGAGTGCCTTGGCCAAGCCGACGATGCCTGGCACGTTGAGCGTACCGCTTCGCAGCCCCCCCTCCTGGCCGCCGCCGTCGATTTGCGGAATCAGCCTGAGGCCCGGCCGGCGTCGCACGTAAAGGGCCCCCACCCCCTTGGGCCCGTAGATTTTGTGGGCCGAGAAGCTCATCAGGTCGACTCCGAGCCGGTCGACGTCGACCGGCAGCTTGCCCACGGCCTGGGTCGCGTCGCAGTGCAGTAGCGCCCCGCGGCGATGAACCAGTTCGGCAATCTCGGTTAGCGGCTGGACGACGCCGATTTCGTTGTTGGCCAGCATCACCGATACCAGCAGCGTATCGTCGCGCAGCGAGCGATCGAGCGCCTCGAGCGAAAGCAATCCGGCCCGGGGAGAATCGTGTGGCTCGACTTCCAGCAGCGTCACGTCGAATCCGCGTCGCGCCAGGCGATCGAGCGGGTCGAGTACCGCCTTGTGTTCGGTGGCCACGCTGACGAGGTGCTGACTGCGCCGGCGCGGATGATCGCCGACGCCGCGCAGGGCCAGGTTGTTGCTTTCCGTGGCTCCGCTGGTGAAGACGATTTCCCGCGGCTTGGCGCCGAGCGCGGCGGCCAGGTACTGGCGGGCCTGGTCCACGGCGTCGGCCGCGCGGTGACCCAGCTCATGGCTCACGCTTCCGGCGTTGCCGTAGTCGGTGGTCCAAAAAGGCATCATTGCCTCGACCACACGGGGATCGACCCGGGTCGTGGCGTGATTGTCGAAATAAATCGGCGGCTGGGGCATGGGCAACCAAGGTCTGCGCCCCGTTCCGGTGCGCAAAGCCAATATGGCTGGGCGCGGCCCGCCTGGCCAGACCAGGGCGCGCCGCCGTGTGGCAACCCCACCGGGCCGAGTTCGCGGAAGCTAGAGCCGGGCCAGGAGCGATTCGAGGCAGATGCTCGACCAGGTTTCGAATCCGGTCAGGTCGGCCAACAGTTCGTCCAGCGGGCGGAAGCCCGCGGACAGGATGTCGGACTCGCGGGGTTCCACGGCCGGCCGCTCAACCTGGCACAAATGAACCACGCCCAGGTGGACCCGACCGACCGGCGTTAGGTCGTCGTTAATCAGCCCGGCGCGGCGCATTTGATAGGGCGTCTCGATCCGCACTTCCTCGTTCAATTCTCGCCGCAGCCCTTCCTCGTAGGGATGCTCGCCCTGGGGACGGTCCACGTCGACGAGCGAAATATGGCCGCCGATGCCGATGCTGCGCTTGCTGTGCAACCGGCCTTCTCCCTGGCCTTTGCCGCGCGTGTATTCAAACACCGACCAGCGGCCTTGGTCGTCGCGGTGGTAAAAGACGACGTAGGGAATCAGTTGCTTGTAGCTCGGGTCTTCCTCAACTTCGTGGCGCGGGCGATAGCTGATGTGTTCGGGGCGCAAGAGCTCGGCCAGGTAGCGATCGGCCTCGGGCGAGAACCCCTGAAACTGCCCCAAGCGGTGAAAGACCTGCGTGGGCACGACCAGCACGTGTTCGACCTGCGTTTCCAACACGGTCCATCTCCTCCGTCGCCTGGGGGCTCAGTAGTCGGCGAGCACCTGGCCCGCACCTGGCCAGAGTGTAACGCCGAGCGGCTTGGGGGGCGAATACGCGGGCGCCCGCCAAGCCAACCGCGGCGCGCGAAGGCGACTAGGCCCGCGAATGCGCGTGCCACCGCGCCCGGGCTACACGGGCAGGCCGCAGTTCTTCTTGGCCCGCAGCAACACTTCGCCCGCCTTGCGACGCGCGCGGCTGGCGCCGTCGGCCAGCACCTGGCGCACTCGCTGGGGGTGCGCCGCCAGCTCGGCCCGGCGCTGGCGGGGTTCGGCAAAGAACCGCTCCGCCGCGTCGGCCAGGGCCTTTTTGATCTCGCCGTAGCCGAAGCCCCCCCGCCGGTACAGGGCGGCCATCGACTCGGTTTCCTCGGGCGCGGCCACCAGCGAATAAAGCTGGAATAGGTGGTCTCCCTCGGGCTCCTTGGGCTCTTCCATGGGGCGGCTGTCGGTTTTGATGCGCATGATTTTCTTGCGCTGGGGGCCGGGTTCGTCGAACAGCTCGAGCGTGTTGTGATAGCTTTTCGACATCTTCTCGCCGTCGGTGCCGGGTACCTTGGCCGAACCGTCGAGGGTTTTGCCCTTGGGCATGACGAAGGTTTCGCCGAAATGGTGATTGAAGCTGGCGGCCAGGTCGCGGCAAACCTCGATGTGCTGCAATTGGTCTTCGCCGACCGGAACGGCCTCGGCGTCGTAGGCCAGAATGTCGGCCGCCATCAGCACCGGGTAGGTAAACAGCCCCGCGTCGGCCGGCAGCCCCTTGGCCTTCTTGTCTTTATAAGCGTGGCAGCGCTCCAAAAGGCCCATGGGGGCGCCGGTCATCAGCAGCCAGCAAAGCTCGCTCACCTCGGGCACATCGCTCTGCAGGAACAGCGCCGCTCGCTCGGGATCGAGCCCCAGGGCCAGCAAATCGAGAGCCGCGTCCAGGGTCAGTTGTTCCAGCAGGGCCGGGTCGCGGACCGTGGTCAGGGCATGCAGGTTGGCAATGAAATAATAGGCCTCGTTGCCGTGCTGCAAGTCGATGTATTGGCGAATGGCGCCGAAGTAGTTGCCCCAGTGGAACCGGCCCGTCGGTTGAATGCCGGACAAGACTCGCATGGATTGGCTTTCCGCGGCAAGAGTTCGTGGGAGACCAGGTCGGCCGCCACCGGCCGCCCTGCCCGGCGACAGGCGGTTCGACTAGGAAGACACACACGGCGATGGTTCGTCGGGGCGCCGCGCGTCGAGCGTTCCCACCAGGTCGGCCACGCGGCTTCCGCCCAAGCTGGCGATCGCCCCGCTCAGCTCATCGAGCACACCGATGGCCGCCGTGGGGTCGTAAAAATTCACGGTCCCCAATTGCACGGCCGATGCCCCGGTGACGAGGAACTCCATCACGTCGTCGAGCGTGGCGATGCCGCCGATGCCGATCACCGGAATGCGCACCGCTTGGGCCACCTGGTACACGCAGCGCAGCGCAATCGGCTTAATCGCCGGACCGCTGAGCCCCCCCAGTACATTGCCCAGTTTCGGGCGACGGCGCCGCCAATCGACCGCCATGCCCAGGCAGGTATTGATCACCGAAATGGCGTCGGCGCCGCCGGCCTCGGCCGCGCGGGCAATCTCGGCCAGGTTCGTCACGTTGGGGGTGAGCTTGGCAACGATCGGTAGGCTGCTGGCCCGCCGACAGCCGGCAACCACTTGCTCGCACAGCGCGGCATTGCTGCCCAGGTCGACGCCGTGGCTGACATTGGGGCACGAGATGTTCAGTTCGATTGCGGCCACCTCGGGGCGACCTTCGAGAAAGCCGACCAGTTCGACGAATTCGGCCGCGTCGCTGCCAGCAACGCTGACCAGGATCGGTACCCCCAGACTCCCCAGGTAGGGCAGGTGGTGCTCGAGAAAAGCCTCGATCCCATCGTTGTCGAGCCCGATCGAGTTGAGCATTCCGCCCGTGGTTTCCACCGTTCGCCAGGGCACATTGCCCCGCCGGGGGCGGCGTGTAATCGTCTTGGGCAGGATGCCCCCCAGACGCTCCAGCGGAACCAGGCCGGCCATTTCACGGGCGTAGCCGAAAGTGCCCGAGGCGACAAGAATCGGGTTGGGCAGGCGTAGTCGCCCGAGCTGGACTTCGAGGTTTACGGTCGGCGCGGTCACAGGGTGGCTGTCTTGAGTGGCTCGCGAGTTCAAGAGACGTGGCTGGCGCACTGCCTGCCGAAGTGGGTTCCCGGGGCCCAGGTGCGGTCAATGTAGCCCGCGCCTCGGGCGCCGGCAACGCTTGACCCCTGGGGCAGGCCGCGGGAGGCGTTTGGCCGTGGGAGGGCTTGTTGTCCAGTCGCTGCGGTCGCCCGCAGCGCGGGCAGAGGCACGAGCCGCGGCAAGCGGCTAGCCACGGAAGATCAGCCCGTCGGTGGGCTCGAGGCCCCGCGGGTGGCCTCGGAGCCGATCGAGCGCGGCGGCCGACAGCGCGTGCGCATGGCCAAACCCCGCCAGCCGAACTACAGCTCGGCTGCGGGGTTCGTGCCCGGCCCGTGGCGGCGGCGTTAGATAATGCCGCCGTGAGTACGATAGGGCGAAGTGTGATCGGGCTGGTCGAGGAACCACATCCGCTCCCACTCGTCGAGGAACAGCCTGAGCCCCTCCGACGTGTAGATCAGTTGTTGGGTTCGGCGCTGCGGGTCGGCCGAGTACGCAGGCAGGATGCAGCCGACGGCCGAGCCGAGGCATGCTCCGACCAGCAGGGCCAGTATCAAACCACGCATCCGAGAGCTCCTCCGTGAGTCGGACTGCCGGCCCCCCCCTTGCGAGAGGCGCCCGCAGCCTTGGGCAGTCTCATCACCACTTTGCCGCCAAGCCCTACCCCGAGGGCTCAGTTGGCGTCGAGTCCGTAACGTTTATCAGGCTGAGACTTAGCTGCGAGCTGTGACGCGCCTGCGTCGAGCGGAACCGGATTGGCACCGCTGGGAGAGATGGGGCGGAAGTTTTCGGCCGAGACCGAAGTTGCTCATTCAGCGGCGTTTGTCAGCCGCCGTCACCACCCATCGAGCTACGCAAACCGATCGTTTCCAAACTTTGGTGGGGGGGTTACCCACCGATTGCGGGATTCATCCCCGGTGCCGGAGCCGCCGCATTCTGAGCCGCTGCTTCCGAGGCTGCCCCGCGGGCAGCTTCCTGGGCAGCTCGCTCGGCCGCCTGCCGCTCGAGCTCGCGTACCTTTTCTTCCATCTCCTTACCGGGCTTAAAGGTTACGACGTACTTCTCAGGTACGTACACCTTGTCGCCCGTGCGGGGATTGCGTGCCTTTCGGGCGGCCCGCTTCTTCACCTCGAAGACACCGAAGTTCCGCAGTTCAATCCGCCGTTCCTCGACCAGTGTTTCGACGATGGCGTCGAAGGTCTTCTGAACGATCTCTTTGGTCTTGAGCTGCGTGAGCCCAATTTCTTCCGAGATGGTCTTGACGATCTCTTTCTTGGTCACGACTCGTCTCTCCTGTGCACCGCGCTCCGCAAGCGCTCTCACAGAGAGCTGCGGGCGCGTCCCCGGGACACGTCCCAAGTGTAAATGCCGCAAGAACTAGAGTCAAGTCGATCGAACCAGCACGCGGGTTTCGCGGGCCAAGTTACGTCAAGCACCGTAGGCCTCCGCTGGCCCAGCGGCCAGCGTCCACAGCTTGCAGTAAGTCTCGATTGTCAAAGATCTTAGCGATCAAGTCGCGGGTCCTGGGCCAATTCTCTTAACCGAAGTTGTTTTCGGCCAAGGACTAAGCACCGATTCGTCGCGACCTTCCAAGTGCCCGCGCGGGCGACCTATTTGGCTCCAGGCTCGTTCCGCGCGGATTCTCGGCGGTGTCTGTTATCGACCTCCCAGCCGGCAAACTTCGATTAATCCGCAAAACCCGAAAAATTGGGCATCTCGGGCGCAATCGGTACCGACCGCACCCCGGCGGGCAAGAGCCTCGGGCGCCGTTGCGCAGTCCTTATGGGGGGGTGCCGCTCTTCGCGGCGCGGTAGATCGGCTGGGGTCGCGGGAATGCAATCGGTCGGTTCGGACCGCGAGGGCCTTTGGGGGGAGGGAAGCTCAAAGGCGCCCGGGGACCGCTAGACCCGAATCACGGCCAACCGCTGCTGGATCTGGTCGAGCGGGACCAAGGTGCCTTTGCCGCTCCCGGGACAGACTTCGCACGTCTCGCGCCAGGTGGCGGGCGTGCGGACATTCGACTCCCAGAAGGGCCAGGTCCGGCATTGGCGGGGGCGGTCTTCATAGACCGTGCATTTACGCGACTTACCGTCGAAGAAGATGCAGTCGCCGTTGGCCAACTCGGTCAGCGATTTGCGGACCCCGACCGCGTGCACGTAGCGCGATTCGAATTCGGCCACTTCGAGCCCCAGCCGTGCGGCCAGCGCTTCGATCTCGGCCTTGTTGACCCAGACGTAGCCCGGTGCGCCGGTGCAGCAATCGCCGCATTGGGTGCATTTGAATCGCAGACCGTCTTGGTACCAGGGCTGTTCGCTCACGTTGGTCGAGTCTCCCAAGTGGTCGTTGGCGGCCGAGGGGGCGTTGGCCCCCACAGGTTCGCCGAATTCGAACTGTCGGGCCTTGCGGGCCAGGGCGTCCACGCGCCCGGTCTGTCCCCAATTCTTAGCGGGCCACGCTACCCACGAGCAACTGGCGAAGCACCAGCCCCACGGTTGCCACCTGCTCGGCGGTGTTCAATGCCCCGAGGCTCAATCGGAGCGTGCCACCGTGATCGATCGTGCCGAGCCGCCGGTGCATCCGCGGCGCGCAGTGCAATCCGGCCCGCGCTTCGATGCCAAACATGCTGTCGAGCAGGCCCGATAGTTCCTGCGGATCATAGGCCGCGGTGGTAAGGCTGACAACGCCCACCTGGCGTTGGGGGTCGGCCGGTCCGTGTATTTCCAGCCCGGGCAGGCCGCGCAATTCTTCAAGCAACCGGCCGGTGAGCTCCATTTCATGACGGCGCACGGCGGCCAGGCCCCGCTGGGCTACGAATCGCACGCCGGCTGCCAGCCCCCACAGGCCAGGCGCATTCAAGTTGCCCGACTCGTACTTCTGCGGCAGCGCCAGGGGCTGGCGCTCGCTTTCGCTCGCGCTGCCGGTGCCCCCTTGTTGGAGCGAATCGACCAGCGGCTCCATGCCGGGCGCCAGATACAGGAACCCGGTTCCGAGCGGACCAAGCAGCCCTTTGTGGCCGGCGGCGGCCAACAGGTCGACCGGCAACTCGGCCAGATTCCAGGGCCAATGACCGGCGCTTTGGGCGGCGTCGACCAACAGCCGGGCTCCCTGCTGGTGTGCCAGCTCGAGAATCGGCTCGATCGGTTGCAGCGCTCCGGTAACGTTCGAGGCGTGGGTCACCGCCACCAACGTGGTTTCGGGGCGCAGGTGGGAACGCAGATCGTCGACCGAGATGCAGCCTGCCGCGTCGCAGCGGGCATAGCTCACCAGAATCCCCCGGGTTTCGGCCAGGTGCACCAGCGGCCGCAGTATGGAATTATGCTCCGCCTCGCTGGTGACGACGTGGCTGCCGGGCGTGAGGAAGCCGGAGAGGGCCAGGTTCAGGGCCCCGGTGCAGTTGGCCGTGAACACGATGTGGCTGTCGTCGGCGACGCCGAGCAGGCGGGCTACCTGGTGCCGGGCATCGGCCACGCCGCGGCCCGATTCCAGGGCCGAAGCGTAGCTGCCCCGCCCCGGCGCGGCCCCCACCTGGCGCTGAAAATGATCGACCGCCTGGTAGACCTCCTCGGGCTTGGGCCAACTCGTGGCGGCCTGATCGAAATAGATCCGAGCCTGGGCCGCCATGACTTTTTCCCAAGGGGGCAAGGGCCCGCTAGCCGCCGATTTGAAACATGGCCCGCTCGGGCTTCACGAAATCGTCGGTGTTGATGCCGTGGGCCGCTCGTTTGGCCGCCACGCCCTGGTGGACCAACTCGGCCACCTGGTCGTCGTCGGCGCCGCCACGTAGCAGTGCCCGTACATCCCATTCCTCGATCGAAAACAAGCAGTTGCGCAGTTTGCCCTCGGCCGTGATCCGCAGCCGATTGCAGCGATGGCAGAACGACTGCGTCACCGGGTTAATAAAACCCATGCGCCCGGGGCCCCCGGCAAACCGGTAGTCGACGGCCGGTTGGCTGGGGTCGTCGGGCTCGATCGGCACAAGCTGTCCGAGCGCTTCTTCGATTTGGCGGCGAATTTCTTCGCCGGAGAGCACCTGGTCGTTTTGCCAGCGGCCATCGGCATCGAGCGGCATGTACTCGATGAATCGCAGCTCCAGGTCGTGCTCCAAACAAAAGCGAGCCAGCGGTACGACTTCGCTCTCGGTCAGGCCGCGGATGGCCACGGCGTTGATCTTCGTGTGGCGAAAGCCGGCTTGCTGTGCGGCGGCGATGCCGGCGAGCACTCGGTCGAACTCGTCGCGGCGAGTAATCTCGGCGAACTTGGCCGGGTCCATCGCGTCGAGGCTGATGTTCAGGCGGTGGAGTCCTGCGGCCTTCAGCCGCGGGGCCTGTTCGGCCAACAGCACCCCGTTGGTCGTTAGGGCTACCTCGCGAATGCCGGGAATCACCACCAGTTGTTCGACCAGCCGCTCCAGGTTGTTGCGCACCAGCGGTTCGCCGCCGGTAAGGCGCAGCTTGTTCACGCCTAGCTGGGCCATGATTCGCGTGAAGCGGGCGATCTCTTCGAAGGTGAGCAATTCGCGGCGCGGGCGAAAGCGGACCTGCTCGGCCGGCATGCAGTAGAAGCAGCGAATGTTGCAGCGGTCGGTTACGCTGATTCGCAGATCGGTATGGACCCGGCCGAAACCATCGACCAGCGGGCCAAGGGTGTTCATGTCCGCACCTCGTGCCGTGGGCCCGGGCCTGGCCCGGCGGGTTCGCTCGCCGCGGGTGAGCTGCCCGGTACCGGGCCGGGGGGCGCAAGCCCCGGATGTACCCAGGCCGAGCTGCCATCGGCCCAATGTTCCTGTTTCCAGACCGGAACCACTTCCTTCAGCGTATCGATAAGCCACTGGCCTGCCGCGAAAGCGTCGCGCCGATGCGGCGTGCTCACCGCCACGGCCACGCTGGCCTCGGTCAGCTCCAGGCGCCCCAGTCGGTGTACCAATACCACTTCGGTAATTGGCCAACGGCGGCGGGCCTCGCCCTCCAACTCGGCCAGCTTTCGTTCGGCCATGGCCGGATAGGCCTCGTAATCGAGCCACCGAGTCTCCTGCCCCGCGGTCCACTGCCGTACCGTGCCCAGAAACAAGACCACCGCTCCGGCCTGAGGCTGGCTGACTTGGGCCACGAGCCCGGCCGCGTCGATGGGGTCTCGCGTCAGTAGGATCATGATGTGCCGCTCTCCAGCGGTGCGGCCGCGGTTCCGGCGCCGGTCCGCGACAGCAGCATCTCTAAATAGCTGCGCCGCTCGCCCGCTTCCAGTTGCAACTCGGCGGCCAAGCCCTGGACCAGGGTCCGGGCGGCATCGAGCCCTTGGTGTTCGGTACAGACTTCGAGCTCTAGGTAAGTTCCGACCTGCTCCACCTCGTCCCAGGCCAGCGTCACGGGGCACCCGCGCCAGGCCAATTGGCCCGGGCGGCGCCGCTTGCGCACCTCGGCCACGGGGGTGAACCCCAGCGCGGTGAGCAGCTCGTGCCAGGCGTGGTCGCCTTGGTCGCCGGCCGCCAGCGCCAGTTCGATCTCGCGGCGCGTCTTGGTAACCCGGTCGAGCTTGGGGCCCTTGTAGGTAATGTAATTGGCATCGCCGACTCGGCGAATTCGCAGGGCTTCATCGGTTTGGGCAAAGTCGCGGGCCGGGTGGCGGTAGTAGCGGTCGACTTGCAGCACGGCTCCCTGCCAGCTGGCGCCCCGCTCGTCCAGCCGGGCCAGCACGGCCTGGGGTTCGGATACGGGGTGCTTTTGCTCGACTTCGTAGCTCATTTCCGAAGTTTAACAGGCGGCAAATGCCATCGACAGTGTGCGCCGTGGTCCGAAGCCTGGGACGACCAAGCGCGAGCCAGCGGAAATTTCAGACAGCGCGGCCGACCTGGGGGATCGGGCCTGGGGGGGGCCGACTGCGGAAACCCTCGCACCGGTCAATCACTACCTCGGCCCGCATTGGGCCCGCGTGACGGCGCTAGAACAGTTCGGCAATCGGCTCGCCCGCTTCAACAATCGGGCGCGGCCGTCCGCGAAAATCCACATAGGCCGTCTCGAGCGGAACGCCGAGAAACCGATAGATCGTGGCCGCCAGGTCACCGGGGCGCACGGGCCGATCCAGGGGCGTGGCGCCATCGCGGTCGCTTGAGCCAATCACCTGCCCGTGGCGCAGACCGCCGCCGGCCAGAGTCAGCGACATCACCGAGGGCCAATGGTCGCGTCCGTCGCTGCTTCCCTGCGTACCGATTTTCGGCGTACGGCCGAACTCGCCCATCGCGATCACCAACACCTGGTCGGTCAGCCCGCGCTCGTGCAGATCGGTTACCAGCGTGGCCAGCAAGTGATCGAAAACAGGCAGCAGCGGTCGCAGGCCATTCCAGATGCCGCCGTAGGGAGGAATGTTGTCGCCATGCGTGTCCCAGGTGCCCGAGGCGCTGTGGCGGCTCAGGTCGATGGTGACAAACCGCACTCCCGACTCGACCAGGCGGCGGGCCAACAGCGCTTGTTGGCACCAGGGGTGCTCGCCGTACCGCGCTCGCACAGCGGCGGGCTCGCGCGAAAGGTCGAAGGCCTCTTGAGCCCTTGGGCCAGTGACCATTTCGACCGCTTGTTGCGAGAAGTCGTCCCAGGCGGCGAGCGAGCCGCCGCGATCCAGGTCGCGCCGCAGGCGATCGAACTGGCCGCGCAGCTCCTGCCGGCTGGCGAGGCGCTGCTGATCCAGGCCGCCAGGCAGTTGAAACAACCGGGCCGCGTCGCCGGCGACAAAGGGATCGTAGCGCCGGCCCAGATAGCCGCCCCAGGCCAGGTGGCTGCGATCTTGCATGTTAAGCGCAACCGAAGGGGGCATCCCCGGTTGGTTGGGGCCCAACTGCTTGGCCGCGATCGAAGCGATGGCCGGGTACAGCGGCGCCTCGCGGTTGGTGCGCGGCTCCGCGGTCAGATTTCCCGTTTGAAACACCTGGTTCGGCTCGTGATTCGAGCCCGTGGCATCGACCGAACGGATCAGCGTTAGCCGGTCGAGCAAGGCCGCTTGTTGGGGCAGATACTCACACAGCCGCACCCCGGGCAGCGCCGTGGTAATGGTGCCAAACGGGCCGCGAATTTCGGGAGGGCGCTCGGGCTTGGGGTCCCAGGTGTCGATATGGCTCGGGCCCCCCGTCATCCAAATCAGAATGACGCTCCGCGGGCCCACCTGGCGGGAAGCCGTAGCGGCGCGGGCCTGTTCGCATTGGAGCAGGCGGGGCAGCGTGAGGCCGGCCACGCCGGCGAGCCCCGCGCGCAGCACGCTGCGCCGATGCCACAGCACCACGCCGTCGCGCGAGCGGGGGTGCCAGGCCGTGAAAGCATGGCCGGCGGGGCGCTGGTAGCTATGCGGTGGCAACATCACCTGGTCGCCAGGGCCTGCGGAGTTTCCAGGGCCCCTAGCATAACGCGCCCGCGGGGGCCTGGCACCTTGGCCCCCGTTTTGTCGGGGGCTTGGCCCGCGCCACAATTCTTCAAGGGCGAATCGCAGCGGGTAGCGAACTTCCCCAGGGGGGCGGGTTCGTCGGGGGGCAACGGGCCGGTTGTGCCGATCCGAAGGGGGCGCTCTCTCCAGGGGGCCGGCGCGGGGCGTTTCCAGGTTTTTCCGGCGAATACTCGACGGCCTGCCCGCGCCGTGCTTATAGTGGAATCTGGTCGTGGCGCAATTCCCGGCTTTGCGGAAACCTCGATTATGTCGGATCGGCCTTCGCCCGCCTCGCTCTTCACGCAGCTCGATATTTCGGCCAGCTCTTCGAGCCCCACGCCGTCGCCCAACTCGCTGGGTGACGAATCCGCTCAGTTGCTTCGGCAATTGCTTCAGGCTCAAGACCGCCAAAACGAATTGCTCGAAGAAGTGGTCTCGCAGCTCGGCGCCGCGCAGCGGCAACGCCAGCAGGAATTGGGCCAATGGCGGGCAGCCAATCCCGAGCTGTCGCGGGCCTGCCGCTCGGCCGCCGAATCGCTTTCCAAGGTGCAAACGGCCTTCCTCAATTCGCTCACCGAGGAAGTGATCGATAACTCCGAGGGGTTCCTCGAGGGTGAGTTCCTCTTGAACGAGTTCGTCGATCGCTTCGGGCCCCGCCTGGCTCACCTGAACGGGGTGCTGCAAGTGCTCTCGCAACTCGGCTCGATTCCGCCGACCAACAACAACTCGGCCGGCAGCTAGTCCGGCGGCCTGCCCCGGCGGATGCTATTGAAACGCCCGCGTGGCTGCTAGACTTCGGCCATGGTGGGTTGCCTTTGCCGGAAAGCCTTGCGATTGCTCGGGAGCGCTTGGGCCGCGCTGGCGGTTGCCGTTTGCCTGGTGCGGCCGCTTGGGGCCGAGGAGCTCGACTGGCCCACCTGGGGAGGCTCTCC
The DNA here is from genome assembly GCA_964399535.1 of uncultured Pirellulales bacterium. Taxonomy (GTDB): domain Bacteria; phylum Planctomycetota; class Planctomycetia; order Pirellulales; family CAYNRE01; genus CAYNRE01. The sequence goes on along the minus strand of CAYNRE010000005.1, from coordinate 589,378 downwards.
CCAGCGAAACCCCGTCAGCCATTCGGCCTCCGACCTGCCCACCGAGTTCGACCCCGATTCGAAACGCAACCTGCGCTGGTCGGCCGAGCTGGGCGACAACGCCTACGGCAACCCGGTGTTGTGGCGCGGCAAACTGCTGGTCGGTACCAACAACGAGCACCCGCGCGACCCCGCGCAGGCCGGTGATCGCGGCGTGGTCATGTGCTTTCGCGCCGCCGACGGCGAGTTTCTCTGGCAAGACACCTACGAGAAGCTGGCCGCCGGCAACAGCCAGGATTGGGAGCTGCAGGGCATTTGCTCCAGCCCCGCGGCCGACGGCGAGACGGCCTATTACTTGAACAACCGGGCTCAGCTCGTGGCCGCCGACGTCGAGGGCTTCGGCGACGGCGAGAACGACGGCCCCTGGCGCGACGAATCGGCGACTGGCCCGCGACACGCCGACATTCGCTGGCGCTACGATCTGATCGCCGAGCTGGGCGTGGTGCCGCATTACATGGCCTCGTCGAATCCCCTCGTGGTGGGGCCGCACGTGTTCGTGGTTACCTCGAACGGCGTGGACGAATCGGGCCAGCGGCTCACCAACCCCGCCGCGCCCAGCGTGGTGTGCCTGGACAAACTGAGCGGCCGGCTGGTTTGGGCCGGGCTCTCCAGTCGTCCGCGCGAGACCGACGTTGAAATGCGGCCCATTCTCGACGGCCAATGGTCTTCTCTGGGCTGGGGAGAGCGGACCCTGAGCGACGGCAGCCGCCAGGCCCAGTTGCTGTTCGGCGGGGGCGACGGATGGTTGTATTCGCTCGACCCCGCCACGGGCCGGCTCTGGTGGCGGCTCGATGCCAACCCGCGCGAGGCCCAGTGGCACATCAGCGGCCGCGGCGATCGGAACTACTTCCTCTCGGCACCGGTTTGGGCCGAGGGAAAAGTGTTCGCCGCCCTGGGCCAAGACCCCGAACACGGCAGCGGGCCGGGGCGGCTGGTGGCGGTCGACCCGGGCGGCTCGGGCGACGTAACCGCCTCGCACCTGTTGTGGGACGCGCGGGGCAAGGCCTTCGGCCGTTCGCTTTCCACCGTGGCCGTCGACCAGGGGGTGGTGTACGCCGCCGAACTCGACGGCTTTCTGCGGGCCTTCGACCTTGAGACCGGCCGCGAGCTTTGGCAGTACGATGCCCTGGCCGCGGTCTGGGGTTCTCCCCTGGTTGCCGACGGCAAGGTGTTTCTGGGTGACGAAGATGGCGAACTGGCCGTGCTGCGCGCGGGGCGCGAGCTCGAAGTGCTCGCCGAGAACCAACTGGGCGACGCCATTTATGGCATGCCGATTGTTTCGGGTAAGACGCTGTACCTCGCGACCAAGAGCCGGCTGATGGCTTTTGAAAAGGCTCCCCTCGTGCGGCGCGGATCGCGCTAGCCGCCGGCGCCCCGTTGCGGACCCGAGGGCCTGACCGCGGTCCTTGGCGTTTCGAGAAGCAACTGGCCCACAGGATCCCACAAGGCGATGCTGGTCGATCTGGTTCAAGTACTAACGGCCGATACAGTTAGGCTCGATGGCGCCTGGCACCTGCCCGCGGCCGACGCCATCGCGAACCGGCAAGGGCGCTGCGATGCCGCCGTGCTGGTCCATGGCACGGGAGCCAATTTCTACGGGTCGTCGCTGCTCGAGCGGTTGGCCGGCTGGCTGGCCGAAGCGGGCGTGGCCGCCCTGCGGGTGAACACGCGGGGCCATGACCTGATGAGCACGGCTCACGCCACGCTCGGCCCCAGGCGCCAGGGCGCGGCCTACGAACTGGTCGACGACGCCCGCTACGACCTCGAGGCTTGGGTTCGCCATGCCCGCGAGCGAGGCCACGAGCGGGTGCTGCTGGTGGGCCACAGCCTGGGGGCGATGAAATCGATCTACTGCCTGGCCCATCGCGAGCAACCGCCAGGCCTCGAGCCGGTTTGCGGCCTGGTGGCGGTTTCGCCGCCCCGATTGTCGTATACCCGGTTTGCGGCGAGCAGCCGGGGGAGCGAGTTTCTGGCCGATTTTAGCCGGGCCGATCAGCTCGTTCGCGACGGCCAGGGAGAGACGCTGATTCCGATCCGTTTTCCGATGCCCTACCAGGTAAGCGCCCAGGGCTACGTGGACAAGTATGGCCCGACCGAACGCTACAACGTGCTGAAGCTCGTCGACCGGCTACCCTGCCCGGCGCTGCTCACCTATGGCGACCAGGAGCTGCGGGGAAACCCGGCTTTCGAGGGCTTGGCCGACGAGCTCGAGGCTCTCGATCCGCAGCGAAAGCGGTGGCGCGTCGATGTCTTGGCTGGCGCCGATCATTTTTATGCCGGCGCCCAGCAAGACCTGTGGCGCCGTGTCGAGCGCTGGCTGCGAAGCACCGCGGCGGAGGGCTGAGTGGCAGTGATTCGCGAGGCCGCCGGCAGACCTGCAACAGGCCAAGTGCCCGCAGACTGACTGGCCGTGGGGCGCCCGGGGAACGCATTCGCCTCTGGGAAACGCCGAGAGGGGAACGGGAAAAAACGCCAAGTCGCCATGCCACCAAGTCGCAATGCCGCACGGCTGCAATGCTGCCGGGGGTGCCGGGTAGCCGTGGACCGGCGCGGCCCGGTTCGCTGGGCCACCGCAGGGACCGTCGCGGCTTGGCTTCAGGGCCGAATTGGTTCCGGCGGCGTTGACGGTTGCACCGGCCATGGACCCAGGCCATTGCCGCTTTCCACCCCCGCCGGGTCGTTGTCAGAGGGGCCCCGCTCGGGTATTTTCGACCCCTGGCGCTCGGCCCCCGGGCTTGAATCTCGGTGTACAACATGGGGGGTGGTTCGGGCGCCGTGAGGGTATCGGCAAGCGCGACGGGGGGTGGTCTGCGACCAGACCCGGGCGCCACCCAAGGCTGGGCCGCGAAGGCCCTTGGACGAGGAGAACGTATGACCACGGCCAGCGCGTCGGCCGCCGGCGACCTGGCGGCCAAGGTCCGGCAAGCCGCCGAAGTCCTGGACGCCCATGCCTACGAGACCGTGCAGTGGCATTTCAGCCCTGCGACCGGGTGCCCGTTCTGGCTCGAAAAAGCCAAAGAGTTGAAGTTCGATCCTCTCAAAGAGGTGAAGTGCTTCGCCGACTTGAAGAAGTTCCCCCCGTTCGAGGATGAATGGCTGCGGGGAGGGCCGGTGCGCCGCTGGGTGCCCCAGGGGCTGGCCCATAAGCCGGTCTACGTATTCGAGACCGGGGGGACCACCGGGGTGCCCAAGAGCCGAATCTCGTGCGAGGATTTTCGCATCGACTACGAGCTGTTCAGCGATACCCTGCCGGAGGAATACTTTCCCAAGGGATCCAACTGGCTGATGCTCGGCCCCTCCGGCCCCCGCCGGCTGCGGCTGGCGGTCGAGCATCTTTGCCAGCACCGCGGCGGTATCTGCTTCTGTGTCGATCTCGACCCGAGGTGGGTGATTAAGCTGATTAAAAAGGGCTGGATGGAGCACCTCGAGGCCTACAAACAGCACGTCATTGACCAGGCCATCACGGTCCTGGGAGCCGGGCACGACATTCGCTGCATGTTCACAACGCCCAAGCTGCTCGAGTCTCTGGCCAACGCTCTCGAGGCCAAACGCTCCAGCATTCGCCAGACGGGCATTACCGGCATTTTTTCGGGCGGCACCGAATTCACGCCTCAGTGGACCCGCTTCGCGGTCGAGGAGCTGCTCGACGGCGTGTATATGACCCCCACCTACGGCAACACGCTGATGGGCCTGGCTTGCAGCAGGCCCGTGACGGCCGAGGAGGGCTATAAAATTACCTACTACGCCCCGCAGCCTCGCGCGGCGATCGAGGTGGTCGAGTTCGACGACGCCACGCGGGTGGTTGGCTACGGTCAGACGGGCCGGGTAAAGCTGACCACGCTGACCAAGGAGTTTTTTGTTCCGGGTTTCCTGGAGCGCGACGAGGGGGAGCGCGAGCCGCCCTTTGAAAAATACCCCTGGGACGGCATCAGCGGCGTGCGTCCGTTCCACGAACTGGCCGAGGCGACCACGGTCGGCGTGTACTAAGGCCCGATCGCAGCCAGAAGATCGGAGCGGTCGCCGCTTGGTGAAAGATAAGCGATTGCATTGCCTGCGAGCCCATTACGCGCTGGGCAGCTCGGCGTGGTCGAAATTGGTTGTCAAAGGTTGAACAAGCAGCGGCCCGCGGCCAACCGCCCCACCGGCCGGTTGGTCGGCAGGCCCTAGCAATCGGTTGGAGGTTTCAACGGGCTGCGTGATCGCAGGAAGGCGATCTCAACATGGCGACGTAAGTCGTCATGTTGCGAGCCGTGCGGAGCTTGGCTCCGAACTTGGCGAGGTTGAAATAGACCACGAGGGCCTATTTCAACAGACTGCTAGGCCGCGCTCGGACCGATCAAGCCCCCCCATCGCTGGAATATTACCCGCTCTCCGAGGAGAAGGTCGCCGTGTTGCACCTGAACGTTTTGCGGTTCGGAAAGCCCTATGCCTCGCTGGAAACCGACGAGGTGCGGCACTTCATCACGGGCGAGCCGATGGCCAAGGTCAGCCAGGCCAATGCCGGGCTCGTTGAGCGCGATTTGCGCCAGGCCCAACGGGCTCGCGACGTGCTGCGCGAGTTGCCCTGCGACGAGATCATCGCCCGGATCAAGCGCGCGGCCGATCTGTACCTCAACGGCAACCTGCCCCTGGGGGATGGCACCCAGTCGCCTGACGAATTCGCCAAGGCCCAGAGTGCCTCGACCGGGCTGCCCGAGCACATGTGCCGGGGCAACATGCAAAAGAACTATTTCGTGCTCACGCACATGGATCAGATGCTGGACTGCCTCACGCGGGGCCTGCCGCTGGACATTCTCACCCGGGGTTACGGCGTCGAGCAGCGGGGGGTGGTAGTGAGCTACCAGGCCCAGTCGCCGGTGCTGGGGTTGGTGCTCCCGTCGAACTCGCCCGGCGTGCACACGCTTTGGATGCCGGTCATTCCCATGCAAGTCGGGCTGGTGCTCAAGCCCGGGCCGCAAGAGCCCTGGACCCCCTACCGCATGACGGCCGCGTTCGTCGAAGCGGGCATCCCGGCCGAGGCGATCGCGGTCTATCCGGGCGGACCCGACGTGGGGGCGGCCGTCGTCTCGCATTGCCCCAAGACCATGATCTTCGGCGGCACCGCCACGGTCGACCGCTACAAGGGCAACCCCCGGGTGCAGGTCCACGGCCCCGGCTTTAGCAAGATCGTGCTGGGCGACGACCTGGTCGACGACTGGGAAAAGTATCTCGACCTGATGGTCGAGAGCGTGTTGGCCAACAGCGGACGCGGTTGCATTAACTGCTCGGGCATCTGGGCCTCGCGCCACACGGCGAAGATTGCCGAGGCCCTGGCGGCCCGGCTTGGCCCGGTCGAGGTTAAGCCTCCCGAGGATCCCACGGCCCAATTGGCGGCCTTCACGGTTCCGGGCACGGCGGCGGCGGTGTGGAAGGCGATCGAGGCTAGTTGCCGGGAGAATGGCGTTACCCACGTCACCGAGAAATTCGGTCCACGACTGGTGGAAATGGAGCGCTGCGGCTACCTGCGGCCCACGGTGCTGCATTGCAAGACGCCTCAAGGGGCGGCGGCCCACAGCGAATACATGTTCCCGTTTGTGAGCGTGGTCGAGTGCCCCCAGGCCGAAGTGATCGAGGCCATGGGCCCCACGCTGGTTTGCACGGGCATTACCGCCGACCCGGGCTTTCAACAGGCGCTGACCGACGCGGTGCACATCGACCGTTTAAACATCGGGCCGATCCCCACGATCAAGCTCGATTGGCTCCAGCCGCACGAGGGAAACATCGTCGAGTTTTTGTACCGCGCCCGGGCCTACCAATTGCCGGCCGAGCGCGTGGCCGCCCTGGCCTAGCCAGCCGTTTCGGGGTCGCCAGGCAAGCTGCCTCGCCGCGACGGCGCCCGCCCTCGGGGGGCTTGCCCAGCGGTCAGCGCGGTGCGATCCGTAGCTTGATTCGCCCCCGAGATGCGTCCGACCGCGGGCAGCCCCGCCCCCCAACCGACTTCCCCCCAGGCCTCCGCCGCATGAATCCTGTCGACTTTCAGTTGCCGACGCGTCTGGTGGCCGGTCCGGGAAAAATCGGTTCACTGGGCAGCCTGGCCGCGGAGCTGGGGGCCCGCCGGGCCCTGGTGGTGAGCGATCCGGGCATCGTGGCGGCCGGGCACACCGCCGCGGCGACCGCGTGCCTCGAAGCGGCCGGGCTGGAGTGGCGGCTCTTCGACCAGATTGCCGAGAACCCCACCACGGAGCACGTGGCCCAGGGGTGTCGCGTGGCGGCCGACTATCAGCCCGACTTGCTCATCGGCCTGGGGGGTGGCAGTTCGCTCGACTGCGCCAAGGGAATTAATTTCCTGCACACCAACGGCGGCCAAATGCAGGACTACTGGGGCCGCGGCAAAGCCCGACTGCCGATGCTGCCCATGATTGGCGTTCCGACCACGGCGGGGACCGGCAGCGAAATGCAATCGTTTGCCCTCATCTCCGACGCGACCACCCACGCCAAGATGGCTTGCGGCGATAAAAAGGCCGCTTGCCGCATCGCCCTCTTGGACCCCGAGCTGACGGTGACGCAGCCCCCGCGGGTGACCGCACTGACGGGCATCGATGCCTTGGCTCACGCGCTGGAAACCTATGTCACCAAGGCCCGCAATCCGCTCTCGCTGGTGTTCAGCCGCGAAGCCTGGCGATTGCTCGAACGGAACTTCGCCCGGGTCCTCGCCGAACCGACCGACGTGGCGGCGCGCGGCGCCATGCAACTGGGGGCAGCGCTGGCCGGCGTGGCCATTGAAAGCTCGATGCTGGGGGCCACCCATGCCCTGGCCAACCCGCTGACGGCCGAATTCGGCATTGCCCATGGCGAGGCCATCGGGCTGATGTTGCCCCACGTGATTCGCTTCAACGGCCCCATCTGCGGAGCCTGGTACGAAGAGCTGCTGCAGCTTTCTAGCGGCGCAGGGGGGGGCCCACCCCCCGCGGCGGGCGCTGGCGGCTTGGCCGAGTTTATCGCAAATTTGGTGGCGCAGGCCGGCCTGCGCGGTCGGCTCGAGCAGTTCGGCATTCCCCGCGATCGCTTGCCCGTTTTGGCAGACCAGGCGGCGACCCAATGGACCGGGGGCTTCAACCCGCGTCCGGTGGAAGCTCGCGACCTGTTGGCCCTGTACGAGGCGGCCTACTGATGCCCCGTGGTAACGAGCCCGATTCGACCCGCGCGCCGAAATTCGGCTGGTCGCGAATTCCAACCCGCTTGAACCTGAGTTGCGGGATTGTTTTAAGCTTGATTCTGGGTTGTGGCCGGCCGGCCCCGGAGCCGGCCTCGACGGCCGGGGTCGAGCAAGCCCAGGCCTCGCCAGGTGGCGGCAGCGCTGGCGCAGCAATCGCCGCGAACCCAAGCGCCGTGAACCCAAGCGCCGCCGGCACGGTTGCCGAAACCGCGAGCGACGGCAACACCGACGAAACCGCCGTACCGCCCGGCGCCGCCAGCACGACCGCGCTGCCGGCGAGACTTGCTGAACTGAACCTGGGCAGCGACCAAGGGCGCGGCGCCCCGCCCGATCGGTGGCCCGTGTTCCGCGGCACGGCCGACGGCTCGGGCGTATCCCAATCGGTGCTGCCCGACCAGCCCGTTGTGCTTTGGAAGAACCAGTACGATCAAGGCGGTTTCGAGGGGGGGTGCGTCATCGACCAAGGGGTGGTGTACGCCGGCTGTCTGGATGGCAACTTGTATGCTCTGGACCTGGCGACCGGCGCCGAGCGATGGCGGTTCTACGCCGAACTCGGTTTCATGGCGCCGCCCGCCGTGCAGGATCAGACGGTGTACATCGGCGACGTCAACGGGCGGTTTTACGCCATCAACACGGCCGACGGTTCGGTTCGCTGGGCTTTTGAAACCAAGGCTGAAATCGACTCGGGGGCCAACTTCTATGGCGACACGGTGCTGGTCGGCTCGCAAGACGCCACGCTCAGTTGCTTGAAGCAGGCCACGGGCGAGTTGGTTTGGCAATACACGATCGAGGACCAGATTCGCTGCCTGCCCACCGTGGTTGGCGATCGCTGTTTTCTGGCGGGCTGCGACGGCAAGCTGCACATCATCGATCTGGTTGCCGGACAAAGCGTGGGCCGCGTCGACATTCTTTCGCCGACGGGCTGCACGCCGTCGGTGGCCGGCGACGTGGCCTTTCTGGGCACCGAGGGCGAGGTGTTCTTCGCAATCGACTGGCGAGCGGCCGAGGTGCTCTGGACCTATCGCCGCGACGATCGCAGTTTTCCCTTTCGCAGTTCCGCGGCGGCCACCAGCAGCGTGGTGGTGGTCGGGGGGCGCGACAAGACCGTGCACGCCTTCGATCCGCGCAGCGGGCGCGAAGTTTGGCAGTTTCCCACGCGAGCCCGCGTGGACGGCTCGCCGGTCATCGTGGGCCAGCGGGCCTGGGTTGGTTCGTCCGACGGGCGGCTGTACGCACTCGACCTGAAGTCGGGCGAATCGGTCTGGCAATACGAGGCCGGAGGCGGCCTGGTCACCTCGCCCGCCGTGGCCGATGGCCGCCTGGTGATTGGCAACGACGACGGGGTGCTGTTTTGCTTTGGGGCCCCGGCCGAGTAACCTGAACAGCGTGGGCTTCGGGCGGGTCGCCGGCGCGAAGGTGCCGTGCCCTGCCCGGCTCGGCCCCCCCCAAGCCCCCGGTGAGGTGCGACGATGGCGACCGAAACCGTGAAAACCGAGGTAGGCAGCTATTTCGTCGCCAATTACCCGCCGTTTTCTCAGTGGTCGACCGAACTGGTCGGCCGGGCTCAGGCGGCTTTGGCGGCGCTGCCCACCGGGTACCCCGACGCGATGGCTCCGCTGGGGCTGTACCTGCACATTCCGTTTTGTCGTAAGCGCTGCAAGTTTTGTTATTTCCGAGTTTATACCGACAAGAACTCGCACGACGTCGAACGCTACGTGGCGGGGCTCTCGCGCGAGATCGAGCTGGTCAGCCAGCAGCCAGCCATGGGCGGGCGCCCCTTCCGCTTTGTTTATTTCGGCGGCGGCACGCCCAGCTTTCTCAGCGCCAAACAACTCACCTCGCTGGTCGATCGGCTGCGGGCCAATATCGACTGGCAACAGGCCGAGGAAGTGACCTTCGAGTGCGAGCCCGGCACCTTGTCGCTCCCCAAGCTGCAAACGCTGCGCGAGCTGGGCGTAACCCGGCTGAGCCTGGGGGTCGAGAATTTTGGCGACGCGGTTCTGGAAGAAAACGGCCGGGCCCACCTGTCGAGCGAAATCGATCGGGCCTGGCAATGGATTCAAGAGGTGGGGTTTCCCAACACCAACCTGGACCTGATCGCCGGCATGGTGGGAGAAACCTGGGACAATTGGCGCGACACGGTGCGCCGGACCCTCGAGTGCTCGCCCGACAGCGTTACGATCTACCAGATGGAGCTCCCCTTCAATACGGTTTACAGCCAGGATCTGTTGGGGGGCCAAGGGCTGTCGCCCGTGGCCGATTGGCCCACCAAGCGGGCCTGGGTCAGCTACGCCTTCGACGAGCTGATGGCGGCGGGCTACTCGATTTCCAGCGCGTATACGCTGGTTAAAAACCCCCAGCGGGTGAACTTCAGCTATCGCGACAATCTGTGGCGCGGCAGCGATCTGTTGGCCACCGGGGTGGCCAGCTTCGGCCATGTCTCAGGCGTGCATTATCAGAACCGCACCGAGTGGAACGAATACCTGGGCGAACTCGAAGCGGGCCGCTTGCCGCTCTTGCGGGCCATGTGCCCCACGCCGCTGCAAATGTTGATTCGCGAACTGATTCTGCAACTGAAAACCGGCCGCCTCGACGCCGGCTATTTCCGCCGCAAGTTTGGCGTCGAGATACTCGACCAGTGGCGCCAAGTCTGGCAACAGTACGCCGAAGCGGGCTATCTCGGCTGGGAGGGAGACGCGATTCGCCTTACCCGCGAGGGACTGCTGCGAGTCGACGCCCTGTTGCCGGCCTTCTTCGAGCCCGAGTTCCGCTCGGTGCGCTATACCTAGTCCGGCACGCCGGAGGAGTTCTTGAGAGGTCGCGCCGGGCCGGGCACCGATGCCCAAGCCGGCAATGGTCCTCCGCATCACCTGCCCCCGGCATTGGCTGGGCCCTGCCCGTCCGGCCGTTTACAATGGCACCTGGCCACGGGGGTGTCTGAGAGGGGGGGGATGGGCTAGTGCGACTCGAACTCGGGCTCTCGCTGGTATTTGCCTGGCTAGCGGCGGCTCCGCTGGCGGCCAGCGAGCCGGATTTTGAGCGCCAGATTCGCCCCCTTCTCATGGCCCGCTGCGGCGCCTGCCATGGGGCCGACGAACAAGAGGGGGGGCTGCGGCTCGATGCCCGCCAGCCGGCGCTGCGCGGCGGCGATGGCGGTCCGGTGATCGTTCCCGGGTCGAGCGCCGAGAGCCGCCTCTGGCAGCGGGTGAGCGCCGCCGACCCCGACGAGCGCATGCCCCCGGACGGGGAGGCCCTCTCCGCCGCCGAGCAACAGCGTTTGGCCCAGTGGATCGACGCCGGCGCCCCGTGGCCGGAAACCGCCTACGATCGGGCCGCGCTGGTCGACCCACGGAAAGACCACTGGGCGTTTCAGCCGCTTCGGCCCGTGGCTCCACCCGCCGCGGCGGGCAACGTGCCCTCGCCCATCGACCGTTTCGTGGCGGCCGAACTAACTAGGCATGGGCTCAAGCTGGCCGAGCGGGCCGACCGCATCACCCTGGCCCGCCGCGCAACGCTCGACCTGTGGGGGCTTCCACCCGAGCCCGCGGTGCTTGCCGCCTTTGCGGCCGACGACTCGGAAGCGAGCTGGAGCCAACTGATCGAACGGCTGTTGGCCAGCCCTCGCTACGGCGAGCGGTGGGGCCAGCACTGGCTGGACGTGGTTCGCTATGCGGACACGCATGGGTTCGAGGTAAATACTCCCCGCGAACATGCCTGGCCCTATCGCGACTACGTGATCGGCGCCTTTACCCAGGACCTGCCCTACAACCGGTTCATCGTGGAACAATTGGCGGGCGACGCGGTGGGAGCGGACCCGGCGACCGGGTTTCTCGTGGCTTCGGCCGTGCTGCTGCCGGGCCAGATCGGGGCCGACGACGTCTCGAAGCGACAGGCGCGGCACGACTCGCTGGACGAAATCGTCAGTGCCACGGGGGCCACCTTTCTGGGGCTGACGATCGGTTGCGCCCGCTGCCACGATCACAAGTTCGATCCGCTCACGCAGCACGATTACTACGCGCTCGAGGCCTGTTTCGCCGGCGTGGAGTACGGCGACCGCCCGATTCGCGATGAGCAGGCTCGCCGCCAGGCGAGCGAAGCGGCCGCACTGAAGCCCAAGCTCGCCCGGCTCGATCGCGAGCTCGAAACGCTCTGGTGGGTTCTAACGGCGGGAACCGCCCCGGCGGAATTGGCGATGGGCGCCGAGGGGCTTCCCAAGCTGTTGGCGGCGCTTTCCCTGCCCGCCGCGCAACAGGCGAGCCGGATGGCCGCTGAACGGGCACAACTGTGGGCTGAGTGGAAGCGATTGACCACGCCCCGGCTGGTGTTTGGCGGCACGTTTCGCGGACCGGACCCAACCTTCGTCTTGCGGCGCGGCGACCCCGAACAGCCGGTTAGCCCGGTCGGGCCAGCCGCCCCGGCGGTGCTGGGCGCAACCAACTTTCCCAGCGGCGAAGACGAGCAAGCCCGGCGGTTGGCCTTGGCCCACTGGATCGCCTCGCCGGACAATCCGCTGACGGCTCGGGTAATGGTCAACCGGCTCTGGACCTGGCACTTTGGCCGCGGGCTGGTCGATACGCCCAGCGACTTCGGCCTCGCGGGGGGGCGGCCTTCGCACCCCGCGCTGCTCGACTGGCTGGCCAACGAACTGATTCAAAGCGGTTGGTCGGTGAAGCACATCCACCGCTTGATTCTGCACTCGGCCACCTACCGGCAGTCGAGCCGTATCGACCCGAGGGCCGCGGCCATCGACCGCGAGAATCGCTGGCTCTGGCGGTTCGCGAGCCGCCGCCTGGAAGGAGAGGCCATTCGCGATAGCCTGTTGGCGGTCAGCGGCGAGTTGAACCTGGAGATGGGGGGACCGGGGTTCGATTTCTTTCAGTCGCGGGGGGGGCTCAACGGGTTTCCTCCAGTCGAAGAGTTCGCCTGGCCCCAAATGCGGCGGATGGTGTACTCGCATAAAGTACGGATGGAGCGCGTGCCGGTGTTCGGCGTGTTCGACTGCCCCGATGCCGGCCAAGCGACCCCGGTGCGGAGCCGTTCGACCACGGCCATCCAGGCACTGAACTTGCTCAACAGCCCCTTCGTGATCGCGCGGGCCAGGGCTTTGGCTGGGCAGATCAGCGCGGAGGTGCCCGACGACCCGGCCTCGCAAGTGGGCGAGGCCTTTCGGCGGACGCTGGGCCGCCAGGCGGATCTGGACGAGTTCGAGGCCGCCGTTCAGCTCGTCGGCCACTCGGGGCTGGCGCAGCTTTGCCGGGCCCTGGTCAATAGCAACGAATTCTTGTTTTTGCCTTGAGCGCACGAGCCATGCGAGAAGCCCAAGCGGAAACCCTGACGCACGCCGGACGGCACTGGTTGTCGCGACGGGCCTTTCTGGGTGAGACCGGTTCGGCCCTGGGCGCCGTGGCACTGACCCAGCTTTTGGCCAACCAGGGGTTGCTCAAGGCCGGCGATGCCCCGCTGCCGGCGCTTACCGGGGCGGTCGATCCGGCGCGGCCCCACGCGCCGCGGGCCCCCCACTTCGCCCCCCGCGCCCAGCGCGTGCTGGTGATTTTTTGCGCGGGGGCCTGTAGCCAACTCGAGACCTGGGACTACAAACCCGAGCTGGCGCGCCGCGATGGCCAGCCGATGCCGGGAGGCCCGGCGGTTACCTTTCAGGGCCCCTCGGGCAATTTGGCGCGGCCGCAGTATGCGTTTCGCCAGCGGGGCCAATGCGGCAAATGGGTTTCCGACCTGGTGCCGCACCTGGGGGCGCTAGTCGACGACCTGGCGTTCGTTCACACGCTGACCAGCAAATCGAACACCCACGGCCCGGCCGAAAACTTTCTCTCGACCGGCTTCGTTCAAGACGGATTCCCCAGCGCCGGAGCCTGGGTGACCTATGCCCTGGGAACCGAGAACGAAGACCTGCCGGCCTTTGTGGCGATACCCGATCCGCGGGGCGTTCCCCAGGCCAGCGTGAACAACTGGGGGCCGGGCTTCTTGCCGGCGGCTTTCCAGGGAACCCCGCTTAGTACCACGCGACCCATCGAGAATCTCTTTCCGCCGCAGAGCCTGGCCAGCCAGAGCGATCGCGCGGGGCGCGAATTTCTCCAGTGGCTGAATCGCCGACATCTGGAGCGGTACCCCGGCGACAGCGACCTGGCTGCCCGGATCGCCAGCTACGAGTTGGCCGCGCGGCTGCAATTGTCGGTGCCGGAGTTGAGCGATTTGTCGACGGAGCCGGCGCACCTGCTTCGCTCGTACGGCGCCGACGACGCCGAGCCGATCAAGGCCGGCTTCGCGCGCAACTGCATTTTGGCGCGGCGGCTGATCGAGCGGGGGGTGCGCTTCGTCCAGGTTTTCAGTGGCGCCTATGCCAGCGGCGGCGAACTGAATTGGGACGGCCACAGCGCCCTCAAGCGTCAGTACGACGTACACGGGCGGATCATGGACCAGCCGGCCGCCGCGCTGATTCAAGATTTGCGACAGCGGGGCCTGTTGGAATCGACGCTCGTCGTCTGGTGTACCGAGTTCGGCCGGATGCCCATGTTCCAGGCCGGCGCCCAGGGGCGCGACCACAACCCCCAGGGGTTCACCGCGTTTCTGACCGGGGCGGGGGTGAAACGGGGCGTCAGCTACGGCCAGACCGACGAGTTGGGCTTTCGCGCCGTCGAAAACGTGTCGTCGGTCCATGACCTAAACGCGACGATGCTGCACCTCTTGGGGCTGGACCATACCCGGCTTACGTTCCGCCACAACGGGCTCGACCGGCGATTGACCGACGTGCACGGGCAGGTGCTCGAACCGCTTTTGGCCTAGGGGGGCGCGGACCGGCGCCGTTGCTCTCAGCGGCCCAATCGCGCTTCAACCAGGCCCCGACTCAAAACGGCAAGAGCTCGCCTCGGCCCTGGGTGCGGGCCCGCTCGAAGACCACGGCGGCCAGGGCCACGTCTTCCAGGGCCAAGCCCACACTCTTGAAGATCACCAGTTGATCGCGGCGCGAGCGCCCCGGCCGCTGGCCGGCCACCACGTCGGCCAGATCGACCGCTTGCGACCAGTGGAAATGGCCACGCTCGAGTGGCTCGCGAAAATCGCCCGCCTCGAGCTGGCATGCTTCCACGCTGTCGCAAACCACCACATCGGCTCGGCGCAGGCAGTCGGCATCCAACTCCGCCCGGTTCCACCAGTTCGAGCCGACGGCGCACAAGGTGGCCCCCTCTTCGAGATCGGCCCCGGCGACGACCGGCGCGCGGCTATTGGTGGCCGTGATAACCAGGGGCAGGTCGCTGACCGCCTCGGCCGGCCGATCGACGGGAATCACTTCGAGCCGCAGTCGCTCGCTCATCGCCTGGGCAAAGGCCTGCCGCCGCTCGACCGAACGCGAGTACACAAACGCGCGCGCCAGCCGCCGCACCTGGGCCACGGCCTGCAGTTGGCCCTCGGCCTGAAAGCCGGTCCCCAACAGGCCCAGCTCGTCGACGTCGGGGGGGGTTAGCCGGGCGACGGCCACGGCCGTGGCCGCACCCGTACGCAAGCGGCCCAACTGGTCGGCGGCGATGAGCGCCAACAGAGCACCGCTGGAAGCATCGGCCAGCCCGACCCAAAACCGCGCCCCACCTTTGGTGGTGGTGTAGCATTTCCAGCCCACGTAGCCCAAATAGCCCGCGGCCGCCGACATGGCATGCAGCACGATGCCGGGCGCCTGGGCCCGCCGACGGGGAACATTTTCGGCCTGGCCTGTTCCCCAACTGGCGAAGGCCGATTCGAGCGCCTCGTAGGCGTCGTCGGGCCCCACCAGGTGGGTTACATCGTTTTCGCTGAGGTACAGGGCGGGCATCAGGGCCTCGTCATTGGTCGCTCAGCCCGGCGATCGCGCGAAAATCGCCGCGGAGCGAGCGATAGAGTTGTTGATAAACCCCGAACGCCTGGTCGTAAACCTGGCGGGCGGAGCGAACGGGGCGTACTTCGTCGACAGGCCGGATCGTGGCCCGGCAAGCCTCGACGATGTTGCGATAGGCTCCGGCCCCCACCGCGGCCAAGAGGGCCACGCCATAGGCGGGGCCTTCCTGGGCATTGACCGTGACCACTCGTTGGCCGAGCACGTCGGCCTGAATCTGGCGCCAGAGCGGGCTTCGCGCGCCGCCCCCCGAGGCGCGAATCTGCCGCACGGGCACCCCGAGCTCGCGGATGATCTGGAGGCTGTCTCGCAAGGCGTAGGTTACCCCCTCCAGCAACGAACGAACCAGGTGGCCGCGACCGTGCGAGAGGGTCAGACCGATCCAAGCGCCGCGCGCGTAGGGGTCCGCGTGCGGCGTGCGCTCTCCGGCCAGGTAGGGCAGGAAGAACAGGCCCTGGCTCCCCGCGGGAACCCGGGCGGCTTCGGCGGCCAAGAGCTCGTAGGGGTCGATTTTGTTGCGCCGCGCCGCCTGCATCTCGGCCTGGCAGAGTTGATTGCGAAACCACTGCAAGCAGGCTCCGCTCGAGAGGTTCACGCCCATCATGTGCCATTTGCCGCGCACCGCGTGGCAAAAAGTGTGCAACCGGCCCTGGGGGTCGAATTGCATTTGGTCGCTATGCACAAACACCACGCCCGAGGTGCCGATCGAAGTGGAGAGCACTCCGCTGGCGACAATGCCGTTTCCCACGGCGCCGGCGGCGCAATCGCCCGCCCCGCCCACCACCAGGCACTCGGGCGAAAGGCCAAGCTGGCGGGCCACGTCGGGCCGCAGCTTGCCGGTGACTTCCTCCGATTCGTAGCAGCGCGGCAGAAGCGAGCGGTCCAGTTCAAGCTTGGCCAAGAGCGCGTCCGACCAGTCGCGGCGGGCCACGTCCAACAGCAGGGTGCCGCTCGCGTCGCTGACCTCGGTGGCCAACTCGCCGGTCAGGCGACGACGAATTTCGTCCTTGGGCAGCAGCACCTGCCGAGTGCGCTCGAAGAGCTTGGGCTGGTGATTGCGGAGCCAAAGGATTTTGGGGGCCGTAAAGCCCGCCAGGGCCGGGTTGGCCACCATTTCGATCAGCGCGGCGCGGCCGCCGGCCCGCTGGTGAATTTCATCGCACTCGGCGCTGGTCCGCTGATCGTTCCACAAAATGGCGGGCCGCAAAACGCGCTGCTGGGCGTCGAGGAAGACCGAGCCGTGCATCTGGCCCGAAAGGCCCAGGGCGCGCACGTCGGCGGGAGCCAACTTGGCGGCGCGCACCACCCCGCGGACCGTGGCCATCGTGGCCTTCCACCAATCTTCCGGGTCTTGTTCGCTCCAGAGCGGTCGGGGGTGCAAGAGCGGGTACTCGGCGGTGGCCTGAGCCAGAATCTTGCCCGACTCGTCGATGGCCAGGGTCTTCGTGCCCGACGTGCCGATATCGATCCCCAAAAAAACGCTCATCCGCGGTGAACTCCCCGCCTAAAACTAGAATGACCATCGCCCGCTGACCCCAAGGCCAAGTCTAGGTGCCGGCGGCCGAGTGGGGATTCTAGCCAGCCTCGCGGCGGCCTGCCACCAGCCCAGGGGGCGACCGGCGCGCCGGCCCTGGTAAGCATGGCGCGGGTTGGCTGTGCGGCGGCCAACGATCTGGCCGCGGCCAACGAAACGGCGAGGCGCTGGTGGCGGCAAAACGGTTAGCGACGGCGCGGACGTGCCAGCCCGATCAGCCCCGCGGCCAGGGTTAACAGCACGAGCGACGATGGCTCGGGAACCGACGGGGTGACCCGTAGCGTGAAGCGCGTGTTGCCGTCGCCGGGTACGCCGTCGAAGGCGTCGGCCACTCGCACGGCAAACGTAAAGTGCGCCGTGCCGCCGCCGGGGGCCAGCGTCCCCAGGAAGTTCACCAGGTCGGGCCCGTCTGGCTCGTCGTAGGGGTTGCTGGGATTGAGATAGAAGAACGCGGCCACGTCCCCGGGAACCGGATCCGACAAAATGAACGTGGTGTCGCACTCGCACGAGCTCAGGTGCTCATCTCCCATGGCGTGACCCAGCGAGAGGTGGAAATCCTTCCAGATCTGCGGCGAGTCGTTCTGCATCTGGATGTCGAACGCCAGCCAGGCCCAGCCGCTAGGTTCCAGGCCACCGACGGCGAAATCCAGGTCGTAGGGCTCGACCGCCTCGCCGCTGCCCGTCCAGGCGACGGTATCGAAACCGAAGAGCCCCCCCGCGCCCGCGTCGATGATCGTCAGGGTGTCGATCGTGAATTGGCCCCAGGTGCCACTGAGGGTGACCGTGGCCGCCTGGCCCGGCGAGTTGGCCCCCACCCAAAGGGCGAGCGCCACGAGCGCGATTCGTCCGCCTTGATGCCGCATCCTGCTCACTCTCCGAATCTGCCCACGTCCGCTGCCGAGCGCCGCGGCGAGGGCGGCAGCGCCGCCCGGTGGACCGCCACCAGCGCTATGCCTTTCGGACTGCCTCGCGCCCCCGAAAAACCGCCAGCCGGACCAACGTACTATGCCAACGAGCCGGTGCTGCGGGTTCGGCTGCCGCTCAACCCCGAGCAAACCAGGGCTCGATCGAGCTCCGGCTAGGGTCAAGTGCGCAAAGCCAGCGGGCACCAAGCACGATCTCGCCGACGATTGGAAAGAGATGCTCGCGGTGCTCCCTGGCCGTCGATTCAGCGGCGGGGGGCAAGGCGGGCTAACTACACGGCAGCGAGCGTTTGCTCGATTGGCAAGAGTGGCCCGTGCAGTAGCGTTCCTGGCAGATGGCGAGGAGTTCGAAAGAAAGTACTAACCCAACCGCCCTTCTTCTACACGGTTTCGCCGGACCCCGTCAAGAATTTCCTCGAATTCGGCTTGGCAGGCACCGACCCAAGGCCCGCTCGGGGCATTACCTAGCTACCGCTTGTGTCCCCGATTGCCATCGCGGTGGCGCTGCCAGCAGTGCTGCTACCGCCCGGCCGACGGGCTTCAACTGGCCGGAAACCGCTCGGCCTTCTGAACTGGTCGTAGCGGTTGCGCCGATAACTCCGATGGGAAGCCGTTGGGTTTCCTCCCGGGACCGAGCGAAATGGCACACTCGCTCTGCCGAATCGCCTGGTCCGACGACCGAATTATCCACGACGGGCTACCCAGCGCTTGCGGCGGAAGCGACTCGGGAACCGTGAACCGTTCTTCGCGGAGAAGTCGCTGATGCGCATGGCTCACTTCATTGCGGCTCGTTTCGCCGTTTTTCTGGCAGTTGGTCTCGTCTGCGGCTGGGCCCCCGGATCGGTTCGGCCGGCCTTGGCCTCGCCCCCGGTGGTGCCGGGTACGGGCAACCCCATTCCCGGCGTGGGCGACGATTTCGAAGACCCCGAGTGGGAGTACATCTATAACCTGCCCAAATCCAGCGGCGAGCAAGACGGCCGGCGCCGCACCCCCTTCGGCGGGGCGCGCAACGGGCGCTGGGCCGAGGGAGACGGCCGCGGCCAGCCCGATTTGGTCCGGCGAATCCCAACGCCCGAGGGGGGCTTGCCCGGCAGCGAGGGTGCCCTGCTCATCGCCACCCGCATCACGGGCATCCCCGACGCGGTAACTCACGAGGCCCACCAGGACGACCTGTTTCTCTTGATATCGGGCCGGGTCGGCGCCATTTCGCCTTCGCGCTCGCCCAGCGCCGTGGTCCGCGTGTTTGTGCCGCCGCTGGAGGAATGGGAAGACCGCAGCGGTTCGCATTTCGCCTTCCGGGCCACGCTCCGGGGAGTGAAACCGGGCGAGCGCAAGACCGAGCCTTACTGGCCGGGGCTGTTCTTCCAGTTTCAAGACGGCAGCACTCGAAAAGACAAACGCGATTCGGCCTATTTGCTGGTACGGGCCGGCGAACGTGGCCAAGACTACGGCATTCGCCCGATCACTCAAACCGGCTGGTGGACTCTAGGCATGTCGTTCACCGGCGACGGCCGCGTGCACTACTACGCCCGCCCGGGGATCGAGGATTTGACCGAGAGCGACTACCTGGTTTCGCACTACTGCTACGGGTTTCGGGCCGCACAACTGAAGCAGGT
The DNA here is from genome assembly GCA_964399535.1 of uncultured Pirellulales bacterium. GTDB lineage: Bacteria > Planctomycetota > Planctomycetia > Pirellulales > CAYNRE01 > CAYNRE01. The sequence goes on along the minus strand of CAYNRE010000005.1, from coordinate 570,192 downwards.
GTTCTTCGACATCTGGAATCGCAGCGACGGCCAGGCCTGGTCGACGGGCTGGGTGATTGACGACCCGACGATCTACGTCACTGGCCCGCCACCGGGATTGGCTCAGCAACCTCCCAAGTCGAAGCCGGCGGTGAAGCGGTAACACCGCGCTCATTTGGCCCAGGCTTTTAGAATCGCATGGCGGTAAAACCGCCGTCGACATAGATGCTGGCGCCGGTCAAGAAGCTGCCGGCCCGCCGCGAGGCCATGAGCAGCGTGGCCCCGACCAGCTCGTCGGGCTGGCCGAAGCGGGCCATGGGCGTTTGCTGCATGATGTGGGCCGTTCGCTCGGCGTCGAGCAGCTTGCGGTTTTGCTCGGCGGGAAAAAAGCCGGGGCAAAGCGCGTTCACGCGCACCTGGTGGGGCGCTAGTTCCCGGGCCACGTTCTGAGTCAGGTTGACCACGGCCGCTTTCGATGCCGCGTAGGCAAACACCTTCGAGAGCGGCAGGTGGGCCGTGACGCTGGCGATGTTAATGATCGAACCACCGCGGCCGCTCCGCGCCATCTCCTGACCGAAAACCTGGCAGCCCAGGTGGACGCTGCGCAAATTGGTGTCGAGTACCCGCGCGAAATCCTCGTCGCGCACCTGGAAGTAGGGGCTCGCGCTGTTGACCCCGGCGCCGTTGATCAGAATGTCGACCTGCCCATAGGCGCCGAGCACCGCCGCCAAGAGCGATTCAAACGACTCGCGGGCCGTAACGTCGAGCGGTTCGTAGCGGGCCTGTCCGCCGCCGGCCGCGATTTGTTCGACGCACTGCTGGCCGCGCGGAGCGTCGCGCCCGGCCACGACCACGCTGGCCCCCGCCGAGGCCAACCCCCGGGCCAAGGCCCCGCCGAGCGTGCCCGTGCCGCCCGTGACCACCGCCACCTGACCGGCCAGGCCGAACAATTCCAGCAGGTAGTCGGCAGGTTTCATGCGGCTGGTGCTTTCTCAATTCGCGTTTGGCGGTCGCCGCAATGGGGAGCCGGCAGCGCCGCCTCCCCAGGGCCGGGGCGATCGGGGCATGGCCACGCCCTCAGTCTCGGGGAGGGCGGCGCTCGGATAGCCAATCGGTGTGGAACTTGCCCGGCTGGTCGACCCGCTCGTAGGTATGCGCTCCGAAGTAATCGCGCTGGGCCTGCAGCAGGTTGGCGGGCAGCCGGTCGCGGCGGTAACCATCGTAGTACGACAGGGCCGCCGTAAAGGCGGGCTGCGGCACTCCGAGCCGCACGCCCGTGGCCACTACCTCGCGCCAGGCGGGCTGGGCCGAATCGATGGCGGCTCGGAAGTAGGGGGCCAGCAGCAGGTTTTCCAGGTCGGGGTCGGCGTCGAAGGCTTCTTTGATCCGCTCCAGAAACTGGGCGCGAATGATACAGCCGCCACGCCACAAGAGGGCGATATTGCCGTAGTTGAGCGGCCACTGGAACTCTCGGGCCGCGGCCGCCAGTTGGAAGAAGCCCTGGGCGTAGCTACAAATTTTCGAGGCGTAGAGCGCCTGGCGCACCTGGCCGATGAACTTGGTTCGATCCCCCTCGAACCTGGCCTGGGGCCCCGACAGAAGCCCGCTCGCGCGCCGGCGAGCCTCTTTGAGCGACGAGAGGTAGCGGGCATACACGGCTTCGGTAATCAGCGTGGTGGGCACCCCCAGGTCGAGCGCGTGCTGGCTCATCCATTTCCCGGTCCCTTTGCTACCCGCGGTATCTTGAATCAGGTCGACCAGGTGCCGGCCGGTTTGCGGGTCGCGGACGCTGAAAATGTCGCGGGTGATCTCGATCAGGTAGCTGTCCAATTCGCTCCGATTCCACTCGTCGAACACGTCGTAGAGCTCGTCGTTCGATAGGCCCAGCGCTTGATGCAGCAGGAAGTAGGCCTCGCCGATGAGCTGCATGTCTCCGTATTCGATGCCGTTGTGCACCATCTTCACGTAATGGCCGCTGCCGCCGGGACCGACCCAATCGCAGCAGGGTACGTCGCCCGCCGGGCCCACTTTGGCGGCGATGGCCTGAAAAATCGGTTTCACCAGGGGCCAGGCGGCCGGGTTGCCGCCGGGCATCATGCTGGGGCCTTTGAGCGCCCCCTCCTCGCCCCCCGAGACCCCCGTGCCCACATAGAGCAGGCCCTGTTGTTCGGCCGTTTGAACCCGCCGGGCCGTGTCGGAGTATTCCGAATTGCCGCCGTCGATCAGCACGTCGCCGGGCGACAGCAGCGGCATGAGCTGGTCCATGAGCTGGTCGACCGGCGGGCCGGCCTTGACCATCATCATCACCTTGCGGGGCGATTTGAGCTGGGCCACGAGTTCCGGCAGGCTGTGGCAGCCGACAATGGCTTTGCCCTGGGCGCGGCCGGCCAGAAATTCGTCGACGACGCTCGTGGTGCGGTTGAATACCGCCACGCGGTACCCCCGGCTCTCGATGTTCAGAACCAGGTTCTCGCCCATCACGGCCAGGCCAATCAGGCCAATGTCGCAGCTTGCGCTCATCGGGCTTCGCTTCCGCTAGTGGTTTGGATTTGTATTCCTCGGCGCCAACCCCGCGGTCGCGGTGCCGGCGGATTGGTCTTAACCCGCCTGCCCCGGCCCCTGGTCAACTGGCCAAGGGGGCGCCGCCGGCAGTCGTGCCTGGAAATCGGCCAGCAGCGCCGCCTGGTAATCGCCCGCAAACTGTCCGGCGAGGAAACGGTCGATTCCCTCCTCGAAAAACCGGCGCCAGCTTTGATCTTCCTGGCCCGGGTTAATCGGAAAGAACAGCGCACCGTTGGCCGTGGCCGCCTTATAGTCGCCCGGGGCGTCGCCGATCATCAGCGTGTGACCCTGGGGGTATTGCCCAGCCAGGGCCAGAATCTCTTTCTTGGTTCCCACTTCCTGCCCGCAAATGGCCCGCACCAAGGGGGCCAAGCCGTGCTCTTGCCACTCGCGCTCAAGCGCCTCGTTCGGCGTGGCCGAGGCCACGACCAGGTCGGCCTGGCCGGCGAGCCGCTCGAGGCACTCGCGAACCAGCGGAAACGGCGGCACCCCGTGAACGAACTGGGCCACGGCCTGGTTCACTTCGAGCGACCAGGCCAGGGCCTGGCTCAGGTCTGGGTCGCCGGTCGACTCGGCCGCCACCTTGAGGGCCGGGTTGGCCTGCTTGGTTTCCCGGGCAATCCAGTCGACCAGTCCCTGGGGAATGCGCGGAGTGAACCCGCGCCCCCGCACCTCGGGCCGGCGGCGGAGCCACGCGATGGTTTCGACCAGGGCGGGAAACCGGTTGATGCCCCGGCTGGGGGAATACAGGTTGACGAACTCCGCCGCCTCGCGGGCGAACTTGCTCACCGGCTGCAGGTGGTAGTGCTTGATCGTCTGCGGAATGAAGCACTCTTTGTGCTTCAACTCCATCGTGTCGAAGGCGCAACCGTCGCTGTCGATGGCGACGAGGTAAGTCTTTTCCGGCGTGAGCTGCAGCATGTCGGGGCCCGAACGAGAAAACGGAACTCCAGTTAGCCCGCGCGCCGGGCCCTTGCGAGCTCGCCCTAGGCGCGGTCGGCCTGCGGGACGTACTTGGGTAGTTTCTGGTCGGCGTAAATTGGGTCGAAGCGGGTCAGTCGCTGACGGCCGTCGATCATCGGCAGCGATACCATATCGTCGCCCACCAGCGGCCGGGCATAGGCCAGAAAATCGTCGGTTACGTCCAGGCCGCTCTCGGTGATCCAGCCGGCGGGGAACGAGCGCTCGCTGCCGGCCACTTTCTCCAGCGGCACCGCGTCGTAACGCACCGAGTAGAGCGGGCCCGGGTTACGCAGCAGCGTGGCCATCAAGCCGCCTTGGCCGCGAGCCGCCAAGAGCACGGCCATTTGCCCCACTCGGTAGGCTTCTTCCAGGTCCACGGTCGAGGCCAGGGCCATCGCGTGGCGTTGGTCGGTGCCGGGTACATTGCCCCGCGCGGCCCCCTTGGCCGCCAGCCCCACTCGGTTCAGGTAGTTCACCACCACCTGGGCAACCGTGATTTGGCTGGAGCTGTACGAGACGTGGCCAAAGGAATCGCGCAGCTCGCCGAGCTCGCCCACGTCGAACCCCTCGCTGATCACCACCAGGCAACGGCCGCTTCGCTTCAGTTCGTCGTTCACCTGGTCGGCCAGTTGCCCCAAGGGCACTGGGTTTTCGGCCAGGTAGATTTGCAGCGGCATCTCACGCAGCGGATCGGCCAGCCGGGCCGCGGCCGGTATGAACCCGATTTTGCGCCCCATGGCCTGCAGCACCAGCACCGGGTCGGCAGGGCTGCTCCCGGCGTTCTCCTCGTTGGCGTTCTGCACCGTGTGCATCCAGTACTTGGCCACCGAGCCGTAACCGGGTGTATGGTCGATGAGCTGAAACTCGCTGTCGCCCACGTCGTTGTCGATCGTCTTGGGCACGCCCACCGCCACCAGGTTGAGCCCCCGGGCATGGGCCAACTCGGCCACCTTGTGGGCGGTGTCCATCGAGTCGTTGCCGCCGATGTACAGAAAGTAGCCCACGTCGTGCGCGCGAAAAACCTCGATCACCCGCTCGAAATCTTCGTGTTGCTTGGGCTTGAGCTTGTAGCGACAAGTGCCGATCGAGCCGGCGGCGGGGGTAGCGCGAAGCAGGGCCACCTCCTCGGGGCTCTGGGCCGAAAGGTCCAGCAGCTCTTCCTTCAGCACTCCCTCGATGCCGTGCCGGCCGCCGTACACCGTGCCGATTTCCGACCAGTCGCGGGCCGATTCGACAATGCCCCGTAGCGTGTTGTTGATGACGGGGCTGGGGCCCCCGCTTTGAGCTACGACCAGGTTGCGGGGGCGTCGGGAGGTCATGGAAGTCCTGGACGGGTTCCCCAAAAAGGGTTCCGGGGCCGCGGAACGGCTTGCCCCGGCGGCTCGCCGAATCGGTATCTTCGCGCGGCGGGCCGTCGGAGGGCGCGGAGGCGAATTTTACTACCCTGGGCGCGGGGCGACAATCGCCCCCCGGTGTCCGGCTCGCCGGGCGCCGACCGCCAGCGCGGCGCGAGGCGGGCTGGCCAGGCCCCAGTTCGGGACTGCCGCGGCCAACGGCGCGAAAAAAAACGCGCCCCGGCGAGCGGATGATTCCCGCCGCGCCGGAGCGCGTGCCAACCTGGTTCGCCGAAACGAACTACTGCGCCGCCAGCTCCGACTCGATCGCGGCAATCACTTCCGGATCATCGGGCCTGGTTCGCGGGGCGAATCGCTTGACCACTTTGCCCTCGCGATTGACCAGGAACTTTTCGAAATTCCACGAAATCGGCCCCGGGCCGACCGGTTCGGTGTCTTCGGCGGTCAGCATCTTGTACAGCTCGCACTGGCCGTCCCCTTTGACCACCACCTTGGAGAACATGTCGAACTTCACGTTGTACTTCGACGAGCAGAATTCCTGGATCTCTTCGTTCGTGCCGGGCTCTTGTCGGCCGAATTCGTTGGCCGGAAAACCGAGCACGGCCAACCCCTTGTCGGAGTACTTCTCGTGCAGGGCCTCGAGCTGGGTGTACTGGGGCGTCAGCCCGCACTTTGAAGCCACGTTGACGATCAGCACGACTTTGCCCTTGTACTTCGCCAGTTCGACCGGGCTGCCGTCGATCGACTCCATGGTCAGTCCCAACACGTTCGACACGGCGGCGGCTCCTTTCTCGGCGGCCCGAACCACTTCAGTCCGATGCGCGATTCCGGCGACCAGCACGATCGCCCCCAGCGCGAGGGTCATGATGCTCCAGCGACGCATGCGTATTCTCCTTCACGACGGTGTTTTGCCTGGCACGAGGCGAACCCCGGGGGCCGCAACGCCCCCCTGGCACACTCCGGGCATTCTAGGCCGCCAGTGTACCCCCGGGCGGGTCCGGAGTTAAGAATCCGCGCCGGTGGGCGAGGGGGGCATACCGAGCCCGCCAGCGGCCAACAGCGGCCTTAGGAAGGCCCCCGTGGCGTTGTCGGACACGGCCGCCAACCGCTCGGGGGTGCCCTCGGCCAACAAATAACCGCCGGCCGCCCCCCCCTCGGGGCCCAGGTCAATGACCCAGTCGGCCGCCTTGATCAGATCGAGGTGGTGTTCGATCAGCACCACGCTGTTGCCCAGTTCGACCAGCCGCATGAGTACCGCCAACAGCTTGCGGATATCTTCAAAATGCAGCCCCGTGGTCGGTTCATCGAGCACGTAAAGGGTGCGCCCGGTGTCGGTTCGCGCCAGCTCCGTGGCCAGCTTGATTCGCTGCGCTTCGCCGCCCGAAAGGGTCAGCGACGATTGCCCCAAGCTCAGGTAGCCCAGTCCCACGCTTTGCAGTGAACGGAGCAACCGATCGAGGGCCGGATGATTGACGAACAGCTCCTGGGCCTCGTCGATGCTTTGATCGAGCACGTCGGAGATGGAGCGGCCGCGGTAGTGAATTTCGAGCGTTTGGCGATTGAAGCGGCGCCCTTCGCACTCGGGGCACGCGACATACAGGTCGGGCAGGAAGTTCATCTCCACTTTGCGAACGCCCTGGCCTTGGCAGGCTTCGCAGCGGCCCCCGGCCACGTTGAAGCTGAAACGGCTTGCCTTGTAGCCGCGAAGCTTGGCCTCGCGGGTGGCGGCGAATACCTTGCGTACCTCGTCGAACACGCCGGTATAGGTTGCCGGCGAGCTGCGGGGCGTGCGGCCGATCGAGCTCTGGTCGATAACGACCAGCTTGTCGAGCTGCTTGGCGCCCTTGAGGGACGTGTGCGGCCCCGCCTTGGGCCCCCCCTGGCCCAGTTGCCGGGCCACGGCGGGAACCAGAGTTTCGTTGACCAGCGAGCTTTTGCCCGAGCCGCTCACACCGGTCACGCAGACCAGCGCCGAAAGCGGGAAGGCGACGGTGAGATTCTTCAGGTTGTTGGTGGTTACGCCCTCGATCACGAGGGCTTTCTTCAGGTTTGCCGGCCGGCGCGTGGCGGGCACCTCGATGGTGAGCTCGCCCGCCAGGTACCGGCCCGTCAGCGAGTCGCCGCGGCCGGCCACTTCGGCGGGGGTGCCTTGGGCCACGATCTGGCCGCCCAAGCGGCCCGGGCCAGGGCCCAGGTCGATCAACTGGTCGGCCCGCCGCATCAGGGCCTCGTCGTGTTCCACCACCAGCACGCTGTTGCCTTGGTCGCGCAGCTCCAGGAGCGAAGCGATCAGCCGATCGTTGTCGCGCGGGTGCAGCCCGATCGAGGGCTCATCGAGCACATAGCACACGTTGACCAGGCCCGAGCCGATGCTCGAGGCCAGGCGAATTCGCTGGGCCTCGCCGCCGCTGAGGGTGTCGCTGGTGCGGTCGAGCGTGAGATAGTCGAGGCCCACATTGCGAAGAAACCCCAGCCGGGAGTTAATCTGCGACACAATGGGCTGGCCGATCGGCTGCTCGAGCGGCGAAAAGCGCACGGCGGCGAAAAACCCGGCCGCTTCGGCAATGGTCAGCGAGACCAGCTCGGCGAGCGGCCGGCCCTGAAACTGCACGGTGCGCGCCTCGCGGCGGAGCCGGCTCCCGCCACACTCGCTACAGGGCACCTGGGTCCGGAAGAGTTCGAGCCGTTCGCGGTCGGCCGCCTCGACCGCGGTGGCATACTGCTGCTGGAGCAGGTTACGCAGCCCGATCCAGCCAGCGCCGTCGCCCAGCCAGAATCGTTCCCGCTGGCGGGGCTTCCACTGCTCGAGCGGCAAGTCGGAATCGCCCCCCGAGTCGAGCCAGGGGGCCAGCAGTTTTTTTTGCCTGCGGGCCAGTGCCGCGGTGCCGCCACGCCAGGGGGCGATGGCCCCTTGGCTCACCGATCGCTGGGAATCGGGCAGCACCAGCTCGGGGTCGAACGAAACCTGGCTGCCCAGTCCCTCGCACAGCGGACAGGCTCCATAGGGGCTGTTAAAGCTGAACGTACGCGGCTCGATCTCTTCGTAGCTCAGCCGGCAATCGGGGCAGGCAAACTGACTGCTGAGGACCAGGTCGCGCCAAGTTTCCCCCGAGCCCTCGGCCGGGGCGGGGGGCAAGTAGGTGATGACCACGACCCCCTCGCCGTGCTTGAGGGCCATACGGAGCGAATCGGCCAGGCGGGGGCGGATTCCCTCGCGAACGATCAGGCGGTCGACCACGGCCTCGATGTGGTGCTTCTTCTGCCGGCTCAGCTCGGGTACCGCCTCGAGCTCGCACACCTGGCCGTCGATGCGCACCCGGACGAACCCCGCCTTGCGCACCGCTTCGAACACTTCGGCGTGCTGCCCCTTGCGCCCCCGGACTAGGGGGGCCAACACCATGACCTTGGCCCGTTCGGGCAGACGCAGAATTTCGTCGAGCATTTGCTCGGGCGACTGCTGCCGGATGGCCGCCCCGCACTGGTAACAGTGGGGTACCCCCAGCCGGGCGTAGAGCAGCCGCAGGTAGTCGTGAATTTCCGTGACCGTGGCCACGGTCGATCGCGGATTGGCCGAGCCGGATCGCTGGTCGATGGCCAGCGTGGGCTGCAGCCCGTCGATTTCGTCGACGTCGGGCCGTTCGAGTTGGTGCAGAAACTGGCGGGCGTAGACCGAGAGGGTCTCGATGTACTGCCGCTGCCCCTCGGCATAGACGGTGTCGAAGGCCAACGAGCTTTTGCCCGAGCCCGACAGGCCGGTGAGCACCACGAGCCGATCGTGGGGAATATCCAGATCGAGGTTGCGGAGGTTGTGAACCCGGGCCCCCCGAATTCGAATGGCCCGGGGGGCCGAATCCGACGGCGCCGCGGAGCCATCGGAGGCGGGTTCGCAGCGCGAGTTGGCGGACGGGGCACTCATCGAGCCGCTCAGTGAGCCGCCAAAGGGCGTGGCCAAACCCTCGAAGCTAACAACCGGCTCTCCGGGCGACAACCGGGCCGCGGCGGGCGGCTAGGATCGCAGGGGTTCGGTTCCTGGTTGCCCACCGGCCTGGCGGGCGGATTCCGGGGGCCGGTTCCGAGCCAAGCGCCCAGCGAGCCTGCGGCGCGAGCCTGGAGCGAGCCCGGCGTGTCCGGTTGTGGCCCGCGCGGCGCGATCCCCCGGGCGCGGCAAGGCCCCCGGGGGGCCCGTGGTTGGCGGCCCGGGCGGCTTGCGCGGCCCTTGTGACCCTTTGGGGGGGCCACTATGATGAGCGGTTTTCCTGCGGAGAGCTTGGACATGCGTCACGTGGTGTCGGCCCTGGTGCAGAACGTTCCCGGAGTGCTCGCGCACATCTCGGGAATGCTCGCCTCGCGGGGTTTCAACATCGACAGCCTGGCGGTTGGCGAAACGGAAGACCCGCACCTGTCGCGAATGACCTTCGTCATGGTCGGCGACGACAGCGTGCTGGAACAGATTCGCAAGCAGCTCGAGAAGATCGTGACCGTGGTCCGGGTCGACGACATCAGCTCGCAAGAGTTTGTCGAACGCGATTTGATGTTGATCAAGGTCTCGGCTCCGCCGGGCTCGAAGCGCGGCGAAGTACGCGACCTGACCGAGGTGTTTCGGGGGCGGATCGTCGATATCGGCACCACCGAAGTGATGATCGAGATCTCGGGGCAGGAGCGAAAGATCGAGGCGTTCATCGATTTGATGCGGCCCATCGGCATTGTCGAACTGGTGCGGACCGGGCGAATTGCCATGGTCCGTAGCGGCTCGCGCGCCGGCTCGGAGCCGGATGGCACCGCGCCGCCCAAGGCCTGATCGAACCGCCGCGCCGAGGCCTGGCTGCCCCCCGCTGGCCGCGAATCTCGCCCGGTTTCCGGGTGAGTGTGAATAACCAACGTTTACTCGCAAGGGTCCAGGAAAACCGTTCATGGCTGCCAAGATTTATTACGACCAGGATGCCGACCTTTCGCTGCTCAAGGGCAAGACCATTGCCATCCTGGGTTACGGATCGCAAGGCCACGCTCATGCCCAAAACCTGCGCGACAGCGGCTGCACGGTCGTCGTCGGCCAGCGGCCCGGCGGCGCCAACTACGACCTGGCCGTTCAGCACGGCTTTCAGCCGATGTCGGTGGAAGAGGCCACGGCCAAGGCCGACCTGATCAATATCCTCCTGCCCGACGAAGTGCAGGGAGACATCTACCGCCAGTCGATTCGCCCCAACCTGAAGCCGGGCAACGTGCTGATGTGCTCGCACGGATTCAACGTGCACTTCGGCCAGGTTGAGCCCCCCACGGGGGTCGACCTGCTCTTGGTGGCCCCCAAGGGCCCCGGGCACCTGGTGCGCAGCGAATTTGAGCGGGGAGGCGGGGTGCCCTGCCTAATCGCCGTGGGCGAGGGGGCCAGCGACCAAACCTTCAAACTAGGCCTGGCCTACGCCAAGGGCATCGGCGGCACTCGCGGCGGCGTAATTCACACCACCTTCGCCGAGGAAACCGAAACCGACCTGTTCGGCGAGCAGACCGTGCTCTGCGGCGGCGTTAGCGCCTTGGTCAAAGCGGCCTACGAAACCCTGGTCGAAGCCGGCTACCAGCCCGAGATGGCCTACTTCGAGTGCATGCACGAGCTGAAGCTGATCGTCGACCTGTTTTACCAGGGTGGCCTGAACTACATGCGCTACAGCGTGTCGAACACGGCCGAGTTCGGCGATTACACGCGGGGGCCGCGCATCATTACCCCCGAAACCAAACAGGAAATGAAGCGGATTCTCGAGGAGATTCAATCGGGCGAGTTTGCTCGGGAATGGATCCTGGAGAACAAGGCCAATGCGCCCCGCTTCAAGGCCATTCGCCGCCGCGAGCGGCAGCACCCGATCGAAGAGGTCGGCCGCCGGCTGCGCCGTCTGATGACTTGGATCAATTCCAAGGAAGTATAAAGCGACCGCCAGGCGGCGCTTGCCGTACCGCTCGCCCGGCACCCACCGGGCTTGCCCCGCCCAGCGGTTTGGGCAGAATGGTGTTCTGGGCCCGTGGGGGCGGCAGTCTGCCGCCGCCCCTCGGGTAACCAGGCACCGCCAGGAGCGAGGCAGCAATGAACGCCACCGAGCAGGCTACCCGAGGGCTGTACGACCAGCTGGTTCCCGGCGACCATGTCGTGGTCGAGCACGAAATCAAGGTCGGTCAGAAGGTATGGACCACCTGGTCGGCCGGGGTCGTGGTGCGCAAGGAGCGGCGCCGGCACGGGTTGCACTATCGCCGTAACGGCGACGACCGCGTCTGGAGCGACGTACTGGTGCTGCGCCGCTACGACGGAGAGCTGAGCACCCTTTCGATCGACGAATTCACCAAGATGCGGCGTGGCGACAAGTAGCGATCGCGCCCGTTGGGGGTCGCGGTTGCGAACCCACCCCGCGGCCGGTGTGTCCTTTCTTCAACTCTTCAACGGCAGGGCGCGGTTTAGGGAGCTCAAAGTTCGGCCCCGCGCTGGATTGCCCGGTGCCGTGGCGGACCGGCTAGGGCGGATCGATCGTCGAAGTGACCGGCCCCGAGTTAGGTGTGGCGATGGAGGAGACGGCCTCGGGCCCTCGGCGCGAGCCTGCGAGCGCTTCCGCAGCGCTTTACCGAGAGCATGCCCGCAGCTACGCCACCAGCCGGTACGTGTACCCGGTGCTTAGCCGTCGCAGCCGGGGCATCTCGATCGGGGTGAATCTGAACCCTGACAAAATCTGCAACTTCGATTGCATCTACTGCCAGGTCGATCGCACGGTGCCGGCCACGGTTGACGACGTCGATCCGGCCCGGCTGCTGACGGAACTGGACCGGACCCTCGAGCTGGTCACCAGCGGCGAGCTGTTTGCCAGCGGCGATTTCCAGGCGACCCCGCCGGCCCTGCGGCGGCTGAACGATATCGCCTTGAGCGGTGACGGCGAGCCCACGACGTACCGCCGGTTCGACGAGCTGATTGCCCAGTGTGCCGAGCTCAAACGGCGCCGCGGGCTCGACGACGTGAAACTGGTGCTGATTACCAACGCCAGCATGTTTCACCGACCCAACGTGCAGCGGGGGCTGGCCACGCTGGATCAGAACCAGGGCGAGATCTGGGCCAAGCTCGATGCGGGGAGCGACGCGTACTATCACCGGGTCGAGCGGACTTCGATTCCTTTCGGCCAGGTGCTGGAAAACATCACCGCCGCGGCCCGGGTTCGGCCGCTGGTAATTCAGTCGCTGTTTCTGCGGATCGACGGCCAGGGCCCGCCCCCCGCCGAGATCGAGGCCTACTGCCAGCGCCTCCGCGAGATCGTGGCGGCCGGCGGGCAGATCAAACTGGTTCAGGTTTACACCGTGGCCCGGCGGCCCGCGGAAAGCTGCGTTACCCATTTGCCCTCGGGCGAGGTCGACGCCATCGCCGACCAGGTGGCTCGGCGCACCGGGCTGCCGGTGGAAGCCTACTACGGACCGGTGACCGACTGAGCCGCGCGGGCCGCTTGTGTGAGGGCCCCGCCCGCGGTTAAGGTACGCCGGTTGTCGGCCGAATCTGGATCGAAATTCGGAGCCCTGCGCAAACCCATGAGCGAGCCCTACTTTCAGACGTTGTTTGCCGAACGGATCGGCGGCGCCAACTACGGCAAAGGCACCGAGATCTACAAGTTCGAGAAGATCAAGCGGGCCAAGCGCCAGGCCCTGGCCGAGCATCCCGAGCGGTCGCTGATCGACTTTGGCATCGGCGAGAACGACGAGCCGGCTCCGCCAGCGGTGCGGCGCGTCATGGCCGAAGAGCTGAACAAGCCCGAGAATCGCGGCTACGCCGACAACGGCATTCAGGAATACAAAGAGGCGGTGGCCCGGTTCATGCAGCGGCAGTTTGGCGTGGCGCTCGATGCGCAGCGCGAGATTAACCACTGCATCGGCTCGAAAACCGCGCTGGCGATGCTGCCGGCGTGTTTCATCAACCCGGGCGACGTCACGCTGATGACCGTGCCGGGCTACCCGGTGGCGGGCACGCATACCCGCTACTACGGCGGCGAAGTGCACCGGCTGCCGCTGCTGGCCGAGAACCGCTTTCTGCCCGACCTGGACGCGATCCCGGCCGAGGTTCGCCGGCGGGCCAAGCTGCTGGTGCTGTGTTACCCCAACAGCCCGACCGGGGCGCTGGCGACCCGGGATTTTTACCGCCGGGTGATCGACTTCGCCCGCGAGAACCAGATCGTGGTCGTGCAAGACGCGGCCCACATCTTGCTCAGCTACGGCGCCGCGCCGCTCAGTTTCTTGGAGGTGCCCGGGGCCAAAGAGGTGGGGGTGGAAGTGCACTCCATGTCCAAGGGCTTTCACATGATCGGCTGGCGGCTGGGCTGGGTCTGCGGCCACGAGCGATTGGTGCAGGCCTTTGCCGACGTGAAAGACAATTGCGATTCCGGGCAGTTCATCGCCATTCAAAAGGCGGGCGCGGCCGCGCTGGACGATGCCTCGATTCCCCAGGCGGTGCGCGCCAAGTACCAGCGCCGGCTGGGTAAGCTGGTCGAAACCCTGCGTGGCTGCGGGATGGATTGCCAGATGCCGGGGGGCTCGTATTTCCTGTACACCCGCTCACCCCGCGGCGTGGAGGGGGGGCCGAGCTTCGCCAACGCCGAAGCGGCCAGCCAGTATCTGATTACCCAGCACTCGATCTGCACGGTGCCCTGGGACGATGCCGGGGCGTTCCTGCGATTCTCGGTGACCTATGTTGCCCCCGACGAGGCCTCCGAAGACCGCCTGATGCAGCAAACGGCCGAGCGGCTCAAGTCGATTCGGCTGCAATTTTGAAACGGGGAAACCCGCCCGAATCCAACGGGAATGTGCGCAGAAAGGTCCGCCTGCGGCGACTTTCGGGCTCAGGCGAGCTGTGCCTGATAGTCCCCCACGATTGATGCGCGGGGGGGAGCCATCCCGAAGGTGGTATTGAGCGGGTCGTAGGCGTCACTCCGAAGTTCGGGGTTGGTGCGGGTATCGGCATTATTTCTGGGATGCCGGTCCTGCCGCGTCGGCACGCAGCAGGCGGAACTTTGCAGTTTCTCTCGCGGGAGGTTTTCCGGCGCCGTTTGCCGCTGCGCCGGATGCGCGAAGTTTGCCCGCTGCAACTGGCGAGCCTGACCCGTCGCGATCTTCGTGACAGGAGACAGGCGGATGAAGATTTCCATTCGATTCTGGGCAGTGCTCTTGGGCATTGCCGGCTTCGCGGCGGGCCCTCAAGGCCGCGCCAACGAACTGAACTGGGCCGCCGGCGGCCGGACGACCACGCCCCAGGTGGTGACTTTAAGCCTGGCGAAAAATTTCGCCACGACCGTGCCCGTCGGCGATAGCTGTTGCGAGCACTGCGGTTCCGACGCTTGTACGGGTGAATGCAGCGCGTGCGACGACGGATGCTGCGACGACTGCGACCTGGGCTGCGGACGCTGCTTGGCCGATTGCGACGGCTGCCCCGGTCTGGGACTCGTGGGTTGGGCCGGCCTGGATACGTTCCGCGGTTTGCCCGATGGGCCCTTGGCCGGCAACTTTGGCCTGGTGTCGGGCCTGAATTCGGGCCTGCGGTTGCCGGGTATCTTTGGTGACCTAGGCCTGGGTTGGCAAACCGGCGCCAGCTACGGTCTGTACGACCTGCAGGGACGCGTCGGCTTTGAGCCGGCCAGCTCGCAGGAGCAGTTTTTCGTGACCACCGGTTTCTTCCGTCGGGCCACCGCCGAGCTGCCCGTTTCCGGCGGCCTGGTGTACGACTGGATGATCAACGACAACTTTGGTGCCTTTGCCAGCGAGCCCTTCCTCGGCCAGTGGCGTGGCCAGTTGGGCTATGCCCTGGGTGCCCGGCACGAGGTAGGTTGGTGGGGTGCGTTCCACGACCGCCGCGACCAACAAGCCGGCTTGGCGTTTCGCGGCATCAGCCAGCAGAACATGTACCTGCGCCGCCACCTGAACAACGGAGGCGATGGCTGGATCTACGTGGGCATTCCCGAACGCAACCGCTTGACCGGCGCGGGCAGCCTGGGGGAATGGATCGTGGGCGGTGCGCTTTCGGTGCCGCTGGGCAACCGCCTGGCTTCGTACCTGAACTTCGCCTACATGTGCCCCAGTGCCCCGGCGGGTGCCATTGCGACCGTGGAAGAGTACTGGCAACTGGGTGCCGGGCTGGCGTTCTATCCGGGACGCGCGGCTCGCAGCAGCACGGTCGCCGGTCGTTGTTGGTTACCGCTGATGCCCGTGGCCACCAACGGTACGTTCATGGTCGATACCAACGTAGTCGTTCAGTAATTTGAGTTGACTTGGCCAACAGCTGCTCGGCGTCGTGGGGCGCCGAGCAGCGACGTCCGAGGGCACCATCGTGTGACTGGCTGTTTCTTGGGTTGCGGACCGTTTCAGGTCTCGGCCGGGGCGATGGCCAGCCGCCTTGAATGAGGAGCACTCCGAGTCAGAGGCACGCCGCGGCGCTTCAGGAGAATTCCAGCGCCGGCCAGCGCCGTCGACCGCGCCAGCGGTCTCTCGGCGCCGTTCGTTCGATCCCGTACGTGGGTAGCTCAGGGTAGACTTGAATCCGGCAGTGTCCCTCCGCCAGGGGCCTGCCGGTTTTTTTATTGCGCCAGGTAGCCGCTTCCGGCGAAGGTCAGCGACCGCGTCCACGCAGCCGAACTAGGGGCGCGGCGGCTCCAAGCGAACTGCATCGCGTGGCCCAGGCCAGTCATACGGCAAGCGATCGGGCACCACGCTCACCTCGGTGGTCACCTTCAGGGGAAACTGCCCACCGCTGGGATAAACCAGCTCGACGAAAAACGCCGTGAATCCCTCGGGCGGCGGTTCGACTTGGGCCAGAAAGCTGCCGTCGGGCAGGGGCGCCAGTTCGCTCGCCACGTAGGCGGGCCCGATCACGTCGAGCCGAAAGTCGCGAGCCCGAGGGTTCGTGGCCTGCCAAAGCCGCACCGCCTCGGGCCGATCAGTGACGGTGACCCGCAGCGAGCCATCGGCGGCCTTGGTCCATTGGTAGCGCGGCCGGGGGCGGCCCTCGCGGACCATTTCGTAGAAAGCGGCCAGGCTCTCGGCGGCGTCGCTTCCGGCGAGCGAATGCTTGGCATTGGGCACATAGCGGAGGTGCTTCTCCGCGGGCAATTCGTGAAAATAAAACTGGGCGTTGTCCGGCAGAAAGAACTCGTCGCCCGCCGCGTTGACGATGTATTTGGGAAGCTGCAAGCGGGGCCGGTGGCGGTACTGGTAGGGGTCTTCGATCTCGAGGATGCGGCGATACTCGGGGGTGCCGATCTTGCCTGGAAACAGTCCGTGCTCGACATAATCGGAGAGCGCCGAGGAAAAAAAGCCGTAGGCCTGGTAGTGGTGGCGGGTGATGGCTTCGGAATTGAGGGCGTCGATCACCAGCGGCACGATGGCCTTGACCCGCGGATCGACCACGGCCACGAGCCAAGTGGTCCAGCCGCGCTTCGAACCGCCGGCGACCACGAACTCGTCGATGGTTTGACGCCCCCCTTCGGCCGTGGCCAGGAACTGTTGCACGGCGTCGAGAGCCCGCACGCCGCTCTTGACCATGGCCAGCCGCACCAGCCAGGTGGGGTCGCCCGTGGCGATATAGCGCACCCGGCTGTAGGCCACGAGGTCGTCTTCCACACGGGCCCGCTCGGGCGAATCGGTGAACGAGAGCGGCTGATTGGGAACCATTTTCAGTTCGGCGACCGGCGTGTTGCTTCGCTGGGCCAGAGCAACCACGCGCGGATCGGCCTGGGTGGGGGCCGGGTCTCGATTGCTTCCGCCGCCGATGAATAGAAAGGCGACGTTACCGGTAGATTGCTCGGGCCGGGCGATGGTGAGCCAGTGTTTCCACACCGGGCGATCGACCTCGTTCTCGCTGCGCCAGCTTTGGCTGGTGAGCTCCAGGACTGAGGTGGCGAGCCCGTCTTGGGTCGATTGGTGAACGAGCTTCCAGGCGAACTGGGGATCGGGGGCGGCCACGTAGTCGTCCAGCGCCGTGGTGGGCGGCGCGGCCGAGAGCCCGGGGACCGATCCCACCGTCCCAAGCAGAAATAGTACGAGCTTGAATTGCCTGGGTCGTTTTGCGTTGGTTCGCACGAGATCCTCCTGCGGGGGTGCACGCCCCTCGGGGTTGGTCGCGATGGATCGATGAATCACGGTGCAGAACGATCGGCAGGGCTCGCCCGTGCGAGCCGCGGGCCGCGTCCGCGCCGTTGTAGGCGACGGGGCGGGCGCCTATGGGGCGATTGTAGCGGGCCGAGCTGCCAAGCGAACGGTTGACCAGATCAGAATAACAATGCCAATGCCCATGAACCTAAGCGTGCTGATCGGTGTTTGGGGCCAGGCACCACTTTACGGCCGGTGGCTGAGGCCCATCAGGCGAGTGCCGACCCTTGCTACGGGCCTCAGCAGATCGCGGAGAAACGAAACGGGTACTGTTCTCCCGCGAGGTGCGCGGCGAGTACGTCGGTTGGTGAAACCGGAAAAGTTCGAAAACCGTTCAAATCGCCGACGGCAGTCGCGCTTGCCGAATGTAGGTTGCCAGTTCGTACACCGACTGGTGAGTGGACAGTAACGTGCCTGGGGGATGGCGTCCGGTCAGGTCACGGACCAAGTCGATGATCTCTAGCGCCATCAGGGAATCGAGACCTTGACTTGGCAGGGGCGCATAGAGATCACAAGGTTGGTTTTCGTTGCCCAAGATTCGCCCGATCGCCATCGACAAATGGAGAAGCAGCGCTTGCTCGGGATTCGCCTCGTGAGCCGTCTGGAGGGACGGGCCATGGGTGTCAAGTTGACGGTCAGGCTCAGGTTCCGATTCGGTGAATTCTGGTCGATTGGGATCTAGCTTGCACCAGTTGATGGATCCGAGGGCCAGACTTACAAGATCGGACTTCATCGCCAAGGCGAGCCCTGTTTGGCCCGGGTCGATTCCAGCGACGTTCGAGAGCTGTGGTGACGAGTCCTCACGACCTGAGAGCGGTTGGGTTTCACTGCTGGCGAACAAGATCGGTGAAGAGTTCGACGCGATCGCCACACCCGGCAGACCGAGCTGACGGCGATAGACGGCGAGCGATTCCAGAAAAGCGTTTCCAATGGCATCACAGGCCTGACCGCTCGCTCCACCCCATGTGGCGGTCGAAGTGAGCGTGACGAAAAAGTCGAGTACCTCATCCTGACAGGCTTGATGCAGATTCCACGCTCCAGATAAATTCACTTCAATCACGCGCGAAGCGAGATCCCAGTTCAATTTGCGGAGGGGCACATTCTCGGACTCACCGGCGAGGTAGAAGACACCAGCCAGCCGGGGCCCTGCCCGACGGCAGTGCTTGAGTGCGGCGCGCAGCGATTCCGCGCTAAGAACTTCGCAGTTAACCTGGCGCACCCGGCAATCGAGTCGATTCCATTGAGCAACCCGTTTTGCCCAGGGTTCGGCTAAGCCGCCGTTGGTGCAGATCCAGACCAGACCGGCTCGGTTCTGTACCAGCCAATCGACCAGGTGCGGCGCCAGTGCGGTATTGGCGCCGACGACCATATAGCTGGCGTTTTCTCGCAGGTCGGGCGGGGACTGTGGAGGGCTGATTGAGAGTTGACCGACATACGTGCGCTGTTTTAGGTGATGAAACGCGGTCTCAACTTCGTTCGCGGAGAATTTGTGAACCGGTAGCGGGTGTGGGCCCTCTAGGGCGAGCTGGCTCCAGTCCTGCTGAACGTGGGTTGCCAGGTTGGGCCAAAAAGGTGATCGCCGACTGGCGGCGCGCTCGCCTTGCGAGGTACGGGTCTGGCGCGGATCGTCGGATGATGAATCCGGGCCGATGTGGCCCCGACTCAGCCGAACCAGGCGACCGCCTTTGGCAAGCGAAGCGAGGCTCGCCTCGATGGTCGAGGAGAATTCCTGATCGATTGCCAAATCGACTCCAGCTCCCCGAGTCGCGTGGCGAATTTCGTCAACCAGCCGCGGCGATCGCGAATTGAGAACCGCGTCGATTTGCAGCGTTTTCAAGTAGGCGCATTTCCTAGCGGTGCTCGCGGTCGCCAAAATTTGCGACCCGTGCTGGCGAGCTAAACGAATTGCGATTTGGCCACCGGTTTTCGTCGCATCCTGAATCAAGACCCACGCGCGATTCTGGAAAACGCCGTTGCGCAGTAGTTCTGCCCACGGGCCGTCGGCCCAGGTCGGCAGGCACGCGGCAACCGTCGGTGCCATATCCGCTTTCTGCCGAGCCAATTCGGAAGCCGGGCACAGCAGGAACGAAGCGATCGGTTCCGGGGCGACCACGAGAACGCGCTCATTCAAGCTCCATTGCACAACCCCCTCTCCGCGCGCTACGATCACTCCAGAACCTAGCCAGTGCGATCGGGTTTCCGAGTGCGAATCGGCCCCCGACCTATCTGGAATAGCAAGGTCCCGGAGGCTCGCCGTTTCGACTCGGACCAAGACTTCGCCCGCCGCCGGCGCTTGAGCAGGCTGTGGCATCCAAGCGAAATTTGGCCGGCGCTCTTGGCCTTCGGCCACACGGATCAGGCGCGACGGGCCGGAAGGTGAATTCGAGCGCGGGCGAAAGGAAGTCAGCCGCGTTGCGTACAAACGTCCCCGACGAATTGCCCATTCGCGGGGCTCAGAGTGCCGCAGGAACTCTTCCACCAACACCCCTAGATCACGCCGCTGGTAATGATCTTCGAGATCGAACCAGCGAACTGGCAACGGATGGCACTCGCGCGCGGCGATCCGGGCCAGAGCGATGACCGGGTAGCCGATAAGTCCCGCGGTGCTGACGGGCGAGGCGAACGATTCACGAGAGGTGGGCAGTATCTGGGCAGCACAGGTGACGAAGGTCAGCGAGGCGATGTTCGAACGAGTCATGGTCGCGTTTAAGGTCTCGATCACGGGTCGCCAAACCGATTGCGCTTGTTGTGTCAACGATGCAAGTGAAACCTCGCCTGAATCCGTGCCGCGTGTCGGTCCGACGCAGTAGACAAGGTTTACCTTCTCTTCCGAGTTGTCTGTTGCACCCAGGCTGGTCGAATCGGTTCCGCCCAGGCTTTCGAACACCTGGCAGTTTCGATCTCGCAACTCGGCGGCAATGACCGAAGCCGTGCCGGAGTCGCCAATCACGCGCCAGCACGGGGTTTGCCATTGCCTTTTCGCGGAAGTTCCCTGGGATTTGGCGGGGCTACGCTGAGAGAGCGAGATCCAGTCGCGCCGACAGAACGGCCGGAGCGAACGGCGACCCGACGAGGGAGTGAATACCCGCAACCCCTTTGCAAGCAGCACCGGCCGGTGCCGGTCGTCGGTAAGCCAGAAATCGAATTCATTGCAATCCGAGCACGAGCTGTCGAGGCTCTTGCGGACCAAGCACCAACCCGTCGTGATCGGAGCGTGAAGACTGATCAGCAGTTGAAGCCTTTGGGGAACGATCCGCACCGGCGTCTCGATCTTGGCGTCGCGACAGACCCAGGCTGCCGCCACCTGAAGGGCGCAGTCCAGAAACGCAGGATGGCGGCCCGAGGACCAGCGATCGGTCGACCAGTCAGGGCCCGCGAGGCGTGCGCGAGCCCAATCTGCCGTCCAGTCAATTTGGGCGACGCCGCGAAAGACACCTCGGTGCGTCCACCCCGTCGCAGCGAGGCACCGGTAATGCTGGTCAGACGACCATTGTTCGATTACGACCCGCGGGTCCCATTCCGGGGGGGAGTCCAGGGTGGGCAGTGTTTCCGAATACCACCCCTGGCAATGGCGTCGCCAAGCGGTCGAGTCACCTTGCAATCGGCTGCTGATGCGAAATGCTCTACGGGCGAATCGAAGAGGGCCAACCGAGGTTTGCACGGCGGACTCGGCTGCCGAAAGTGGCATCGCGCTAATCCAGTGGATTCTGGAAAGGACTTGGGCCGTTACTCCGGCAGGGTTTTGGGGGCCGTCGGGGGCGCCGTCGACGTGAACCCCGCGGCTTCCGGCGGCCAACGCCATCTCGATCATCGTCGCCCCGGCCACTAGGGCGCTGTCCTGCCAGCCATGATCGCGCTGCCAGTCAGGCTTCTCGGTCGATACCGAAGATCGGAACCTTCGGCCCCTCGCGACGCTGTCGACTTCAACGCCGAGGAGCGGGTGGCCGGAATCCGTTTGAACTTCACGAGGGAAGAGTTCAGCCATTGCCCGGCCCGGCTTGGGCCAATGCCTCTGGCGCAGGAAAGGATAGGTCGGCAAACTAACGCGGCGGCGACTACGAAGTCGGTCGAAACCGACCCAATTGATGGTTCCGCCGGCGAGGTACCATTCCGACAAGTTCTTAAGCAAGGTGTGCCAAATCAACGTTGGTTCGTACGAATCACCCTGGCTGCCGGATTGGTCTTGATTCGCCGCCGCAGGGCAATCCTCGGACCGCCCTAGTCGGAGGTCACGGATGTGATCGATTTCCGACCGGACGGCCGCGTCGGCAGCGGATCGCGCGGGTTTCCTTTCTCCCGACGGCAGGTCGGCATCGGAGTTGAACGACGTCGCCTGGGGCTCGGCAGGATCTAGGTGAAGCTGTGGTACGGGGACCGATTGCCAGAACCAGTGCAACTGCGCCGACGTCTCAGTGGTGTCTCGGGCCGCCGATTGCTCGGGATGCGGCGACACCTCCAGCAGGTGGGCGAAAGGCATGCGACCGGTCAGCCATCGGGCAAGGCGGGATCCCAACCCTCGGCCGGTGATTGCTGGGGGACGAATTCCCCAGGAGCAGTAAGTTCGCGCTAGCGCCAATCCGGTAAGCAGGTATTGGGCGGCCGCCAGGGCTTCGCTTCGATCGTCGGTCTGTCGTATTCGATCGCGCAGCTCTTGAACCAGCTCGTCCTGAAGCTGCCGTGGCAGCCAGCCCAAGCAGGTTTCCCAAGTTTCACGAAACGTAGGATCCTGATCGATAAGCAGGACCAAGGCATCGGTCGGAATCAACTCGACCACCTCAGGAAACCGCCAGGTAATCGCCGGATCCTGGCGTTGGGCGGCCGCGCGGTAGGCAACTCGTGGCGTGTCTTGTCGAGTCGCGAAGTCTCGCAAGTCGCATGTCAAACTCGCCAAACTCGTGGTGATCACAGCCAGTCGATGCAGTTCGGGGCGGCGGCCATCTCCAGCGGTGTAGCAGATGTCGGGGAGAAGGTCGGCCGGTAGTTGCTCGAATCGCTGGGCGTATCTCAGCGCCAATTCACAAAGTTGACCTGGAGTTTGTGCTGAAAGCGTAAAGAGATGCATCGGACGTTCGGACGCGTCGCGCGAGCGTTCCAGGGGCACCGGAGGTTCTTCAAGGATGACGTGAGCGTTGGTGCCACTGAAACCAAACGAGCTGACGCCCGCTCGTCGGGGGCGCGGACCGCGCGGCCAAGCGATCGATTGCTCGGGAATTTCGATTCGGTCCGACAGCGACACAATCGCTGGATTGAGCGGTCGCGCGTGGATTTGGGGGGGGATTTTTTGGTACTCCAGCGCCAGTACCGTCTTCAGCAATCCCGCTATTCCAGCCGCCGCCTCGGTATGGCCCAGGTTGGCCTTTACCGAACCGCACCGCAGGCGAGGTGAATCCGCTGTCCGATCACCGAGCACGCGCAAGGCGGCCTTCAATTCGAGTGGATCTCCAAGGGGAGTTCCGCTGCCGTGTGCTTCCAGGTAATCGATGTCGGCACCCTTCAGGGCGCACCGGTCAAGCGCCTGTCTGAGCAAGGCCGCCTGGGCTAGTCCCTGAGGCACCGTCAGTCCGGCCGACCGTCCGTCGTGGTTGACGGCCGAAGCCAGCACCAAAGCCCGGATCCGGTCGCGGTCGGAAAGGGCCTGTCGGTAGCGCTTCAAGACGACGATTCCGCACCCCTCGGCGCGACCATACCCTGTGGCGTTCGCCGCAAAGGTGTGGCATCGACCGTCGGGAGAAAGAACCTGCCAATCGGCCAGCGACCGTGATGCGGCCGGGTCGAGAATCAGATTGACCCCACCGGCGATCGCTAAATCACAGTCACCCTGCCCGAGGCTTGCGCAGGCTAAGTGCACGGCGACCAAGGATGACGAGCACGCCGTATCCACAACGAGCGCTGGGCCGCGCAGTCCGAGCAGGTGGGCGATTCTTCCCGCTGCCAGCGATGGCGACGAACCCGTTAGCGAGAAGCGATCGGTCGATTCGGCCGACCCCGGCGACCAAAGCCGTCGTTGGAAGTCATTCAGGGAAACCCCGAGGAAAACTCCGCAAGCGCTACCACTGAGCCGGTCGTTCAGCAGGCCAGCATCCTCCAGGGCTTCCCAAGCCACCTCCAATGCCAGCCGATGCTGCGGGTCGATGCAGAGGGCCTCGCGCGGAGCGATACCGAAAAACTCGGCGTCGAATCGGTCGACCTCCGCAAGGTATCCTCCGGGGAGCGGTTCCGCGGCGGCGTCGGACGCCCCGATCAGCGGCCAGTCGGCGCGGCGTCGGCGCGGAAGGGGGCCGATTCCGTCCGCACCGCCTTCGATCCATTGCCAGAGTTGATCCGCGCTGCTCACACCTCCTGTGAATCGGCACCCGATTCCAACAATGGCTACCGGTTCACGAGCAGTCGGAAGGGGCTCCTGCTCGGCCTTGTCAGGGGACTTTCCGCTGGGTGAGGCAGAAGCCGCTGCCGCATTGAGCGCACCATCTCGAGGTTGCCCGGGCATGCTAGTGCTCACCCTGAACGCCGGGGGAGGAATCTCGTAAAGACCCACACCAGGCAGCAGTCGGGGGCAGAGCAGGGCAGGCCATGCTATATCGTCGGCACATCAACCACCTGCTTTTCGAAACCAATGCAAGCAGACATTCACCTCGCGAATCCGTCCCCCCAGGCTCTGGCAGAGATTGAGCGAAGTTAGATTGTTGAGCGAGACATTCGTCACGA
The DNA here is from genome assembly GCA_964399535.1 of uncultured Pirellulales bacterium. Lineage (GTDB taxonomy): Bacteria > Planctomycetota > Planctomycetia > Pirellulales > CAYNRE01 > CAYNRE01. The sequence continues at coordinate 546,484 of CAYNRE010000005.1, read as the reverse complement.
ACTCGGCAAACCCGGCTTCACCCGCCAACCGGAAAGACTCGCGACATAGCGTATCGGCCGCGGTGGTAAAGTGAAGCTTGGGATCCACCGCGACAAGTCCAATGCGCAAGGTCGTAGGGTCTACTTGGGTGTAGCTGATGAAACCGACTGGTTCCGAAGCCGTAGCTTGGTAACAGACGTCAACTCGCTCGCCCGTCGAGAGATCGCGTTCGATCCATCGCCGCATTCGTCGATCCGCGAAATCCGAAGGCAAATGGGGATCTAGGTGAAAGCGATCAAACCGAAAGCTGGTCTCGGCGATTTCACCCAGTCGCGCTAAATCCTCCGGGGTTGCTCGACGTACGCGAAAATCCTCGGTGCTGTACAACGGTTCGGCCGGGCTGGAAAAGCGCCCTCGCAGCGACGCGATGGATTCGACGTAGTAAAAACCCACCTCGCACAGACAGCGGATTCTACGAATGTCGTGACAGCGTAGCTTACAGAACACAAGCTTCGCTTCGGCGCCGGTTGCGAGGCCCCCTAGCCAACCCGGCAAGTGTTGTTCAAGGTCACCCGGAAGCGCCTGCTCGGCGTGAAGCTGATACACCGGAAACTCGAACGACTCCTCATCCCAGATGCTTCGGGAGAACTGCAGCGGGCCGCTCGGCCGTGGATACACCTCGACGGGTAAAGGGGAAATTGCGCGGCTCACGATTCACTCGACCGCTGACAAATTGTTCTCGAGGCGAAGCACCCCGAGGAGTGAGTAGATTCGAGGCATCAATCGCTTCCTATATCGAATCGCCGCGGAGGCAAGCGACCTTCCATCCACAGTACCGTTTCGACGCCGAAGGACGCTAAAAGCCAGTTACGTGTTCGGCGCCGTTGAACCGGAGTGCGGTTGGCTCCGTACTCTAAACTCCTTCACTTCAAGAATACCATCGGCTTCGCCAGTGTCGATTCGAACCGCGATATTGCGGGAACCTTCGAGGACAGTTAGCTCTAATCGGCCGGTATTCCAACCCGCGGAGAACGACAAATTCCGAGGGGCGCTGATCCAGGTAGCACCCTCTTCGCCAGTCGCGAGCCCAAAGCGGATCGTGCGCTGCTTCTCGCTGTAGATCCGATACGCGATGCTCCAGGATCGGCCTGTATCGGTGCCCGGCCCGTGGTGAACCAGCCGAATTCCTCCCGAATTGACGGGGCCGGATTGGTCGATCCGAAGCCGAATTGGGTCGCTTGTGCTTATTGGCTGCGCGCGAGCACCGGAGGGTACCACCAGATGCCACTTTCCCGACCCGAATTCCGGGCCGTCGGCGCCTAGGGTCGACGCCGGAGGGGCCGCCCCTAGCTCACCGGAGCCGAACTTCGGTTGAATCTGGTCGGTCCTCAGGGGCGGCCGGTTCGATGGAAGGGGGCGATTCAGGCTGGCGGTCACGGGTGGCTCGGCCACCACCTCGCCATCCGTGCCGAGGCTTTCAAGGGGATACTCGTTTCCTTCCATTCGTGGCACGCGGTAGTACGCGTACATATGAAACATTTCGGCGTCTCCCATTTCCCCAGACGCCGCGGGAACGTCGGGATTGGGGTTCGCCATGTTTGCGCCCGAGTTGTCCCACCAACCCTCGGCCAACAAGGAGGCGCCCGGTGAAATTACCTTGGGGGCATCGAACCAGTAACAGTTCTGCCAGTTGAAGTCATACCGGGGTACCGACAGTAGTTTCTCCCGTTCGCCGGAAGGATGGATCATGGTCAGTTCGGCGGCTTTGCCTCGCTGATGCATGTGCGGTATGACCCCCAACAGATCGATAGGCCGGCGGAACTGATAGCGGACGGACGCGTGAAAGTGCGGTTCGCGCGGAGGTACTTCAAACGATTCGCGACCGATAATCGCCAATCGTAACTCGTGGGATGGTGATTGCGGGGCGAAATCGAGCAGGAGACGAGGCCGATCCCGCTGAAATTGCCCATCGGGAACGTAATGAACCTCGAAGGCTATTCGAGTTCTCGCTGGTATGCGCAGGGCAACGTCCTCGGGGAATCGCAGGTCTGGGTCGCCGGGAACCCAGCCCACCAACCCCACGAGGTCGCCTGAAAGTTCGTCGCCTGAATCGGTGGGGGAACCTGGCGCCATCAGGTAAACGAGCACATGGTGCGTAATCGATCGGTGCCCCGGCACGATCCGCGCTGCCCGCACCCAGACTTCTTGGGGAAACAATCGCTCGGTCACCGCGCTAGCCACCAGGGCCCGTTTCAAGGGTATCACACCAGCGGCGGGCACTTCGAACTCGTCAGGGCAATCGATTGCCACTTCGCAATCCGATTCCCTCAGCACTTCGGTGGCCGCCGGCACCAACGGGCGATCCGGAGTGGCCGGACCACCTACCGGTAGGCCGGCGTCAATCCAGGAGACGATTTGGGAAACCTCCTCGTCGGTCAAGCGACGGCTGTTTCGGAACTGCCCCACCTCGGGATCGGGCTGCCAGGGAGGCATGCGCCGCTGATGGACAACCTCGCGAATCATGGCTCGCCAGCGAACGAGGTCCGAAATGCGCTCGAAGGCAAAGGGAGCCACGCCCTCGCGGCAATGGCAACCGAGGCACCGTCGTTCAAACAGGGTCGCGACCGTTTCCAGGCTAGGAATCCGCCCGGCTGATTCGCCCGAGCCTCGCTCGAGCTTACTACCGGCAACGCTCGTTGCCGCGCGGCCAATCGGCCGGCCAGAAAGCAAGTTGTTCAATAAGGTCGCCAAAAAATCAGGATCGGAGCGGTTCGTATCTCTCGCTTCGGAGCGATCGTCGATTCCGCCTGCATAGCAAAGTTTTCGATTGGCATCGAACACGCGAACTGCGGGGGTGCTGGTTACCGCGAGTTGCTCGGCCAACCGCTGGCCGTGATCTTTCACTACGGTGAAGGGGAGACCGACCCGCAGGGTGAAACGGGCTATGTCGTCGACCGATTCCTGCTGGCCCGAAAAAACTCCGACGAACCAGACGCCTTGGGGCGCGAACTGGCGATGCAGTTCCACCAATCGGTCAATCCTGGCTCGCGTGTGCGGGCAGTCTACTCCCAGGAAGGCCAATACGTATGCCCTGCCGCTTGGTAAGGCTGCGACCGACCAAAGGTTTCCCCGCAGGTCGCGCAGGGAATCCACTTCGTCCAAGCTGGCCTTGGAAATTGGCTCCGCGACGGAGGCGGCCGGAGGTTGTGAGGAACTTGGCAAGTAGGCTATTCCCTGGCCGTCCTCCGCGCAGCCGGCGCTCCCACTCGCCACGACCAAGATCGCGGCCAAGAGAGACACGGATCGAGTAAACCTAGCTGCCCACCCTGTTGTCTGATAGGTCGTGGCCAATCGAGTGCCATTCATAGCAAGTCAGGGCCGTTGCGAAGGTTCGCGCCCGCGCAGGGTGTCGCCGGACGCTCGGGTACGTTGCCAGGAGTCCCGGCCGAGTTGGCGGACTCGTGACCGGCGATTTCAACTCCGTCTTTTAACTCTACTGCCCGCTGGGTGGCTCAGCAAACCAGGCCGATCGAGCCTGCCTTTTCCGGACTTGACAGCACTTTGGCGCACGAACCGACCAGGCCGCTGAGGTGCGACGATGGGCCTTGGCGGCGCAGGCGCAGCGCGGACTCACTTTCCCGAGCCAAATGCTAACCTGTTCGAGGAACAGCGACCGCTCGTTGTCGATCGGCGAGCCCGAGCATTACGATTCGCCCGATAAATAGAATTGTCAGGTCGTTTAGCCATCGAATTGGCCAGGGAAGCAGACGTTTGGCGTCGAGGAAAAGCACGACGCGTTGCCGATCGCAGTCATTCCAGACTTCGTGCTCGAAGGTGTCGTCGAAGACGAGCCAGCCGCCCTCACTCCAGGTGTAAAGGCGGTCATCCAATCGCATACGGCAAGCCCCCTCGGGACCGGGTACGTGAAGTCCGAGGTGGCAGCGCAGGACACCTCGAAACGGCCCCCGGTGTGCCGGAATGTGCTTGCCGGGGCCAAGAATCGAGAATAAGGCGGATGTGATTTCTGGGTGTTTGCGCAGCAATTCGTACGTATGTGGGCAGCGTCTGGCGTTCTCGGGGATATCTCGCCCCCACAGGCGAAGCATGAATACTTGCCAGCGATTGTCGGACAAACGGCTTTCTCCAGGCATTACGTCGCCGAGAGCCGGTACCTCGCATTCCCCGAGCACCTGATCCAACTCGTCCCGGATTTGTTCCCAGCCTTGTTGGAATTCGCTCATCCAGGGGTAATAGTCAGGTGGCATCACGGACCGACTGTCGGAAAATGCTCCCAATAAGATCCCGTAGCCGCGGGAAAGAGGGGCGAGCATCGTACGAAGGAGTCGGTCGAGCACAAGCGGGCTTCCTAAGCGGCGATTGCCGCTGCGTTTCCAGCGCGACCGGCGGGACGAAGATCGGGGTGACGTTCGAAGCAGCGTGAAGTAGAAGCAGCGTGACGTATCGGACGAGAAATTTTGGAGGGTCCCCCAACCATCGTCAAGTTCCCCCGCGTTGGCTTACCTTGAACCCCCCAGTTTCAGACGCTGCTCGCATGGGGTCGGTCAATCGCCCCTTCAACATCGCTTTTTCGCTTCGACCATCTGCGTCAACTCCAGGATCGTCAGAGATGGACTGGCCAGCCCAGCGGCCACGGCCCCGGGTGACGCTCGCAACCGGAAGCGCATGCTCTGTCCCCTACCGCCGGCGATCTCGAGCTGGCCGACCAAGAACCTTTGCGGGCGCGAGCATTTACACTAGGCTTCCTATGTTTCCCAATATGTCATTGAAAGCCGAAAGAGGCCAAGAATTTAAAAACCAAGAAAAAACAGTCTAGGTGGAAAGGGTGGTTTGGGGTGTCTGATGGGCGGGCTTCCTCGCTGGCCTTCGAATAAATTCCCCGCTTGGTGCGGCAGACACATTCTACCAGCGGACAAGCAATACGCGTCGAACATCCATCCCGCAACGGCGTTATCGGGCCAGCACCAAGGGGATTATGCCACCGCTGAGTGCTCAGCGATTACCGAGAACGCGACAGCAGGTTAGAAGCGCCGGCCGAGGGTTGGCTGGGGACGTTTGTCGCTTGCGCGTACACCGTGTTCACGCTGCTGACGACGCGGGCCGCCACCGTGCCCGACAAGTTGCTGATCGCCCGGTTTCCAAGCGTAGTCAACCGCGACCGGGGGCAGGCACTTTGGGAACGTCGGCCGGTTGCAAGGGTGCTGGTCACAACGGAAGCGGGGTTTTCGAGCCAAGGTCTATCATCCGGATCACCAGATTGTCCTTTGGCGTTTGAGACCCAGCCAGCGGTTGGCGATTTAGAATCGGCCGGCGGGTGCGGATGTTCCTGAAATCGGCGAACATTTGGCAACGAATTGGCCAGATGTTGACGGCCTCGGCTCGGGCTTAGCGAGAGGATGCCTTCTCTTTCGCCTCCGGGCGCTCGGCCCCTAGCGGCTGCGCCGTCGCGGGCGAGGGCCCTGGCGACGGCGAGGCGAATGGGGCGAACGAAGGACACCGACTTTTAGGCAAGAGACTGTCCGAGCAAGTCCTTCACACTACGATTCCCAGGAACCTTGGGCCATACGTTTTCCCGGCGCATCGAGAATGCACTCGGCCCGGTTCGCGCTGTTCTCGGCTATTCGGCTCGGTGTAAACTTTCGCAAACGCGCCGGCGCCAATGCCCGGCCAAGATTGCTCTGCCCGGCGCGCCGGCACCAAGGTTCCCACCGGCGGCCACCGACCGCTCGCAACCATTACCACGGGCCGCATGAAGTCGATCGGCAACCAGCCCCCGGCCCCTCGCGGAAAAGCCCCCCTGGCAGCCATCCCATTGCCGGCGGCCCGACTCGGTGCGTGGCTGCGTGGCTGGGCCGAGGTGGCTCGGGGCGACGCCCCCGCATGGCTCAGTTGTTGGTTGGCCTGGCTGCTCTGGTGCTGGCAAGGAAGTCTGCGGCTAACGCTGGCCGACGCGGTGGCCGCCGCGCTGCTCTTGGTTGCGTTTCGCTGTTGGGGGAGCCTTGTGTTCGCCCTGGGGGGCTGGCCGGCTCGCTGGAGCGAGAGCCTTCCCGGGCGGTTGCTCGCGGGGGTTACGGCCGTGTCGCTGTTGGCCTGGGCTGCGCGGATGGGATTGGGCTTTTCGCCCGGCCAAACCCTGGCCGGTTTGCTCCTGGGAGGTCTGGTCGGCCTGTGGTGGCTGGCAAGGCGGGGTGCCCTCGGCGCCGGCGCGATCGATGCCCGCCAGCGGAGGGCCGATCGCTGGGCGATTATCTTGGGACTGGCCGCGGCAACGGTCCAAGTCCAGGCTGCCTTTCCATACCGCTTCGCGTCCGCCGACCGAGAGGTTTTTACTGGGCTGCGCGATTATTTCTTCCATGCCGACCTGATCTGGCTGCTCGGTAGCGAAGCCGATTCTCAGTACCTGGGACGCCCAGGACTCGCAGCAGAGCCGCTCCCGGTTTATCACTATGCGGGTTACTCGGCCGCAGCGCTGTTTCACCGCTATTCTGGCCGGCCCGCCCTGGATTGTGCCTTTCTTATTTGGTACCCCTGGGGCTGCGCGCTGTTGGCCTGGTCGGCCTATGTCTTGGGAGATGCCTGGGCAGGCCCTCGCGCCGGGTTGGCGAGCCTGATTCTAGTAGCGGTGGTGCCCGACCCCTCCTATTGGACCTTTGGGCTTTGGCCGCCGGGTAGTTTTCTGTACTCGGCGCAGAGATTCGTATTCTGTGGCCCCTCGAATGCCTATGGCATCGCGGTGGCCACGCTGGGGCTGGCCTGGCTGAGCGATCGCTCGGCAAGTTCCCGCTCCTCTGCTGTGGCCCTGGCCACCGTGGCACTCAGCATCTGGTTCAAGGCCCAGGTCTTCCTGATCGTGCTGCCCGTGGCGGTGCTGCTCGTCGTGGCCAACTGGCTATGGTCGCGTGGCGGTGCGCGGTACCGGTTGAGCCCGGCCTGGCTGTTCGTGGGGGCCGCCGTTGTGGTTCTCGCCTTCTTCGCTCGTTCTAACACCCCCGTCGTGCAATTGGAGTGGCCGCCCGGAACCCGCTACGCGGCGTTCCTCTTCAATCGAGCGCAGGAAAACCCCATCGGTCGCCAGCTTGCGGTCTGGGCACTCGATTCCCCGCCGGCGCTCGCCGTCTTGGCTCGGGCGGCGCTGTGCCTGTACTTGCCCTGGCGTTGGCTAGTGCTCGTCATCCCCGCCGTGTTCTGGTATCGGCGCCGCCAATGGGGTTGGCCCGAGCTGACCGTGGCCCTCACGCTGGCGATTTACCTCGCCTATGCCTTGCTGCTGGCGCCGAACCGGCCCGACTACGAGTTTGGTTGGTCGTGGAACTTCCAGCATGTGCCTTTCGCCTGGGCTTACTTGGTCGTGATGGCGTGGTTGGGTTGCCAGGTACAGTGCGGGCTCGATCGGCTAGGGGTAACAGCGCGAGGCTGTCGCCTCCTGGCTGGCGCGGTGCTGCTATGGGCCGCCTGGATTGGCCTGGCGCCGCTCAACCTGGGCACGCTGGCCGAAGACCGCTGGATTCGCTTGCCGGTGCCCGGCGACCTGGTGCGCTGCGCCGAGTTTCTCCGCTTCCAAACGGCACCTGCCGACCGCTTCCAAGATTCGCGCGACGATCCCTACTTCATCGTGGAAACCCTCGCCGAGCGGCGGGCTTGGGTCGGCTGGACCGTAACGGCGACTTACTCGGCGCACACGCCGGCCGATGCGGTATTTCGTCGCCGGCTGCGCGAACATGAGCAATTGCGCCAGCTCAACGACGAGCAAGCTATTTACCGATGGGCCGCCGAGCGGCGCGTGAAGTGGTATCTGCGCAATCCAGAAACGCCGCTGGCCTGGCCGAAAGCCCTGCTCGATCGACCGGCCTTCGTCGCCGGAGAATACCAGGTTTACGACCTGGACCAGGAAGGTTAAACCGCGCTGCGCGCCCGCAGCAGGGCAAACCGTGTGCTGGATCGCACCGGCCGCCAGCGGCTGGGTTGCATCGGGCGCGGGCTTATCGCGGCCTGGTCGCCAATTCCCCGTGGCCCTCCAGCCGCTTAAGCAACGCCTCGGCCGCCAGGCGATGGGCCAGCGGCCCGGCGTGAGAATCGACCGGGTGAGCCCGTAAGTCGGCGCCGCGCGGCAGGTGGGCCGCCTCGTTCTCGAAGTCGCACAGCCAAGCGCCGTTGCGCGACGCGGCTGCCGTCGCCTGGTCGATCATCGCGGCGAAACCGGGGCTCCAGGGTTCGTACGACCAGGGGAGCAGAACCAGTTGGGCACCCAGTTGCCGGCAGGTTTCTTGCAATTCGTCGAGTTGGTTCCGCCAGACCGTTGGGTCGGCTGCTCGACCCGACTCGAGCCAGCGGCGGCGGGCCTCGGCCGGCAACAACCGCTGCAGGTGGCCGACGCCGCGCAGGTCGTAGCGATCGGCGGCGGGGTCGTCGCGATAGTCGGTTTGATCCGACTGGGTCAGCGCCACGATCACCACGCGTGGTCGCACGCGAGCGCCGTGACGGGCGAGCCAGGCATTTTGCTGCCGCAGGTTCCAGCCGCTCTGGCCGTGATTGAGCACCCGCACCGGCGAAATACCGGTTGTGCCGGTGCGATCGTTCCAGCGGTGTTCGATGAGCGCCGCGTAGGTTTCCGGCTGCGGTACCCCCAGCCCCAGCGTGGAACCATCGCCCAGGCAAAGCCATACGGTAAGCTCGGCCGCGGCCGGCGCAACGTTGGCAGCCACTCGGAAACCATCGCGGTCCAGATGGTAGTCGATCGTGCTTGGCCCGGGCTCAAACGCTGCGGAAGGAGCATTGCTTTCCCGATCCGCGGTGTCACCAGGCAGAATGCGGGCCTCAACCTGAATTTGGCCTGCCTGGGCCGGCTCGCCCAACGCCAGGGCGAGGGCCGCGGCCGGGCACGGCGCGTGCGCAACCAGCCGGCACACCCAGCGAACGGTCGGCCGCTCGAGCACTCGGCGCTGCGTGGCCGAAAGCCGATGGGCCGGGTTGTCCGTCGCCACCAAAGCCAGATCGATCTCGGTTCCCACTGGCCCTCGAACCGTTAGCGCCGCGGTGAAGACCTGATCGGCGGTGGTTGGAAATGGTTGGCCCGCGGGTTCTACGGCTCCCACCGAAGCGGCCGGGCTGGCCCCGCCGGGCTTCGAGAGGCGGGGAGATTGCGGGTGCTCTGGCCCGTCGAGCGCACCGGAGGAAACCACCAGAACGGCGACCGGAAGCGGCTCCGCGCTCTGGCTGTATGGCGGATACCAGGTGGTCATGTGCAGACCGGGCGGGTAGATCCAGCCCAACTCGGCATCCCATTTCAGGGGTTGGTCGAAGCGAGCCCAGGCCAGGGTTCGCGATGCATCGACCCCCAGAGCTTGAGCCAATCCGGCGGCAAGCGCGGCGTGGGCCACGGAGTTGGGGTGGGGATCGACCGGCTCGGGAGGAGCGCCGCGCCAATGCGCCAGATCGACCAGCCGTTGGGGGTCTTCGCCGAAACAGTCGGCCAACAACCGATCGCCATCGACCATGGTTGCTTCCACCCCCCGGGGAATGGGGTAATGCGTGCCGGCCGCCTGCACCACGTTGCCAATCTTGAGCACTACGAGTCGCGCGCCGTGTTCGCGGCAAAGGTAGGTCACCCGGTCGATGGCGAATTCGGCCGCCACTTCGGGGCTGGCCGGGGCCGGCTGCAGCCCCAGGCGCTCGGCCGCTTGGGTAAGCAACAGGCAGCCATCGTCGTGCAGCATTACCGGCAGCCCGCAGCTCACGGCCCAGCTCATTCTCGACCAGAGGGACGCGGACTGGTCCACCCGAAACTGGGGCACGCGATCCAAGTAGGTGCGAAACGGCGGCCCGTAAATCGCCGGGAGCCCCAGCGCGTTGAGCCCCACGCAGCACACGGGAAGTCGGCCAAATTGGGTCGGCCCGTAGCGCTCGGCGGCCCGCTGGGCCAGCCAGGGCGACCACTGCATGACGACCACCTGGGGCCGCAGCTTGGGGATCAGTTGGCCGGCGCGCTCAACCATTTGGGCCAGCCCGTAGCCGGGCAGCGCCGCATTGACCGGTTCGGCACCCATTTGCCGAGCCAGTTGGTTCAAGTAGGAATCTTCGGCCCAACAGGCGTCGGCAAAGGCGAACGAATCGCCCAGCCCCAGAAGTCGCAAGGGTGGCTCGGCCCCTGCTGCTTCCGCGGGAAGCGCCTGCTCACACGCCGCCCGGCAACCGTGTTGGTCGAAACCAACCGGGATGTTTCCGCCGGGATTTAGCCTTCGGGCACCCACCGACCCTGGGACCGCGGCATAGCCCAGCTCTGGATCGCTTTGGACCACTCGGCCGACCCAGGCCAAATGCGGACGGCCTAGTGAAAGCGTCAAATGGGCCGCTCGCAGGACCAGGCTCGCGACGTAACAAACCATCAGGCCCAGCACGAACCGCAGGGCCCAGCGCGTGCCTGCGCCGGCAATTGATCGACCGGTCGAGTGGACCACGTCGGCGGCTCCCCGGCTACGGCAGTTCTCGGGAGGTACGGGGCCCATTGGCCGGCGCGGCGGGACCGAAGAGAACATCGTCCAGCTCGACCGTGGTTGCCCGGCCCGCCAGTGCGAATACCAGCTTGAGTTCGTCTTGCGGCGAGTCGCAGGCGAAGCTGAGTTGAAACGTCTGCCACCGCGGTTGGAGCGGAACCCGATGGGCCACGCCTTGGCGGCGGCTCGGCGTTCTCGACTCGCGCACTTCAACTTTCAGCTCGCAGGGCTCGCTCGCCCGGGCGCGAAACGATAGTCGGCCGTAGGGTTCCCCGGGATCCAGACGGAAGCTGCGCTCAAGTTCCACCTCGCCCGCGGCCGAGCCAGGCGCCGCGTCGCGCTCTATTCGCACCCGGCCGCCAGCCTCCAAGGGCTTGACCAACCGAGCCGAGCCAGCCGGAACGGCGCTGAGCCTCCAGTCGATGGGCTGGATTCGAAGCTCATTAATCTCGAAGCCCGTAGGGTCGAGCCCAAGGTTGAACTGCAATCGCAGCGGCGTATCCGGCAATCCGTTGACAAGCCCTATCCGAAAGCGCTTCCAGTCGGTTTCCAGGTGAATCGGCGTAGCGGTGCCCAGGTAGGTCCAGGGGGGCTGGGCCAGCGACCAGCCCGGCGCAAGCTGGCGAGGCGACTTGGCCCTCGCGCTCAAGGTCAGCTCGACCACCCCGGTCTCGTCGGGCACGACGTTTGGCCCGAACAGAATCATCTCGGCGCGGTCGGTCGCTGGCCGCTCGGGCAGTGCGACGCGAACGTAGCCGGGCTCGGTTTCGGCGGCGTACGCCATGCTGGCCTGGGAAGCGACCTGTTCCGGCCAGAGCGACCAGGCACCGGTCAGCCCTTCGCTGGCGGCTTGGGACTGCTGCGCCGTTTCGATCCGCACATCGCTGATGGCCACGTCGGCTGCGTGACTGGTCCAGCCGAAGCGCACCAACACTTCATCGGCTTCGGCCGGCAGGGTCAGCGGAAACGAAAACTCGTCTCCCTCGCGGGTGAGGTGAATTTCGCGATGCAGCCCCAGCGGCAGCTCGTTGCCGTCGGCGCTGAGCAGCTCGACCAAGACAGTCCGATTGCCATCGGCCGAGGCGCGAAACCGAAGCACGGGGTTTTGTTCGGAGCTGAGCGAAACCCGCCGCCAGCAGCGCAGGTACCAGGCCCGCGCGACGTCGACCTCGACTCCCTGGTGTTCCAGCCGCGGCGGGCGTAGCTCGGTTGGCCCGGAACACTGGACCCAAAGGTTGGCGTCGGGTTCGTCTTGGGCCGCCCTGAAGTCGGCGGTCCAGCGCTGCCAGGGCTCGGCCAGCTCGAGGCACCGATCGCAAGGCGGGTCTAGCTGCCCCGCGGACGACGAGCGAACGCCGAAACAAAGCTTGCTGCCGGCCGACGAGCGGGCCTCAAGCGCCACCTGGTAACGCTCGGAGGCCGCTAGCGGCAGGGCGATACGGTTCAGTTCGACCTGCCATCCCGACTCGGCCAAGGGGCCAACGGCGATCGTGCCCGCAACGGTGCTGGTCCGCAGGGCGCGAATACCGACCCCCGGCGCGGGCTGAATGCTCCAGCCCTCGGCGGTGAAATGGTCGGGGTTGGGTTGGCTGGGGGCTGACGCCGTCAGCGAACTTGCCGCGAGCCTCGGCGCCACTGGGCCACGCAGCAGCAGCCAACCCGCGGTGAGCGAACCCAGACCGCACGTGGTCCAGAGAGCTAGCAGGCCGGCCCGACGCACCCGGCTAGTTCCCGTCGGCCAAAGCGGCACGAGCAACCCCGCCATACTGATTCCGCTTATCAGCCAGCCTAAGAGAAACTCACGCGGCCAGTATCGCATCTGAACGTGATGGCGCCCACGGGCCAGCCGTAGCCCGCGAAAGGCGTGGTTCACAGCGAAGAGCGGGGCCGGATTGCCGTCGATCCAGGCGCGCCAATTGGCGGCCCGCTGATCGCACACCACCAGCACCGCTTCGGCGTCGGTCTCCGACTCGATCTCGAGCTCGCTTGCCGCGGCACGAGCGAGCCGGCAAGCCGAGGGCCAACTGGCCGAACCGGGCAGGTTCGGCTGTTCCCGCTCGACGATCGCCGCCAGGGCGGGGTCGAATTCCATTTGCCCGAGGCGATCGAGCCGCTGTTGCCAGTCGTTGATCGTTTCGACCTGGTAAACCGGCCAGGCCCGGGGAAGTGGCCGCTCGATGCGGTACTGCCAAACGGGCGGTCCGGCTGCCTGCTCGCAGGCGCTCAGCCAATCGCCTTCCAGCGGCTGCCGGCTGCTGAGCCTGGTGACGCCCGCGGTTCGCAGCCGGTAGACGGTTCCCGGGCGATACTGCTCCTCGTGGAGCAACAGTTCGGTGATTTCCCGCGGCGCCGAGGTATCGTGCTGATGAATGACGCGGGCCGAGGGGATTTCGGCGAGCAAGTTGTAGTCGGCGGGCGCCGTCGCGGCGGTGCGGGCCATTTGCGCTTCGCTATAGCGCAGTAGCCGAGCCCCCTCGGCGTGCGCCTCTTCCAGGGGCCAGAGGCGAGCATGTTGGGGCTGGCTGGCCAGGGCTGCCAAGGCGGGGTCGGTCTGCTGGTAGAACTTGCCGGTCGAAAGAAAGTGGCCCATGTCGTGACTCGCGAGCAGCCAGGCCGCGGCAGCCCAGACCAGTGTCGCAGCGCACCCGCGAAGTCCGTGGCCCGATTTCGTCCACGGGTATCGGCGGAGAACGTCGTCGGCACCGCGGGCCAGGAGCCAGCCGCCGGCCCAGAGCGAGGGAATCAGGTACACCGCGTGCCAACGAAACCAGTTGTAGGGTGGCAGTAGCCAAACCAGCCGCAACAGCGGCGAGCCCGCCGCGAGTAGAACGCCGGCCACGAGCAGGGCGACCCAAAAGAACCGGCGAGGATTGCCTGGCTGCCACAGCCCCCATGCGGCCAGGCCCGCGGTGAGCAGCCAGTAAACTGGCCTCAGGTCGGGGTCGGGCTCCAACCGCGGCGTCTCTTCCAATTCCGGAATGCCCAGCCGGTGGAGCTGGCTCCAGGGCACCGTGGTCCAAAGGAAATTGTCCCAGCTGTACCCCTCGCTGCGGCTTGATTCCTGCGAGAAACGATAGGTCGGCAGCAGTTGCGGCGCACTGAGCAGGGCGGGCACGACGATCAGCACCAGCAGGCTACGGTACACCTGGCCCGGGCCCGAGCGTCGCCGTGGTGAATCGTCGTCGGTGTCCCAGGCGCCGAATCCCGTCACGGACGGAACCAGGGCCCCGGCCAGGGCGAGCAGTACCTGAACCGTGATCAGCGCCAGCGCCAACTGCGGGAACCCGGTGAGCAGCATCATGGTGTTGGCCAGCGCCAGGGCGATCCAGGCCCGGGGGCGGCCGGTTTGCCAGCGTCGCTGTTGCCAAAGGGCCAGCGAAAACCAACTGGCGGTGGCGACCCCGGTGGGGACCACGTGGGAATACTGCAGCGTGGGCGAGGCCATCAGCGCCACGGCCCCCAGTGCGGCCGCGCGCGGTTGGGCACCCTCGGCCAGGAGCCAACCGTAACTGGTGCAGGCCAGCAGCAGCCAATGGGCGGCCATGAACACGTCGTGGGTCTTGGGCACTGGGTGCGCGACATAGGCCAGAAACCCGGGGTAGAGAATGCCGGCCTGCCCCTCGCCCAGGGGCGACCACCCGCAGCATAGCAGCGTTGTCCAGTGCGGCAGCGCCCCGCCGCGGAGTAGCTTGGCGGCATGCAACCGTACGGGAACGTCTTGCATGCCGGTATCGAGCAGGTAGAGATTGCCCGGCGACCAGAGCAGCGGCCCGGCAAACCAGAGCCAGGCGCCCAGAACCAGCACCAGACCCAGGCGGCGCCCCTGGCTCTGCGCGATCCGAGCAGCGCAGGATGCATCGTGCCCGGTCATGCGAAGCCACCTGAAACTCGACTACGGCCAGGAAACAAGTCTGAAATCGACCAAGGGTGCCGCGGCGGCAGGCCCCGAGCCGTGTTTTAAGGTACCATCCCGGGCTGGGAAAACAGCCTGTTTCGAATGCACCAGTCGCGCGGCGCCGGCCCGAGGAAAACCGCTGGCGCGGATTCTATCGAGTGCGCGATGCCGGCCTAGCCGCGAGTCGGCCGCCTTCCAGGGCGCGCGGCAGGCCGCCGGCTGGGAATTCGCCGCCGGCCAGCTCGAGGGTTAAGATGAACCGTGCGTGTTTTCCCTAGCTGCCGCGAGCCCTCGAGCCACGCCATCCCAGGCGGCCGTCGTTCCTTCGCCCCCGCAAGGCCCAACCCGTGATTCTTCCCCCGGTGCTCCAACAAGCGTACGACGCCTCGCGTCGGCTCGAGGGCCAGCCCTTTCGCGCCGCCTGCTACGCGCCGTATGTCTCGATGTTGTTCGACAGCCTGGGAAACGTACGGGTTTGCTGTAAGAACTTTCAGTTCCTGCTCGGCAATGTCGCTCAGCAACGATTGCCCGAGATTTGGAACGGCGCCGCCGCCGAGCGGCTGCGGCAAGCCATGCGCGCCTACGACCTGGGGCAGGGGTGCGAACACTGCCAGTGGCAGATTCGCTCGGATTCAAGCGAGAGCGCCTTCGCCCGAATCTTTGACGACTTTCCCGCAGTCGAAGGGCCCGAGGGGTTTCAGCCAAGGCAACTGGAATTCAGCTTGAGTAATGCTTGCAATCTGGCTTGCCAGATGTGCAACGGCGAGTTTTCGTCGACGATTCGCGCTCGCGTCGAGCGGCTGCCGCCGCTGCCGCGGTTCTATGGAGACCAATTCTTCGACGATTTGCGGCCGCTACTAGGGGGTCTAAGGCGGGCCAAGTTTTCGGGGGGCGAGCCCTTTCTGGCACCTGAAAACTTTCGCATCTGGGATCTGATGTTGGCCGAGGGTCAGCGTGTCTCGTGCGATGTTACGACGAACGCCACGGTGTGGAACGACCGGGTCGCCCAGGTTTTGGCCGAGTTGCCAGTCAACATTACCGTCTCGCTCGACGGAGTACGGCGGGACACCTTCGAGGCGATTCGCGTCGGCGCTTCGTTCGAGGTGGTCCTCGCGAACCTGCACCGCTTCCACGAGATTTGCCGGGCGCGCGGTACGGCACTGGAGCTGAACCACTGCCTGATGCGGCAGAATTGGCGCGAATTCGGCGAGTTCCTGTTGTTTGCCGACGCGCACGACGTAAACGCCTATGTGTGCACCGTGGTGTTTCCCGCTTCCTGCAGCTTGTATACGCTGCCACGGGCAGAATTGCTGCAAGTGGTCGAGGAGCTCGAGCGGCAACAAGCGGCTCTGCTGCCTCGCTTGGGTCGCAACCGCGCCGCCTGGCTAAGCACCTTGGCGGGGCTGCGTGGCCAGGCCCAGGCCCACGGGGTTCCGCGTCCCGAGTTCGCGGCGCTTCGCGTGCTCGAGCCCTTTGGCCCCCAACCCGCTGCAAGCACGGAGTCCGAGCCGAATGATCTCACAGCTTTGGCGCCGGGCGGTCCCCTCGCCCAGCCCTGGATCCCGGCAACGCTGGCGGAATTGATCGGCGCGGTTCCGGCGGCGGGGCGATGGTGCGAGGAACTTGCGGCCTGGGGTCCAGACTACGACCTGGCGTGGCTGGCCTGCGACCGCCAGGACCGCGTCGTCGCGCTCGAACCGGCTGCGAGAGGGTTCTTCGGGCTGGAGCGGGAAATCTGCCTGGGCCGACGCCTGGATACGGTCTTGGCCCAGTTGCGCGTGCGGCTCGGCGGAGGGACCGCGGTCGAGATTCTGGCGGACCAGCCGGACCTGGCCGACCGGGTTTTGCGCTTCTACGCTTCCCAGGGAAGCCGGGCCGCGGTGCGATTGGTGACGCTGCCGGTACCGCAACTGGGAATCTGGGCACTGACCCTGGCCGCCCTGAGGCACGAGCCCGACGAATCGGCCGTGACGGCTCGGCCGGAAGCGGAGCCGTCCTCGGTCTTGGCCGAAACCCCCAAAGAAGCCCCGCCATGGCCAACCGCGTAGCGGCCGAACTGCGTTCGCCGGGGTTCATGCTGGTCTTGGGTCTGTTGACCCTGCTGGCAATGCCCTGGTATCGCCAGCTTGACTTCGACGAGCAAACGCTCGATCAACTGGAACTGCGGACCACGCAGGTACGGCCGGGTTCGCTGCCCAAGCCGGTTCGGCGGGTCGTGCCGGGCTCGCTCCACGCGCCCCCCCAGGCCACGCCGTCTCAGGCCCTGAGCGCTCTCCCCACGCCCGGCAATTCGGATCGGGCTGGCGTACCGCAGGCTTCGCGGCGGCAACGATTTGAGGAAGGGTCGCTGGCTCGGTTCGTCGTCGAGCCTGCGGCGACGACGCCGCTGTCTTCCGGCAAAGCGGAGGGAACCGGTTCGGGGGTTTGGGCCCGATCGACGGGGCCGGGCGAGGCGGTCTTGCACGTTGTGCTGGAGCCGGCCGACCAGCCGCGAACCGTGCCGCCCAGGGTGTTTGCTTGGAAATGCCAGGCCCAGTGGAGCCAGATTCGTTTGCCGGAGTCTCCTTGGGGCCCAAGGGCGGGAATGCTGTTGACCGTGGAAGTGGTTTCAGGCGCGGTCGAGATCGAGCGCTCGGCGGCGCGGCCCGATCAGGGCTCTCCCCGCTAACCGCGGTTATCTGGTGGGGCTGCCCAGACCGCTTGGCCACTGGCCCGCTCGATTCGGGGCCACGGGTGGGGGGCCTGCACGCTTACTCTCGGCTGGCGATCAGGTGGTAGCTGCCCACCGAGCTGAAGTGCGGAGCGCCTGTGGCGAGGAGAAATTCTTGAATCGCAGTCCGCACGCCCTGCGAGTGCGAATCGTGGACGAGCAAGACACCGCCAGGCACCAGGCGGGGCCAGAAAAACTCCAGGCCCGCGCGCGTGCTGCGATACAGGTCGGCGTCCAAGTGCACGAAGCTGAACCGGTCGTCGTCGTGCTCGCGACAGCTTTCCGAGAACTCGCCGGGTACGAGCTCCACGTTGTCGAATCGGGAAAGCGTTTGCGCGGCGATCTCGCGGTCGGCACGATACTGGGCCGTGTAGAAGAACCGGGTTCCCCAGATCCGGTCGATCTCCTCGACGGGGGGCAAACCAGCAAAGGTATCGAAGCCCACGAACGGCCGCGCTCCCTTGGCGGCGCAGATCAGTTTGGCCGCCCCCCCCTGATACACGCCGAGTTCGGCTAGCTTGCCCGGCAAACGCGACTGCGCCTGGGCGACCACGTACAGGTGAAACGCTTCCAGCGGTTTCACATAGGGGCGGTTTTGGCGATAGGCCTCGCGGATGAGCTCCACGGTCGGGGCATCCTTGTAGAATGCCAGCAGCCGCATTTCGTGCCAATGCAAACAATGTTCCAGCACCGGGCGAACCAACGGCACGTGGTACAGCGCCAGCGAGAAAAGCCGCAGGCCCAGGCTTGGCGAATTTACCGGCTCGACCGAGGGGCGCCGGGAGCCGCCGGCCGGCGATGCCAACGGGCGCGACTCGGCGCTTGTCGCGGGGCTACTCGTGGGGACTGGCAGATTCATGTCGTCCCCGATTTCAGTGGGTCGCTCGTTGCGAGGTCGTGTACGGCAATCGCAGTTGGGGCCGAGGGCTGGTTCCCTCGGGCGACGTGTTGAACCACCCGCTGCTTCTGATGATAGGCACGGGCACAGGGTGTCGCAATTGTGGCCCTTGCGGCGCCTCGGCCGGCCAAGCCATCCTTTCGCGCGGAGCGTTACGGACTCGATCTAGCCGTTGACGGGCTGGCGCTACCCGACGGCTGGTAAGCGGGTACCGAGCGGCCCACTACTTGCAGGTCGAAGACCCGGTAACCTCCCTCGTTAAATGCCGGGTTCGCCTGTAATTCGGCCGGCCAGGCGAGCGCGGTCTCGGGGTGCACCACGAACCAGCGAGCCCCGTGCAATTGTCGCCAGGACTCGACCTGTTCGGCGGCTTGGGCCGCTAGCAACTTCTGAATGGCCTGAAGCCGATCACGGCGCGCGGCGGCCAGATTTCCCTGCCCGGCAAAGGCGTAGTCATCGTCGCGGCAGACAAAGGCCCTGCGGCCGCAGAGGGCACCGGTCACCAGCCAAGGATCTCCCTGGGCATCGATCACCGCCTCGTCGGCGGCGCTCGCCTGATCGACAAACTGCCCGGCCGCGGCGAAGGCCTTGGAAAACACGTTGGGGGTGGTCGGCATCCGCATTGGGCCCCCCAGCACCAGAGGCAGCAGTAACACAGCCAGGGCGCAGGTGGGCGACTCGAAAACGCACCGGGCCGGCGTGCGCCTGGTGAGCTGGACCGTTGTGCCACAGAGCCAAACGAGCAGCAAAAAGTAGCTCCAAACGAAATGGCGATGCTGCAGCTCGAACGGATCGCCGTTGGCGTTGGGGGCCAGCAGCAGCGCGCAGCCAAGGTAAATGGACAAAACCGCCAACGGCAGCGTCGCCAAAAAGTCGAGGCGGAGGCGCTGCCGCAGGCGAGCGACCCAAGCTACCAGCACGGCTACCAACCACCATTGCCAGGTGGCCCAGGCCAGCCACAAGCCCCGAGCCGGCAATTGGCTAATTGCTGGGGGCCGGCTCCAAGCCCGGCCGAGCCAATTCCAGAACGGCCCCGGGGGAACGTAGGGCCGGACCCACTGGTAATACTGGTGTCCTAGCTGGGAATCGAAGCGAAACGTGGGCGCGTAGTGCAGGCTCATCCCCAACGGGATCGCGGCCAGGCAAGCCAAGAGGTAGAGCGCGGTCAGGCGCCGCACGGCGGGCGACGCCGGGCGCGGAGGGCATGCGATCAGCACCCAGGCCGCGATCGGAAGCAAAACCACGACCAGGTTCACTTTGTACAACGCGGTTCCCGCGACCACCGCCAGTCCGCTGGCGATCAGCCTCGGCGATTGAAGCCGTCGGCCTTGGAAGACCATGGCCAGTGCCAGGCCGGCCGACGCAACGGCATACGCCGAACTGCTGCTCGCTTCCAGCAGCCGCTGGTAGGAAAAGCAGGTGATGTCTTGGGCCCAGTAGGTGGGGTCGGGCACCGCCAGGGCCCCCAGCGTAGCCCAGGCGCCGGCCTGGGGCGAGAACCAGATTCGCCCCAAAACCCCGGCCGAAAGCCCGACCAGAAACAGTCCATAGGGAAACCAGAAGGCCGAGAGCACTTCGAGCGGCGATTGGCCGTCGGCCAGTGCCACCGCGGCCGCCGTGGGATACGAAGCATAGTGGTAGAACGAGACCGGTTCGCCGGCGAAAAACGGCGAGCCAACTTCAATCGGCGGCGCGTCGGTACAAAACATGCCCACCAGCAGGGCATGGGCGAACTTCTCCATGTAAGGTCGATATACCCAAAAGGCCGGTGTTTCGACGATTTGCGGATGCAGGTGTCCGCACCAGAACTGCGCCGCAAACAAGCTGAGCAGCAGGCTGACCAGCCCCCAGGACTCGACCGAGCGCCGGGACTGCCACCCCTGCATGCGCGGCGAATTCCGCGCGTACAGCGCCGCGCCCAACAGCGAGAGCACCACCAGGCAGCTTACGACTGAAAACGGAAGCACCAGCCTCGCCAGCAAGAGCATCCACCCCAGCGACACGGCGCCGGCCAAGAAACAAAGGCCGAACTCTCGCGCCAGGGCGTCGGCCGCCCCGCTGGACCAAAGCAGCAGCCTTCCCCAGAGCTGGCAACCGACGACAAGTACCAGCAGCACGGCGAGCCCACCGACACTGATGCGGCCGTTGGCCGAAAAGGACCAGAGCGAGAACCCTGCCCAGCAAGCCAGCATGCCCAACAGCTCCGCGGGCGAACCGTGCCGCGCTAGCGATTGCCTGGCTCGATTGGGCCACCGATTCATGGGGTACCCCCGGGGGCCGCCAGCGGGCTGCCCCGCAAGCCGTGCTCGACCCTGAGACCAGGCCCCGCGGCCGGTCGCTCCGAGGTCTGGCTGGTCGCACGTTCCAATTCGCGCAGGTATTGCAACAGTTCGGGACGATCGGGATGCTCGGCCGCGAAGTCGCGGGTTTGATCCAAGGCCACCGACGGGTAGCCGGCTTCAACCAGGCGCCGCGCCCGAAACCGGGCAATGCCCTCTAAGGTCGTCGGTTCGGGGTCGTAGGGCTTGGGAGCGGGCCAAAGTCGGTCGGCCAGCCAGCGGCGACGAAGCTCCCGATCCACCGGCAGGCGATGGCGAACGATGGCCAGGGGGGGCGACTGATCATCGACAAAGAGAATCTCGTCCCCCGGCTCCCGTTCGGGCCGCTCGAAGCTGTTGAAATAGCGCCGCATGCTGGTGGTGCCGTCGACGATCACAAGTCGCTCGGGCAAGTCGCTCAAGAGTTTCCCGACCGAGGCCAGGCGACCCATTTGATCTGGCGCCCCATCGGCCAAATAGCCCTCGATCGGCCGCTCGACATAGCCCAAACGCGGCAGCGAAACAAAGAAGCTCCAGGGTGCTCCGGTGAGCACGGGGTCGCCATCGGCGCTGCCAGCCAGTGCCCGGACCGCCGCCAGATTGGAGAGGTGGCTCGGCAAATACGCCCGGCTGCATTCCAGCAGCGAGCCCTCCTGATTCAGAATCTGGGATCGCTCGCCGTACATCGCCAGGCTCACGGTTTCGGGCGACGGTAAGAGCTGTCCGCGGAAATTGGCCACGTTGAAGGCCACGATCGCGGCCCAGGCGGCGTAGGCCCCGGTTCGCCAACTACGACGCGCCACGAGCACGGGCGCCAGCGCCAGAAACAACGCGGGAACTACGAAGGCGAAGTACCGGGGCAAGGTCGGAACTCGCGTGCAGGCCAGCACGGTGCCGACCAACAGCAGGAGGCCGAAAACGTCGCCGGGTCGGTTGGCGAGCAGGCCAGCCACGGCTTCGTAGCCCCGGGCGAGCCAGCCCGCGGGGGCGTGCGAATTTTCCTCGGGGCGTCTGGCCAGTCCGGGCCCGATGGCCAGCCAGCCGGCGAAGCTTACGACGCCGATCACCACCAGGTCGGGAAACCAGAGCGGCATCAGCGTGAAGACTTGGAGATTGGAGCTGTAGAACCGGCCAAGCGTCCGGCGATCGAGCAGCGCCAATAGAGCCCACTGGAGGGCGAACAGCGCGGCGGCCGCGACGAGGGCCGTACGCGTGTCCCGGCGGCGGGCCGGCTCCTGGGCCGCCGAGCCCGTCACCTGCTGCCCGACCAGACACGCCAACAGCGCCGCGGTGACGAGCGAGCCGGTTGGCTTGACGAGCCACGCCGCTAGCGAGGCGCCCACCGCTGAGCGGGGGCTGCCTTGAGCCAGGTAGTGTTGCGTTAGCACCGCGGCACAGGACAGCGGAATCTCGAGTCCCAAGAGATCGAACTGGGTGCTGTATAGCGGGCTGGTTGCCAGCGCCAGCGCCGCGAGACCAGCCCAGCGGCGCTCGAAGCGCGCCGAGAGCATTTCGTAGACCAGGTAGATCGTCACCGCCGCGCAGGCCAACGTGGCCAGGTGCCCCAACAGGATCACCCAGGCAGGGCGAAGCAGCAGCATGGCCAGGGCCAACGAGCCCGGCACCAGGCTGGTGCGGTAGTTCGAATTTCCCCCTTCCAGAAAATTCAGCTCGTGGAACCAGTGATGCCAGTAGTTCAGCCGGGTATCGGCCAGGTGGCTGGCCTCGGTCCACAGGCCCATCGCCGCGTCCCAGTAGGGGGGCAGCCTCAGCACTTCCCAGCGCCACACGAGCAAGCCCAGAAACACCGCGGCGATGGCCGCAACCCGTTGCCGCGCGCTTGGCCGCCTGGCGACCAGGGTAGCGCCCCTGTGCCCATCAGACGAAGGCAAGGTTACGTCGGCCCTGGGTAGCGCCATGCCTGGCTCGGCCCTTACGAGGTGAGTTCGCTTTCGCTTGGCGCGGGCATCAACAACAGCCGGGTGCCCAGCAATTCCCCCTGGGCCCCCCGCCGGGGCGCGATTTGAGCCAGGAACTGAACGGTCTGCAGCCGGGCATTTTGAAACGACCACCGCTGCCAAACCGAGTCGCCATCGGCCCGGAGAGGATCGATCTGCATGACCCCGCCCCAGCGGTTTCGCATCAGCGCGTAGACCTGGTCCAGCGGGCGGCCCAGCAGCTCGCCCGGCGGCAGATCGGCCAGGGTGGCTCCGGGGGGCGCGGCCACGACTCGGTCGTCGGCGTCGAGCCAGATCTCGTTTTCAACGGGCAGCGAAGGCGCGGGCGGTCGGGCCGCATCGGGTACCCCAGGCTCCGCCAAATCCGCAAAAAACTCCGTGGTTCGCCGGGGTATTTGCGCTAGCCAGGCCTGGTCGCCGTGCTCGGCACGCTGCCGCAGCCGCTGGAGCTGATCCAGCCATCGCGGGCGGTTCTTGGTCAGCCGCGACTCGATGCTGGCCGACTCGGTTGCAAGCGCCGCCACGATCTCGCGCAATTGCGCGGTCGGCAGGTGATACAGGCTGTGGGCCGGCGGAAACAGCACCGTGTTTACCACCACGTCGCAGCCCCAGTCGTCGGCCTGGAGCATGAGCGACCCCAGCTCGTGCCAGTTTTGCGGCATCAGGCAATAGGTCAGCGTGACCGTCGTGCCCCGCTCGGCCGCATAGGCGCGAAAGCGGGCCAGGTTCTCAAGAATGGTGGACCAGCGAGCGCCGCGGCGAATGCTCTCCACGGTTTCCGCGGTGACGCCATCGACCGAGACCGCGAAGGAAATCGGATGGCTTTCCATCGCCGCCTCGATGCGGCGATTGTACTGGGTGCCGTTGGTCGTTACATGGCAGGCGACCGATAGCCCTTCGGCGGCGAGCTGGTCCCAAATGCGATACGTGTGCGGGGCCAGCAGCGGTTCGCCCCCCAGGAACTTCAGATACCGCACCCGACGCAGAAACGGCGCCAGGTCGCTGAAGAATTGGTCTCCGTACATCTCGGGCAGCGGGGGAAGTCGTTCGCGGCCGGCGCGGATGCGCGACGACCATTCGCCGTTGCACATCACGCATTCCAAATTGCACAGGTTGGTCAGCGAGAATTCGATTTGGGCGGGCCAGAGATCGGCGGGTTCGGCGCCGGCCGGAAGGTGATCGAAATTCCTTGCGAACACGGCGCTCGGGGGGCCCTCGGCCACTTGCCAGCCGCAATACTGGCAACCCAGCCCATAGTCGCCGTTTCGTAGCGCCTCGCGCAGCGCCTCGGCCCGTGGCCCGCGCCAGATATCGGGCAGCCGCTGGTGTGCGATATTGCCCAGGGTTTGGGTCCAGTTTTGGCAGCAGGCGCGGACGAAGCCAAGCGTGTCAAAATACATCGACACAAACGGCGCGTAGCAGGCCGACGCAAAGGGTTGATGGGCCGGGCGTGGCTGGATCGCCTCGGCCGGCGCGGTCGCGGCTTCGCGGCTGACGGCGGGGTCGGCCATGGGCAGTCCGGTTTCCGAAGTGCGATCGGCAAGGCGGGGTCGGCGCGCCCTGGCCCGAACTGCGGTTTTCACCTACGGAGGCAATCGGTGCCGTGGCGGAGGCCTTGGTCGCCGGGCGGTTCTTGGGTAGCTGGCCTCTCCGCGAACTTTCGTCTCGCGGTGCCCCCCGCGCCGGTCATGGCGCCTGAGTCGCGTGGTTTGATTCAGACCCTGGAGGCAAGTATACTCGGAGACGAAAGTCGATTGCCAGCGTTGAGTTAGGCGATTTGTCCGGTTCTGGGTTTCTCGCGGCGAGCGGGGTAGTCCGCGGGGTCGGGAAAGGGCGTGGTTTGGTTCCGCGCCGGGGGCCTTGGCGCTCGGTGCCCGTGAGCTGGGTTGCGAACCCAGGGGGACGGAGTTTGCGCACGGCGAAGGTGTGCCTGGCGAAGGTGTGGCCGGCGGCGGGTGCGAGCCAGCCGGGGGGCGCGGCCTGCGCGCGCCGGCGATGAACACCGCCGGAATTCAAGTCGCCCTGCGCGAGTTGGGCCGCGACCTGGTTGCCTCGCGCCATCTGGCGGTGGAAATGCTCCGCCGTACGTTGCTCACGGAGTACCGCAGTTCGTTCCTCGGCGCGCTGCTGGCGTTCATTCCTCCGCTGGTAACGGCCGCCTGGTGCACGCTGATTCAACATGCCCGGATCATTCAAGACCCGAAGCTGGACCTGCCCTATCCCGCCTTTGTGCTGCTCAGCATGATGCTTTGGACCACCTTTATCGAATCGCTCAATATGCCGATCAATCGGCTGATCGACGAACTGCCGATGTTGGCTCGGGCCGCCTTTCCTGCCGAGGCGCTCGTGCTGGCCGGCATGGGCGAGGTGATCTACCACTTCGGGTTCAAGATGATTCTGATCGTGCTGGCAATCTGGTGGTATCAGTTGCCGGTAACCGGCACGGTCGTGCTGGCGCCCCTGGGAGTGCTGAGCCTGATTGTGCTGGGAACGGCGCTGGGGGTGTTCCTTGCGCCGCTGAACGCCTTGGTGCGCGACGTCTCGAAAACGCTCACCGCGGTAACTACCTTCTGGCTTTTTCTCACGCCGGTGCTGTTCCCGCCTCCCACCGAGGGCTTGGCCGCCAAGATCGTGGCCTTGAACCCCGTGACGCCCCTCTTGTCGGCTACCCGCGATTGGGTGGTTGCGGGCCAGGCTCAGAACCCCTGGGGGTTCGTCGGCGTCGCCCTGGGGGCCTGGGTCCTCCTGGTGCTGGCCCTCTTGTGGTTTCGCCGGGCGATTCCGATCGTCGTCGACCACTCCAATTGCTAGGCAGTGAAACTGATTGCTAGGCAGTGAAACTGATCGCTAGGCAATGAAACTGACGAGACGTGAAGGTGCTGAGGCAAGATGCTTACGAACTGCTGTCGGGTGTGGTTCCGACGCGGCACGGGGGGCCAGGCTGGCCTTGGGCCCGCCCGGAGCGACAAGCAACGCCCAGTGAACCCAAGCGATGACCACTAGCCCGACGCTACCTCAGAACCTGTTTTGCCCGCCCGTGGACCGGCCGACCCTGCGCGACCCGCAGCATCAAGCCCAGTTCGACCAGCGCGGTTACGTGGTGGTGCCGCTGCTCGATGCCGAGCAGGTGGCCCTATTGCAGTCGGGCTACGAGCGCCTCGAAAGCCGCCTGGCCGACGGGTTTTACTCGAGCCTGTGGAGCCAGGACGCCGGCTACCGCGCGGGCGTCAACGCCTTGATTGCCGCCGCGCTGGCCGATTCGGCGGCACGGTACCTGGCCAACTACCGCCTGGTGCTGGGCAACTTTGCGGTGAAGCAGGCGGTACCCGCCAGCGTGGTGCCGCTGCACCAGGACTGGTCGTTTGTCGACGAAACGCGGTTTGCCAGCGTGACGATCTGGTCGCCGCTGATCGACACCAATCATCAGGTGGGTTGCCTGGCGGTAGTGCCGGGCAGCCACCGGTTCTGCGACAACCTGCGCCCGAACGGCCAGGGAGATGCCGCTTGCTCGCCGTACGCGCCGCTGGCTCAGGAAATTGTCGAGCACCACCTGTTGGAACTGCCCCTGCGGGCGGGCGAGGGGGTGATCTACCACTCGCGACTGCTACATTACTCGGGACCTAACCGGGGTGCGGTGCCCCGCGTGGCGGTGGTGGGGGTCGGCATTCCCCAAGAGGCCCAACTGCGGCACTACTACCGCGTTTCGCCGCGGGAAGTGGAAACCTATGCCGTGGCGGAAGATTTCTACTGGCGCGAAGCCCAACTCGGCGAGCGGCCCAGGGCGTGCCCTTGTCTTGAACTTGCGTGCACGCCCCAGTCCCCCTTTACCAGCGAGCAACTCGCCCAGCGCCTGGCCCAGTACCAGCGCGAGCGCTCGGCCACCGGCGCCCGGCCGGGCACTTCGCAGCAGGCCCCGTAACGGCATGCCGGCTATCCACGTCGACGACGTCTGGAAAAAATACAACCGGCGGTTTACCGGGTCGGCCTGGTACGCGCTGGAAGACTTGGCGCGGCGGATGCTTGCCCGGCCGGCCCAAAGCACCGAGCTGTTGCCGGGCGATTTTTGGGCAGTTCAGAACGCCAACTTCACCATCGAGCGCGGCGAAAGCGTCGGCATCATCGGCAACAACGGGGCGGGCAAAAGCACCTTGCTCAAGCTGATGATGCGCCGCCTGACGCCTACCCGGGGGCGGGTCACCACCGAGGGCAAGATCGCCGCCATTACCGAGCTGGGGTTGGGTTTCAACCCGCTGCTTTCGGGGCGCGAAAACGTCTACTTCAACTCGGCCCTGCTGGGCCTGCCGCGGAGCCGCACGGCCGAATTGTTCGACAGCATCGTGGCTTTCGCCGATCTGGCCGAGTTCATCGACTCGCCCGTCCAATCCTACAGCACCGGCATGCGGGCACGGCTGGGCTACGCGGTGGCTGCCCACTTGCAACCCGACATTCTCCTGATCGACGAAGTATTCGCGGTCGGCGATTTGTCCTTCCGCCGCCGCTGCCGCCAGCACCTGAAAACCTTTCACGAACAGCGGGGTACGCTGATTCTCGTGGCTCACGACATGCAGGCCATTCAAACGCTGTGCGAGCGAGCAATCGTGATCCATCACGGTCGCCTGGTGTTCGATGGCCCGGCGACCGACGCGATTCACTTTTACGTCGAGCTCTCGGCCGAGCTCGACCATGCGGAACTGACCGGTGCCGCCGCGCCCGAGGTGCCCTCGACCTCCGCAGACGCCCGCCAGACGGCGCCGGCGCCCCTGGACAGCACCCAGTGGGAATCTGCGGCCGAAGTGCCCGGCGACGAACCCGTGCCGCAGCCGGAAACCGCCGACGAGCCAATCACTCGGGGGGGGGAGGCGATTTACTTTGGCGATCTGGAAAACGACCCCGCCACGCGACCCAACCCACAACCCGATTCAGAGCCGGCCGCGGACCTGGTCGGCGCGGTCGCCCGGTGCGCCGCCGCGGACCCAGAGGGCGTGCCCGACGCCGAACCCCTGGAGCGGGCCGAGGTGAAAACGGCGCTGGCCACGGCCGCGGTGGCGATTCGCTCAGTGGGAATTGAAGCGGCCAGCGGCGGCGAGCTGCGTTATGGCGAGCCGGCCCGGGTCTTCGTGGTGTTTGAGGTGTTCGAACCGCTCGAGGCCATCGTCTGCGGGTTCACGCTGTGCACAGCCGACCTGTCGACCCATATTGCGACGGTGCTGACGGGTATCGACGACCGAACGCTCTCGGTTGGTCCTGGCCGCCATGTCTGGCGGGGAACCATCGACCGGTTGTCGCTGCGGGCCGGCCGTTACGCCATGAAGGTTGGTCTGGGCGAGGCGGCCACCGGCGCGGCCCTGGCCGACGTGGGCTGGGAAAGCCGGCCCCATTTCTTCCAGGTTACCGAACCCCCCTCGCAGTCGGGCAATATTCGCACCTGGATCCGCGACCTGGTCGGCATGGACTGCGAGTGGGAAATGTCATGAGCGGTTCGCCTCAGCCAGGGCCGCCGGCCCCCTCGATTAGCCCAGGAGATTCCAGCGCGCTCTGGTCGGCCTTGGAGCGCGACGGTTACGCGGTCGTCGAGCTGGCCTTGCCGAGCGTTCTCGGCGCGCTGCGCAGTTCGTACCAGCGCGCGGCCACGGAGGTGACGGGGTTTCAAGCCTCGATGTATCTGGCCAGCGCCGAGGAGCGCCGCCGGATCTTCCAGGAGATTTCCGGGCACCTGCAACCGTCCATCGATACCGTGCTGCCCGGCTGGCGCATCGTGGTGGCCAACTACCTGGCCAAGTCGCCGCAGCCCGACGGCACGGAAGTGGCCCTGCACTTCGACTGGGCCTTCGTCGACGAAACAACCGATCTCACGCTTAATGTGTGGACGCCGCTGATGCCGGTCGACGAGCAGAACGGCTGCCTGGAAGTGGTGGTGGGTTCGCACCGCGAGTGCCCGTTTCCCCGCTCGCACGGAGACCCTTGCCCGCGGCGCGGTTGGGTCGCGCGCCACTGTCCCGAGCGGCTGCGGAGCGTGCCCCTGGTACCGGGCCAGGCCGTGGTGTACGACGGGCGGTTGTTGCACGGCTCGGGTATCAATCGCTCGGGCCGAGAGCGGTTGGCGGTGGGCTGCGTGCTGGCCCGGCCGCAATCGTCGCTGTTGTACTACCACCGCGTCGATCCCACGGCGGTCGAGGTCTTCGCGGTCGACCCCACCTTCTACTGGGACTACATCCCCGGCGAGCGCCCGCGGGGGCGGTCGGCGCGGGGCGTGTTCGCCGCACCGCTGCCCGAAGAGCAGAACTGATCGCCCGCTTCCTAGGGCAGAAATCTTTGCCGATCGCTTTTCCGCCTGTCAGGCTCGTGGCAAGGACGCTTGGCCGAGCCCGCTTGGCTCCCGCCGGCGGTCGCGTGAGGTTGGCCGTGGCCTGCAAACGGCTGATGCGGCGCCCGGCGCCTGCGCACGCTTGGAAACCGGCGGCTCATCCCGCGCGGCCGCTCGAGGGGTTTCCGGCCGCCCCGGATCCGTCGCGATGACCGCCGCGCCCCATTCCTTGCCCGACCCCGCTCGCCTGGCGCCGAGCTGGCTCGGGGTATTCGTGATCTGGCTCGTCTACGCCGGGCCGCTGGTTTGGTCGGAGGGCAACCTTTACCTAGCCGATACGGCGCCCATCGACGTGCCGCGGCGAATTTACGCCGCCGAGCAAATCCGCGGCGCCACGTTTCCCTGGTGGACCCCGCTGTTGGCCTGTGGTTTTCCGCTTACCGCCGAGGGGCAGACCGGCATCTTCTACCCAGGGTTCTTGCTCTATGTAGGTTGGCCTACTCCCAAGGCTCACGACGTGTTCGTGGCGTTGCACTATCTGATCGCCGGGCTGGGCATGGCCAGCTACCTCCGCGGGCGCGGCCTGGGGCAGCTGGCTAGTGTCTGGGGTGCCAGCGTGTTCATGACGGCGCCCGCCCTGCAGTGGGTCCACGCCGCCGTGGCTCGCCTGGTGGTCTTGGCCTGGATTCCCACGGCGCTCTGGCTTTGGGACCGCGTCGCCGAGGGCCGACGGCGCTCACTGAGCACCCTGGCGCTGGTCAATGCGCTCATGATTCTGGCCGGTTCGTACGACACCGCCCTGGTTCTGTTCACGCTCCAGGGCGCGTACGCCTGCCTGGTGCTGCACAGGGTTTTTTGGCCGCTACGATGGCTCATGCCCGCGGCCGTGTTCGTGGCAGCAGCGTGCCTGACCGCGGTGCAACTGGTGCCGCTGTACCAATACTTCGAGCAGTCGAATCGAGCCCAGCAGCCCGCCGCGATGATTCGGCTGCGATGGGACCAATTCTGGCAGCCGGGGCAACAGGTTTACGACGTCGCCGACGCTTCGTTGCCGCGCGCGCTCGCTGGCGCCGCCGCGAACGGGTTTCTCGTCGGATGCCTGGCGATCAGCCTGGTGCTGGCTCTGCGGAATCGTTGGCTGCGGATGTGGATGGCCCTGGGGCTGGCCGGGCTGCTTCTGGCGGCGCACACGCCATTGTCGGACCTGCTCGATCATTTGCCGGTCTATAGCTGGTTTCGCTGGGCCTCAATGTACCTCTCCTGGTGGGTGCTGGCCGTAGCGGTCGTGTCGGCCTTTGGGGCCGACGCACTCGCTGCCTCGGCGAGCGCGGCCGACGCACCACTTCGCGCGCCGTGTCGCGCATTACTGCCGCTGGGACTGCTCTTGCTGGCAACGTCTCAGCGCCTGGACTTGTACCTTTCTCACGAGAATCTCTACGATCAGGTCGGGTCCAGGCTGGCGCGGCTCGCCACCGCGGGTGAGCACACGCGGCTTTGGTCGATGAGCCCCCTCGAAGCAAACGAGAGCAGACAACTCCGGCTCTCGGAATCGCTGGCCAAACGCGCGCTGCAAAGCGCCCCGGCCGATTACAACCTGCTGTTCGAGCTGCCCTCGGCGCAGCTCTACAGCCAGGATTCCACGGTCAGCCCTCGCTGGCTGGTCGAGTTGTACCGCGCCCTGCCGGGTGGGGCCTGGCAACGCTCGGCGCGGCTGGCCGCGGTTACCCATCAGGCCATCGCCCCCGGACCCGGGCACGACCTGCTCGATCCGCGCTGGCGCCCCCTGGCCCAGCGGCCCGTGCGACTGTTGCGGGCATCGCCGACGCATCCGCGGGCCTGGCTGGTCGGTGAAACCAAGCTGGCGGCCGATTCGGACGATCGACTGGCCCTGCTCCGATCCGACCAGTTCGATCCCGAACGACAGGCAGTGATCGAGCGCCCCCTGCCGACGGCATTATCGGCCACGGACTGGCCCAGCCAGGTCATGCTGCGCCAGCTCGACGCGGGCAACCTTTTGGTCGAGGTGGAAACGTCGTCCGCGGCCTTACTGGTCGTGGCCGATTCCTACTGCGACGATGTTTGCGCCTGGGTCGACGGCCAGCGCTGTGATGTGCTCCGGACGAACCATGCGTTTCTCGGCGTGCCGATATCGGCGGGTCGCCATCGCGTTGTAATCTCGCACTGGCCGAGCGGGCTTTGGCTCGGGCTTATCGTGTCGCTGCTTGCGCTGGCACTGGTTGCAACCATTCTGATCCTGGCCGGCCGCGATCGGTCTCCGTCGGCAAAAGAAGCCTAGCGGCCGCTCGGAGACCGGCACTGGGGCGTTGGCCCGATTCGCGAAGCTGCGACTCATCTTGCGATTTCGGTATCGCATTCTGCCGATCTCGCGTCCCATTGACATCTTCAAGCGGAGTCGAAATAGGTCGCCGGCCCTCTCTGGGGCGGTGGTCTGCGAAACAACGGCCAGGGCGGGGCTCGGCGAATGGAGACGAAGTTAACTTGGGCTTGTAAGTCGGGCACGGTTCCACAGCACGAGGTGCTGTTCGGTGATCGGGGAATCGACGTGAGGCATGGCGCGGACAAGCTTTCCCTCTTGAGGGCGCTCGCCGAGCTTGTGCTTCCAGAAAAAGTCGCTGTCGATTTCGTACTCTTCCAAAACATCGGGCGCTTGCGGATCCTTGTAATAATGTCGCAGCGGTGATTCCTGCGGTACGAACGAGGCCGAGTAGCAGACGCGCACGCGATCCGACCGGTTTCGATCAGAGGCGTGCAGTAGCCGTCCGTCGTAAATCAGCGCCTCACCGGCTCGCTGCTGGAGCCGGACGACGTATTGCTTCTCAATTAACGGGAGGAGGTGGGCGATCTGCAGATGATCGACCGGACCGAAACTAACGCGTTTGGGAGCGTGATGGCTTCCTGGCAAGACCCGCAGTTGACCGTGATCTGGGGGAACGTCGATCATGGCGCAAATCACGTTCAGTGAACGCGACTGGTCATGTTCAATAATCGTCCAGTCTTGATGCAGGGGTACGGTGTTTTCGATATGGGGTTCTTTGACTACGAAATTACCACAGCAGAAGCGAAACCCGTTCAATAGCGGCAAGATTCTGTCGGCGAAGATCTTACCGACCTGTTCGTGCGTTGCCCGGCGATAATCGAGGTTCGCACTGTACATGTCGGTGTGCCACCCTTGTTCAAAGGTCACGCCTGCCCCGCAGTAAATTGCCATCACCTCGCGGATCGAATCCGCATCGAGGACCGGAAGCACTACGTAGCCGTCGCGCTCCATACACTCGGCCAATCCGGGGTCGAGAAACGAACGGCTCGTAGCAGCCCCTGCAGGGGGCGAGCAAGGTTGGGAAAGGCTTGGTTGGCTCATTGCAGGTATCCGCAAGGACTTGGCATTGGGCAGAGATCTTTCAGATCCGACGGCGGCGTGGTTCCTCGCGCCCAGGGTTCTAGCCTACGCTGACTCCGGCAATAAGGGAATCGAGAACCCCAGCCGCCGCCCAGCAACCGGCGGCGCCATCGCGTACCGCGCCGCGGGCCGAGCTGGGCAATCAAAATCGGCGCCCGTAGCGCGCGATTTTAGGGTGCGGGGCGCGTCGGCAAATTCCCACG
The DNA here is from genome assembly GCA_964399535.1 of uncultured Pirellulales bacterium. Classification (GTDB taxonomy): domain Bacteria; phylum Planctomycetota; class Planctomycetia; order Pirellulales; family CAYNRE01; genus CAYNRE01. The sequence goes on along the minus strand of CAYNRE010000005.1, from coordinate 514,292 downwards.
ATAGAACTCCCTCACGGCCCCCACCACGCGCTCCTGCTGGGGCCGCGTCAGGTCGTGAAACAGCGGCAACCGCACGATTCGCCCTGCCAGGTCTTCGGTGCGAGGAAGGTCGCCCGGGCCGTAGCCCAGCCGTATTCCCATGGCCGACAAGTGGAGCGGAACGAAATGGAACGGGGCCGTAATTCCCTGCTGGGCTAGATGAGCGATGAGTCGATCGCGCTCGAGGCGATCGGCCGCCAGCAAATAGAACAGGTGAAAGTTGGGTTCGCACCCAGGCAGGGTCTTGGGAAGCCGCACCACGCCTCGCGCTTCCAGCGGGCCCAGGGCGGCACGATAAAATTGCCACTGCTCGCGCCGGCGGTTAGTAACCGCCTCGAACTGCTCGAGCTGAGCGAGCAGAAACGCGCAACACAACTCGCTGGGCGCGTAGCTCCCGCCAGCAAGCGTCCAGGTGTACTCGGGCACTTCCCCGCGGAAGTAGCGGGCCCGATCGGTCCCCTGATCGCGGATCGTCTGGGCTCGCTGGAACAGATCGGCCCGATTGATCGTCAGCGCGCCAGCCTGCCCCCCGGTAACATTCTTCTGATCGGTGAAACTGAAAACGCCCAGGGCGCCCCAGCCACCCAGGGCCCGGTCGGCAAATCGCGAGCCGACCGCCTGGGCAGCATCTTCCACGACGTCGATTTGACGCTCGGCTGCCCAGCGGCTCAGCCGCGGTAGGTCGCAGCTTGCTCCCGCGTAGTGCACCGGCACCACAACCCGGCAGCGGGCGGTGCGAGCCGCTTCGATGGTTTCCAGATCGAGGCACAGGGTCTCGGGCTCGATCTCGACAAACACCGGCCGGCCACCGTTGGCGAGCACCGCGTTGGCCGTGGCCACGTAGGTGAACGAGGGGAGCAGTACCTCGTCGCCAGCCGCCAGCCCCAAGGTGCGCAGCGCCAGGTCGAGTGCCCCCGAGGCCGAATGGGTCATCAGCACCCGCTCGAGTCCGAGCGTGTTCTCGAGCCACTGGGCACAGCGAGCGGTGAACGGCCCGTCGGCCGAAAGTTTCCCCTGCCGCGCGGCCTGGGCCAGATAGTCAAGCTCCGGGCCGACCAGGCAAGGCCGGGAGAACGGAATCGGCTCGTTCATCCCGGGATCGCCGCTACGGGGGAGTGCGGGCATGGCTGGCCAAGCTTTGCAGTCGGTTGAAATATGCCCTCGTGGCAAATCTCAACCTCGCCAAGCGCCGAGCAAAGCTCGTCGTGGCTCGCAGAATAACGACTTACGTCGTTATTCCGGCATCGCATCCCTGCGATAACGCAGCCCGATGAAACCTTCAAAGGGCTGTTAGGCATCGATCGGTTCCGTCGCCGCCGGCCAAAAGCGGCCTTCCTCGGCGGCCGCCGGGCTATGGCCGCCCGGTGAGCGAGCCGCCACTGGGCTGCGCTCGACGTAGGGGGGCAGCCCATGGGCGAGTGCCCGGATGCGCCCCAAGTATTCTCCACCGATCGCCAGGGTCAGCAGCTGTACGCCCAAGAGTGTGAGCGCCGCGGCGGCCCAGAGGGGCCCGGTTTGCCGGGCCACGAGCGCCCAAGCGGCCAGAGCGCTGCCCCCCGCAACGGAAGCCAGCCCCAAGACCCCCAACAGGCGCAGGGGCAACAGCGAATAGGTGGTTAGAAGCGTGAAAAAGAAGCTGAGCAGTTTGGCGTAGGTGTAACCGCTACGGCCTTGCTGCCGCGGCAAGTGGTCCACATCGACCGCGCCAACTCGGCTGGTCAACTGCAACAGTACGCCGTCGAGAATCGGATTCGAGGTCGCCGAGCCGGCCAGCGCCTGCGCCAGCGAACCGCGCATCACCCGGAGCGAACTGGGGTGGGCCTGGGTACCCAGGGCCCGGCAACTGAGCCACCGCCCCACGCTCGAGAGCCAACGCCGCAGCGGCGGATGATTCCCCCGACGGGGCCGACCGTAAACCAGGTCGTAACTGTCCGCTTCGGCCGCTTGCCAAGCGCGCAACAAATCTTCGGGCTGGTATTGCAGGTCGTCGTCGAGCGTGCCCACCCAGAGGCCCCGGGCATGGCTGATGCCGCAGAGCGTGGCCGCGTGCTGGCCGAAATTGCGGGTCAATTGCCCGATTCGCACCCGGCTGCCGTAACGCCGAGCCAGTTCGTCGAGCACCACGAACGAGTCGTCGGGACTTCCGTCGTCGACCAGAATCACTTCCCAGGGCCGGCCGGCCGTCGATTCGAGGCAGTCCACGACCCGCGCAAGCAGGCTCGGCAGCGTGGCCCGGCTTCGATAAACCGGAATGACGACCGACAGGTGCGGGGTCATCGTGGTAGGTGCTTCCCTCAACGGCTGCATTGCCCTGCGGCCCCGGCGCACACCCCGGCCACGAGCGGGCTTAACGATCCTGCTAGTTTAGTTGCCACGCTGCGCAGGTCCAAGCCAACGCCGCCGCCAGGCCGACGCACGCCCTTGGGTCGCCTGAAAAAGTCGACGCCACGCGGAGAGCCGACCCGCGGCGCGACGCACGATGGCAATTTACCCAGCGGGGGCCAGCTCGGCCTGGCCGACAGCTTCGGTTGCGGCGGGGCTGCGATCGAGCAGACAGCCATCGACCGGTGTCCGAGCCAGCGAGGGCGATTCTCCGCGCAGCACCTCTTCAATGGCCAGGGCCAGGTGCTCGCGGCCGCCCGCCGGACGGTGGGCCCCGATCCGTTCGACCACGCTCCCCTGGTAGGCCACGCGGCCTGAGCGGTCGAGAACGCACACCGTGGGCACCCGGGCAACCCCCCACCGATCGGCCAACCGTTGGTGGCGATCGCGGAGCACACGATACTTGAGCCCGGCTTGCTCGGCATGTTGCTGGGCCTCGGCCAGCGTTTCGTGATGGTGCGGATAGACCGCCAGAAACACGACACCTTGCGGGGCGAACCGGGTTTGCACCTCGCGCAGCTTGGGTAAGCAAGCCTGGGCAATCGGGCAGTCGGTTCCCAGGAACACGACAACCGCCACGCGACTGCCGACCAGGGAGTCGAGGGCCGCGAGAGTTTCGCCCGTCGACTCCAGGTCGAGAGGGCCCGGGGCGGCCGCCGGTTGCGGTGGCGCGTCGCTGCCTGGATTCGGCGATTCGGGCCCGCTCCTAGCGTCGCCGGCCGCGATCGGCTGCGAACCCGGCGCCGAAGCGGGGGGCCCTGGCGGCGACGGGGTCCGTCGCGGGCCCAGTGCGATCCAGAGAATCCCGCCCAGTAACATTGCGGCGACCGCCGCGAGCAGCGGATAGCCTCGCCCGCCGAAGTTGCGGAGTTTCATTGCGTCCCGTCCTGGCGAAGCGATCCGGTGGAGTTGGTTGGCCGTAGTCGAAAGGTAGTCGCTTCCCGAGGGTGGCCAGCAGGCACGCCCCTCGGGAAGAACGAAGGTCCGTCCGTTGGATCGCGCCGCGGATTCGCCACGTGCATCCTGGCCGATTATAATCGAAGCGTTCGCGCTCGTTAGGATGGCTCGCCCCAAGGCGCCCCTCGACGGCGGCAGCACCGCCGGCGCGATCGCTTGCTGCATCCATCCCTTTCCGACGGTTTGGCTCGGCGAACTTTACCCGCATGATCACGATGAGCCCCCTGGCCACCGAATCCTGGCGAAGGCTCGGCTACGCGGTGGTGCCGCTGCTGAGCGCCGAGGAAGCGGCCGAGTTGCTGAGCTTCTACTGCCGACAGGGACAAGCCCCGGTGGGCGGGTTCCACGCCTCGATGTACGCCCCGAACCGGCCACTGCGCGAGGCGATTTACGCGCGTTTTACCGCCCAGCTCGGGCCCCGCCTGGAGCCGTTGCTTTCCGGCTATCGAATCTGCACGACGAACTTCATGGTTAAAGAGCCCGGGCTGGCCGACAGCGCGATGCGCATGCATCAAGACTGGTCGTTCGTCGACGAAACTCGCTTTCTGGCCGTGCACGTTTGGATTCCGCTGGTCGACGTCGATGCCGTCAACGGTGCCATGGTGGTCATTCCGGGCAGCCAGCACCTGGGAGACCCGATTCGTCCCCACGCCGATGCTTGCCCGCTCGAGGAGGTGCTGGAACGGCTGACCAGCGCCTACGGCGTCGCGCTGCCGATGCGAGCCGGCGAGGCACTTCTCTACGATGGCCGGCTGGTGCATGGCTCGCCCCCGAATCAGTCGGACCGGGTTCGGGTGGCGGCCTCGTGTATTTGCGTTCCGTGCGAGGCACCCTTGCAGCACTGGATTCGCGTTTCGCCCGAGGAGATCGAGGGCTTCGCCGTGAGCGATGCGTTCTTTCACGATTACCAGCTTTTCGAGCGGCCGCGCGAGGTACCCAGCCTGGGGAGGCGCGGGTACGTGGTTCGCCAGCGCACCTGGGAAGAAGTAATCGCCGCCGGCTGCCTGGTCCCGCCCAGCGAGACCGCGCTGCCCGCGGCGAGTTGACCGGCAAGATTCGCTCGGGTCGGCGGCCTGGCTCGCAGGACTGCCACCCGCCGCGGGATCGGTCTTGCTGGCCGAGGCGCGGAAATCAATAAGGAGAGGCTCGTTGGACCGCCAGCAGATTCTGCGGTTGTACGACGCGACATACGCTGCCGACTACGAGCGCCGGTTCGTGCACTCCGAATTGGGACGTAGCGACGCCCAGTTCGAAGTCGAACTGCTCGGCCAGCTCCTAAGCGATGGCCACCGTTGGCTCGATGTAGCCTGCGGCACCGGCTACTTCCTGGCCCAGTTCCCCGGCACGCTGCGAGCCGGGCTCGACCTTTCGCCCGCCATGCTCGAACGAGCCCGGGCAGCCAACCCGGAAATTGAACTTCGCCAAGCCGACTTTCGAGATCCCCAGCCCGACTGGGATGGGTGCTGGGACCTGGTTTCCTGCATGTGGTATGCCTACGGCCTGGTCGAGTCGATGACCGACGTGCGGACCGTGCTGGCGAATCTGGCCCGTTGGACCCGTCCCGGAGGAACCTGTTTCTTACCGCTGGCCGACCCGCGGTTGATCTCGGGCTGCCCTCTGCCTTACCACGACGCGGCGTCTCCCTGGTCGGGCCGGGTCTACATCACCGGCATCACCTGGACCTACGAGGAAGACGAGGGGCGAAAGGTGCATCGCCACATGCTTTGCCCGCAGATTGAATGGATCGAGGAGCAATTCGTGCCCTGGTTCGACGAATTAAACATTGTTTCCTACCCGCCCGCGATGCCAGGCTGGGAAGGAGTGCGCCGGGCGCTGGTGGCACGCGGACGCCGCCTCGGTGGCTTGGAAAGCCCGTCGTAACGGTGTCCGAACGGCGTCGGATCGGCGGGTGCTAAGCCTCGCGCGGTTCGCGCGAGTCGGCCTCGGGCTGGTCGCGCATCGCCCCCAGCACCAGCGAGCCCTCCAATTGCCCCGCCTCGTAGCGTGGCAGAACCCAAAGCCGCACGAGCGTGGCCTTGCCCGCCGGCGAAGTGAACCGCAGCAGCCGGTCCAAATGGCTCGCTTCGCCCAGCCAATGGAGCACTTCCACCTGCGGCCCCAGTCGTACCCGGGCAAACCCCAGCACGCTGTCGGCCGCGCGGTCCAGGCACAGCTCGGCGGGAATACCCAGAAAGTGTTGGCTGGCGTTCCACATGTCGCGGACCCGGTCGTTCAGGTCGCAGGCGACTCCTTCAACGGACCTGCCTTGCGACCAGGCACGAAGCTCGGCCACGGCGCGGTCGAGCCCGCCGCCTTCCTTGCCCGGAGAAGCCTGCTCGGCGAACGAATCGCAGAGCCCGCTGGGTACGAAGGCAAGCTGGCTGCCCTCGGCGTGGGCCAGCCGCTGCCTGAGCTTCTGCCGGGTTTCGTCCCACACCGCCAAATTCACTGAAAGCCGCGGGCGAATGCGGGCATCCTGGCGGTCGAGCGCGTCGACGACGCGGCCTAGCTCGTCCGAGGGCAGGGAATACAGACTGAACGCCGGCGGGTAAACCACGGTGCAGACCGAGACCTGGACCTGGTCGGCTTCGGCGAACTCGAGAAACTCGCCGAACTCCTCCCAATTCTGCCGCATCAGGCTGAAATTCAGCCCAATCGAAGTGCCCCGCTGGCGGCAGTAATCGCGAAACCGGGCATAGTTGGCCAGGATTTCGTCCTGCTGGGCGTTTCGCCGCAGCGTCTCAACCGTCGCCCGCCGCACCCCGTCGAGCGAGATATTGATCGAAACCGGCAGCCGGTCGAGTACCCGCTCGACCTGCGCGGTGAACTGGGTTCCGTTGGTCGTTACCTCGCACCGGACCGGGTGCCCACCCTCGATCATCAGATCCCAAACCCGGAAATGCTCGCGGATTAGAAACGGTTCGCCGCCCAGAAACTGCGCGGTTTTCAAATGGGGAAGGAACTCGCGCAGATCCTCAAAAAACGCGTCGCCGTAGACCTTGGGCAAGGGAGGCAACCGGTCGCGGCGGGCCCGAATGGCCGACGACAACTCGCCGCTGCACATCGGGCATTCCAGGTTGCAGGTATTGCTGAGATTGAACTCCATATTGGTGGGCCACAGCTCGCCGCCAGCCGAAGGGGCATAGGCATCGTACTTGCGGGCGTGGGCCAAGTGGGCCGTGCCGTCGTCGAATTGCCAGCGACAGTGCTCGCAGCCGAGCGAAAAATCGCCGCGGTCCAGGGCCTGCCGCAGCGCCTCGGCGCGTGGACCACGCCAAATCTGGGCCAGTCGCTGACTGGCCAGGTGGCCTAAGGCGTATTGATGATTCACGCAGCAAGCCCGCACCTGGCCGAGCGTATCGAAAAAAAGCGAAACGCGCGGCGCGCGGCAGGATGCCGCGGGCCGGGGCGCCGCTTGCTGAGCGAGTGGTTCGGTGGGAATCGCCATGACAGATTCGAGGCCTCGCGCGATCGGCCCCGCGGCAGCGCTCCGCCTGTGCGAGCCGCTCACCGCGTTGCGGGCCGTGCCGCGGCTTTCTGTTTATTCTAACCGCCGGCGGCGCGCAATTTCGCCGGGGTGGAAAATGCACCCGTCGCCCCCAGCGGTTGCGCGCCGTCCCCCTGGACTGGGCCCGGCTCGGTCGACGGCGCGGCGGCGCCGGGTGCAAGTCGCCGGTAAATCGCCTGTCGATGGGCCGGCACGGCCGCCAGGCGTGCCTGGTCCCATCGCCACGCGCGCTTCGTTGGGTCCAGCGGTACTAGCGCGGCGGCGTCGATCACTAATGGATGACCCGAGCCGAAGGGGGCCGAAACCGTGCCCAGGCAGGCCAGCGGCTGGTTGGTCCACTGGCCGGGAAACCGGCCCGGCCAGCAGACCAGGGCCTCCCACAAGCCGCCGCTTCCGTCGACCGCGACGGCGACGAAGATAGTCCGGTCGTAGTCGCGGCGGCCAAAGGCCTGGGGCAGCTGGCTTGCCGACCCGCCGGCAGGCAGGAAGTATTGATAGCGGCGCGGAAACATGCCCAGCACCACCAGGTTCTGCGCCGACGCACCCCGCGTTTCTGCGCTACCGGGCGGATGGGGCACTCCGCTCGTCGCTTGCAGCGCCGGGGCCAGCGCCGGCCACCAGCGAGCGACTCGATCGGTGAGCAGCCGCACCTGGTGCTGGTCGTAGCGGAAGTCGGTGGCCCGCGTCGGGTCAAGGGGAGGATGTCGCCGCAACCAAACCAGCCGGCCAGCCGAGATTCCCAGCGCCAGCAGGACCGCGCCTAACAAGGCCAGCGACCCGAGCGAAGGCCCGAACGCAACTGGCTCGCGGCTCGCTTCCCGACGTGGCAACTCAGCGGTCGGCTCGGTTTCGGCCCAACCCTGGCCGAGCAGGATGCCGAACCACTCCTGGACTTTGCGCGCTAGCTGGTCGACCATACCTAGCACCAGCGCGACCCCGATCCACGTGAGGTACGACCAGTGCCGGCTTTCTCGCGTCACCATTAGCGCCAAAGCCGCCAGGCTGGCGACCAAGAGAGTCACGAGCACCAGCCGGGGTCCGAGGGCGGCTACCTCTGGTTCGGCGGCCTGCGAATCGACGCCGGGCAGGGCGCCGTCCCTTTCGCTCCGCGAGCCAGTTCGGACACTGCGCGGCCAGGCCTGCCGCAAGCCGACTATGGCGGCCAAGATCACCACGGCCCAGCCCCAGGAATCGTCGACGAATTGCTCGAGCCCCCCGGCGGCCACGAGCGCAACGACCGCGCCGGCGGCTGGCGGCCCCCAACCAAGCAGCCCCGGTTTGCGACGCTCGCTGCCCGATCGCCAAAGCAATCCCGCGGCGAGCACCAAAGCAGCCAGCCCCAACGGAAAGGCGATGGCCGCCCCGCCCACGCCGCGCACATTATAGGCCAGCGACCGGGCGACATTTTCGACGAACACGGCGGGCTCTTGCCGCAGATTCCGCCAGGCAAGCTGCTGAAAGTACTGGTACCGCTCGCGGACCGTGTGCTTGCCGGCCTCGGCAGCCAGCAGGTAAATCTCGGGCGACCAGGTACCGCCAAACTGCCGCGTGCTGGCCGCCAGGAAATGTTCGGCCGTGTTGTCGGAAAGCGACCAAATGCCGTGCTGCGCGCGCTGCAGCACTGCCAGCGGCACCAAGACAAGTGCCGCCCCCAGGGCCAACATCGCCACGGAGTGCCGCGCGTGGCGGCGCCCGCAGCCCCGGCTCCAAGCGACCAACAACATTTCCCCGGGAAGCGCCAGCAACGTTAGCGGACGAAAACTGTTGGAAAGCGCCAGCCAAAGACCGCTCAACCCGAGCTGCCCGGCGCTTGCCTTACGCGGATCGCCCAGGGCGATCAGGTGCAGCATCAGAAACACCAAGCCCACCGGTTCGGTCATAATCTCGGTGCTTTGCGCCAGGCTGCTGGGGTCGACCGCCAACCACAGGGCCGTGGCGCAGCCGACGCGGGCGCTGCAAGCGCGGGCAACCACCGCCGCCGCCAGCCAGGCCCCCACGGCCGACGCCAGGCAGTTCAACCACAGGGCGACGGCGAAGCTGGGCCCCGTCCAGGCATAAACGGCGCCCAAAAGGTAGGCGTAACCAGGCCGCCGGGCCGACCAAAACTCGGGCACCGGGCGCCCGGCCGCCAGCTCGGCAGCCGATTCGTCCCAGGCTCGGGCATCGCCCCAGGGCACGCCGCCGATCATCGACCAGGTGGGGTAACCCCAGGCGGGATTCAGCAGGAAAGCGGCCGTATAGCCCAGCCGCAGTACGAGAATCAGCGCCAGCAGGCACAGGCTCGTTCGGCTGGTGAGCCGCCAGGAGGGTTGCGAGCCGCCGGGTTCCACGCCCCACCTCTTGCAAGAACCAATCACCGAAGCCCGCGCGAGGGGTCAGCTCGAGATGGCTCGAATCGGCTCGCCGTGTTCGTCCTGGCGGTAGTGCTCGGCCCGGGCTGGGCCGCCCCCAGGGTGGCCAGCACCAGGCCGCCGCCCAGCGAGGCAATCGCCAGCGCTATCCACCGACCGGGCTTCATCGTTAAACGGCTCCCAGCCAAAACGTTTGCGGCTTTGGCCTTCGGAACGATTGGGCAGACGTGTCGCGGCGACGTTCGGGCCAGTAGGCCCCCCGAAACTGTAAGTGTACCACTCGGCGGCGGGCAGGTGGGTTTTCGAGCCGGCCGCCCGCCCGCCTGAGAAACCAGTTTTGCCGCTCCCAGACCGCGTGCTTTTGCCGCCATTTTGATTATGCTGGAAGACACTCGGGAGATAGCACTATCGGGGGGATCCGGCATTTTGGGCGTTGGCCCACAAGGCCAGGTCCGACCGACGTCCCGCCGAAGCCCCGCCGTGTGCACGCCGACCGGCTGGCCTGGCGGTGCCCGCACCCAGGCCGGTCGGTCCGGCCTCGGGTGTTCTTCCGCCAAGACGGTGCAGCATGACCGAACGCCGACAAAGCTGGCCGGTGGGTGTCGCCGTGGTGGGCTGCGGCCATTGGGGGCTGAACCACCTGCGGGTGTTCGCCGGATTGCGCGATGCCCGGCTCGAGGTGGCCTGCGATATCGACGCCGATCGGTGCGAATTCGTCGGCCAGCTTTATCCCCGGGCTCGCATCGTTTCACAGCTCGACGAGGTGCTCGGCGATCCGCGGGTCGATGCCGTGGTGATCGCCTCGCCGGCTTCGACGCATTTCGAGATTGCCCAGGCCGCGCTCTCGGCCGGCAAAGACGTCCTCTGCGAAAAACCGTTGGCCCTCGCGCCCAGCCAGTGCGCCGTACTGACCGAGATGGCCGAGGCTCGCCGCGCGGTGTTGATGGTGGGGCACGTCTACTGTTTCGACGCGGGCATCCACGCGCTGCGCGAGCACCTGCACGCCGGCCAGTTGGGGCGGTTGCTCTATGCCGCTTCGACCCGCACCAATCGTGGGCCGGTGCGCACCGACGTGAGCGTGCTCTACGATTTGGGTTGCCACGACGTGGCGATCTTCAACTATTTGTTCGGCGCCGCGCCGGTGTCGGTCACGGCCCGCGGGGCCTGCTATTTGAATCCCGCGCTCGAAGACGTGGTGTTTCTCACGTTGGAGTACCCGGATTCGGTGCTGGTGAACGTGCACCTAAGCTGGATCGCGGCCCACAAGCTGCGTCAGATCAGCCTGGTGGGCGAGCATGGCGGCGTGGATTGGGATGAATTGGCCACCGACGTGGCCTTGCGGTTGACCGAAGACGCGGGCTGGCGAATCCGGCCGTCGGCGGGCAGCCAACCGCGCCCGGCGGCGCTGCATCAGCCGCCGCGAATGGTGACGCTGCCGGCCGAATCGCCCGAGCCACTGGTGGCCCAGGCCATGCATTTTCTGGAATGCGTGACCCGGCGCTCGCGCCCCCTTTGCGACGGCCGCCATGCCACCGACGTGATCGAGGCGCTCTGGCAGGCCGAACAATCGCTGGCCCAGTCCCGCGCCCAACGACCATGATTCTGCTCGGTATCTCCGGCGGGGTGCAGCCGGGCAATCAGGATGGCTCGGCGGCACTTCTAGTCGACGGCCGCCTGGTGGCCGCCGGGCAGGAAGAACGCTTTTCGGGCGTTAAGTTCGCCAACGGTCAGCTGCCTCGCCGCGCCGCGGCCGATTGCCTGGCCCAATGGGGCCTCTCGATTCGCGACGTCGACGCGGTTGTTTTTCCGGGCGCCACCTACACAGGCTTTGTCGAACTGCTCGAACGATTCTTTCAGTTCCAGTTTGGCCACGCCCCGCGCGTGCAACTGGTCGACCACCACACGGCCCACGCCGCCAGCACCTATTACGCCAGCGGTTGGGACGAAGCCCTGATCGTGACCATGGATTTTTCCGGCGACCGCCGGGCGACCACGGTTCGGGTCGGTCGGGCCGGCCGCCTCGAGACGCCGCTGGAGATCTTCAAGCCGGACTCGCTCGGCGTGTTCTATGCCGCGATCACGCAACTGCTCGGATTTCAAAAGGACAGCGACGAGTACAAAGTAATGGGCCTGGCGGCCTACGGGCAGCCGCGCTACGACCTGTCTCATATCTTGCAGATTACGGCCGAAGGTTATCACCTGCAGAGCGAGTTTCTGCGGGGCGTATCGGGCACTCAGCCGGCCGCCTCGCCCCAGGAGCGCCTCTTCGATCGGTTCCCGGTCGAAGTAGCGCCGCGGACGCCGGGCGGGCCGCTCGAGCCGGCCCACTTCGATCTGGCGGCCAGCGCCCAAGCCCAACTGGAAGAGGCCGTGCTGCAACTGGTTCGGTTTCACATCCGGCGTACCGGTGTTTCGCGCGTGTGCCTGGCCGGCGGCGTGGCGCTGAACTGCAAAATGAATCAGCGGCTGCGCGAAGATCCCGCGGTTTCGCAACTGTATGTGCCCCCCGTGGTGAGCGACGCCGGCTTGTCGCTGGGGGCTGCCTACCTGGTTGCCCTCGAGCACGGCGAGGCTCCCGCCGCGCTGCCCCATGCCTATTGGGGGCCGGAGTTCTCTTCCGCGGCGATTCGCCAGGTGCTCGACCGCGCGGGGCTCGAATACCAGGAGACCGACGACCCGGCTGGCGCCGCGGCTCAGCGGCTGGCCGAGGGGCGCATCCTAGGCTGGTTCCAAGGCCGAATGGAGTTCGGGCCGCGAGCCCTGGGTAATCGCAGCATCCTGGCCAATCCGGCCGATCCCTCGGTGAAAGACACGATCAACCAGCGCATCAAGTTTCGCGAGGAGTTTCGCCCGTTGGCCCCCGCCTTGCTCCCGAGCCGAGGTCCGGAATTGTTTGCCGGTTATTGCGACTCGCCCTATATGACGCAAACCTTCAGCGCCGGCCCGGCGGCTCAGCGGCAAATTCCCGGCGGGGTGCACGCCGATGGCACCTCGCGGCTGCAATCGGTCCACGCCGAAACCAACCCGCTGTTTGCCGAACTGCTCGAGCGATTCGAAAAACAAGCCGGCATTCCCGCCCTGGTGAATACCAGCCTGAACGCCTACAACGACCCGATCGCCTGTTCGCCGGCTCAGGCCTTGCGGACCTATTTCGCCACGGGGTTGGACGCGCTCATTCTGGGCAGCTTCGTGCTCGACAAGCCGCGCCCCTGCCGGGCGTAGGTCGGGGTGCGGAGTGGCACGTCGGCGCAGCGACCTGCCGCGCTACTCGGCCCAACGGGGCACTGCCGGCCAGCGCCGCCGTACCCGCTGGCGCCCCAGGTGTTCGACAAGCTCGTCCTCGGTCGGGAAGTTGACCAGCACGGTCCGCCGCGGGCCCCAGAATACGAACAGCGCGCCGGCCGCCGCGGCGGACGCCCCCGCCTGGTCGACGGCCGCTGCCAGGTCGGCCACGCTCCCCGCGCCGCCGCAAGCGACGACCGGCACGGCTACGGCCTGGCTCACCGTGCGAACCAGTTCCAGATCGTATCCGGTCAGACTTCCATCGCGGTCGATCGAGGTGACCAGGATTTCGCCCGCACCCAGCTCGACCGCCTGGCGGGCGCAATCGGCCGGGTCGCGGCCCGTGGCTACTCGCCCGCACCGGGTAAATACCTGGTGGCTACCGTCGGCGCGGCGGCGGGCATCGATCGAGGCGACCACGCATTGGCTGCCAAAGCGGTCGGCCGCCTCGCGCACGAGCCCGGGCGATTCGTGCAGGGCCGTGTTCAGCACCACCCGATCGGCGCCGGCCGCCAAGAGCGATTCCAGGTCGGCCAGCCGATGGATTCCCCCGCCGACGGTTAGCGGCATCCGCACCTCGGCCGCCATTTGGGCAACCACTTCCGTGTCGGGCCCGCGCCCCTCGGGCGTGGCGGCAATATCAAGCACAATCAGTTCGTCGGCCCCCAGGTCGCTCAGTACCCGGGCCGCGTTGACGGGGCTACCCACGTAGACGAAGTCGCGAAAGCCGATGCTCTTTTCGATTCCCCAGTGTTTCAACAGCAGTACGGGAATGATCCGCACCGGGGTCGGCGCGGCGGCCGAGAGTGGGCCGGTCGCGAGCTGATTGGCAGTTGGGTTCACGCTGCGCCGCTCCCGTCGAGGTATCGCTTCAGGAACTCGCGGCCGGCCTGCTGGCTTCGCTCGGGGTGGAATTGCACTCCCAGCAAGTTGCCGCGCCGCACCACGGCAGGAAATTCGCGTCCGTACCAGGCCGTGGCCAATACGTCTTCCGGCGCGGCACCGTCGAGCACGAACGAGTGGGCAAAATAAAACTGCGAGCCGCCAAGCGGCTGGGCCAGCAGCGGGTCGAGCGATTCGACGCGCAGCGCGGCCCAGCCCAGGTGCGGAATCCGGTGCCGAAACCCCCCAAAGGCATCCAGCCGCCGTGTCTCGCCCGGCAACCAACCCAGACCGGGCTCATTCCCTTCCTCACTGTGGCGGGTCAATAGCTGCAGCCCCAGGCAAATGCCCAGAATGGGCTTACCGGCCTGGCGGGCTTCTTCGAGGGCGGCTGCCAACTCGGGCTCGGCCAGCCGCTTGCGGGCGGCGCCGAAGGCACCCACTCCCGGCAGCAAAATCCGCTCGGCCCAGCGCACATCGTCGGGCTTGTCCGAGCAGCGCACCTGGGCCCCCAATTGCTCCAAGGCCAGGCCCAGCGAGCGGACGTTGCCCACTGCGTAGTCGATGATCGTGGCCCGGGTCATAGCTGGCTTGGTGCGATGGATGCGTGCGACTGTTTAGCGGTGCGCCGGAGGGCGGCTCGTGCGACATGCCGTCTAGGGACTCGAAGTTTCCGTAGTTGCCAGATTCGACCGCGGCCGCCCGGCCGTCAAGCCGGTTCCTGGTCGGTGTCGGTTGGTGTAGGGCGCTGAGGGGCTGCCGAGCCCCCGCCCGTGGCTTTGCCCGCAGTTCCGCCCACGCCCCGCAGGCGCCACAGTTCGGCCAGCGTACCCAACACGCGCGAAGGCTGATCTCCCTTGGCCACGCCGCCCCGTCGGGGTAGGTAGCCCACGGGCACCTCGACCACGCGCAGGCCCAGGTTCAGGGCCTTGACCACCACCTCGGCGTCGAGCCCCATTCCTTCCATCCGCGGAGCCAATCGCTGCCAGGCGGTTCGGCGGTACAGCTTCACCCAGTTCACGTCGCGCAGCGGTACGCCAAACCCGCGCCGCATGACCCAGCCGAATACCCGGGTTTTCAGGCTGCGGTACCAACCATCGCCCCGGTTCTGCCGGTAGCCGACCACCAGGTCGACGTCGATCGCCGCCCGGGCAAGAACGCGCAGGTCCTCTGGCGGGAACTGTCCGTCGGAGGGGACCACCACGACGAACTCGCCGCGCGAGGCCTCGATGCCGGTTCGCTGGGCGGCACCAAACCCCCGATTCGCCTCGTGCCGCAGCAGGCCCACGCCGGGGAGCCGAGGCGCCAGTTCCTGGGCGATGGCGCGGCTTTGGTCGGTGCTGCCGTCGTCGACAATCCACAGTTCGCCTTGGCGCGCTAAATCGGGAAGCAGCGCCGCACAGCGCTCGACCACCTCGGCCAGCGTCGCCTCTTCGTTGAAGACCGGGATGACGATCGACAAGCTCTCGAGCACGTTGGCTCCCGATGAATCGTGCTTTCCGTTTCGCCCCGCTAGTCCCGTGGCCCGCGCCCCAAAGCGTCGCCGTTCGCTGCGTCAGGCACAAGCCCAGCGGGGGGCGATGCGGCTTGCGGTGCCTCGGCCCCCAACTGGTAGCGAATTTCCCGGGAATGGGCCGGCGCGGGCAGCCCCAGCGGTTCCCAGTCGTCGCTGGGGGCGAAGGCCGCCCACCGCCGGGTGCGGGTCATCCAGGCCGTGATCAAGGCTACCACCAGGTTGCTGACCACCCAGCCGATCTTCGTGGCCCGCGGCGAATGGGGCTGCCAGACGAATTCGGCCAGTTCGATCGCGGCATCGTGCCCGGCGAGCTCCAGCGCCAGGCTCCCGACCGTGGTGTTTTTCGTGGCCCTCAGCTCGAGCACGATCGTGCGCCAGCGGGTAGTGACCGGTATGGCGCGATCGAGCCCCAGCGATTCAAACGGGGGGGCCTGCTCGGCAAAGCTCAGCCGCATCAACCGGGGCTCTTCAGCCCGCACGCGAAACGACGCCGTGTACCACTGCCCCTGGCGAACGCTCAAGTCGTCGAGCGAAAGCCGCACGTCGGGCGGCGAACCCTGCTGGCCGTGAACCAAATCGACCCGCAGCGCCTCGCCCTGGTTGGCCGGCTGCGTAACGCGGGCACTGAGCTGCCGCAGCGGCCGCACCCTCAGCCGCCAATGGCCAAACGGCAGGCCCCCCAGCACGAGCGACTGGTTCTCGCTGAGCGGCTGGTCGATCGCCACCGCGCCGGCGGGGCGGGCCAGCCGCGCCAATTCGATCGACTCGAGCTCGACCGCCGCGTCGGCCTGCCCCAGATTGAAAAAGGCACGGCTGTTCGGCGAATCGCCCTGGGCCTGAAAGGTCAGGCGATAGTCTTGCCAGGCGGTGGTGAGCTTCAGGTCTTCGTAGAGCCCCAGAAACCCACCGTCGTCGGCACGCAAGATCGCGAAACTGGCGGTTCGCGGCGCGTCGGCGCGGGCGCGAAACGTCGCCGAGTACCATACGCCCGACTCGACCCCCACGCCGGTTTGCTCCAGGGCAACGCTCCAAGGTTCGATCGGGCGGTCGCCAAACGGGTCGATCTCGATTCGCAGCCGCTCGGATGCTTCGCCGTCGAGGACCCGGTGTGCCCGCAGGTCGGGCCGCACCGTGAGCCGCCAATCTCCCAGCGGCAGCGCCAAGGGCGACTCTTTGGGCTCCTCGCGCAGTTGCAGCTCAGCCAGTTCCACGGCCGGATCCTCGCCCCCCAGGTTCAGCACCAGCGTGGCCGCCTCGTCGGTCCGAGGCGAAGTGAAGGTGACCGAGTGGGTCTGCCACTGGGGCGTGAGCGCGAACTGGTCCTCCATCAGCGGCTGCGAGGCCTGGGAAGCCAGGATCAGGCAGGGCATCTGCCGGGGGGCGTCGGCTCGGGCGCGAAACGAGAGCCGATAGCGCACCGCTCCGCGCAGTGCTAGCCCCGGCTGCTTGAGCCCGATTTGCCAGGGCGCCGTATCCGCCTGGCGGGCAAACTCGGCCCGAAGCACGTCGTTGGACCGCGCGGGAAGCACGAGCCGCCCCTCGACTCCGGGCGGAAGATCGAGCCTCCACAGGTCGGGCACCAGCTCGCTGGGCCAGCGCCGCGCGGTGGCGACGATTTGCAGGGAATCCAGTTCGATTGCGCCGGGGGTTCCCCCCAAGTTCAGCGACAGGCTGGCGCCGGGGTCGTCGGCCTCGGCCGTGAAGGGGATTTCGTAGTCGCTCCAGCTCGCGCCCACCGGCGACTCGCCGAACAGCCCCAGGTAGGTTCCCGGTCGCGTGCTCAGCAGGCTATAGCCGACCGATCGAGGTGCATCGGCCCGGGCTCGAAACCGCAGCCGGTAGCGATTCCCCTGGGTGAGCCCGATCTGGTTTTGCACCAACCGCACGTGCCAGGGCTCGGGGCCGGGCACCGATTCGACCACCACGCGCAGGGCCGTAGGGCTCTCGCCGGTTTGCTCCAGGTGGGCTTGGGCCTCGGCCGCCGTCTCCAGCCGCCAACGATCGGGCAACAACTCGGTGGGGTGTTCTTTGCGGGGCGCTTCGAGGCGAATGTCGGCCAATTCGCAGGGCACGGTCCACAGACCGAATTCGAATTGCAGTTTGGCCGTTCCCGAGGTGGGGGCCAGGAACTGGCTCTCCAGGCTTTGCCACGTCTGGTCCACGTCGGCCCAGGCCGTTTGAACGGGCAGAATGACCTGGTCGCCCTGAATCAACGACCAGGCCAACGGGCGAGGACCGTCGGCCCGGGCACGAAACGTGAGCCGATAGGGCCAGCCGGCGGTAAGCTCCAGCCCCGGCTGCACCAACCGTACGGCCGCGATCCGCTCGGGTATGGTCTGTTCGACCGAGACTCGAAGTACGGGCTCGGTCCCGCCGGCAATTGCCCACGAGGCCTTGCACCCGGGGTCTTGCTCGAGCGTAAAGCCATCGGGCACGATCTCGGTGGGAGTTTGCCGCGGAACTTCGTCGATCCGCGCGGCGTCGAGCGTCACGCCGGCCGTGCTGCTCCCCAGGTGAATTTCCAGTTGCGCGCTTGCCGTGCCGGTCGCCGGATTGCAGAGAGAGGTCACCTCGGTGGCCGTGGGGCCCAGATCCACGCGCTGCCAGGGGGCCAGCGCGGCGCCGGTTTGCGTATCTACCCAGCCCAGGACAACGGTGCGTGCTCCCTCGGCCCGGGCACGAAGCGCGAGCCGGTAGCGCGCTGCCGCGCGAAGCTCAAGCCCCCCCTGGACCAGTTTGACGCTCGCTTCTTCCGGACCGGGGGCAATCGCCTCGATCGCCACGCCCACGCTACCGGGCTCGGCTCCGTGTGGCAGCAACCGCGCCCGGCTTCCATTGGAGGTTTCCACGTGCCACAGGTCGGCTACGATCTCGGTCGGTTCGCGCAGGGCCACCAGCGAGAGGACTGCGTCGGTAATTTCCGTCTGGCCGGCCGGTCCCCCCAGGGACAGCACCAGGTCGCGCGGCGCAGGGCCATCGGCACTGCCGCCCGCTTGCCCGGCGACTTCGCCGCGGATCGGAAAGACCAAGGTTTGCCACTGAGGGCTCAACTCGGCCTGGCCGATGTCCAGGGGCGGCTGGGTCTGGCCGGGGTCGACCAGTTCCAGATGCACGGACCTGGCCGGACTACCGCGGGCCCGTAGCCGTAGCTCGTAATCGCGCGTGGGGTCGAACTCGATCGCCGCGCGGCGCAGCACGACCTGGTCGGGCTGCATGGCCGGCTGCGTTTGCCGCACCTCGAGCACCTGGCGCAGCGGATCGGTGGTGCTGGCCGACGCTTCGAGCCGGGTTCGGCTGCTAAGTTGCCACAGCCGCCGCCCCGGCTCGGCATCGCCCGGCAGCCGCATCGCCCAGATCACATCTTGCCGCGTGATCGGCGGAGGACGCAGCCAGCGATCGCCGCCGCTGAGCAACAGGCCGGTGACAGCCAGCGTAACAACGATTCCCAGTCCCAGCACGACCCGGCTAACCCCCAGCGCCGCGCGTCGCCAGGCCGCCGCGCCCGCGCCGAGCAAGGTGAGCAAGCTCCAAAACCAGGCGCAGACCGCCGCCCCCGCCACGTGGCCGATGAAGGGCTTGCTGTACGCGTCGATTCCCAGCGAGGCGTACCCAAACTGCGCCGCGGCGAGAGCCGCCAACAGCAAGCTGATGGCCGGCCAGCGCAGCCGTCGCCAGGCCAGACTTGCCAACACGGCCGCCAGCGAGAGGGCCCAAGTGGCCAGCCGAACCTGGGGCGATTTTTGGCCGATGACCGGCAAAATCGCCTCGCTGGCCGCGACCGGCACCACGCAAATCGCCAGCAGTTCGCCCACCGCGCGCAGCCGGGGGGGCAACCGCGGTTTCTCCGAGGTCAGCACCGCATCGCGGATGGCGGGAACCGGTCCGTCCACGAATCAATCCTGGCCGCTTGGCCGTTCGACCTGCGGAACCTGGGGCCGATCGCCGCTCCACCAAACGAGCGTGCCGTCGACCCCCAGGCTGAGCCAGCCCAAATCTCCTGGCAAGATTTGGATACGCTCCACCGCCCCGCGGTGAGCCTCGCGCCGCCAAAGCTCTCGTCCAGTCTCCGGGTCCCAGCAGGAAATGTCGCCCGAGTTCTCGCCGAGCAGTACCTGGCGACCATCGGCGGTGAACGCGGCGGGTCCGCGCAGCGGTCGATCGGCCTTGGTTTCGCTCAGCAGCCGGCCGTCGTCACTCGAGCGCAATTGCATCGTGTCGCCAGCGCCACCGATCAGCAGCCGCGACTGGTCGGGCGAAAGCGGCTGTCCCAGGGCGGTGCTATCTTGGTCGGGAGGTTGGCAAGCGAACTTCGGCTCCAGCCCGGGTAGGGCCAGCACTTCGACTGCCGGACTCCTAGGCTCGGTCTTCGGTCCAGACAAGATCCAGGCCGCCAGTGGTTGCCCTTTGAGCACGATCGGCGACAAGCTGTGACCCGGTTCGCTGGCGCGCTGGCCCTGGATCTGGCCGGTTGTCAGGTCGACCAGCACGACCCGCTGCAAAGTGGGTTCGGCAGCGTTGTGGGTCGAAGTTTCTGAAGGGATCGCCTCGGCGTCCACGGAGGGCATTAGCGCGGGCTTCAGCTGGCTGTCGATCGCCTGTTCCAGAAGCACCAGGCACCAGCGGTTGTCGCCCGAGAGCGAAGTCTCCAGGACACGGCCTGGCGGAAGCTTGAGTTGCCAGATGGCCTCGCCGCCATCCAGCCGCCACATCGCCAGCGCCCACGAGTCGGTCAGCGCCCCCGGGGCGTGTTCGCGGTCATCGTTGCGTGTCTCCGCCGCGGTCGGTAGTCCGATCGACAGCAGATGCTGTTGATCGAACGTTACCTCCAGTTTTTCGACCCGCGCCCAAGGAAGCGTCCACGAGGGCTGCCACTGGCCGGTCGCGGGATGATAAACTTCCACGTCGAAACCGGAAGGTTTCACGTCGAGACCGGCGCTTGGATCAGCCGCCGATGATTCGTCCGGGTGCGGCGGGCCGACCGCGCGGCGGGTGGCCAGCACCACCAGGTCGCCCCCCCAGGGAACAGCCCAGGCCTGGGCAGCAGCGGCCTTGGTGGCCAAGCTGCCGCCGGACTCGCCCGATTCGAGATCGAATACGCGTAAGATGGGCCCGCCCAGGTCCCCGTCGCAGGGCGGATCGCCCGGCCCGCGTACGCTGTTGGCGGCCAGCGACCGCTCGTCGGCCAGCAGCGTCAGGCCCCACAGCGGCCCGGCAGCCCGCAATTGGCTTCGCGGTTCGCCGGTGGTCAGTTCGGCCAGCGTTACCCATCCTTGATGGGTACGAAAAGCCACTCGCGGATGTTGATCGCTTCGGTACGCGAAGTCCTTGATGGGATCGACGTCGTGGATGCGCTCGGCAGTCGGCGCCACTAGATCATAGAGCGACACTTGCCCAGGCGCTTCCGGAACGTACAGTGCCAGTTGTTCGCCGTCGGGCGAGAGAGCCAGCGGAAGTGGTTCGAAGTAATTGATATGGTAACGAGTCACTTCGCGGGCTTGCTGCGGGTTGTCAAGCGACCCCACGTGAACTTGGCGCATGGGAGTGACCCAGACCGACCGGTCCTTTCGCGGATGCAAGACAAAATCGGCTGGCCGCACGAGCGGCGGCATTTCCAGCCGCTCGACCGGTTCCATCTCGGGCACGCTCACCGTCACCACTTCGAGCGCATCCCAGGGTCCGGCGCGGAGCGTCTTTCCATCGGCGGCGAACTGAATCTGGCTAACGCTGCCGGGCTGTCGAAACGTTGGCCCCCCGCGCACTCCGGCCGAGGTCCAGAGCCGGAGCCGCCCGTCGACGCCCCCGCTGGCCAGGCGGTCGCCCTGAGGTGACCAGGCCAGGGCTCGTACCTCGCCGGCATGGGCGGGCGAATCGCAGAGCAAATGGCCGCGGGCAACACTCCAGAGCCGCAGGTGGCCATCGGCTCCGCCCGAAGCCAGCGTTTGACCATCGGGCGAGAAGGCCAGCCGCGTGGCCCAGTCGCGCCGCTGGGGGCCCGACAGGCCCAAATGCTGCCGAGCCTCGCGGGCCCAGCGCATCCAGTCGGGTTCGCGATGGCCGGGCAACCGCCAAAAGGCTCCGTCGCGCCGGCCGATCAGAATCTCTCCGTCGCGCAGGGCCACCGCCACATGTTCGGCGCCGCGCGCCACGGCGGCCGACTCGGGCAGCAGCCCGGTCGCGCGCCAGGTGGCCAGCAGGTTGCCTTGGCCGGCATCCCAGAGCCGCGCGGCGTCGTCCGAGCCTATCGTCAGGAGCCGGTCCCCCTCCGGGCTATAAAGGATTTTCGCGATGATCGATCCATGAAACCAGCGGCGATCGCCCCAGCGCTGCCGGGCCCCCGGGGGAAGCGGTTCGCCGCTGGCGTCGGTGGGGCCCGTGGAAACGGTCGGCCGGCGCGCGACACTTATCAGCGGAGCGGGTGCCGGCCGCGTGGATTGCCACACCCCCCAGATCATTACCGCGGCCAAGAGCGCCAGCGCGGCCCGTTCCAATGCGCGGCGTAATCGCTCTCGGGGTGCTGAAGTCACAAGTCTCGCTTTCGCTACCAAACGGCGGCGCCGCAGCTCTCGGGCCCATGCCCCATGGGGCCCGGACGAAGGTTCTCGATTCTACCTTGTCGGTGCCTTGAATCGCGCCTCGAAGGGGTGGCCCAGGCGCCTCGGTCGGCGGGGGGTCTGCCCGGTGAAGTGGCGAGTTGCCTGCGCCGGGGGGAAGAGATCTGGCCGAGGTTCGCGAGATTTCCCTGCCTGAGGGACCCGTTGCAGCAGATAGTCAAACTGGGCAGGTTTTGCCGGCGGCGACGTTCGAGCCGGCCCAGACCAGACGCGCTGCCCCCGGGGCCCCTCGGCTCGCGTGCCTGCGCCGAAAGATCGAACGATTCCGAAATTCCGGTGCGCGCGCATCCTTTCTCAAGCGACGAGTGCGCCATATATTGGAATTACGGAAGCGCTGAGTGGCGCAGCGAATCTGACGGGCCGCGAAGGTTTGCTCAAGTTCGCGGAGCGTTGGGTCGCGAGGGTCCGCCGGGCCGCCTAAGTTGCCCCGCGCGGGGGCCGAGGCGTTGCGGAAGTCGTCCGAGTTGGCGATGCGAAGTTTACCCGTGGGAAAGGATCGGCAGCCGATGAGCGGCCCTCGTGCGTGTGGCGTGTTGTTGGCATGGTCGGCTTGCCTGGCAGCGGTTTCGTCGGCCGGGGCCCAGGTGGTTGCTCCCGGAGTCATATACCAGGTGCCGGCGCCGCTAGAGACCTTGCGCCCGGTGGTGGTTGCGGAAACGCCCGTGGTGACTTGGCGGCCCGCGACCGTAGTCGCGGAGGCCGCCCCGGCGTTGGTGACCGAGCCGGCTCCCGCGCTTCCGATTGAAACCGCCGCTCCGGCTCCCGTCGTCGAGGCGGCGCCCCCCGTGGTCGTCGAGAGCGCTCCGGTGGTCACTTACCGCCCGGCACCAACTTTGGTGTATCGCGCGCCGGGTACCGCCTACACCCAAGTGCTGCGGACCCCGGTGGTGAGCTATCGGGCTCCGGTTGTGGCTGCTCCGGTCGTGGCCTACTCGCCGGTGACCAGCTTTTCGCCCGTCGTGGTGTCTCCGGTAACCACGGTCGCCCCGGTGACGACGTACTACGCCCCGGCGGCGACGGTTACCACGTATTCGCCGGTGGTGAGCTATTCGCCGGTGGTCGCCTACTCACCCGTGGTCAGCTATTCACCCGTGGTCAGCTATTCGCCCGTGGTGCCGGTGGTGACTGGCCGGCCCGTGGTGGTGAGCCAACGAGTGTATATTCCCGGTCAGCCGCTGCGCAACGTCGTGCGAGCGATTCTGCCGTAACGGGGGGCCGGTTCTCCCCGGCCCCGGGGACCGGCAGCGATCTCGTTTCGAGCAGACTTGGCCAAGCCGAATCGCGATTTCTCCGCGTTGGGGCGGATCGTTGGACTGCTGGAATCAGCGCACGGCCCGAGCCTTTCGGCCGAGGTGCTTTGCACTTGCCCCGCATCGGCCTAGGGTTGGCTCCCTCGCCCATTTGCCGATCGCTCCGGCGCCGGTATTCTGCTGAGTCTTGCCCGGCTCCGTGCTGCGCTTGAGCGCGGCCCGTGCAGTGCACCATCCCGCCGAGCGGCTTTACGCGCCGCTTGAAACCAGGGTTACGTCGCCCGTGTCGTCGCCCCCCATGACCCCCATGATGCAGCAGTACCACCAGGCCAAGGCGGCCTGTCCGGGGGCGCTCTTGCTTTTTCGCATGGGCGATTTCTACGAATTGTTTTACGAAGACGCCGTCCGCGCCGCCGAGCTCTTGGGCCTGGCGCTGACCAGTCGCGACAAGGGGGAAAACGCCGTCCCCATGGCCGGCTTTCCCCACCACCAGTTGGAAAGCTACCTGGCCAGGCTGCTCACCGCCGGCCAACGAGCCGCCGTTTGCGAGCAGGTGGAAGACCCCAAGCAGGCCAAGGGCATTGTGCGGCGCGAGGTGACCCGGGTGGTCAGCCCCGGCACGCTGACCGACGACACCTTGCTCGAGCCTGGCGAACACAACTACCTGGCCGCCGTGGTACCCGGCGACCCGGTAGGGTTGGCCTGGGTCGAGCTTTCCACCGGTGAATTCCGCGCCGCGAGCCTGGCTCCCCGGCAACTGGCCGACGAACTGGCCCGGCTGCAGCCGGCCGAGTGCCTGGTGAGCGACGAGGCCTCCTGGCCGGCCGAGTTGGCGGCGGCCCCAAGCTGCCTCACCGCCCGGGCCGCCTGGACCTTTTCCACGGCGGCGGCCCACAAGGTTTGCACGGAGCACTTCGGCACGGCGTCGCTCGAGGGTTTCGGCTTCGACGACGCCGATCAGGCGGCCATCCGCGCGGCCGGGGGCGTGCTCGAATACCTAAGGGAAACCCAGCGCTGCCGGTTGGACCACCTCGACCGGCTCATTCCCTATCGCTCGGGCAGCGTGCTGGAGATCGACGCCGCCACCCGGCGCAGCCTGGAACTGACCCGCACGCTTCGCGACGGGCGGCGCGAGGCATCGCTGCTGGGAGCCATCGACCGCACGGTCACGGCGATGGGTTCCCGGCTCTTGGGCGATTGGCTGGCCGCCCCGCTCGCTGACCGGAGCGGAATCGAGTTTCGGCAAGAGGCGATCGAGGAACTGCTCCGCGACGGCGGGTTGTTGAACGACTTGCGCGAGCGGCTGCGCGAGATTCACGACGTGGAGCGGCTGCTGGCCCGGGTTTCGACCGGCAGGGCCACCCCGCGCGACCTGGGGCACCTAGGACGCACCCTGGGGCGGCTGCCCGCGATCAAGGCCCGGCTCACCGCTCGCCGCTCGGCCTTGCTTGGCGAGTTGGAGGGGGCGCTCGACCTGTGCCCCGACCTGCGGGCCCGGCTCGATGCCGCCCTGGTCGAAACCTGTCCGCTGAGCGCCAAAGAGGGCGGGTTCATTCGCGAGGGCTACCACGCCGAGCTCGACGCGCTGCGCGAGCTGGCCACCGGCGGCAAGCAGTGGATCGCCCAGTACCAGGCGGCCGAGCAGCAGCGCACCGGCATCGCCACGCTCAAGGTGGGCTTCAACAAGGTCTTCGGCTATTACATCGAGATTACGCACGCCAACCAGGCCAAGGTGCCCCCCGAGTACCAGCGCCGCCAAACGGTGAAGAACGCCGAACGCTACGTTACGCCGGAACTTAAGCAGTACGAAGAGCGGGTGCTCACCGCCGACCAGAAGGCGAACGACCTGGAATACGAGCTGTTCGTCGCGCTGCGAGAGCTGATCGCCGGGATGCTTCGCCCGCTGCAGCGCACCGCCCGGGTGCTAGCCCAGCTCGACGTGTTGGCTGGCCTGGCCCACCTGGCACTCGATCGCGGCTACTGCCGGCCGAAAATCGTCGACGAGCCCACGCTCGAGCTGTGCGACGCCCGGCACCCGGTGCTCGACATTTGCCAGCCGCCGGGGCAGTTCGTGCCCAACGATACGCGTTGCGAGTTGGAGCAGCAGCGGGTGCTGCTGATTACCGGGCCCAACATGGCCGGCAAAAGCACCTACATTCGTCAGACGGCGCTGTTGGTCATCTTGGCCCAAATCGGTAGTTTCCTGCCGGCCCGCCAGGCCACGGTGGGCCTGGCCGACCGGATCTTTGCCCGGGTGGGGGCCAGCGACGAGCTATCGCGGGGGCAAAGCACCTTCATGGTCGAAATGACCGAGACGGCCCGCATTCTGCACACCGCTAGCAACCGCAGCCTGGTGATTTTGGACGAAATCGGCCGAGGGACCAGCACCTACGACGGCGTTTCACTGGCCTGGGCCGTGGTCGAGCACCTGCACGACCGGGTCGGGTGCCGCACGTTGTTCGCTACGCACTACCACGAACTGACCGAGCTGGCCAAGTCACTGGCGGGCATCGAGAACCTGAACGTGGCCGTACGCGAATGGCAGGAGGAGGTGGTTTTTCTGCACAAGATCGTGCCCGGCGCCGCCGACAAAAGCTACGGCATTCACGTGGCCCGGCTGGCCGGCGTGCCGCGCGAGGTTGTCGAGCGGGCCAAGGAAATACTCTGGCAGCTCGAGGCCCAGCACGTCGATGGCCGCGGACGGCCGCGGTTGGCCCCGCCCGAGCGCCGCGCGGGCCGTCTGCAGCTCACGCTTTTCGATCCGCCCGAGCACCCGCTGATCGATCAACTGGCCCAGCTCGACCTGGCGAGCCTGACCCCGCTGGCCGCCCTGCAGCTATTGCACCAGTGGCAGGCCGAAGTTGCCCGGCAGCGCACGACCCAACCGGGCTAACGGGCGTTTCGCGCCGAATCGGATTCGATCGGCCCAAGCCAAGCGCGGCGGGCTACACCGGGCGGTTGGGGTTCTTGATCTGGCCGGCGTCGCTGTTGTTCAGATCGAATCGCCCCCCGGCGCGCGGATCGCGAGCGGGCGGCGCCTTGCCGGCGGCCGGGGCGCGCTTGGCCAGCCCGGCACGCTCCAGCAGCGAACGGCTGAAGATGTCGTCGGCCTGGGCAGCGCTCTCTTCCGGCGGCGGTGGGCCCAAAGCGCCTTGCTCGCTGGGAGAATACTGAATCGTGTAGCGGTGTTTGGCCACGGCCAATTCGTCCCCCGGATCGAGCCGCTTTTCCTTGAACCGCTGGCCATTGACCTTGCAACCGTTGCTCGAGTTGAGGTCTTTCATGTACCAATAGCCGCCGCTGAGCGAGAGCTCGCAGTGATTGCCCGAGACGTTGGGAAAACGGAGCACGATATCGCAGTTTTCCCGGCGACCGATGACCAGGCTTTGCTTAAGCAAGGGAATCGGGTCACCGCCGCCGACTGGGATAAGTTCGCCGAACATGGTGCTCTCGATCGGAGTGTCGCAGAAGTGGGCCACACACTGCCGCAGGCGGGGCGCTTGGTTCGCTTGCCTTGTTGGGGGCCCAGAACCGCCGCGTGCGCGAGCCTTGGGCGCGACTGTCGGACCCCGCACGCGGCTGGTAAGATCTAGCTAACCGGTGCGGCATTCAGGGCTTGCGCGAATTCTATTCTATTTGGGTAGATCATTGTCGTCAACGAATTCGGTACCCCCCACCGCCGCCCCCGCGAACCTGCTGCCCGAGTGGCGCCAAGCCGGGCTGCGCTGGCACACCTACAACTTCGCCCTCCGCCGGCGGTTTGGCCAGCGCGTGCACAAGATCAGCCTGGATGCCGGGCTAACTTGCCCCAACGTGGACGGAACCGTAGCCACGGGGGGGTGCGTGTTTTGCGACAACCGCAGCTTCAGCCCCAGCCGCCGGCTGCCGCGCGATACGATTCTGGGCCAGCTGGAAGAGGGCATCCGCCGCGTGAGGCGACGGTACTCGGTCAACCAGTTCCTGGCCTACTTCCAGCCGGCCACGAACACCTATGCGCCGGTCGAACGGTTGCGGCCGCTGTTTCACGCCGCGCTCGAGCATCCTCAAGTGGTCGGCCTGGCTATCGGCACTCGGCAAGACTGCGTGGGGCCCGCCGTGGTCGACCTGCTGAGCGAGTTGGCCGGGCGGACCTACCTCTCGGTCGAGTTCGGGGTTCAATCGATCCACGAGCGTTCGCTGATTTGGATGAATCGCGGCCACGACCACGCGGCCACGGTCGATGCACTCACGCGGTGCCGTGGCCGAGGGTTCGAAATCTGCGCCCACGTCATTCTGGGCCTGCCGGGTGAAACCCCCGACGATATGTTGGCCACGGCCCGCGAGTTGGTGCGTTTGCGAGTCGACGCGGTGAAACTCCACAATCTCTACGTCGTCAAGAAAACGCCACTGGCCGAAGATTACCTGGCGGGGCGCGTCGAACTTGTCGACCGCGAGACTTACGTGACGACTTTGGTGCGCTTCCTGGAATTGCTCCCGGCGGAGTGCGTTGTCGAGCGGGTCAGCGGCGAGGCGCCCCCTGGCTATTTCTTGGCGCCGAGTTGGGCACTCGATAAACCGGCCCTGCGCCGCGCGATCGAGGCTGAATTCCTGCGCCGCGATACCTGGCAGGGCCGCTGCCACGATTCGGGGCCCGGTGGGCCCCAGCCCCTGGCCGGCCGAACCAACTGCCGAATCGGCTCGTCTTAGTCATTGCCACCGCCGCCTGGGCCGGCCATGCTGGAATCGAAAGCCCGGGCTGCGACGAACGGAGCGGACTGGGCGACCGCTGGCGATTCCGGGTCCGCAAGGCCAGGCATCGCGAGAGGAAAGTCCGGGCTCCAAAGGACACGCCGGTGGGTAACGCCCACCGACCGCAAGGTCAGGGAAAGTGCAACAGAAAGTAAACCGCCGGCTCGGCTGGTCCGGGCCGGTAAGGGTGAAACGGTGAGGTAAGAGCTCACCAGCGGGCCGGGTGACCGGCTCGGCTAGGCAAACCCCGGCGGGAGCAAGGCCAAACAGGAAGCAGTTCCGCGGGCACGCGGGTCCCACCGGACCTGGCGCGCCCCCGGGCTCGAGCCCGTCCGGCTCGAACCTTCGACTTCCGGGTCGGCTGCTGGAGGTGTCGGGCAACCGGCATCCTAGAGGAATGGTCGCTACCGCCGCTTCTGGTAAGCGGCGGCACAGAACCCGGCTTACAGGTCCGCTCCGTTCGTCGCAGCCCGGGTCAGGTGTCCACGGGCGCTGCCCTGTGCAGCGCGGCCCTCGCGCGGCCTGACTGGCGCCGCACCGCCGACACCCCCCTGGGGTCCTTGTGGCCGGTTTAGCTCAGCGCCAAATCCGTCCGGCGGCGATTCGGTCTGGAGTCCGCCCTGCCTGGCAGCGCCGGCCCCCTCGGAGGGGTCCCTCCCTGGCCGAGGTTCTCGCAGCCCCAAAGCCCGGGCCCAGCCCCCGGCTTATTCCACCGCCTTTTGCAGCAACTCGTCGTCGACCAACTGGAGCAGCTTGGCGATGCAGAGCTTGTTCATGCTGGTTCGCCGGCGGTGGGCTTCGTCCTGCAGCGACTGGTGCAAGCTGCGGGGCATACGCACCGTGATGACCCGGGTCGATTCCTGGAAGGTGGGCTTTTCGGCACCCCTCTCTCGGAGCCGGGCCAGCATTTCCTGAATCTTGGCGAACTCTTCGCTGGCCTCGAATTGGGTCAGCTCGGGCCCCTCGGGAAAGGCCTGCCGCACGATGCCGTCGATACTGAGCACCTCGCGAAAGAAGGTGACCCAGTCGGGGTCCTGGCGAAATAGGTCCTCGGCGACGCGAAGTACCTCCTGAGCGTTGCGGAGACGTTTTTCCTGCAGCATGCCCTGGTCCTTTGACTGATCGCGAAACGGGGCTCGACCGGCGATTTCCGAATCGACCTGGCTCGGCCCACGCCAGCATCATGCAGAGCAGTCAAGGCCTTGCTGTATGTCATGGAGCTGATAGCACTTGCGACGACCAGTCTCAATTGCCCGTTTTTTGTCAGCCCTGCTCGCGAATTGTGCGAGAGGGTGCCTGCCTATTTGTTGGGCACTCGGTCCAGTCTCATTAGCCAAAGTGTCCTGTCCGGTTTGGGCAGAATCTTCCGATTCGGGGGTCCACGACGTGGGTTTGGGTAGTTCCAGGCGCGGCCGGCCGCCGGGCACCAGCCAACCGGCCGTACGACCGACTGTGAGCTAGGGTTGTTGGTCCGGTCCCCGGCGGGAACCAGCTCCTGGGCCCGGCCGGTTCGGCCCGTTTCGGTACCCCCCCAACTAGATAAATCCGCCATGACTGAATCGTCGATCTGTCACCTGGCCAATCTGCGGGTCAGCGAGGTCATGACCCGCGGCTGTGTCGAGGTCTTGGCCGACCAGACGATGGACTCGGCGGCGGAAGAGTTCCTGAACCACCGGATTACCGGGGTGCCGGTCGTCGACGACAGCGGCCACTGCGTGGGGGTGCTCAGCGCCACCGACTTTATCTGGCACGAACGGTCTGGCACCCCCGACGACCCCGTCCGGCTCTACATGTCTCCCAAAGTGAAGGCGGTCACCCCGGACCATTCGCTGCTGGACGTGGCCCGGCTAATGATCGAGCACCACATTCACCGGGTGCCGGTGGTGAACCAGCAATTCTGCACGCTGGGCATCGTGACTTCGCTCGACATCGTCTCGGCACTGGTCAACGCCGCCCTGGCGAACTCCACCAGCGCCTCGGCTCAGGAAGTTTGACCCGGGCAAGGGGAACGATCGGGGGTTACCCGTGGGGATGACAAAACCGCTTCGCTCCTGCCAGCGGCGATAGACCGGCAAAGATTGTGCCGGCCCCGCGGCGCCGATATGCTCTGGAGCATGGACGACGCGCTTCCCCTCCGCGCCGAGCAAACCAGTTCCAGCCGTGTACCGTCGTCGCAAACCCCGCCCGCGGTGGACGAGGAACAATTCATTGCCCGCTTGAAGGCGGGAGACGATGCGGCTTACGAGCAGTTGGTTCGCAGCCAGGTGGGGCGTTTGCTGGTCGTGGCCCAGCGCATTACAGGGCAATCGGCCGACGCCCACGACGCGGTCCAAGAGGCGCTGCTATCGGCGTATCGAAACCTGGCTCAGTTCGACGGCCGCTCGAAACTCAGCACCTGGCTACACCGCATTACGGTCAATGCGGCCCTGATGCGGGTGCGCAGCCGGGGTCGGCGGCCCGAGCGTTCGCTGGAGCCCTTGCTACCCGGCTTTCGCGAGGATGGTCACCACCTGCAGCATCCGAGCGGGTGGAAGTCGCTCCCCAGCGAGGAGCTGGAGCGAAGCGAAACCCGGCAGCTCGTGCGGCGGCTGATTAACGAGCTTCCCGAATCGTACCGTACCGTTTTGCTGCTCCGCGACATCGAAGAGCTGGACACCGCCGAAACGGCCACCGCGCTGGGAGTGAGCGAGGGGGTGGTCAAAACCCGGCTGCATCGGGCGCGACAAGCGCTGCGAACGCTGCTCGACCAACATTTCGCCGAGGTGCTGGCGTGAACTGCCGGGAACTAAGCGAGTTCATACACGACTACCTGGCCGGGGCGCTTCCCGAGGGAGAGCGAGCCACGTTCGAGCGTCATTTAGAGCGCTGTCCCGATTGCGTGCGGTATCTCGATTCCTACCGAACGACGATCGAATTGGCCCGGGGGGCCTACGCCGGCGAGGTGATTGCGCCTTGCCAGGTCCCCGAAGGACTGATTCAAGCCGTCTTGGCCGCTAAACGCCGCGAGGGCACCTCGCCGCGGTGAACATGGGCACCCTGGGCGCTACCCTGCCCGGCACCGAGGGGCCGGGCGACGAGTGGGTTGGGTCGAATCGGTCAACGATCGAACGAACGTCGCGCGGCGCCCGCCTGGCGCCCCCAAGGTATCGCCCGGATGAAATCGCACGGTCCCTGGCAGATTCTGGCCTCGCAACTGGTGTATCGCGATCCCTGGATCGAGGTCCGCCGGGACGACGTGGTCCGCCCCGATGGCCGGTCGGGTCGCCACTGCCGAGTCGACCTGAAACCGGGGGTTTCGGTCCTGGCGCTTGACGACACGCGGCGGGCCTACCTCACCCAGGAGTTCCACTACGCCGTCGGCCGGGAAACCCTCGAGGCGGTCAGCGGTGGCATTGAGCCGGGCGAAGAGGCCTGGGAAACGGCTCGGCGCGAGCTGGCCGAGGAGCTCGGGCTCGAGGCCGCCCATTGGACCCATCTGGGCTGGATCGACCCCTTTACCACCATCGTTGCCTCGCCAACCCAGCTTTTTCTGGCTGAGGGGCTCCGCAGTGTGCCGATTTCTCCGGAAGGTACCGAGCAAATCGCTCGAATCGAATTAGACTGGTCCGAGGTGGTGAGCCAGGTCTTGGATGGCCGAATTACTCATGGTCCGACGTGTGTGCTGGTTTTGAAGACGCAGATGCTGTTGGCGGCTCGGGGAGAGCTACCCCCCGGGCGGCCTCGCGCAGCGTGTTTTTCGCCGGGTTCCGGGCTTTCGGCTCGGGGTATGTAACATCCCCATCTCTTTTCCGCCCAGCAGGGTGGCAGGAGTCAAACGATTCACCAGCCTGCCCCCGACCCCCCCATCCCCCAGCGGCGCACACTCGACCACGCGAGGAACTTGAACATGGCCACGCTCATTAGCCCCGTCAGCAGCACCCCGGTTGTTACTCCCACCAACCCCCTGTCGCTTAACGACGAAACCTCGCTGGTCGATTTGCTCAGGGCCCGCGAGCAGGGGGTCGACATTCGCGTGGCGGCCGAGTTCTTTTTCAGCAGCCTGGGCAAGTTCGAAGCCAGCGGCAACAACTTGTACGGGCGGACGCTGCTGGACCCGACCGACGCCGAAGCCGACGTGCACTATCCGCGCGAAGATTTCGTCCGGCGGATGATCGTGCTGGCCTCGAACAATTACCTCGGCCTGGCCAGCCACCCCCGGGTGATCGCCGCCGCCCAGCATGCTGCCGGCGAGTACGGTACCGGCTCGGGCAGCTCGCCGCTGTTGGTGGGCCGGTTCCCCGTCACTCGCGAGCTCGAGGCCAAGCTGGCCCGCTTCAAGGGTGCCGAGGAAGCCTGCGTGTTCGCCACCGGTTACCAGGCCAACGTGGGCGTGATCTCGTCGGTGGTCGGTAAGAACGACACCGTCATTCTCGACCGGTTGGCTCACGCCAGCATGGTCGACGGCGCCAAACTTTCGGGCGCCCAGATGAAGGTGTTTCATCACAACGACGCGGCACACTTGGATCGCGTCCTTGCCAGGCTGCCGCAGCGCGGCACGAAGCTGGTTTGCGTCGAAGGCATTTACAGCATGGACGGCGACATCGCCCCGGTCGACCAGATTCTCGAGGTCACCCGCCGGCACGGAGCGCTGCTCTTGGTCGACGAAGCGCACTCGACCGGAGTGCTGGGCCCCGGAGGCCGCGGGGCCGCGGCTCACTTCGGCTTGGAAGGCGAAATCGACCTGCACGTCGGCACGCTCTCCAAGGCCCTCGGAGCCTGTGGCGGGTTCGTCGCCGGCAACAGTGCCCTGGTCACGTACATTCGCTACTTCGCCCGCTCGGGCATGTTTTCGACGGCCCCCTCGCCGATGGTCACGGCAGCGGCCAACGAGGCACTCGACGTGCTGGCCGAAGAATCGTGGCGCTGCGAGAAGCTGTGGGATAACTGCCGGTTCCTGCACGGCGAGCTGCGGCGGTTGGGCTTCCAGATCAGCGCGGCCCCCAGCCCGATCATCCCGGTCATCGTGGGCACCATGAAGGGCTTGCGACAGATGACCCTGGAACTGCACGAGAACAACATCTGCGTCAACTCGGTGCCGTTCCCCGCGGTGCCGCACGGCAGCGAGCGGCTGCGAATCAGCCTGACGGCCAACCACACCACGGCCCAGTTGGAGCAGGCCATCCAGTGCCTGGCCCGCGCCGGCCGCAACGCTGGAGTGATCGCCAGCTAGCAGGGCACGAACCTGGGGGATGCGTGACTCCGTCAGACCGCGTTCGCTACGGAGCCGGCCCCCCGTCGGAAAACGGTTGTTTCGAGTGTGAACCGCCGCGACTTCGCCCCTGACCGAACGGGTCAGCGGCGCGGTCGCGGTGGTTTTGTTGTTTCGGCCCCTCTCGCACGTCCGAGGGCTTTTGCGCCGCGACCAACCTTCGTATGCTGGGCCGCTCGCTCTCCCTCGAGCCCACCCCCTGGCCCGCGCGCCCCCGGCCGCCCAGGGGGAGTTTTCGGATCACCCCCTCAGAGCAACCGAAACCCGATGCAGTTTGGCGACTGGCAACTCGACACCGTCAGCGGCGGGCGGTTCAAACTCGATGGCGGGGCCATGTTCGGCGTGGTGCCCAAGCCGCTCTGGCAGCGCGTGCAGCCGGCCGATGAACAGAATCGGATTCGCATGGCGGCCAACTGCCTGCTGATCCGCGACGGCAAGCACACCGTGCTTGTCGACACCGGGCCCGGCACCAAGCTCAGCCCGCGCGAGCAGGAGCAGTTCGACCTGGCTCCGGGCGACACGCTCCTGGAGAGCCTGGCCGCGCGGTCGGTGGCGCCCGACCAGGTCGATACGGTGATTCTGACGCACCTGCACTTCGATCACGCCGGCGGCGGCACCCGATTCGACGACCAGGGACGCGTGGTGCCCAGCTTCCCGCGGGCCCGCTATTGGGTGCAGCGGGGAGAATGGGAGGCGGCCAACTCCGATGCTCCCGAGCTGCGAGGAGCCTACCCGGCGGAGAACTTCCGAGCCCTATGGGAGGCCCGCCAACTCGAACTGGTCGAGGGAGACACCACGCTTTGGCCCGGGCTGCAACTGGTGGTGACCGGGGGGCACACGCGCTTCCACCAGGCCTTGCTGCTGGAGTCGGCCGGCGAGCGAGCGCTTTATCCCTGCGATCTTTGCCCGATGGAAGCCCACCTGCGTTCGCATTGGTGCATGGCGTACGACGTCGACTTGCTGGAGACGCGCCGCCGTAAACCGGCCCTGCTGGGCCGCGCGGCCGACGAGGGGTGGCTGGTGCTCTGGGGACACGACCCGGATCACGCCGCGGCCCGCTTGGAGCGCGACACCAGGCGGGAATTGCGCGTCGCCGAGCGGTACCGGGTCGTCTGATCGGCAAACCGGCGAGGCCGGTTATCCGCGCCGCCGCGAGCTTTGCCAGTGCAGCCCGCGGACCCAGTCGCGAAACCGCTGATTGATCGTATTCCAGTCCTCGGGGCCCAGCGTGGCGGCGAGCGTTTCCAAGCCGACCGGGTCTTGGCCCGCCCGGGCGCGAAACTGCTGATAGAAGGCAACCAAGCGCCCTTGTCGCTGCAGGTACAAGCAAAGGTATCGGGCCAGGGCGTAGTTGAGTGATTCGTCGCCCCGGCGAAAGTCGCCGGCCACGAAATGTTCCAGCGGCGGCACGCGGCCTTCGGCCAGCGCCTGTTGCAAGATCGGCAGCCGCCAGTTCTCCAGACCTTCGATGCTGGGCCGGTCTTGTTCGACGGCGGGCAAGGGCCCGAGGGCGGAAATCACGGGCCCCGCCGAGCGAATTCGCGATTCCTCGTGCAGCGATGCCAACCCTTCGTTGAACCAATCAGGTACCTGGGGAAAATCGAAATCGACGAGTGCGTGAGTCAACTCGTGAACGAGCGTGCCCGCACCGGTGCTCAGGTTGAGGATCAGGACCCGGCCGTGCGGACGGTAGTAGCCGTAGACCGAAACATGATGGTCGCCAAACAGCCGCCGGGCCAGTTCGCGGTAGGTAGCCTCCTGGCGGCAAAGTAGCACCGTCAGCGGCTGGGTCGGCCCCTGGGCATGAAAACTGCCTGTAAACGCCTCGACCGTGGGGCGCACGGTCTCGACATACCAGCGTTTCAACTCGGCTTGAGTTACGTCGCCAGCCAGCACGAACGGAGGACACACCAGCCGTTGCCAGTCGGGGGGCAACTGTTTCCCCAGGAGTTCGCTGCGCTCCTGGCAGCGAAGCTCGACTTCCGCCGAGTGCGGGCCGGCGGGCCCGGGAGCACGCTGCTGGACCGTGACGCGATTGGTTTCGTGCGCCTCGACGGGTACGGGCCGCACCCAGCGCGTTACCGAAAGCGCCGTGACCACGATTGGCACCGGTCCCAGCACCAGCAGGATGATCCGCCAGGTATTCACCACGGGCTCCACGACCTTGGTCCGGCTCTTGGCCCATCGCCTGCCTGGGCTTTGGCCTCCTTGCGATTCTACGGCGCGCTACCGAACCTCGCGAGACACCGGCGCGGTTAAAACCAAGGCCCTGGCGCTCGGTGAGGGTGGTGCGCGGAAAACTGGCGCGAATATGCCGGTCGAGCGGAGCCCCCAAGGCGACCGGCGACGCCCAGGGCCGGAACGTGCCTGGAAGACACCGAGAAGCTCGGGCGCGCTAGAGCGAAACGCCCAGCAGTTTGGCGATCAGCAGCCCGGTTCCGGCCACCCCCGCCAGCAACAGGCCGACCACCGAAACCCAAAGCAGGGTGTCCCAAAGTTTGCCGGGGGCGATACGCGCATCGCAGCGCCGGTAGCGAAAGTAAAGGGCGGCCCCCCCCAGCATCGGCAGCATCACCGATTGCGCCATACCGCTGGCCAAGACCAGCAGCGCCGGGTCTTTGCTGACCAGGTAAATCGCCAGCGAAAGAAAAGGAAATACGCCGCAGAAAGCGCGAATCCACCACCGCCGCGCGGGCTCGGTGGCGCCCCCTAAACGAAAAACACGCACCGCGTCGGCGGCCATGCGGGCGTTGCCCGCCGTGGCCACGAAGAAGGTGGAATACAGTACGGCAAAGGCGCCGACCAAGAACACGTGGCTCGACATCCCGCCGAACACCGGCTCGTACATGCGCCGCAGGGTGTTCACCAGTTGCATGCCGCCGGGGTCGAGCCCCGCGCGCCACAGCACCGCGGCCCCCAGCAGATAAAAGGCCACGGTCGCAAAGGTATAGATCACCATCGAGCACCAGGCGTCGTACTGCATTACCCGCAGCCAGCCGCGCGCTCGCTGGCTCCACGCCGCGTCGGGCGTGGGAGGGCCGGTGAACCGGGCGTAGCCTTTTTCCAAACACCAGTAGGGGTACGCAATCAACTCGCTGGCCCCCACGCCGATGATGCCGAAGGTGGCCAGCGCCGTTATGACCGGCGATTTATTCTCGACCGAGGGGGGCAATCGAAAACGAAACCCGTCGAGCAGGTCGGCCCAGCTCACGTGCCACTGGGGGTACGACTGCAAGGCGACCAGATTCAAAATGGTCACCGAGGTAAACCCGGCGACGAGTACCGCCGCCACGTTTTGTATCAGGTTGTACCGGCCGTTGATTAGCAACACCGCCGTCAGGGCGGTAATGCCGGCGCTCCAATACACGTCGTCCCAAGTGTAGCCTGGCGCCGTCGTGGAACCGGGCGGCCGGTCGATGGCCGCCAGAAAATCGCCGGTCAGCGGAAAGCTGAGGGCCATGGTTTGTCCCACGCTGCCGACAATTCCACCCAACTGCCCCAACCCCAAAAGGAACATGAACAGCCAGTACCAAAGCAGCCAGCTCACCCGCCATCGCGGGCCAGGAACCTCGTCCAGCGCCGGAATCGTGGCCTTGCCGCCGGCGATGGCGTAGCGGCCAAACTCGATCTGGGCAAATACCTTGATCAGGCAGCCCACGACAATCAGCCACAACAGCCAGAACCCCGCCTGGGCGCCGGTCTTGGTGGTGCCGATCAACTCGCCCGAGCCCACGATCGAGGCGGCGATGATCATGCCGGGCCCAAGCCGGCGCAAAATGCCAGACACCTCGCGCGGCGGTTCTTGCACCAGCGCTGGCGGCGCTTGGCTCATCCGGTTGTCTCCCCCCCCAGATCACACGCCGGAGAGCGAATTGGCTCGCCTGGCGGGCCGTGGGATTCTGACCCATGCCCCGGGGCATTGCAACTCGCGCCACGGGCCAGGGGCGGGAGCGAAGCGGGCCGCGACCAGGCCCTGACATGCCCGGCTCATCCATGCCAGTCTGAGTACGCCCGGCCGGCTTGATTCGCCGTGGCGCTTGCGCCTGCCTGAGGGGTTCAGCCACCTCGCCCGGCGAGGAGCCGTCGGGGCGTTAGCGGCGCAACTGCGGGCCGCGGCGGCGGCTGGTCCGCGGATCGGGAATCGGCCGTAGCGAGGCCGAATCGTCCGATGCGTCGAAGGCCTCTTCAATCTGCTGGCGGGTCGCCGGCGGCGCGGGCAACTCGGGTTCGGTCATTTCCCACTCGTAGGGGCCTTCTTCGACGATGGTTTCGTCGGAGTAAGAACCCTCGGTGTAGGGTACCGCTTCCGGCTGCCCAGGTTCGATCACCTCGCCCTCGTAGG
This sequence comes from uncultured Pirellulales bacterium, assembly GCA_964399535.1. Taxonomy (GTDB): domain Bacteria; phylum Planctomycetota; class Planctomycetia; order Pirellulales; family CAYNRE01; genus CAYNRE01. The sequence goes on along the minus strand of CAYNRE010000005.1, from coordinate 477,196 downwards.
GTGCTTCAACCGGGGTGTCTTCGCTATAGGTTGCGCCGTCGTCGTGGTACGCGTCTTCACAGCCATCGGGGCCGCACTCGCTACATCCGCCGCCGGCGAGAATCGAGCCGCGCCGCGGGTCATCGCTGTAGCATTCCGCGCAACTGTCGCTGCCGAAAACCGGGCCGCAGTAGTCGTAGGGGCTGGCACACATCTTGCAACCCGTGGACACTGCTAGCACCGCAAGCAGGGCGAAAATCGAACCGCGGTGCGACATGGCGACAGCCTCGTTGGGGGACACGGGTACGCTGGCGGTATATTTCGGTTGAAAAACCGGAATAATCCGCAAAAACTCCCGAGATTCTCGGGTCGAGCTGGCGGGTTTTTGCCCACCTTGCGCTACTTGCTCGGCCCACTGGCTCGCAACACCACCGCGGCTGGGTGACGACAGGAAAGCCATCGCATGGATGCCCCAGAGCCACGGTGCAATGCCCCGCCGGCGCCATCGAGCTTGTCGGTTCCGCCCAGTCGCCCGCCCTGGCGCCGTTTCGGGGGCGGTCCGCGCACCGGGCTCTCGGCGCGCAGCCTGGTGCTGGCCGCCGCGCTCTGCCTGGCGGTTCGGCTTCCGGGCTGGAACCGACCGCTGGTGGGCAACTTCGCCACCAAGAACGTGGTCTACGCGATGATCGCCCGAAACTGGGCCGAAGGCCGTGCCCCCTGGTGGCGCCCCACGGTCGACGTGGTTCGGGGAGCCGAGCGGAGCTGGCACCTGGTCGAGTTGCCGCTGCCAGCCTATGCCGTGGGGGCGGCCTGGCACACACTAGGTGGCTCGCTCGATGCCTGGGGCCGGGTGCTCACCGCAGTGGCAAGCACGGCGGCTGGGCTCGTGCTTGGGGGCTGGTTGGGGAATCGCTATGGCCCCCGCGTGGCCTGGCCGGCACTTCTAGTCTGGGCCCTGGCGCCGGTCAGCGTGATCTACGGCCAAAGCTTCATGCTGGAGCCTTGGGTCGTGCTGCTGATGCTGGTTGCTTGCGCCGCGGCCGATCGGTACGCACAATGCACCCGGCCCGCCTGGCTACTGCTAGCCATCGTGGCCCTAGCCGCCGCGCTACTGACCAAGCTGTACCTGCTGGTTTGGATTGGGCTGTGGTGCCAACTGCTGGCCCAGGGCGCTGAGCCCGGCGAAGGGTTTGTCGGCGACCAGACGGCCACCTCAAACAAGCGGTGGGGCCTGGCGCTTGCCGCGGCCGCGCTGGCCATGCTACCGGCGGTGGCCTGGTACGGGGCCGCCTGGCGTTGGTCGGCCCCTGGCTCGGCCACGGCCGAACACGTGTTCTATAGTTGGCGACAGAGCACCGCCGCGCACGATCAACCGCTGAACTATTGGTGGTCGCCGCGATTCTGGTTCGGGGTCGCCCGCGATCTGGGGCTGTTGACGCTGACTCCGCCCGGCGCGCTCCTCGCGCTAGTGGCGCTCGGGCGGCGGCAGTGGTTGCCAGCGGCGGCGCTGGGGGGCGCGGCGCTCCTGTTGGGCCTGCCCCGCAAGTTCGCCGAAATGAACTACTACTTCGTGTTGCTGGTGCCGCTGGGGGCCGCACTCACCGGGCTTGGTTGGAATTTGCTCTGCGACCGGCTCAAACATCCGCGGCGTTGGGCCTGGGGGCTCGTCGTCAGCGGAGCGCTGGTCGCCGCCGCCGAAACCGTTCGACCCGCCTTCTTCACCCCGCCCGAGGACCGCGCGGTGGTGGCGGCCGGTCTCGCCCTGCGGCAGCTTGCCCGCCCGCTGGATACGGTCATCGCCGTCCACGGCTCCGCGCCCGAGCTGCTTTACTACTGCGACCGGCCGGGCTGGGCGCTCGACCCCGACCACCCCGATTTCACCGATCACTGGCGGCAAGCGGTGGCCCGGGGCGCGCGCTGGTTGGTGTGGGTGCGCCCCGAACTGGCGCCGGTCGAGCGCTTGCCGGCTGAGGCTCTCCGCCGGTTGCTTCAGCGCGATGCGAAACCCGGCTATCTCGTGTACGAGATCGTTTCCGGCGACCTCTCGCCCCAACAGCCCGCCGCGGTGGATACACGTTGAGCTTGGCGCGGATCTAGGCTGCCCGGCGTCGTTCGGGTCGCTGTTTGCGACGGAGGCGGATCGTATCGCCCGCCGCGGCCACGCTTTGGCTGAGAAACGGAATTCCGATCAGGCCCGGCACCAGGTAGCGCAGGGCGGTGAGCGAACCGACCGCCGCCATCGTGGCTGCCGGGGCCACGTCTTGATATAGCAGCACCAGCGCCGTGTCGCGGGTGCCCAGGCCCCAAAGCGAGATCGGCACCAGGCCGGCCAGCACGGCCAGCGGTATCCGGGCGGCGGCCACCATCCAGGGCACCGCCACCCCGGCGGCGCGGCAGAAGAGGTCGATTTGAGCCACGTGCAGCGACCACAACAGCAGCGACGACGTGGCCAGATCGAACCACAGCCAGCGGGCGGCCTGAGCGGCGGGTGCCGGCGGGGCGTTGCCGCCGAACCAGCGTCGCACTGCCCACAGGCCCACCGCTACGCCCAGCGCGCACCCCGCCGCCGCGCCCAGCACCGGCGCGCCCCAAAGCTGGGCCGCCCCGCCCAGGAGCAAGACCGCGGCAAGCGCCGCCAGGTCGGCAATTTTTTCACCGACCACGAGCTGAGTCGCCCGGGCAGCCAGGCTGGTGTCGCCCGAGGTAAGCATGGCCCCTTTGGAAAGGTCGCCGAGTTTGGCGGGCACCACCAGGTTTACGGCCGACGAGGCCAGCGTTTGTCGGATCGCTTCGCCCCAGCTCAAGCGGCGCACGGGCGAAGCCCAGCCCTGCCAGCGCAGCGCCGAGACAATGGTTTGCGGCACGAAGAGGGCCAGCGCCGCGGCGAGTGGCACGCCGTGCAGGCTGGCCAGCGAGCGCAGTACCGCCCGCCAGTCGGCGGCCAGGTAAACCGTGCCGACCAGCAACGCGGTCAAGAATACCTTCAGCAATTGTTTCCACATGCCGCGTTCACCGACGCGTTGGCCGGGTCCGTGGGCCGAGGTTCCAGGGGGCCGTCGCCCGAGCGGGGCGACCAGGGGCCATTCAATTCGCGAACGATCTCGACCTGCCGCTCGCGGTTGAGCGGTTCGACCCAGGCTGAAAGGTCGTCGGTCAAGGTCAAGGCAGCCTCTTGAAATACGTTGGCGGCCGCCACGTAGCTCAATTGTTGATCGGCCACGTACGCCATCCGCCGCACCTGCAAACGGGGAGAGCGAAGCGTGATTCGGTCAGTGACACGTAGCGATCTCAGCCCGCCGTCGGCCGTGGCCTGCCAGGTGAGCGTTCGCTGCCAGTCGATGGGCAACGGTCGCCGACCGGTAATCAAACGCCGCTGCAAGAGCCAGCGGGCCAGGGTTCGCAGCCACCGACCTGCGGCGCTCATGCCCAGGTGCAGGAGGGCCTGCTTCCAGGGCGAGACCGTTTCGGCTCGCGCGCGGCAGAAGGGCCGTTGAACTCGAAGCTGCAACTCCGCGGTGGGCGCGGACTCACTCGGGGTGGCGGTGTCGGCGGCGGTCGCCGCGCCCGGCCCGCGATCATGAAACTCGCTGGTCGCCAGCCGGCCATCGGCCAGTTCGAGCACGAGCCCCAGTTCCACTCGGGCGGGGGTGCCGGCCTGCTGATGGCGCAAGGCTCCGCCGCGGGCCGAGGAAACGATCGTTTGGTAATCCCGACCGGCGATGACATGCAGGCCGGCGCTGGAGAAAAACCGCTGGGCGGCCAGGCCGCCCGCTCGCCGCGGCTGGCGCGGGCTCCAAGTCAAATAGCTTTCGATCAAGCTGCCCAGCCGGTGAGCCACCAGTCGATCGTCGTCGAACGAGGCCGTTCGCTGGGTTGCCAGGCAAGCAAGAAACCCGTCGGCCAGTTGCGCGGCCGCCGCGTTGTTTTCGGCCAGCAACTCGAAACCGTGCGGAAAGAAGTGGTAGGTTCCTCGGCTGCCGTACGGGCCGCCAAAGCTGCCGTCGGGGTGCAAGAAAGCCCGCGCGAACTCGACCGCTCGCACCAAGGGCCCTGCCAAACCAGGATGGGCTCCGGCCCGAGCCAGCCGGGCCAGGCATTCGATGGTCAGGGATTGATACCCCGGGTCGGCACCGCCGTACTCGTCGAACCAACCTTCGGTATCTTGCCAATCGAGCAGCCCATCGAGCCGCTGGCGCGCGGCCCGTAGCCAGTGCGCTTTGCCCGTGAGCTCGAACACATGCCACAGGGCCAGAGCGGCCAGGGCCTGGTGGTTGGCCAGGCGTCCGGTTTCGCCGTGTCCGGCGACCCAGCCGGCGCGCCGTTCCAGAAAGTCGATCAGCGACGGCTCGCGCAGTTCGAGCACCTGACAGGTCCGGGCCAGCGCCGCCAGGCTGAAGACAGCCGCCCCCAGGGCACGCTCGGCGGGGTAATAGTCGTCGCACGAGCCGTCGCGGTGGCTGCTTCGAGCCGCGTAATGAATCGCCGCCACGGCCCACAGCCGCACCGCTTCCTGACGGTACCAGGGGTTGCCCGGCAGCCAGTGGCGATAGACCAATGCCAACGGCAAGGCGGCCTCCTGGTACATGCCCGAAGGGAATGCGGCCGTGCGGTAGTGCCAGTACTGGCGGTCGAAGCAGCCGTAGGTGGGCCGCAAGGGGTGGCGATCGAGCGACGTGAGCAATCTTGGAATCTGGGCCAACGCCGCGCGCGCGTAAAGCGCCCGTAGCGCCGGATCGCGGGGCAGCGTTTCGCCTGCCGGGGCCGGTGCGGTTTTCGGGTCGCCTTGCTCGTCGGCAGGGGCGTTCCGTAGGCTGGGCGAAAACGAGCCCGGCCTCGCGGCCTGCTGCGCGGCGGCATTGGGTAATGCGGCCTGCGGCGAAACGGCCTGCGGCCCGCTGGGGTGCGGCAGCACCATAGGACCGGTTTGCTCGGGATTCCAGACCGTCGTCGCCATGGCTAACGGTCTCCCCCTTAGCGGCGGTGATGCGCCACGATCACTTCGGCCAACAGCCCGAGCATGGCGGTCAAAAAGCCCCCGGTCATCAGCACCACGTCCGATTCTTGCCAGGAGCCGGTCCAGTGGAAACTGAGCCAGGCTTTTACCAGGGCCAGCCCCATCAGCGCCGTGGCCAAGGGGAGGAATACCTTCAGCGGGCGGAAATACAACACGATGCGCAGCACCGTGGCCAGGTAGGCCGCCGTGTCGCGAATGGGGTGAAACTTGCTGCGCCCCATCCGCGGTCGGTAGTCGATCGGCACATATTTCACCGCGTAGCCGTTGGTCAGAAAGGCCAGCGTCATCGTCGTTACGCAACTGAACCCGTCCGGCACCACCCAGAGCCAGTCGAGCATGGCGTCGCGGCGAAAGGCTTTTAGCCCGGTGTTTAAATCGGCGATCCGCTTGCCGGTGAGGTAACAGGCCAGTTGCCGAATGAGCCACTTGGCCGGAGCCCGCAGCCAGGGCCAGGTGCCCTGCTCGCTGGTGCGGGCGCCGTTGACCTGGTCGTAAGCGGGAAAGTAGGCCAACAAATCAAGGATGGCCGCGGCCGGGTAGCTGCCATCGGCGTCGAGCATCACCACGATTTCGCCGCGGGCTGCCCGAACGCCTACCTTGCGGGCCGCGCCCGCGCCACGATTCTCGGGCAGTTCAACCAGCCGCACGGGGCATTGCCAACAGTCGGCCGCAAACTGGCGAACCCGCTGGGCCGTAGGATCGGTCGAGCCATCGTCGACAACCAGGATCTCGAACGCCAGCCCGCAATCGGCCAGCGCCGACACCACCTCATCGAGCACCGACTCGATGGCCAATGCTTCGTTGTAGGCCGGCAACAGCACCGTGAGCTGGCAACGTCCGGTGGCGGCGTCGGGCCGCGCCGCCATTGCGGTCGCCAGTTCGATTCGCCCACCATCCATGGCCGGGCCCTCGAGAAAATTCCGCGGCAGGGCGCGCACCAATGGCCCTGGCCAAGCGGGGGCTTATACCACGCCGCCGCCGAGCACAACAACAGCACTTCCTCGCCGAGCCCGCCAGGGTTTCCTGGCTTGTGCACCCTGCCGGGTCAGCCGGCTGGCTTACCGCAGCATCAGCAGCTGGTAGTGCCGGCGGGCACCGTCGCGGTCGGCGAACTCGTATTCGGTGAGCGTCAGAAACGGTGGTCGATCGGGGCTCGACCGCCGCGCCGCTTCGACCAGTTGGCCGAGCGTGTCCTGATAGCGAATGCCCGATTCTCCCTGCGCGCTGGCCACGAGCAGGTGGGTAAACCCGTCGCGACGCAACTGGGCGACCAGGTCGCTGCCTTGGCGCACCTGGTCGTGGTAGCGGGTGCGGTGCCGGTACACCACTTCGCGAGTGACGGGGCAGGCGAAGTAATACGAGCGGTAGTCCTGGCTCAAGAGCCGCATCTGGGGCGCACCGCTCCACATGCTGTTGGCCAGCTCGGCTGCCGCGTAAGTGGGCTCGGTGCGGCGTAGAAAGGCCTCGCGAGCTTCCCAGCCGAGCGCCACGGCCCAGGTATCGCGCGTGCGCCATCCGCTAATCACTCCACCCCAGAGCAGGGCCCCGGTCAGCAGCCCGGTGATGATCCACCGCGGTCCCGTGGGAAATCGGAGCAGTTCGATCCAAAGCCACACAGCCGCCGTGGCCAGTAGCGGCAAAATGGGCAGCAGGAACCTCAAGTTTTGCCGCAGCAGGTACCAGCCGAGCGCGTACAGGGCCGCAAGCCCCAACAGGCCGGGCAGACCCCGCAGCCGGCGGCAAAGCACCAGCACCGGAAGCACCATCAGCGGCCAGGGACCCCACTGGTGCCCCCGCCCGCCGAATCGCTGCGGCTCCATGGTCAGCAGCCAGGCAGACAGCGCCATCGAATCGGGCTGAAGTGCCAGGGGCCGTTTGGTCTTGGGCAGGCTCGGTCGCAGCGTGGTGCTCGCCGAGGAAAAAAAGGGGTACACCGGGTTGCCCCGATGCCACCAGGCCCGCGCGTACCAGGTGCCGCTTACCGCCAGGGTCAGGCCGCAGACGATTGCCAACCCTTGCCGCAGAAGCGGCCGGCGTTGGGGCTGCGAGGCATAGGCCAGGCCGGCCGTGACGAGCCAGGCCAGGCCGAACAGCAGGGCCAGATACTTGATGCCGCACGCCGCTCCAAGCATTAGCCCGGCCAGGGCGAACCAGTGCGGTTGGTCTACCGCCAGGGCGCGCCGCCAGGCGGCCAAGGCCAAGGTGCAGAACAGCGCGGCGGCCAAATCATTGAGCGGCGCCGTCATTTGGTTCGACACCCCGGGCACGGCCAACACGAACAAGCCCACCAGCCAGGCCCAACCGCGCGAGAGCAGCGGGGTCGCCAGCACCACGGCGGCCAGGGCCCACAGCACGCCCAGGCCGGCATGGACCAGTTGGGCCGCCACCCCTGAGTCGAGCGCTAAGCCCCAGAGGAACCACATTTCGGCCAACAGCGGGTAGGTGCAGTTCTCTTGCTCGGGCGAGAAGAACAGTCCCCGCTCGCGGAGGAACTGCTTGGGAAGTTCCAGGTGATAGCAAAGCGCATCGCCCGCCGTGGGCGGGGCCAGCGCAGTGACCAGGCAGAATGTCACGATGGCCAGCGCCAGCCCCCAGGCACCCCGGCGAACCATGGCCGGGGGTTGGCTGGGGGGTTGGCCGTCGAGCGACCAGGGCTCGGGGTTGGTCGACAAGCGATGGAACCGCAGCGTGAACCAGGCCTGGGCCACTTCGGTCAGGCCCCAGCAAAACAGGGCACTGGTCAAAGCGATCAACAGCGGTCGATAGAGCAGCCCCACCAACCCCAGCAACAGCAGCGCCAGCCCCGCAACCACCAGGCCCACGGCCAGGCACCAGACCGTTTCGGCCAACGGGTCCTCGCCTTCGTCGATCCACCGCACCAGCAGCGGACGTCCCAGGCCGTAGGCCGACACGGCGATGCCCACCAGGACCAGCAGCGAGTAAATCGATTCGAACATGAGAGCTCGTTTTCTTTCCGCCGGTGGTTTTGCCGAGTGAAGCAGGCCGCTGGGCCAGCGCCGACCGCGCCGTCCGAACTAACCCATCCCGCGCCAGGTTGCCGCCGCATAGGCCAGGGCCACGAGTAGCATCCAGCCGGCGGCCAACCAGGCCCATCCGCGCCCCACCGCGGGGGGCGCGGGTTGCGGCAGCCGACGGGGGGGCAGCACCATATCGGCCACGGCCCGCCGGGCGTGTCTCAGCCGCGGGTCGGTGGTGGTCGCGCGAGGCGTTTCGTCAGACCAGCGGGCGATCATGGCGTTCGTCTCCGGTTCGTTCTCGCTCGCGCGATCGCTCGTCGAACCGCTCCAGGGCGTTTCGAGCGGCGACACGCTCGGTTTCCGAAAGGGGCGCTTGCCGCGACCATCGCCAAGGGCTGCGGCCAACCGCCCGGGCGACCGCCTCGGGCGTAAGTTGCTGCATGCAGGGGTGATCGGCCCAGGGGCAGCGAGTGCGGTGACAGGGGCTGCACGCCACGGCGTGTCGGACCACGAGCACCGGCGCGCCTTGGGGCCGCCACTGTTGGGCATCGTTGGTGCCGCTGAAGAGGGCCACTACGGGGGTGCCCACGGCGGCGGCCAGGTGGGCCGGGCCCGAATCGGCGCCGATCAGCAGATCGGCTCCCTCGAGCGTGGCGGCCAGTTCCACGATGTTGAGCCGGCCGCACCAGTTCCAGACGCTTTCCGAGGGAACCCCGGCCAGGATTTGGCCGGCGGCTTTGCGGTCGGATTGGTCTCCGACCAGGATGACTCGCGGTCCATGCTCGACGAGCAGCCGGCAGATTAACTCGCGCCAGTGCCCGACCGGCCAGCGCTTGGCCGCCGTTCCGGCACCAATATGAACAACCAACAGCGGACGCTTGCCTTGACGGGCGCAGGCCAGCTCCCGTCCGATGCGCTCGCGCGTGGCCCGATCGGGGCTGAAACTGGGGTTCGACCGGCGCGCGGCCGACCGCGGCGAAAGGCCCATTTCGGCCAGCAGGGCCCAGCGCGATTCGAGCTCCGGACGGCCCGCCACGAACACGGGGCTGTCGGTGAGCAAGAACCCCCCCCCTCCGGCATCCCAACCGAACCGCCGCCGGGCACCGGTCATCCAGAGCAGCAGCGCCAGGGGAAACTCTCCCCGCACGTCGACGGCCCAATCGAAGCGCCTTGCCCGCAACTTCCAGCCCCACCAGGCGATGCCCAGCATCCACCAGGCGTTTCCCCGGCGCGCGAAACGATTGAACCGGGACACGTGTACGCAATCCACTTCGGGGCAGGCGCGGAACAATTCGCTGTTCCAGGCGCCGGTCAGCACCTCGATCGATGCCCTGGGGTACCGCCGCCGAAGCGCCGGCAGCATGACCAGCGAAATGACGGCATCGCCCAAATGGTCCAGCTGCACCAGCAGGATCGATCGCGGCTCGGCCAACAGGGCTTGGCGGGCGGCCTCGCCCGCGCCCCTGGCCCGGCGGCGGACAAGCCAGGCCCCCAGGGCATCGAGCAGGGCAAACAGCAGCCGCCAGCGCAGCCGCACATAGCGGTACCGGCTCAACGGCCCGCTCTGGCGCGGGGCTCGCTGCGCCGCGGGGGTGGGGGCATCGCTATAACGACGCATAGGCTTCTCGCGTGGCCAGGGCCACCTGGGGCCAGGTGAAATAGGCTCGCACGTGCGCGGCCAGTTCCGGATCGCGTCCGCGGCCAAGCTGGGTCTCGACCGCCCGGCGGATGCCGGCCAGGTCGTTGGGCGCAGCGTACTGGGCGTGCCGGCCGAAATATTCCCGAGTTGCCCCGTGCGGCGTCAGCACCAGTGGCGTGCCACACAGACCGGCTTCGAGCGCCACCAGGCCGGGGGTCTCAAACCAGCTCACCAGCGCCAGACAGCCCGCGGCGGCTAGGGCTCCGGCCAAGCGCGGGTCGCGCGGCGCGAGCCTTGGCAAGAACAGCGTGTCGGCGTCGGCCGCCTCGCGGCAGGCCCGCGCGTAGGCGGCGTGGCCGGGCACCGCGTCGCCCAGCACCACGGTGCGGTGCCCGCTGCCGTGCAAAGCGCGTAGCACGGCGAGCTGGTTCTTGCGGGGCTCGATTCGGCCAGCCAGCAGCACGAACCCCCGCGGCAGGTACTGGGCCGTGAAGGCTTCGGGCCGCGCCAGGGCCAACCGAGGGTCGGCCCCATTGGGCACCACCCGGATGCGCTCCACCGGTACGCGAAACAGCCGTTCGAGCTGCCGGGCCTCGGCCCAGGAGTTGGGCAGCAGCCGATCGGCCAGATGATAGAGCCGGTCGCGCCAGGTCCCCAGGCGAGGAAATGCGTGCCGCAGCGCAAGTCCGCTCAAGGCCCGCAGCCGCACGGCCGCCGACCGCGCTTCTCCCCAGGCGCTTCGCCAACTGAACCAGGCAACGGGCGAAACAACGACGCGAATGCCCTGGCGGCGGGCAGCCTCGGCCAAGGGAATCATTTCGGGCGCGCTACCGACCAAATGCAGCACGTCGAAACTTTGCCAATCGTCGCTCCAGGGGCGCCACGGTCGGGCGTCGAGCCCTTGTTCGGCCAGCCCGCGGGCAAGGGCCTCGAGTTGAACCTCGCCCCCGCCGGGCGCCTCGAGCGCCGTGAGCCGGCCGGCCAGGCGCACCCGAGGGAGGGCCGTAGCCTGCCGGAGCCCAAGGGCTGGTTTCGCCCCGCGGTCGGAGCAACCCGCGCGGACCGTCGCCAGCGGGTGGCCGAGGGGTAGTTCGGTGGTCGCCTGCGCGGGGGTCATGGTCGGGGCACTCGGTCTGCAAGCGGTTGATTGGATCAGCGGGCAATTCACGATCGGGGTCGCAGCTCGGCCGGCCTACTTTCGCCAGGTTCGCAGCCGGTGTTTGAGCCATCCACGGACCGTGTCGCGGGGGATTTCGTCGAGCGGGGTCGCCTTTTCCCAGTCGAGCCAACGCTTGAGCCGCTGCCGAATGGGTTGCGCAGGAGCGACCGCCCGATGGGCCCCGTCGATCCGTACTGGCAGCGTCGGAGGTTGATCGGGACGACGCAGGTACGCCAAGGCCGAGGGAGCAAAGCTCCACTGCGCCGCCCGGACAGGCATCACCGCGACGTGCTGGTCGCGCCAGAATTCAACCGCCACGGGAAACCTTGCGGGCAGCCCCTCGGCCGTAGCGCGGTAGCCGTCGCGCTCGGCCCACACGGCAAGCTTTACGGCCGAGCGCAGGCGCCACCAATCGTTCCATTGGCTGAGCGTGGTTGCCCAGAGCGAGCCACACTCGCCGACCGCCGAGTACACGGCCTCGATCACCTGCGGGTAGCGGCCCAGCCGTTTGTCGGGATGTCCGTAGAGCAGAATCGGCTCGCCCGCCCGATACTTGGCTTGAACGGCTTGGGCCAGGTGCTGGGCCGCGGCCTGGGCGGCTTCGAGGGGCCCGGAACCCGGGGGCACGAGCGGTCCGCGGGCAGCTTCGAGAAACAAGCCCAGACAAATCGGGTGCACCGGCAACTGCAGGACCTGTGAGCCAGTGGGAAAGAAGGGCCAATCGTCGTAGGCCAGGGCGAATTCCGAACTGTGGCTCACCGCCAACTGGTCGAGCACGCCTTGGAGGCCGGCGTTGAATCGCCCGCCGGGGGCCACGAATCCCGAGGGAGTGATTCCCGCGGCCTGGAGCACTTCCATGCCCCGCCGCACATTGCGCAGGTTCTCGGCCGGGTCGTGGTAGGTGTGGTGCCAGTAGCCGTGCGAGCCCACATCCAAGCCGCGCAGCCGCTGGAGCGCCTCGAACTGGTCGTGATGGGTCGAACCGCAAATAAAGTGGCTGGTCGATCGTTCGCGACCGTCGATCGCCGTCAGCAGGCGATCGAAATCCGCGGCGTCGAAATCGTCGTGATCCAGCCGCAGGTTGAACACACTGCGAAAGGGAAACGGGTAGGGACCAACCCGAAGCCAAATCCCTCCCAGTTGCTCCAGCCGGCCCCGCAATTCGTCCATCAGCCGGCGGCGGATCTGCCGCTTGTCGAACCGGGCAACTTCCTCGCTCACCCGCCAGGGACCTAGTTGCCACCAGCGGCGGGTCGACTGGCGGTCGACCAACGCGACGAACGGGTCGGGGCCCGGGCCGGCCCGAAGCGGCGCCACGTCGAGGGGCACTTGCCCCTGGGCCAACTCGCCCGGCTCGGCGGTCAGCGAATCGAAGAGGAAGAATTTCCCGCCTGGCAAGCCTCGATCGGCCTCGACCGTGGGAACGCCTTCCTGGGCCAGCGCCATGCGCAAGCCGGGGGGTACGCTTCCCAGCACCAGCGGCAAGAGCGGCAGCGAGTTTTCGGGTAGGGGGCCGTTCATCGGTGCCCCTCCCCCGGCAGGCCCACCCGGCCGAACCGGCGGGTCGCCAAATCTGGTTCGGCGTTTGGTTGCGCCATTGCTTGTGGCGCCAAGCGGCTGGCCAACCGGGTATGAACCTGGCGTAGATCGGCCCGCCAACGAGCGAACCAGACCGCGTCGGCCGGCAGGTCGCGATGAGGGTCCGCGGTTTGTCGCTCGGCCCAGTAGCGGGCATGCCGTTCGGCCAGCACCCATTCGGAAAGGCCGCTCAGGCCACAGAAGAGCCAGCCCTGGGGGCCGTCGAGCCAACCGTGCTTCCAGATTAAGCGGCGAAACACTTCGCGGCAGGGGGCCCACCAGCGATCGCGCTTCCGCGGCGGTCGCTGGGCCGCGACCCGAGCCAGGGCCGCCATCTGGGTGTAGCGGTGCATCTTGGCCAGAAACGCGGCGATTTCAGGCAAGGTTTCATGGTCTAGTCCACAGCGCAGCTGACCAACGCCGCGGCCGGGGAAATCAGCGCGCAGCAGAAACGCTTCGTGAACATTGCCGACCCAGGTGCCCGCGTCGCGCCGCATGAATCGCACGGGCCGGTCTCCCTGCGTGCCGCTGAACCGCAGCCGGCGGCCGAAAATACGGCTGCGGATAGGCACTCGGTAGGCGGCCGCCCGGGGGTTGACCATGACCCGGCGAAGCTCGTCTTCCAGACCCCGCTGGGGGCGCTCGTCGGCGTCGATCCAGAGCAGCCAGTCTCCCTGGGCCAGGCGGTGGCCGAAATTGCGCTGCGCGGCGAAATGATCGAACGGCCTGGCGACCACCCGCGCGCCCAGTTCCCGCGCAACCGTCGCGGTGGCGTCGGACGAACCTCCGTCGACCACTAGGACCTCGTCGGCCCAGCGCAGCCGGGGCAGCAATTGACTCAGGTGCGTCGCCTCGTTTTGAACCACGAGCGCGGCCGTCAGAGTGGGCCGAGATTCGGGCCCGGGGGTGAGGCGATTTCCCGTGGGGAGCGATGTCATCGCGCGCCTCCCGCGAGCCGGCGCGGAACCCATACCCAGCGCGCCGCCGAGCGTAGGGCGTAGTAGCCGGCGACCAGCCCCAGTTCCACCAGACCGTAGCCCGTTAGACAGGCCACGATCAGGGCGTGGAGCCGCAGGTCGGCGTTGCCCGGCAGATGCCAAAGCCGGCGGAGCAGCGTGAGGGTGCCGATCCCGGTACCCGGAACGCTGGCACCCTCGGACGTTGAGCACGGCGCGAGGCGTTCTTGCCCGTCGATGCCGGTTATCAGCAAGTACTTGCTCGTGGCGAAAAGGGCCCACAGGCACCATGGCCACGAGGCGCCAAGGTCGGCCGCTGCCCGCGCGGCCAGGGCGGCATGTAGTCCCAGGTCGACCAGCTCGTCGACTTGAGCGTCGATCCACGCGCCGGCCCGACTGGCGGTTCCCTGCAACCGGGCAAGCTGGCCATCGATGCGGTCGCAGAGGGCGTATGCCACCAGCGCGGCCGCCGCGGCCCAGCGGGGGTCGTCCAACCCGACCACCAGGGCCGCGGCCAGGGCGGCTGAAAGCAATCCGAACAGGGTCACCTGGTTCGGCCGGCAGCGAGTGCGGGCCAACCGCGCTGTAAACCAACTTGCCACCGGCACCAGGTACCAGCGCCCCAGCGGATGGCGGCGGGCCAACCGGCGTTCGGCCGCGAGCCAATCGGCCCGCGGCGCGCGCGACCGCTCGGCCGAATACCCATTCGGCCTGAGAGGGGCCACGACCGGCGCCGCGACGAATTCGATCATGCCTTGCCCAGGGAAAGTTGCCCGTTGGCCGCCCCACGGCTGGTCCAGCTCGCTTCGGCGGGCTCAGCGCCGGCCGCGCCAAGGCGGCCTGGGGTCGCGGCCGCCGGGCGGCACATCGACTGAGGAGAAAACCGAGAGAAGAAGCTTCGTTCGGCCAGCGCGTTGCCCGGGATCCGGGGCGCGGAGCCGTGCTGGCGCCACAGTTTCCAGGCGCCGGCCAGGGCGCGAAGGAACTGCCAGCGGTTTCCAGCGGGTCGAAACGGTGCCGCGGCCAGCTCGCGCAGGGCTCGCGCCGCGAGCCCCGCCGACTGGCGCGCGACGTGCGATGGCCGTCGCAAATGGGTCCACTGAAACAGCAGTGTGTTGCGCAGAGCCAGGTAACGGCAGCCGGCGTCGCCGAACTGGGGGCCAAACGTGGCCCGGCCCAGGTGTACGGCCTGCGACTGCGGCACATACGCCATGCGCCAGCCGCGGCAGTGCCCGCGGTAGCCTAGGTCCAGGTCTTCGATAACTCCGGGCAGGTACCGGCGGTCGAACCCCCCCAGGCTGAGAAACTTCTCCCGGTCGACCGCCAGCGCTGCTCCGGCGGCAGCGGTCGGGCCCGCCGAGGCAACGCCGGCCGAGTATCCGGGAAAGTGCGAGGTGGCTTGCACCAGGCCCCACCGCCAGGCAACGGCGGTCCGCTGCCCTTCGTAAGTTTGGCCATCTTCACGCCACAGCCGGGGCACCGTCGCCCACAGGTTTTCATCGCGCTCGCGGCTTGCCAAGAGCGGTGCCAGCAGCGGGTCGACAAAGTCGCGGCGCACCACCAGGTCGTTGTTCAGCAGCACCACGACCGGCGCGCGGCTTTGGGCCGCGGCCAGGTTGAACGAAGCCAGGCCCCGGTTCGGGCAGGTCAAAACGCCCAGGTGGGCAAAGCGACGTTCCAACAGATCGAGCGAATCGTCGGTCGACGAATTGTCGATCACCCGCACCCGGCAGCGGTAGCGGCTGGCCTGGGCCGCTTCGCAGACGCTGGAAAGGCAGCGCTCGAGCAAGGCCCGGCCATTGAAGTTCAGCACCAGCAATTCGGCATCAAAAGCGGCGTGCACCAGGCGAACTCCGTTTCGCCAGACATGGTGTTGGGCGCGCGCCGTGGACGCTACCGACGACGCTGCGCAATCACCAGGCCGCGGGCGGAGTCCCCTCCTGGGTCGACCGCGGCGCGGGGAGCACAATAGGCAGCCGACTCGGCCAGGGTCAAGACGAGACCGTCGGGGAAGGCTCGGCGAAGTTGGCAGGCTGGGGCGGGTCGGCGGTCGTGGTAGGATCGAGATACCACCATCCGTCGCGGTACACGAGCTCCCAGCCGGCGGGCACTTGGAACCACTGGGCGAATGCCTGCTCGGTTCGTTGCTGCTGAAGCGAAATCCAGAGCACCCGAGCCGCCGAGACCACCGACGCCACCGCGGCAGCAACGACCCAATAGCCGGCCCAGTACAGTCGAGAGTCGTTTGCGGCCCAGCTCCCCACGGCCAGCACGCTGAGCACCAGGAGTTGGAACGCGGACTCGCCCGACTTGCGGGCCAGGTAGCCGATCAGGCCGCGCGCGGAGCGAGGTATCTGAGGGGGCGGCTCGGGCCGTCCGCCGCCGCCGCCGCAAGCCCTGAGCCAGCCGCGCAGACGTTTGAGCCGCTGTTCAAAGGCTTTCCAACGGGTATCGTGTTCGAGCGACACCACCTGAGCGGCTGTGGCCCAAATCAGGCCCGCGGCGAGCCAGGCCGTGTCTTGCCTGGCACGAGCCAAGCCCAAACAGAACCCCACCGGCCAGGCCCAGGCCAGGCTGTGATGCATCCAGTAGTCGAGCTGCGCGCCGTCGAGCGAAGGGCTGCGGTGCCAGCGGGCCAGTTGGCCATCGACATGGTCGGCCAGGTACCACAGCCAACCTGTCGCCGCTGCGGCCAGCCAGGCCCGGGGCGAACCGAGCGAGAGCAGCGTTGCCGTGGCCAGGCCGAGGGCCCAGGCCGCGAGCGTCGCGGCGTGGGCCGAAACACCCCAGGGCAGGATGACCCAGGTGATGCGCAGGGCCGCGGGTCGCCCCACGTGGCGCGCGAGCCAACTACCCAGCCGCGGATGGCCCGGCTTGTGACAGGCATGGCCCAATTCGTCGAGGCTCGGTCGAATCATCGCCGCGATTCTCGTTCGAGGTACACTTGCCAGCCACCTACCCACCAGCCCAAGGCCAGCACGGCCAAGCCGCTCGCCAGCACCGCGGCGATACCCAGCAACAGCCCGGCCAGGCTCGAAAGCGCAAGCCATCGGGCCGTGCCGATCCAGGCCAGGGCAATTCCCAGCGGCACCAGGGCCAGCAGGTGAGCCAAGCCGTAACGAATTCGATCGGCAACGGGTAGCTCGGGACCGAACGAGAGCCCGACCAGTGTTACCAGTTGAAGCCAGTAGGCCGTGGCCGCGGCCAGGGCCACCGCGGTTAGGTTGTGCATCGTGACGGCGGCGGCCCATTGCAAGGCAGCGCCGGCCAGGACCAACAGAAGCTGCACCACGGCGAATCGCTGCTGGCGGTCGACCGCCACCAACCACTGCTGGGCCGGCAGCGACAGCACCAGCGCCACCGTGCCGGGAACCAGCCACACCGTTGCGGCCAGGCCACCCTGGTAGCGCGGCAAAAACCAGGCTAACAGCGGCGGGGCGATTGTTAAGGTAATCGCCGCGCACAGCGCCACCAGCGCCGTTTGCAGTTCGCTGGCCCGGGCGGCCAGTTGGGCGGCGGCGCGGCGGCTGCCGGTCTTGCCGAATAGTTCGCCGTAACGCGGGCCTACCGCCAGCGAGACCGTGTTGCCCAGCCCATAGAGTTGGCCGGAGACGAGCAGGGCGAGCGAGTAGTTTCCCAACTGCACTTCGCGATCGGCGAAGGTGTGCAGAATGGCCAGCTTATCGAGCGAACGAAACACGGCGGCCAGAATGCCGCTGAGCAAGATCGGGCTGCCGATGCCGATCAGGCGCTCGATTTCAGGCCGGTTCCAGGCCCAAGCCATCCGCAGCCGTCCCGCCCGGCGCAGGTAGCCGCTGGCGGCGAGCATTACGGCCAGGGTTCCCAGGTACAACCCCGCGAGCCCCGCGAAGTAGGCCAGCGAAACGACCAGCGTGAGCGTGAGCCCCCCTTCGAGCAGACTTTGGCGAGCCGTCAGATCGAACCGCTTCTGGCAGCGGAGGATCGCCGTTTGATAGGTCAGGTGGCGCTGCACGATCGCCAGCAGTGCCACGGCCAACAGGCCCAGGCTCCAGGGGCTTAGGGCGTAGGCCTGCATCCAGGCGGCGGGCGACAACCAGGTGGCCGTGTCGTGGGCTGCCAGGCAGCCGGCCGCCATCGCGGCGCTGGTGGCGATTAGGAGCAGGGCAAATAGCCCGCTGCCGAGCGAGTTGACGGTGAACCCCAGGTCGAGCCCCCGCCGGGCGGCTTCGCACTCGCCCCGGCCTTGCGCCAGGTTCAGCTCGCGCACGGCCCCCTTGCTGATGCCCAGGTTGCTGTAATTCGAGTAGCTCAGCAGCAGCTTCAGGGCCTGCCAAACGCCCATCTGTGCCGGGTCGAGCACGACCCGCAGGGCCAGGCTCACCACCGCGCCCAAGGCGTCGGTCGCCAGGCCCGTCGAGGTGACCAGCAACCCGTCGCGCAGCAGCCTGCGCCATCCATCGAGGGGGGCCACACGAACCGCGTGCTTCGCGTGCGGCGTTGGCCAGCTTCTACGAGCCAGCTTGCCCGAGGCAGTGGGTACCCCGCTCATGCGGCGACTCGCTCGGTGGTTGGCCCAGGAACCTGCTCTGGCCGACTTGGCAACTGGCCAGCCCCGTCCAGCCGCCTGGCTTCGAGCAGGTCCACAATTCGAGCGGCGGCGCCTTGGGGCCAACGGGTCAGTACGGTGGGCAGCGGGCGATCGGCACGCGCGGATCGAGTAGCGGGGTTGCCCCAGTCGGCTCGCCCAGCGCTGCCCGAGGGGCCCAGCACGTCCTCCAGGAGCGACAACAGTTCAGCACGGCTGTGCGCGGTACCCAAAAAGCCCCACTGGGTTGGCGGCAGCAGATTGGCCGAGCCAGGGGGCAGAAGCTGGATGGTTGGCCGCCCAGCCAGCGCGGCATCGACCCCCGAACTGCTTGCGCAGGCCAGCACCACGTCGGCCCAGGCCAGGTGCTGCTCCAATCGACCGTGCGGCGCCCGGCGTGCCCGAACCGAGGCCTGGCCAGCCATCGCCTGGCGCGCCAGGCGATCGTCGCCGCACCTTGGGTGGGGCCGAAACCAGAGTTCGGCGCCCGGCCAGCGCGCCACGATTTCTAGGACGTCGTCGAGCAACTGGCGATACCGACCGCTGGTTAGCGGAAGCGAGATTGCGTCGGGCCGTTCGTCGCGCGGGGGTACGGTGCCCAGCACCAGAACCCGGGGGCCGCGCATCGGGGCGGTGTTCGCGGCTCGGGCGGCCGATCGGGTTTCGCCGTTGAGCCAGGTCTCGTGCCAGGGGGATCCCACCAGCTCCACGCGTTCGCTGGGCACGCCCCAGGCCAGGAGTTGTTCCCGCGTCGAAGGGCCCCAGGCAAAGAACGTGTCGGCCTCCAAGGGTGCAAAACCAAACCGCACCACGGGCGCCCCATGTTGGACGACTCCCGTGGCGATGCCGAACCTCCGGGCCGAATCGACGGCTATTCGCGCGCCGGGCGTGGCGTCTTCGTCGAGCAGCAGCCAGTCGGGCCGCCAGAGCGCTAAGGCCGAGCGAACCGTTTGGTACTGTGCAGCCTGCCGGTACTGTTCGGCCGCGCCCAACGCAGAGAGCCAGGCCTCGACGGCGGGACCGAAAGGAACGCCTCGCCAGGTCAGTTTCGGTGTCGCCCCGAAAGGGGCCGAGGCCTGGTAGTCAGCAAGGCGCGGACGGTCGCCCGTCGGGCCCTGCTCGGCAACGATCGGGTAAACCCCCTGGCCGAGCCACTTGAGCGCCCAGCGCCAGCCCAGCCGATCCTGGAGCCAGGCGACTTGCGCCCCCCGCGCCAAGAGCTGGCGGGCCAGGCATTCCATGCGCCGCGGGTTGCCCCGCAACACGACCCGCAGCGGCCGCGGGCCACCGGGCGAGGGAGGCTGGTTCGTTCGAGGCGCTCGGCCCAGTCCGGCTTGAACGAGGGCGGCTGCCCAGCGGCGCAGGAAGCCGTTGGGGGCGTGCGCGGCGGGTGGAGCCTTGCGACCGTCGAGCCAGCTTACGTCGACGCGATAGCCCCGCGCGGCTCCATAGGCTTCGATTAGGGCGGCGTAATCCGCATCGCGGCCGACTACGGCCCAGAGCCGCAGCCGCCGTCCCGCGGCCGCGGTTTCGGGGGGCAATAGGGCGAGGCACTGGTCGAGGCCCGCCACCACGCGAAGGAGTTTGACCAAGGCGTAACGCAACCGCAGGGCGTTGACGTATGCCAGCGGTGGATTTGGCGAGCCGTTGGCTCCGTCGGCCGGCAGGGCGAGCGCGGTCGACCAGTCGCTGGCAAGTTCGTCGAGCTCGTGCCAGTCGGCCGCGGGCATGGCGTCGAGCGAGGCCCGCTGCGGACCGCGCCAGTGCGGGGGCCAGTCTCCCTCGCAAAGCAGCGCGGGCCCCGCGGGCCGGCCTAGCCGCTCGACGAGCTCGCCGCGGGTGAAGATTTGCATCGTCGGTCCTCCGCCTGCCGCGATTCAGGCTGCCCGGCCGACGGCCGGCCAGGACCGCACCACTTGAGGCAGATCGTCGAAGCGGGTCAGAACGACATCGGCCACGGCCTCGGGCTCGGGATTAAAAGCAATGGTTCGCAGCCCCAGGCTCCGCGCTCCGGCGAGCTCCACGGCGTCGTGCCCGACAAAGGCCACCCGCGAGGCGTCGAGCTGCAATTGGTGCAGCGCGGTGAGATAACAAACCGGGTCGGGCTTGGTGCGGCCCAGGTCGATCGACGAGACCACGGCGTCGAACATACCGGCCAGCCCCAGCCGGGCCAGAAAGCCTTCGAGCTCCGCTCCCCGGCTTTCCGAATCGCTGACCACGGCCAGTGGAATCTGGGCCTCGCGAAGCCGGCCCAGCGCCGAACGCACACCGGGAAAAGGGCGCGCCTGTTGGCCGAGCAGGCGCCGTTGGGCCAGGGCCGCGGCCTCGACCTCGTCGACCTGGCCGCAGGAAAGCCCCATCCCGCGCAGAAACGAAGCAAACGCCTCGCTGTACTCGCGGCGGCCGCGGTGCACGTCGTCCAGAAACTCTTCGTCCCAGACGCGAAAAAACGCCCGGTAATGGGTCGTCATGCCCAGCCGGCCAAGCACCTGAATCAACCAGCGGCGCCAGACCGTGGCGTCGTACAGGACATCGCCCATGTCGAACAGCACTCCGGCCAAGGGCGCCCGGTCGCAGCCGCGGAATTGAGCCGCCAGGGGAGCGGCGATGGAAGGCTCCGCGCCGTGGAGCGGAGAGGGGCGGAAGGACGAATGTGGAACGTTCATGGTGCCCCAAGGGTGCAGTTCAAGGGAACGAGTCGGGTTGTTCAGCGCTCGGGAGCCCGCCCTGCCGCAAGCCAGTCGGCCGTGGCCCTCGGGGGCGACGTCGATCAATCCACGTCGTCTAGTGTGAGTTGTTCATCCGCGGCCAGGTCGCGTCGCACCCGCTTGCCGATGAGTTGGTCGCGGCGGTGCCAGGGGACTCCGTCGCCCGGGCATTTCAGGACCAGGGCCTCGGGCGCGATCACGCTGCCGGCGGCCAGCGGCTGCCGCGTAACCAGGCTCCGCCCGAGCCGGCTGCGAACCTCTTCGATGCCCGGTGCCAGGGGTTTATCGGCGCGCCCCAGGGCGGCTTCGACCGTTCGCACGTCGTGAACTAACCGAGCAAGCTCCGCGGGCTCGATCGAGGCGGCGTGGTCGCGTCCCTTGGCCTGGCGGTCGAGCGTCAGGTGCTTTTCGATGACCGAGGCCCCCAGCGCCACGGCCGCTCCGGCCAGCTCCACGCCGGGGGTATGGTCCGAGAAGCCCACCGGCACGCCATACCGCGCGGCCAGCGCCGGAATGCTGCGCAGGTGCACGTGTTCGGCCGGAGTGGGATACAGCGAGGTGCACTGCAAGACCACGAGCGGAGTTCGCCGCTCTTGCAGCAGCGCCACCGCGCGGTCGAGCTCGGCCCACTCCGACATGCCGCTGGAGAGCAGAACGGGCTTACCGGTTTCGGCGAGCTGTTCCAAAAGGGGCAAGTTCCCCACGTCGCGCGAGGCCACTTTGAAACAGGGTACCTGCAATTGCTGCATCAATTGCAGGCTGGGCCAATCCCCCACGGTGCTGAAGTACAGCAGCCCATGGCGCTGGGCCCGGCGGGCCAGGCGTCGATGGTCGGCCGGCGAAAGTTCGAGCGCCGAGCGGTGCTCGCCATAGGTGGAGCCGAACGAATGCGGATTGGCATACGGTCGCTGCCAGGCGGCCCGAGCCAATTCGCTGGTCAGCTCGCGCTTGACCAGCTTCACGGCGTCGACTCCGGCCCAGGCGGCCGCATCGATCAAAGCCTCGGCCCAATCGAGCCGGCCATTGTGGTTCTGGCCCAGCTCGGCCACGATCAGCGCCGGCTGGCCGGCGCCCACGCGGCGACTGGGCCCGATCGCAATCGACGGTTCCGCCACCGGCGCGCGTCCTTTCGCGGGAGGGGCTTGGCGTTCTGGTTACTCAACCGTCGGGCCGGCTTCTAGCCAACCAACCCGGCGATCGATCACACCTTGGTGTAGACCCGGTTCAGGTCGGCCATTCGCTGCCTGAGGGCGGGCTGCCCGTCGAGCAGCTTGGCAATCCGTTGCCATTCCAGATCCTCGTGTCCCAGGGCTTCGAGAATCTCGTCGGCATGATGGAAGTCTTCGTCCACGTCGACCGTCAGCCGAAGATCCTCGCGATCCAGTTCGGGCGGAACCGGCAAAAGCCGAACCCGGAACCGTTCGGGATGCGAGTACAAGTAGCGCGTGACGTGTTCTCGGTCGGCCGGTTCGGTGGCCGATTCGGCGGCCTCGAGCAAGGCCTCGGCCCGGCACCATTCGGCAAACAGCCCCACGGCCGAAAGAATCATCGGGCGGCCGGCCCGCGAGCCGTAGCTCAGGTAGTCGCAGGGCTGGTGTTCGCTCGCGGCGCCGATCAGACGATCGATCAACACCGGATCGATAAAGGGGTTGTCGGCGCAAATTCGGACCACGGCCCGGGCGGGAAACTGTTTCAAGGCCGAGACAAAGCGGCCGAGCACATCGGTCTCGCTGCCCCGAATTACCTGAACGTGGGCCGGAACCAGTCGGGTCAGCTCGTCGTCGAGCGGACCATCGCCGGTGGCGACCACCACCTGGTCGAGTCGCACCGAATCGGTAACCCGCCGCACGACCCATTCCAGCAGCGACGTACCGCCCAGGCGTCGCGAGAGTTTCGACTTGAGCCGCGTGGAACCGATGCGGCCCTGAATAATTCCCAGCGTGCCTACCATTCGGGTCCTCCCTGACCTCGTCGTCGGCGGGGCGGCTCGGCCGCCCCGATCGTCCGGTGGCTTTTTCAGCACCCCGCCGGGCGACTTCGAGTCGCCCTGCCAGGGCCATTCTTCCCCGCGCCAGCGCAGCGGGGTTGGCGGGGGCGGGCAGTGTACCCAGGCCGGAAAACCGGGGTCAAGACGAGCGCCTGGCCGTCCGAGCGATTCGCCCCGCGGCGTAAGTAGCTTTCCCAGCTGGTCTTCCGCTTATGGGCCAGAGCCCACTAGAATCCGCCCCCGCTTGAACCTGCCTGTCTGTCTGCCACGCCACCACTGCCGCGGGGAAGCAGTCCCGCTGGCCCCAACCTCAATCGTCAACCTGCCTGGAAGGATTCCTCCCGTGGATCGATTGTTTGTCAGCGGATCGGAGACCCTGGTGGGTGCCAACCTGGCCCACGTGGCCAGCCAACAGGTCGAGGTGGTCGGCGTGCCCCTGGCGGCGCCGGCCTGGGCCACCGGCCAGCAGCACTCGGCCCAGACCGCACAGCTCACCCGGCGGATGCTGCAGTTGCGGCCCACCTGGGTCGTGCACTGCGGCGCTTTGGCCACGCCGAGTTGGGATCTGGGGGGCGCGCCCGACGATTGGGAGCACGAGGAGGAACGCGTGGCCCGGTTGGTGCGCGCCGCCCGGCAGGCGGGCAGCCGCCTGGCGCTGGTGGTTACCGACGCGGTCTTTGGCGGCGAGCGAATGTTTCATGCCGAAGACGAGCGACCCGACGCACCGACTGCGCGGGCCCGCGCCGCGCGGTCGATTGAAGAGTTTGCTCTAGGGCAACAGGCGCTGGTGCTGCGAACACTCCCCTTTGGCTGGGCGGCCGGCGACGAGCCGAGCCACTTTGCCCAGCGCATCTGGGAAGCCCTGCACGATGGCCCCATCTACCACGCGGCCGCCGACCGCTTCGGAACTCCACTCTTGGCGACCGACCTGGCCGCGCTGGTGCTGCAGGCGCTGCGAGCCGACCTGCGGGGACTCTATCATTTAGGAGGCGCCGAGCGAGTGAGCCCGCTGGAGTTCGCCAAAGCGCTGGCCGCGGCCCAGGGGCTGGCCTGGCCGGCCGATGCGTTTCCCGCCCCGCCGGCGCCAGCGCAGCCGACCAGCGCGAGCGATACCTCGCTTCACACCGGCCGGGTGCGCCGCGATCTGAGGGCCAGCCTGCCCTCGCTGGCCGAAAGCTTAACCCGATTCGCGGCCCAGGCCCGCCAAGGACACCGCCAGCGGCTGCTGACCTGGTGCGAATCCGACTGCGCGACGGTTAGCGGTTGAACGACTGGCCTCGTCGCCCGCTTGGTCGACCAGGTTACCCAAGCGGCGGCGACAGGCCCAGCGCCGCGTAGATGCGCGGATCGGCCAGGCTTTCAGCCACCAGGCTAGCGCCGCTGAAATCGTGGCGGCGGCTATGCCCGGCCGGCACGGCGACGGCAAACGTGCCCGCCGCGATCGCCGCGCGGCAACCGTTCTGGCTGTCTTCCAGCACCAACAGTTCCTCGGGCGCTACGGCGAAACGCCGGGCCGCCGAGAGATAAATCTCAGGGTGTGGTTTGCCCTGCGTTACGTCTTCCGAGGTCAGCGTGAAGGAGAAACGCGGCAGCAGGTCGAATGCCCCCAGCACGCGCTCGAGGAATGGTCGCCCGCTGGAGGTGGCGATCGCCTTGGGCAGTTGGGCCGCTTCCAGCCCTTCGAGCAGCGGGAACAACCCCGGCATGGGGGCCAGGCGCTGGTCGAGCAAGTCGACAAAGATTTCGTCCGATTCCCGAGCCAACTGCTCGGGGGTGGCCGACAGCCCGTGCCAGTCGATCATGATCCGGAGCGAAACCAGGCCGGGCCGGCCCATCATTTCGTCTTTCAGCTCGGCCGAAAACTCCAGGCCGCGACGGGCCAGCAGCTCGCGCCCCACGTCGTCGTAGAGCTCCTCGGTATTGAACATCAGGCCGTCGAGGTCGAAGACGACGGCGCGGGTCGGCAGTTTGGGAGAGGGGGGCACGAACTTCCTCCAGGTCGAATCGGGCTGACAGAAGCTGGCCGATGCGGACCGCCGGCAACCGCGGGGGGGCGGGCGCCTGCGTTTCGCGGCGGCGCCCCGGAAGCAGCCACGCTCCGGCTACCGTGGCATCGTACGACACCTCGCCGGCCGAGTGGAAGGCGGGCCCGCGACCTAAGAGTGCCCGCTGGCGCAGGCCGGCTCATCGGTCCGCGGCAACGGAAGCTCGGGCCAGCCCGAGGGGGTGTTGCCCGCGGGCCCCGTCGTCAGCGGGCGCACATAGTCGGGGGGCAGCGGCTCGGCCTGGCGACCCCTGCCCAGCCACTGGCGGAATGCGAACAGCGTCTGGGCACCCAACCCCGGCCCGGCGAGCACCCAGCGGTCGATCGGCAGCGTGCAGGTTGCCCAGCGGCCGGTGGCCTCGATCAAGGGGCCCACCAGGTGAATGCGCCGGCACTGGGCATCCTCGCAACTCGACTGCACCACCCGGCTCATCAGCAACAGGCCGGGCGAGAACTCGGCGAATCGCTCGTCGTAGCCGATTTTCAAACACCAGTAGGTGCCCTGGTGTCGAAAGCCGAACTGGCTGGCGATGGCCGTACCGTCGAGCTCGAGCCAGCTTGCATCCCACTCGTCCGTATACGCCAGCAGCTGGGCCAAGGCGTGGAAATACGCCAGCGCCCCGGGGCAGCGTGCGACCGAACTGCCGGCGGCCCCCTTCCAGCCGCGGTCTTCCACGGCCAACAGCCGCTCGACCAGGCCTGGCACGTCGCCGGAGGCGACCTGCCGGGGTCGGTGAAAAGCGATCGCGCCGGCCCCGGCCAGCCGAGCTTCCTTGCGTTTCAAGTCGCGTCGCATGCTCCGCGAACGGCTAGCCAGATAGTCGCTCCAGCTTGTCGAGGTATCGATCAGCCCGGTGAAGTACCGAGTCTGCTGCTGGCAGCGCCAGCCGGCCTGTTGCCAGGCCCGCCCCAGCGCTTGCCAGCCGGGCTGGTCAGGTTCGACCGAGTCGAGCATCCAAAGCGGTTGGCGGTGCAAGGTCAAGGCGCCCACCAGCACCCGGGCGGCGCTCTCCAGGTCGGCCGCCGGGTCGTATAGAAGTCGTGCCCCGGTGGTCCAGGGGTTGGTCGGCAGGTCGACCACGGGCAGGCGGAGTGGGCCCGTCCGCCGGGCCAACGGCAGCGCCAAAACCGGTTCGTCGCCGTGCCAAACGATCCAAGCCGCGTGCGAGCGGGGTTCGGAGAAATGCTCGGCCAGCAGCTTCCAGGCGGCGAACCGCGAGGTCGGGGCGGCGCTGGCAGTGCGTTGCCAGAGGGCATCCCAGGCGGTGGCCAGGGGCGCAAGGCTGGCCAGCGACGGATAAAACTTCGCGGTCAGCGGCGGCATGGACTTCGCATCCCTGGCGGCACGTGTTCCAGCACAAGCATGGGATGCGATTCGTTCCCCCGGCGCGGTCTCTGCCCGCGGGGAGCCGGATCGTACGGCCCAACGAACCGCTACAACCCCTTCCAAGCGGCGCAGGCGAGCGATTGTGCCAACCCGATCGGGGTGGTTCAGCCCGGGGGTGCCTCGAACTCCTCGACCACCGCCAACAGCTCGGCCAGCATCATGCAGGTGGCGCCCCAAATCTGGTGGCCGCCGAACTCGATGTGAGGCGCGCGAAACTCCAGCTCGCGGACCCGGCGGGTGTGCGTTCCCCAGCGGCCGCGGTCGCGCAGGTAGCCAAGCGGCGGTTCGAGCAATTCGGCCACTTCAGCAGGGCTGGGAATCCAAAGCGGCCGGCGCTCGGCGACCGCGACCCAGGGCGTAACATGAAAGTTG
The DNA here is from genome assembly GCA_964399535.1 of uncultured Pirellulales bacterium. Lineage (GTDB taxonomy): Bacteria > Planctomycetota > Planctomycetia > Pirellulales > CAYNRE01 > CAYNRE01. Next base: position 450,828 of record CAYNRE010000005.1, on the reverse strand, counting down.
CTGGCGAACACGTACAGGGGTGATAGCCGCCCCAGCATCCGCACCTGGTCTCGCGGCACGCCCAGCTCTTCCTCCAGTTCGCGCAGGGCCGCCGCTTCGCTGGTCTCGCCGGGATCGACCGAGCCGCCCGGAAAACTAACCTGACCCGCGTGGTCGAGCATCGTCGCCGGGCGAACCGTGAGTGGCAAATGCCAGTCGCCCGCCTCGGGATACAACAGCACCATCACCGCCGCCTGTCGGGCGTTGGGCGGAGGCGGGGCGTAGTGTCGGCCGAAACTCAATTCGGGCTCGAACCGCACCTGAACCGTGGAGCCCGGCAGCGGCATCGCTAACCGCTCGGCCAGGCGCCCGGGAAGGTCGACCGCCAACCAGGGAAGGTCGATCGGGGCAGGATTGGAGGTGGGGTTTTCACTCACGTGACCGGCTCGGTTCGAGGTGACAATTCCAGGGGCGGGCTAACCAGGGGCGGGCTATCCGGGGGGCGGGCTCGCGCGGCTCAGCCGCCAGCCTAGGGTGCGGCGCCCGGTTCGGCTAGTCGCCGGGCCCCCGCGGGGACGTTGTCGAGCGCCCTGCGGCTGGGCTCGGGCTCACTCGTCGCCCGTGCCTAAACGAGCCGCTTCGCGCAGCAGCCGGCGCAGCACCTTGCCGCTTTGGGTCTTGGGCAGCTCGGGCAGGAACTCGACAATCCGCGGATACTTGTAGGGGGCGAGCCGCTGGCGAACCCAAGCTTGCAGCTCGTTGGCCAGCGAATCGCCCGGCTCGTGCCCGGCTCGCAACACGACGCAAGCCTTGACCACGTGGCCGCGCACCGCGTCGGGGGCCTCGACTGCGGCCGCTTCGAGCACCGCGGGGTGCTCGGCCAGGCAGCTTTCCACCTCAAAAGGGGAAATCCGGTAGCCGCTGGCCTTGATTACGTCGTCGTTGCGTCCCTGGAACCAGAATCGCCCCTGGGCGTCGGCCACGAGCACGTCGCCCGACCAGTACCACGGGCCGCGAAAAACTTCAGCCGTCTGGCTCGGCTTGTTCCAGTACTCGCGCATCATGCCCGGGTGGGTGTCGCGGCGCACGCAGAGCACCCCGGGGCTGCCCGTGGGCACTTCGCGAAGTTCGTCGTCGAGCAGGCGGATTTCCACCCCCGGAGCCGGCCGGCCGCAACTGCCCGGCACCACTTCCTCGTCGGCCCGATTGAAGCAGTACACCATGCACTCGCTCATGCCGATGCCGTCGCGCGGCGTGAAGCCCAAGCGGCGCTCGACGGCGGCCAGGGTGTCGGGCGGCAGCGGCTCGCCGGCGCTGACGCCGTGCCGCAGACTGGCCAGCCGCGGGCGGTCGATGTGCTCGGCGTGTGTCAGCATGCGGTAAATGGTGGGCGTGCCGACGAAATTGCTGATCTGGTATCGCTCGATGAGCGCCAACCAGGCCTCGGCGGAAAACCGGCCATCGAGCGGATGATAAAGCACCACCGAAAGCCCGCGCTCGAGGGCGTAGAGAAACGTGGAAGCCACGGGCAACATCCAGCCGACTTCCGCCGGACAGGCCACGATGTCGCCGGGGCGGTAGTCGTGCCAGAGATCGATCAGCGTCTCGTACGAGCGCGGATACCGGTGCAGGTGGACGACCCCCTTGGGGTTGCCGGTCGTACCCGAGGTGTAGGCCAGAAACGCCACGTCATCGGCGGCGGTGTCGGCCGGCTCGAAGCTGGCGGACGAGGCGGCCAGCTCCTCGGGCACATCGAGATGCCCCGGTGCCAAGGGGGGGCCGCCGTAGGCAAAGGAGAATACGGGCAAGCGCTGGCCCAACTGGCCCAGGGCCTGATCGACTTCGCCCCCCAGGTAGCTGACCGTGATCACGGCCTTGGCGCCGGCATCGCGCAAGCGGTACTCGATTTCCGCCGCCCGGTACTGGGTGCTCGAGGGAATGAACACCGCGCCCAACTTGGCGATTCCCAGGGCGGCCGCGTAGAACTCGGGCAGGTTGGGAAGCCTGAGCAGCACGCGATCGCCTCGAGCCACGCCGTGCCGAGCCAGGGCGCCCGCCCAGCGATTGGATCGTTCGTCGAGTTGGGCGTAGGTGAGTTGAGCGGCCTGGCCCGAGGAATTCTCCCAGTACAGCGCCACCCGTGCGCCGCGCCCTGAGTGAACGTGTCGCGTGGTCAGGTCGACGCCCAGGTTGTAGCGGGGAGCCGCCGAGCCCGGCCCGCGGTCAACCGACGCTGAAGCCCCTTGGCCTGCTGGTGGCTGCCGATCCATGGCGCTCTGCGGCCTCCGCTCGAAATTCCCCGTGGCAGCCACGCGGCATGCTCCGGTCGAAACCGACCCGCCGCCGGGCTAGGGAGCCACTTCCGACCAGATCCAGTCGGCCAACTCGACCGAGGCCGCGGCACCCCCAAGATCGAAATAAAGCCGGGCCCGCGAATCGCTCTGCGAGGCGGTGAATTCTTCCCGAAACGATTGCCATTCGGGCGAGAGGCTGATTTGCCGATACGCCCCCAAGCCTTCCCAGGGGGGCGCCCCTTGGGCAAGCGCCAGACCGATGCTCCGGCCCGAGTCGGCGCGGGCTCGGAATTGAAGCTGGTAGCGCTTCCCCTGTTCGACGGGCACCCCGAAGCGGACTAGTTGCAGTTGCCACTCGGGGCCTTCACCAGCTTGGACCACATCCACCCGTAACGAGCGCGGCTCGCTCCCGGAGTGAAGCGCGGCGGTCCAGCCGGGGCCGGGCTTCAGTTCCCAGCCATCGATCGGGCCCAAGGGGGGCGCCGCCGGCGGCGCGCTGGGAGCAGTCGAGCTTTCGCCCGCGGCGGGAACTTGGCCCGCGGCGGGAACCTGGCCCGCGGCGGGGCCGGCAATGTCCGGTTGGCTCGGAGGCGAGTCACCGCCGGGCGGAACCTCGATGACTCCCCCGGCTTGCGAGACCGGCTGTACCTGGACGTCGGCGATCGTTACCCCGCGATGTCCGGCCGGCAGGCGAAACTCCAAGTTCCCCTGGCGGCTTTGCGCCGACGGAATGAATTCGAGGTAAGCTCCCTCGCCCTCGGGCGTCGCTTGGACTGTGGTTTCCAGGCCGACTTCGAGGCCATTGTCGGCCGAAATGCTGACGGTCAGCGGTACCGCCGCGGGCGCTTGGGCCCGAAACTGAACGGCGTTGACCTGCCCACCCACCAGGGGCAAGGGGGCCGAAATCAGCACCAGCGGTCGCGTGGCCGGGGCATCTTGAGACGTACGCACCGTAAGAGCCCCCGGCTGACGCTCGATGGAAACCTCGCCGGGCTCTTCGCCGCCGGCGGCCAACGTCCAGCCGCGAAACTCCAACGGAGCCTCGTCAACGATCGGCTCGGGCGCAACCGGGGGGCCCTGCGCCGGCCCCGTGCCGGCGGTGTTGCCGTTGGCGGAATCGCTGGAAACCGCCAACTCGCCGGAAGCGACGAACGGAAAGCTCCAGCCCAGGTCTCCCTCGGGCAGCCACTGCACGTCGGCAAACTCAACCCAGCCCGCTCCATCCCGACCCAGATCGAAATGCAGCCGGCCTTGAGGCTGGTTTTCCGAGACGGCGAAGGCCAGGTCGAAAGGCTGCCAATCGGTCGAGAGTTGAATTTGTTGTGAAAGGCCGACCCCTTGCCAGGGGGCGTGGCCCTGGGTGGTCAGGCACTGGGCCTCTCGCGGCCGGTCGGCCCGAGCACGGAATCGCAAGCGGTAACTCTTCCCGGCGGCCAGATCGATGGGGGCCAGCAGCACCTTGGCGCGCCAGGCCTCGCCCCCGGCGTCGCCTTGCACGGTTGCCCGCACCCCGCCCGGCGCATCGGCCGCGGGGCTGAGCGAAACCGTACAGCCTTCGAAAACCTCGGTTTGCCAGGGAATTGCCGCCGAGGGGAGCTCGCCACTGGCGGTGTTCTGTGCGGTCGAGTCCGAGCGTGGCGAGTCGGGTTGCCGCAGCCAGCGGTAGGCCACGATCAAGAGCAGCACGCCGCCAGCGAGTACTAGCAGCCGTTTCCAGGGAAACTCGGAGTTCATGGCATCCTCGCGCAATCGATTCCCGAGCGCAGACTCGCCCCACCTTCACACGGACGGGCGGTGCCGAGTCGCCCCTCTTTTCCGGGCAAGACAGCACCGGCCAGCGGGCCAGGCCGCCCAAAGCCGAGGTTGAATGAGTGCTGCCCGGAAAGTTACCGCTGACACGCCGGTTAGCATAAGGGCTTGTCGTCGGGCCAACAAGAACGCCAATCTACCTTCCCAACTCGCATCTTCGACATCTTTGCCGCAGAGCGAACTCGCCGCGGCGACTCGCTGGGCCAAGGTACTCGAATCAGTACAGGGCAAGCGCGCCGCCTGCCGAAGCCAAGTGAGGGCCTGGGCGAAGTTTGTCGGACGCGGGTTTTGGTGGAAGCAGCCAGACCCGACCGGTTCGGCGGTTGCTAGGGCCCCCATGCAGGTTGGTGCCTCGCGGCGTGCCCCGCGCTGGCGGGCGGCCTGTCGCGGTGCCCGGCCCGGCGGATTCACCACCGCGATTGCTTGCGGCCGGGCGCGGGTGCCACGTAAGATCGCGGACAGGGGCGGTTTCCCCTGGTCGCTGGAACGCGCGAAGAGTACCAAAACATCGTCGAGGAGCGACCATGTTTTCCGAGTTGAATTCGCCTTGGCCCGCCGCCCGGTTGGCGCGGTGTACGAGCCTGGCCGCTTGGGGGCTGGCGATCGTGGCGCTGGCCGCCCCCGTGTTGGCCGACGGCCCCTCGGCCGGCGAATGGCAACTGGTGCTGCGCGACCAGGCCCAGGCCTTGCTGCAACCCTCGGGCCACGAGCGGCAGGTGCTGATCAGCGCGTTGGGGGGCGGCGCCGAGTGGATGGTGCAGCTCGAAAGCCAGCTCGGTCCGGTGGTCCCTGGTCAGCAGATTACGCTGCGGTTTCAAGCGCGTGCCGATGCGCCCAGGACCGTGGCGGTTTGCCTGGCTCAGGCTCACGACCCGTGGCGCGGCCTGGGAGGCTATTTCCCGGTGGGGCTGACCAACGATTGGCAGCCGTTCGAGCTGAATTTTCAGGTTACTGAGAACGATCTGGCGGCCCGGTTGTACTTTGACCTGGGCGGACAGATGAATAACGTGTACCTGCGCGAATTGGTGATTTCGCGCGACGGCCAGTTGTTGCTCGGTTCGACCGAGATGGCGCTGCCGGCCCCAAGCTCGTCGGACGCGATCGAATCCCCGGCGCTCGCCCAGGACGAAGGGCGACCGGTCTCGCCAGCCGAGCCAGCCCCAGCCGAGCACTTTGGGCCTTCGCCTCAACTGGCCAGCGAGAGCCATCCGGCCGACAATTCGCCGATCCAAGATGCGCCGATCCAGGATGCGCCGTTGGTCGAGCACGAAGCGTTGGCTCCGGAGGCACCACCACGGACCCCCGCGGTGGCCGAGACTGCCGAGCCCACCAATCGAGAGCCACCTTCCCAGGGAGCCTTAGAACCGGCGGCGGTTCCGCCGCTCTTGGAAGCCTCAAGCCCGGTGGTGACCTTGCCCGCCCCGGTTGGGCTGTGGCGCATCCAGACCTCGCCCGGAATAGCGGCCGAGTTCGGTCCGCTGGCGGGCCTGCCAGGCGGAATTCGCCTGTCGACCCCCGGCGGAGCCGCCAGTGGCCAGGGCTGGCTGGAACTGGGCGTCAGCGGCATGGCGCTCCAGGCGGGCCGACACTACACCCTGCGGTTTCGGGGGCGCACCGATCTGGCTGGCTCGATTCAAGTTAAGCTGAGCGCCGCCGGACCGAGCGAATCCTCGCTCGGCCTGGACCAAGAGGTTCCGATGAGCGGGAGCTGGCAGCGCCACGAGCTGTCGTTCTTGGCCCATACCGATGAACCGACGGCCTGGCTCCGGGTGCAATTGCCTGCGAGCCTGGGCGCAATCGAGGTGGCCGAGGTGGCCCTCGTGGCTCAAGACCCTCCCGGAGATTCAGGAGCTTTGACCGCCGGCGGCGCCGAGTTGGCGGGCCCCCGGTTTACCCCGGTTGTCGCTGAGCAACCGCTGAGCCAGCCCGCGCCGCCAAGTGTGCCCGCGCAGATTCCGCACAGCGACCTGTGGTCGATGGACCCCGCGGAAAACCCGGGCGTGCGGACGAGCGGTATCCTGGGTGACCCGACCGCGATACGTGTCGAACTGACGGCCCCCCCGAGTGGACCCTCTTGGCAGATTCAGGCCAACCACGCCGGCATCTCGGTCGAGGCAGGCAAGCCCTACCGCCTGCGGTTCCGGGCTCGGGCCGATCGGCCCCGCCCAATCGAGGCGATCGTGAGCCAGGCCCATGCCCCCTGGCAAATACTGGGGCTCGACTCGGTGCTTGATCTGACCAACGAGTGGCAATGGTTCGATTTGGCGTTCGCGGCCCCCGGCGATGCGGCAAGCGCCCGCGCCCAGTTCAACCTGGGGCAGAATTCCGCGGCGGTCGAGCTGGCAGAGGTGAGCTGTGTGGTCGACAACGCCCAGTTGGCGCAGGCCACCGGGCCGGCGGCCGAAAACGTGGCCGCGCCGGCGACAGTAGGCGGAACGAGCGAAGGGGGCGGAACGAGCGAGGGGAGCTCCGCGCCGCCGCCGGCGAGCGCGCCGCAGACGACGCCGTTCTCGGCTTCCTCGCCGGGCGCCTGGCCGCTGAACGAAGTGACGTCGCGGCAACACTCGCAGCTTGTGCTGCACGTGGCCATGGCCACCTGGTGCGCCAGTTGCGAGCGACAACTACCTCAGATCGAGCGATTGCGGCAGATGCTCACGACCGACGAGCTTTCGATCGTGGGAGTGCCGATCGACCCGGAGGACACGGCGGAAAAGCTGACTTCGTATGAGAACGCCAAGCACCCGGCCTATCAGTTGGTGCGAGAGCTGGATACCCAGCAGCGGACGGCCCTGGGCAGTTTCTTGAATGAACGCTTGGGGTCGACGGCACTGCCGGCCAGCGTGGTCACGGGACCCCGGGGCGAGATTCTGCTGATCGACCAGGGGATTCCCAATGTGTCGCAACTTCGGGCGCTGTTGCGTCGCTAGTAGAGGCGCGGTGGCCGATCCGTCGAATCGGCGGCGCGGCGAGGGTTGATGACCACGCTCGAGCTTGGCTGTCACTACGACCTGCGGCCCCGGCGGATCGCCGACCCGGATCGCCGGCTATGCCGGCGCTGTGTGATCGACGACCGTGTGCCCGGCGCGCGCTTCGACGCGGCCGGCGTCTGCAATCATTGCCATATTCACGACCGGCTGCGGCGCTTGCTGCCCGTGGGACCCGAAGGCGAGGCCATTCTACAGCGCCTGGCCGAGCGCATTCGCGCCAGCGGCAGAGGGCGGCGCTACGACTGCGTGGTGGGGCTCAGCGGCGGGCGCGATACCTCGTATTGCTTGGTGCAAACCGTACGGCTGGGGCTGCGCCCGCTGGCCGTGCACTTCGACAACGGCTGGGATTCGGCCGTTGCCAAGGCCAACATCAAGAACTTGTGCGGCAGGCTCCAGGTCGACCTGCATTCGGTAATCGCCGACTGGGCCGAGTCGCGGGAGTTGACCAATTGCACCATCCGGGCTTCGGTGCCCTATATCGACCTGACCGACGACGTGGGCATTGTGAGCGCCCTGTACCGCACGGCCGCCGCCGAAGGGGTGCACTGGATCATCCACAGCCACTCGTACCGCACCGAGGGCATCAACCCGCTCGCGTGGAACTACTGCGACGCGCGCTACGTCCGCAGCCTGATCGGCCAGTTCTCCACCCGGCCGCTGCCCAAATTCCATAACCCGGATCTGCACGATTTTGCCTACTGGATGCTCATCAAGCGGATTCGGGTGCTCACCATCACCAACTATTATGACGACTCCAGTAGCGCCGTCGACGACCTGCTGAAGCGCGAGTATGGCTGGCAATCGACCGGCGGCTGGCACTTCGACAACGAGATCTTCGGTTTGCAGTGCTGGTATGCCCGGCACAAGTTCGGTATCGACTGGCGACAGATCGAACTGGCGGCCCTGGTTCGCGAGGGGGTGATTTCGCGCGACGAGGCCCTGCAGCAATTGGCCGAGACCCCGGCCATCGAGCGGCCGGAATTAGTCGAGTACGCCCTGCGCAAGCAAGGCATTTCGCCCGAGCAGTGGCAGGCCATTCTCGATGCTCCGCCCAAGACCTTTCGCGATTATGCCACTTATTACCCGCTGCTCCGCGCCTTGCGCTGGCCGATTAAGTGGCTTTGCCGGGCGAACATCTTGCCGCCGCACGCCTATGAAAAGTATTTCGAACTGTGAGCCGATGCCATGGACGCTAACCCACCCGCCCCGCAAGAGGCGACCGGCCAGGCGACTGAGCCGTTTCGACAGCGCTGGGCCGGCTGCGCCGGTCCGCGGCTGCTGGCCCTGTGGAGTGAGCGGATCGAACTGCACCTGGGCGCCGTGCTGGAGTTGTCTGCCGGCCAGGCAATCGACCGGCGTCGAGGGTTCTTCGAACTGGGGATTACCTCGGCCCAATTGGTCGAGGTGGCGCGGCGACTGGAAATCGACCTGGGACGGAGCTTGCCCGCCACCGAGTTGCTGGAATACCCTTCGGTAATCGAGTTGGCCCGCCGCCTGGCCCAGTTCGCGCCGCCCGAGGCGGACGGCGCACCACGTAGCTCTTAACCGCTTACCAAGTGCGCTGGACGGTCTGGCATGCGAAGGGAATCTTGGCCTTCAGCACTCTTGGCGGCGGGCCTGGTCTTCTATGCCCTTTGGCCCCTGGTGAAGCCCTTGCGGGCCCTGCCCGCCGAGCCCCGCTGGCGGCTTCTGGCCTGGGACGGCTGCCAAGCCGAGCTGATTGGCGGAGCACGCGACGGCGGCCCTTGGCGCGTAAACATCGTTCGTTTGGCGCACGACGACCCAGGCCAAATTCGGGTGCGCCGCCACCTGCGGCTCGAGGCGGGCCGGCGCTACCGGCTTTCGTGTCGAGCCCGAGCCCACGAGGCTCGCACGATCTATCTCTGGGTGGGCGACGCTCATCCGCCGTTTCAGCCCTGGGTACAGCGAACCTGGGCCAGCATCGGCCCGGCTTGGGTCGAGCTGCAAGTGGCGTTCGACAGCCCGGCCAGCGACGACGATCTCTGGCTGGCTTTCGACCTGGGGAGCAGCCCGGCCGCGGTTGAACTGGACCGCATCGAGCTTTGGGACGAAACCGGTCGGCGGTTGCTGCCGCCAGCGGCGGCCCCGGTCAGAACCGCGACCGGCAGCCCTTGATTTGCGGAATCGCCGTCGCTTAAGCCCGGGAGTCCGCGCTTTGGAAGCGGCTTGCCCGGGCTTGCTACGGATCGACCGGGTTGATCGGGTTTTCCGATCGCCGCGGGGCCAGGCTCGCCGTACCCAGAGCGCCGGGCCGGTAGTTCGTTCGCTCGAAACCGCGTCCGCCGGGCGCCGAGTCGGGCCGCTCGTAGAGGGTGAGTAGGGTTCCTTCGGCGACACCGGCGATTCGCTGCAGGCGGCCCGAAGGCCAGCGAACTTCGACCGCGTCGGCCCGGGCCAGCGGGCCCAACCCGAAGATGAGCGTGGCGCTATTCTGGGCGGCGAAGCCTTCGCCGGCTCGCAACTCGCCGATGGTCCACTGGCCGCCGACAAGCACGCGTACCAGGGCTCCAATGCCGTCGCGGTTGGACCAGGCCGGATCGGGCCGGGCGGTTTGATTGCCGCCGACCAGCCGCACGGCGATCATTCCCGCCGCGGAAGCAGGGGCGACCTGGTTGTGAAACAAGCTCACCCAAGGGGCGTTGGAATTGACGACCGCCAGGTCCTGGCGGCCATCGCGGTCCAGGTCCCAGCGGGCGAGCCCACGGCCGTCGCTGGGCGAATCGAGCCCCGAGACGCCCGCCACGTCGGCGAATTGTTCACCGTGCAGGTTAAGAAACAGATGATCGCGTTCGCCCCCCGAGAGCGAAAACGCGCCATCGCCCGCGCTGTAGATTCGCTGCTTCCAGGGGTCGGAGCTTTCCCGCCAGTTCTGGTAGTTCTTCCACCAGACGGTTTCGTCGCGAGAGAGTTTCGAGTCGACCTGCTTGTCTTGGCGCACGACCGTGGCCCAGTAATAGCTTCACAAGTCGAGCTCGATGGAAACCTCGGCCGGGGCGCTGTAGTAGCCGCTCGTGGCGAACAGGTCGAGGTAGCCGTCGTTGTCGACGTCGAGAAACTGACCTCCCCACGACCAGCCCGATTTTTCGACCAAGAGGGCGGGGGGTTCCAGTCCCGAGACCTTGGTAAACCGGCCGGCGCTGTTGCGCAGGAGCGAGTTGCCGCCGGCCATTTTCCGTAGGTTCGGATTGACCAGCGGCGCCAGGTTCGTGGTGATTCGCTGGCCCGCTTTGCTGAACATGTTCGAGATGTACAGGTCCTGGTCGCCGTCGCGGTCGTAGTCGCCGAAGCTAGCCCCCATTCCAAAGCCGATATCGGCCGTATCGGTTTCGGCCGTAACGTCGCGAAACCCTCCGGTGCCGTCGTTCTGGAAAAGATTGTTGGGACCGAAATCGTTCACCACGTACAGGTCCGAGTCGCCGTCACTGTCGTAGTCGGCCAGCACGGTTTGATAGGTGTTGCGCCAAACCTCGACCGCCTCCGAGTCGGCGGCCGGCCGCAAGCGCCCCTCGCCCGCGCCCAAGAGCAACCAATTGGGCGGACCCGGCCGGTCTTGAAATTCGTCGTACGATTCATGCACCAGCCGGCCCAGCCGGGCGGCGGCGTGGGGGGGCAGGAACTCGTCGAGCATGGCCGAGCCGGCGGGGCGCTCGTCGCGCTGCCGGTTGAGAATCGAGGCGGCGTAGGTCGAAAGATAGGCGTCGAGCAAGCCGTCGCCGTTCACGTCGGCCGCGGCAATCGACGAGACCAGGGCCGGCAGCGGCCCGCCGACCAAAGCCTCGGTGCGATCGACAAACCGGTCTCCCTCGCGCACCAGGTACAGGCTGGGCTCCAGGCTGCGCCCCAGGAGCAAGTCGGCGTCGCCGTCGTTGTCGAAATCGGCGAACAGGGCCGCGTTCGTGCCGCCGTCGAAGGCCAGGCCGTAGTCCGAGGCCTCGTCGCGAAACGTGCCGTCGGCCTGGTGAACCAACAGCACGTTGGCGCCGAATTCGTCGGTTACATACAAGTCGTCGAACCCGTCCCGGTTCACGTCGACCACGGCCACGCTCGGGTGCCGGTCGAACGTGTGCCATTCCCAGTACGGATTGGGGGGCACGAAATCTTTGGTGGTCAGGGCCTGGACAATCTGCCGCTCTTTAATCGAGGTTTTCAGCCGCGCCCGGGTGACCGCGTCGGACACCAGCCGACCGCTGGCCTCGTCGAACAATCGGCGGGGCGATTCGTACGTGTGCAAGTCGCGGGTGCGAAAGGCGGTGATGCGCCACTGGGGGTCGGCCGGATCGTCGGGCTGGAAGTTGCGCCACTCGAGAACCAGGTTCGCCTTGATCCATTGCCAGAGCATCGAGCGGGTTTTGGCCAGGCCTTCAAAGGCCACGTCGGTCGTCATTCGATCGCGGTCCGGTCCCAAAAAATCGTTCCGCACCAGCGAGAATTTGGCGAAGTCGAAATAGTCCACCTCGGCCAACAGCGGCTGCCAAAGCTGCCACCGAGGGCCCGCCTCGGTCCGCGGCGCGGCTAGGAGCCAGTCGAAGACCCGGGTGCCAATCTGGGGCAGGTTCTTGCTTTGGTGGCGCGGGGCATCCGGCGCCAGGTCGACCAACTCGACTTCCGGGGCGAACTCTTTGTCGCGTGAAGCCAACGGCAGGCCCAGGTTCATCAGGTCGCTGGCGAGCGACTTGAGCTGATGGGTTAGCGTGAGCGAGGTCTGTTCCAGGTCGGTAAACCGGTCGATTGCCTCGCGGGCCGCGGTGTCTTCGACCGCGGTGTCCTCGACCGCCGGAGTTTCCGCGGGGGGGCTCACCGCGGCGGAAGCCGGCGCGGTGGCCGGCCCGACCGATGGCGGGGTCACCACCACAGTCGACCGGCGCTCGTTGGGCAGTGGGCTCGTTGAAGCGGGGGGGGCCGCTGCTGCATGGCCGGAAGGATGTTCGGTAACGGGGTCGGAGGCAGCGGGTCGACCCGTGCCGGGGCCATCGGCGGCGACCGAGTCGCGGGGGCGTTCGGCCGCGTCAGCCAGGTGGCCGTGTTGGTGCCCCGAGGTGGACGCAGGGACCGGAACGGGGAACCGCACCTTGCGCAGGGGGACCACTTTCCAATGGGGGGCGCCCTCCTCGATCGCCAGGCAGCTATTCAGGGGCGGTTCGCGGTACAGCGAGCGGATGCCGGAACGCGGCCAGACCACTTCCACCTCGACAATGCGCTGAGCCTGGCCCAGGCTCACCTCGAGCCGGGGCGGCGTGCTGCCGAAACTGCTGGTCGAGCCCACCGCTCGGTGAAGATCGCGGATGCCGTTCCCCGCGTCGACCCGCACTCGCACCCGGGCACCGACCGCCTGCCGGTTCGACTGCACGCCGGTCAACTCCAGGTACAGGTAGGCGTTGCCGTGGCCTGGGTTCACGAAGAGCGAGTTGCTGAAGAAGTCGCCCGTGAAGGCCCCACCCAGGTCGGCATACAGGTCCTGGTCGCCGTCGTTGTCGAAATCGGCGAAGGCCACGCCGTGGCCTTTCTGCAAATGGCCCACTCCGGCCGAGGTGGTGGCGTTCAGAAAGCGCTTGCCCTGATCGTTGATCAAGAGCTGATTGGGCACGATCACCGCGTACTCGGGCGTGCCGGTGCCCAAGTACATGTCGAGAAAGCCGTCGCCATTGGCGTCGCCGAACGTGGCGCCCATCACCATCCAGGGGTGATCCAGCCCGGTTTCGACCGTAACATCCTGGAAGGTGCGCCCCGCCAGGTTGCGGTACAAACGGCCGGTTCGGGCCCGGTTCGGCGCCGCGCCGCGATAGTCGGCGATCAGCTCGCCCAGCATGACTTCAGACGAATCATTATCGAACGAGCCGACCCAGAGGTCGAGCCAGCCGTCGTTGTCGTAATCCCAAAACCAACAAGCGAATGCCCGGGGTGGGTCGACCACACCCATTTCTTGGGCGACATCGGTGAAGGTTCCGTCGCCGTTGTTGCGATAAAGGCGATTAAACCCGTTGCGCGGGTCGTCGGAATAGCGATTGGCCACGTACAGATCCGGGTCGCCGTCGTTGTCGTAGTCGCCGGCCGCGGCCCCTTTGGTGAAACGGTCGTTGGTCACGCCGGCCTGCGGCGCCACGTCGGTAAAGGTACCGTCGCCATTGTTGCGCATGAGCTGGCAGGGGTAATCGCCACCTCGGTAGACGTCTGTCAGCACCTGGCCCAATTCAGCCAGCGACTCGTTGCCCAGGTAAACGTCGAGGTCGCCATCGTTGTCGTAGTCGAGCCATACCGAGGTTTGCCTGGGAAAGGCGGGTTCGGCCAGGCCGGCCTGGTGGGTCACATCCGCGAAGCTGCCATCGCCGCGGTTCTCCAGCAGAGAAAGCCGGGCAGGGCTGAAAAAGAGCTGCCAACCACCCCGCGGAAGGCAAAGGTCCATCCAGCCATCGTTGTTGTAATCGACCGCCTGCACTTGGAGCCCACCCCATTGGGTATCGAGCCCCGCTCCCGGGGCGAGGTCCTCGAAGGGGCCAGTTCCCGAATTGCGAAACAGGGCCAGCGGACCGGCCACGTCCATGTCCGAGGCGGCCAGGTCCAACAGTCCATCGCGGTCGAAATCGGCCACGGCCACGCCACCGGCCAGGCCCATTCGGTTCAGCCCGACCAGCGGCGCGATGTCGACAAACCGCCCGATGTCGATCGCCGATTCGAACAGCTCCGGCATAAGCAGGTGTTCCGCCGGCACCTCGGCGGGATAGCGGCCCAAGGTCATCGCCACCACGTTGAGCAGCCACTGGGCCTGCTGGCGCTCCGTTCCCCCTTCGCGCAAATAGTCGAGCAAGTCGTGCCAGGCCTGCTCGGCCGCCGCCTTGGCCTGATGAACTCCACCGCCACGGATGGGAAACAGGCAACTATCCTGACAATGCAGGTCCACGCAGTTCTGTTGCTCGGCCAGCCGCAAATAGGCCAGGGCCCGCGCCATCCGGGCCATCGACACCCGGATTGGGTTCGATCGGGCTTGCGCGGCCAGTGATAGCGCCTGATCGGCCGTGGCGATGGCCGCCTCGACCTGCCCCAGCCGCAGTTGCTCGCCGGATAGTTCGGTGAGTATCTCCACGCGCTGCCCAGATCCGAGATCGGGCTCAGTCAGCTTCGCGGACAAGTCGGCAAGCTGCTGCATGCCGAAGAACGGGTGCCGGCTCGCTCGCGCAGCCTCGACGATCGCTTGGAACTCAACCGGTGGGGGGGGCGCCTCATTGCCGGAGGAGAATCGCGACGGCGGCGGATCGATCGTCGCGGCCGCCGGAGGCGCAGCCACGGCACTGCCGGCCACGCACAGTGTCAGGCCGACGAGAATCGTTCGGGTAATGGCTCCCATCCCGCGCAACTGGTCGCTCCGCCACGGGCAGTCAGGGGCTCAGGCCGGCTGCGTCGCGCAGCGGCCGAACCTGCTTACCCGGATGATAGAACCGCGGGCGGCCCCTGCCAAGAATCGACGCTCGATCCCGGCGTGCAATCGTCGCGCCGTCTTCGCCCGCCGTTACGGTCGTAGGGCGGCCGCCACACGCGCTGCGCGAGGAGCCTTGCGGAGCCAATTCGTGCGCGGATCGTCAGCGATGGCCCGCGCCACGGCGGCGTGCCAGGCCGGGGTGGGATGCGGATCGTGGGGAAAGTAGCTCTGGCTGACCCCGCGCACATCGATCAGCTCCACGCCGCTCGGGGGGGCCAAATCGGGCAGTTCCCCGACCGCGGGAGCAAACGGCCCCTTGGGCAGGGCAACCCAGTAAAATGCTACCCCGGCTTCACGGCAGCGGCGGGCCATATCGCCAATCAGGGCTTGCGAGATCGCGCCGCTAAGCGGATCGTCGATCTCCACTTCGGACTGCGGGTCTTGAGCGAGCCACTGGTCTTTGAGGGCCCGCAATTCTTCCGCCTCGGGCGAGTGCTCCAACCGGGGAGCGAGCCGGCCGAGCCAGTCTCCCTCGGGACGCTGGCGAAAGTTTCGACGGCGATGATCCTCGATCCAGCCGTATACGACCGCCGCTGGGCGGTCGGCCCGGGCCAACTCGTCGACAAGAATGCGGTGCGCCAGCACGGTGCCCGAGCCGCCATAGGCCTTCGAACGGAGCTGGTAGTCAGGCCAGGCATCGCGGGCCAGGCAGGCGACATACGTTTCGTCGTCGGACACGCCGTGACCGAAGGTGAACGAGCAGCCCAGGAACAGCACCCAGCCTCGTGACGACGCGGGAGCCGGCGGCGAGCGCCAGCCTTCATGGTCGAAGCGATACCAAACCGAAAAATCGGGGCGATGCCGATGGTAAGCCCTGGAATTGGGATACGGCATGGTCAATTGATAGGGCTGCTGCCTGCTGAGGGCCACGAAGCCGTACTCGGCCGGCAAAGAAACAAGCAGCCCCAGACCCAGCGCGCTAGAAGCGATCAGCACCCCGATCGCCAATCGCCATCGGAAAGTGAGCCAGGAGGCAAACAGCGCGCAGGCCGCCAGGAAAACGCCCGCCACCAGGAAGACTCGGTCGTCGATCAGCCCCAACGGAACGGGCAGAGGCAGCCAGGGCAGCAGCCCTGCGACGACCAGTAGCCCGGATGCCGACCAGGAGAGGAACTGGAACAGCAGGCCAGCGAGATCGGCGCGTGATGGCCCATAGGCGGTACGACCCCTCGGCGGTCTCACGCAATCCATGCCGTTCGATGCGCGCATCGGCAAACCTCGTTCGCCCTTGCTGACGCCCCCCTAGCTCGTCCGTGGGGACGGTACGCGCGCATCGCTGGCCAAAGTGCGCGTGCTACCGAGCAACATGCGTTGAACGCATGCCTGGGTCGAAACCGGCCTTGCTATTCGCCTAGTGCGCACGGCAACGCCGCGCGGAAGCCAAGCTTTCGGCCCGCAGATCTACCCCCAACCCATCCCAGAAGCTATCTAACCGTGCCGCGGGCGGGGCGTCAAACGGTCCCCCCCAGGGCTGGCAGCCGCCCACGGCCTCGCGCCAGCCCGGCGACCAAGCGTTGGGTCTGAGAGCCGGCCGAGTGGAAGCCCGAAGTGCCCGGGGCGCCCTCGCCTGGAGTGCAACGCGGGGGGCGTTGAATCAGAAGACGCCTAGAAAAGCTCGCTGATCACGCGGCCCCGGCTCACCGGAATGGGCCGCCCCAAGGTGTCGTGCACCTCGGCGGCTGGGTCGATTCCCAGGCAGTGATAGATCGTGGCGTGCAAGTCCTGCGGCTCCACGCGACCGGACTGCGGTTGCCCGCCGAGTTTGTCCGATTCGCCCCAGACCCGGCCCCCTTGGATGCCGCCGCCCGCCAGGGCGGCCGAGAACACCGAACCCCAGTGGTCGCGCCCCCCCAGCGGGTTGATTCGCGGCGAGCGGCCGAACTCGCCCATCCAAACCACCAGGGTTTCCTCGAGCAGGCCGCGTTGGGCCAGGTCTTCGAGCAGGGCCGAGTAGGCCAGGTCCATCGGCGGCATCAGGGCCGTCTTCAGCCGCTTGGCGTTCTCGGTATGGGTATCCCAAACCGGGTTCACGTCGGCGTCGTCTTTAGCCCGGGTCCAGTTCACTTGCACCAGCGCGACGCCGGCCTCGACCAGGCGGCGGGCTAACAACACGCTTTGGCCGAATCGGTTTCGCCCATAGCGATCGCGAACTTCCGGGGTTTCTTCATCCAGGCGAAAGGCCTGGCGGGCCCGGGGCGAGCGAATGGCGTCGACCGCCTGCTGGCTCAGGTGGTCCCAACGCTCGACGGTGCGGCCAGCGTCGAGCTCGGCCAGGCGTTGATCCAACTCGCCCAGCAGGGTGCGGCGGGCATCGAATCGGCTATCGGGCAGCTCGCGCGAGAGGCTAATGCCCGGCACCTGGAAATCGGCGGCGCTCGGGTCGCAGGTAAGCAGCCAGGGATCGGCCGTGCGCCCCAGCCAGCCGCCGTCTTGGCCGGGCCAGGTAATGCCTCCGGTGTTCCAAATGTGTTCGGGCAGCGTAATCGAGGCCGGCAGCCCCTTGGTCGTGCCGCGCAATTGCTGAACCATGGCCCCGAAACAGGGATGGTTGTTGGGGGCCCCCAGCTTGGAATTCTCTTGATTCATGGGCTGGTGCGGCGTGCCGGTCAGCATCCAGTAACCGCTCGAGGAATGCGCGTTGTCGTAGGTCGACAGCGCTCGCAGAACCGCGACCTGGTGCGCCTGGCGAGCCACGCGGGGCATCAGCTCGCCCACGTGCAGCCCCGGCACCGACGAAGCAATCGGAGCCAGATCGCCCCGCACCTCGGCGGGGGCCTCGGGCTTGGGGTCCCAGGTTTCGTGCTGGGGTGGGCCTCCCATGAGAAACAGCACGATGCACGACTTGGCCCGACCCCGGGTCGCGTCGACCGGCCCCGCGGCGGTGGCTGCCCGGGCGATACGCCCTTGCCAAAGGGTGGGAAGCGACAGACCGGCCAGCCCCAACCCGCCGACGCGCAGCCATTGGCGGCGACTCATGCCGTCGCATAGGCGAATCGGGCGGTCGTGGAACTGCAGCATGCCGGGGCCTCGATTCTGGGCGCTCGGGGGCGCGGAGAAACGACTCCATCCGCCGAGCGCGGCCGGCCGGCTGGATCATACCCCCGCCGGGCGATAGACGGCAAGTTTTTCATCGGTCGAAGTTCCGGCCCGACAACCCCTTGCAGACGCGAGGGGGCCCGATCGTTACAATCGGGCTCGGTGCGTCGCGCCTAGGCCCGGCCGTGGCCCAACGAACCTGCGCCGGCGCAAGTTAGCGGTCGGCTTCGGCCCAGGGCGAACCCTCCAGCCTGGCCCCCGGAACCACCTGCCGCGTCTAGCTACCCGGCCCGCGAACCCCCGGATCTGAGGACCCATGTTGCGATTTGGAATTCTGCTGGCGGGGCTACTGCTGACGACCGCGCCGGGGTGCGGGCCCCGGATTCAGGTTCCGGCCGACGCCGGCACGCTGCTGACCGACCCCCAGCAGTTTCCAGGCACCGGCGAGCCCTATCCCCTGCCTGAGCTAGAGGTTCCGTCTGCCGAATCGGCCGAAACGCCGGGTTCGGGCAGCCTGCCCGCCGCGGGCGACGCCGCTGGCGAGGAACCGGAACTGGGCCCGGGCTCGATTTTGCCCTCCGAGCCCCAGCCGACCGAAACCCAGGCGAATCCGGGTTGAGTGCCCAGGCAATCGAATTAGCCTGGAAGAAAGAGGGGCCCTTCCGCTCTGGAGGGCGCCGTCCGAGGTCCGGGCACCCTAGAGGGCCGGGCGCGGTTTCTCTCTGGCTTCTTACAAGGTTTGGCACCATGAATCTTCGGCACGCTCCGTGGCTCGCGGGAGCCTTGGTTCTGACGGGCGCCCTGCAGGCCGCGCCTGCCCAGGCACAAGTCGGCTTTGGCGGAATGGCCTGGCAGTACTTCGGCAACGGTTTCAGCCCTAACAATCTCGACTACCTTCCCTACTACGCGGCCCATCCGCCGGTGTACTACAGCCGGCCCGTGCCGCGGACCTACGGCTACAGCCCCTGGGCCTACCCGCCGGGGGTGATGACCCCAGACGTGAAGTGGGTGGCCCCGGAAGTAGTGCTGAACCCGTTCTTCACGGTTCCGCAAGCGGCGGCTCCTCGGTCGACCAGCGCCAGCCCCCCGCCGTCGCCAGGGGCCGAGGCCTCGGCCGACGAGCCCG
Organism: uncultured Pirellulales bacterium; assembly: GCA_964399535.1. GTDB lineage: Bacteria > Planctomycetota > Planctomycetia > Pirellulales > CAYNRE01 > CAYNRE01. The sequence goes on along the minus strand of CAYNRE010000005.1, from coordinate 432,105 downwards.
CTCAGAGCCAGGTGACGCACGAGGAGCCGGCCCCGCGGCCCTTGCGGCTGGAGAACCCGTTCTATCGCTCGCGGCAGTTGTCCGACGCGCGTTAGCGCTCGGCGGAACCGCACAGCAAACCGTTTGTTCGACCGAAGTGCACCGGCCATTTCCCAGCCATCTCGCTGGGAAGTGGCCGTTTGCGTTTTCGCGGAGCGCACGGCGGGGTGGCACGGTCAAATTGTTCCGATCGAAGGCTCTTTTGTCTCGGTTTTGGGTGTCACTGGATCTACCAGTGTTGGGCGTCTGGAGCACTTGCGTAGCCGGTGGCACACACTTGTCATGCACCGCCGTCGACCGTGAAGATATCGAAAGCCGGGTCACCCTCAAGAAATGCACAAGCCTTCGGTGAGTGCTGTTCGACGGTGCTACCCGGCCGTGTATCCTGCCAACTGGGCCAGTGGAATGTGTCCACGCCCTTCGTTTGCAGAGACCAAAGGCGACTAGGGAGAGGCGGTTGGCGCTGGCCAGCGCCCTGCGACCCGCAAGGAAGGCAGGGTGGCATGGCCACTGTGGTACCCCATAGTGGCCATGTTTCAGGATTCTCCTGCATGTCCACGGCGCGCGTGGACATGGCACCCAACATGCTCTCCAGCAGAACAGGGACATGCCACCCGGCTGCTGAAAGCGAAATGAACATGGCCATAAACCACGCGGAAGCCGGCGATCAACAACTTGACGATAACCAGTTTCTGGATGCGCGTGAGTCGTTTCGACGTGCCGTATTGGACGGCATCGATTCGGATCGCGTGATCCACAATCTGCACGTCGCGGAGAAAGAGGAACGAGATGCGTTTTGGCGGTCAGTAGTTGATAAATTCCCTAACAATCGAAAGCTCCGAATGGCCCGGCTCGAATGGCGATTGTCCGGGGGATTTGCTCAATTAGCTCTGCTCGAGTGCACGGAACTGTTGAGATCAGCCGAATCGGCACGCGAAATGATCTTGCTCAAACTCGTGCGTCTGCGCGCAGCCTCGCGTTGTTGCCATTTCGACAAATTCGCCGACGACTTCAGGGCAATTTGGTCGAATGAGCTACCCGATTCGGACAGTAATGCGCTGCGGCGCGCACTTGTTTCCGTCATCGCGGAACTGACTTCAACCGACGCAATTCCAGCTTTAGAGGATTTGATCCGGGGATTTTCGTCCGAAGAGGAGTTTTCGAAACTGCTTTCGGCGAAGCGTCTGGAATTGCTGGCGATCGATCAACTTACGAGCCGCAAGTAGCGAGGTAGGGCACGCACCGCGTCCGGTCGGGTGCCACTCGACGCCGTGAACCCTTGTTGCGGCTGGGTGGCATGGCCACAGTGGTACCCCATAGTGGCCATGTTTCAGGATTCTTCTGCATGTCCACGGCGCGCGTGGACATGGCACCCAACATGCTCTCCAGCAGAACAGGGACATGCCACCCAGCCGCCACACACCCGGCCGCTTGAAATCCGGCCACGGCCCCTCGTAGCGTGGGCCGTGCGCGGCGGTTGGTGGGTCATTGGCTGATCGGCAATCCAGCTTCCGCCGCGCACCGGGGACAGTGCGTTTGGCCGAGCCGATTTACAACTGGGAGCGCCGCGAAAAGCTGCTCGAAATCGCTCGGCGGCTCGACGAACTTGCGGCGCTTTCCGCTGCCCGCGTCCAGCGGGCCGAGCGCGCCGCGGCGGCTCGTCGCGCCGCACATGCAGCGATCTTGGCCGAAGCCCAAGAGCGCATACGTTGCTTCGACCCGCTCAGCTCTCGGCCCGACCCCCGCAGCTTGGAAGCGCTGCACGAATTGGCACCGCGCGAGCGGATGGCCTAGAGGCCGGGCACGGCGAGCGACGCCTCGTGGGATTGGCCCAGCCTGAGCGACTACTGGCACTTTCTGATCCATCCCAGTGAGATGGACGCCGATCTGCAAACGGCGCAGAAGGTGGCGCTGGGCACTTCGGCGGCGGCGCTCGGCGGCGCGGCCGCATTGACCGCTGCTGGCTTGTGAGGATTAACGGTAGGTGCCGCGTCTGCGGCGGCAACCCCGCTCGTGGTAACCGAGCTGGCCGATACGGCGGTGGAAGAGGCGGCGAGCCAAATCGCCGGCGTGCCGATCATCCTCCCCTTCGGCGTTGTTGACGTATTCCAAGACCTTGGCAAACTGGGCGTTAAGAAACTCGCCCAGGAAGGCGTCGAAGAGGTGACCGAATCGGTTGCCTCGAAGGCAACTCGTGCGGGCGACGCAGCAGGCGCGGCGGCCGCCCCAAGTAGTAATGTTGGCAAGGCGGTAGATGTTCTTGCTGGCGCCCGCAACAACGCAGGCTTTAGCAAGCTAATTGGGATGGGAACCGGTGCCGCAGAAGCCGAGGCGCGCGCTGAATCTATTAGGTTGGCGGAGTTGCGAGCAGCCGGTGTCACCAGGGAAGTCGCACAGCATTGGCTGGACTTCTACAGGAACGCTGCCGCAACCGGTAGGGGTGGTGCTGCCGCCGGTGCGCGCGTGCAGCTATTCCAACAAATTCTTTCGTTACTCGACGGTGGATGATTCCCTTGATGAGATCACTTTTCGCTGTGGCAGCGTTGATAACGTGGTGATGAGGTGCCGATACGATGACTTCTTTTTCGAGCAAGATTGTGTTGACTAACGACACGTCGCACTCACGCATGATTTGGGTCGAGCCGTGGGGGGGCGACTTTACTCTGTTGCCAGGAAAAACATTCGACATCGTTGCCACAGACGCGAACGAACTGCCTTACTTCACCGTCGTCGAACGTGAAGACGGGACACAGGTTTTTGTCGAGACCTCCAACCCGATGCAGAGCGATTACACGGTAACCCAGGACGGCGAACGAGTAGCGGCGGGATCTAACCGTGAGCAGTAGTTGGGATCGATTTATCGCCCGCTTTACCGCAGTCTGCGCCTTAGTTCCGTAGGGCAGGCTCCCGGCTGCCTTCCTTGAGCCTTATCGTGGTTCGATGCTCAAGTGTCAGCGTGCCCAGGTTGCGGGTGGTACGTTCGTTTTCAGCGTCGTGGCACCCGTGCGTTCCTTTTCGGCATCCGAGTTACGGAAGCTGGCAAGGTCGATCGGTCTGACGTTATCATGCGGCCATGAGTTGCGATCGTGGGGCCCCGCCGAGAAAGTTTCGATTCACGATCCGTCAGTTGATGATCGCGACGGGCTGCTTCGCGCTGGGGCTGTTGTGGATGCCGGCCTTGCCGATGCTCGTTTGGCTGGGGCTGTTTATTGGGCCCCAAGCCGATCGCCGCCGCAACCTGGGGCCCGTGCTGATTCTCGCCGCCGCGTTCTATTTGCCCGCCGCGCTATGCATCGTGGCAAGCGAGCAAAGCCGCTGGCACCCCTATCTGGCTTGGGACCAGGTGGCGAACGATTATCTTCGGCTAGCGCCGTGCCTGCCTGGCTTCTTGTCGGCGGTACCGATTTCGACCGCACTGCAGGTGAATTTAACGCACCCCGTTTGCCAACTGGCGATCGGCGCGACGACCCTTCTGGTCCTGTCGCTGTTCACGTGGCTGGCGAGAATCCGCCCGGCGATGCTAGTCGCGCTCGCCGTGTTGGCGCTGTGCTACTCGACAGTACTGTCGACCGCGGTTCCGGCGGGAATGCGAATGTAGAACGGACGATTTCTGGCTTCGCTCGACACGTTGAGCTGAAACGCCTCGAGTGGTGCGTCCACTGCCGCAGAGTGGCTGCCGGCCGGCGGCTCGGTGCTAAAGCTCGCGCCCGTTGCGGGTGTGCCAATGGCTTGGGTTCGCGGCTCACGCATTCAACCGCCAGGCTTCGAGCGCGCCAGTCGCTAGGGCAGCTCGGCCGGAAGGGCGCGACGTAACTATTTTCCAGCAATTCCGCCCAAAAAGTGGCCGACTGCGTCATCGGGTTACGCGGGCAGGCAGGCCCATCTCTGGGGGGTTACCGGCCGTGCGAAGCCCCGCCCGGGCGGGCAGGCAGGTCGCACACCAGCGCTTTGCCGAAGGCAACCGGAAGCCGAATGGCTTGCTCGACCCGGGCCAGGAATTCTCGCCGCGGAATCTCGCGCGCACCCAGCCGCGCGGTGTGTTGGCTGGATTGCTGTATATCGAAGAGCACGTAGCCCTGCTGCCTGAGTTGCGCCACGAGCGCGGCGAGGGCAACTTTCGAGGCATCGCGCACCCGGTAAAACATCGACTCGCCCGCGAACATGCCCCCGAGCGCCACTCCGTAGACACCCCCGACGAGTTGCCCCTGGCTCCAGGCCTCGACGCTGTGGGCCAGCCCCTGGCGATGTAAACGCAGGTAGGCGGCCGCCAACTCGCGGGTGATCCAGGTTTGTCCGCGGCGGTCCTGGGCGCTGGCGCACCCCCAAACGACGCTGGCGAACGCCCGGTTCATGGTCAGTTCAAATCGCCCGCTGCGCAGCGTGCGCGACAACCGGCGGGAGACGTGAAACTGGTCGAGCTCAATCACCGCTCGGGGGTCGGGCGACCACCAGGCCAACTGTCCCTCGCCGCTGGGCCAGGGAAAAATGCCGTGCGAGTAGGCGTCGACCAGCCAAGCGGGGTCGAGTTTGCCGCCGACGCCGATCAGGCCATGGGCCGGTGCCAGCGCTGGGTCGGGAAAGTAGCGAGAAACCATCGTCAGGGCCGAAGTTGTTCCAGGAAGCGCGTCCGAATCATCCCACCGGGCGCTGGTCAGTGGGCACGGTACGAGTTGGCGGGCGTCTGTCAATTCACGGGATTGGCCCCCCCAAGGCGATGGGATCGACTCTCCGGATCGCTCGCGGCAAGCGGGGCGGGGCCATCGACCCGCCCGACGCCCCGCAATGCCCCATTGGCCAGCGGCCTGCCGACCAAGGTATAATTGAATTCAAAGCTCTGGCCCCGAGTTTCTGACCTGGGCGCGACACGGTCCGCGCCGGGTCGGTTGCCGGGCAGGGCCGAGGCGGTAGTCTGCCGGTTGGCCGGCCCCTTTGGGGAGCGCACGGAACATGGACGACGCCTGGGACGCGACCCGGAGGCACGCTTCGGACCACTTGGCGCCCGAGCGGCAAGCCGCTTTGCCCGCGACGCCCCCCGTGTCGCCGGAGTTGAACCTTCCGACACAGACCTCGGCGGCGCCGGGCGCGCCGGTGAGTGCGGCTCCGCTTCCGCCCATGCGGGCCGCGGTGCTGCCGGCGCATGCGTCGGCCGAGGGCTATTGGTCGCGGCGCGCCACGCGGCTGTTTCTGCTGTTGGTTTTGCTTTCGCTTACCTGGGTCATTCCCCAGGTGGTCGAGCGGGTTCAATACGCCATTACTCGCGGCCAGCAGCAGGCCAAGGCCGACGTGGCGCGGCTGAACCTGGCCAGCTTGTCGTCGAGCCTTTCGGCCACGAGCGAGGCGTTTCGCTGGGTGGCCCAGAGCGTGGAGCCGAGCGTGGTTCACGTCGACGCCATGCGGCGCATCGCTCGAGAAGGTTCGCGCAGTGACGACGAGTGGTCGCTCTTAACGCCGCCGCGCGAGGCCAAGGGAGAGGGCTCAGGGGTAATCGTCGACGCGGCGGGCTACGTAGTGACGAACTATCACGTCATTGCCCAGGCCGACCGGGTCGATGTGCACCTGGCCGACGGCCGCACGTACGACGGGGTCGAGGTCGTGGGGAGCGACCCGCTGACCGATCTGGCTGTTTTAAGGATCGGCGGCGGCGATTTGGTGGCCTGCCCCTGGGGCGACAGCAACGAGTTGGAAGTTGGCGATTGGGTCATGGCGGTCGGTAACCCGTTTGGCCTCGATCGCTCGGTGACCGCCGGCATTATCAGCGCCAAGCGCGACCGGGGAGTGATCAACAACAACCCCTATCAACACTTCCTGCAGACCGACGCGGCCGTGAACCCGGGCAATTCCGGCGGCCCCCTGGTGAACCTCCGCGGGCAAATCGTGGGCATCAACACGCAAATCGTCGGCCAATCGTTTCAAGGGGTAAGTTTCGCGATTCCCAGCGAGCTGGCCCGCGAGGTCTACCAGCGCATTCGTGCGGATGGGCGCGTGGCCCGCGGCTGGCTCGGCGTCGCCCAAAAAGAGCTGACCGACGAGCTGGCCGAGTCGCTGGGGCTGGAACTGCCCGAGGGCTCGCTGGTGACCGAGGTTTGGGAGAACTCACCCGCCGAGGCCGCGGGAATCCAAACGGGCGACGTGGTGCTGCGGTGGAACGGCGAGGCGGTCAGGTCGCCGCTGGAACTGAGCCAGCGGGTAGCGGCGACCGCAGTGGGAGAAGAGGCCACGCTCGAACTGTGGCGCGACGGCAAACCGCTGAAGCTGAAGGTGCGCGTCACGCTGCGCGACGATCAGCGGCTGCGGCGAGGGCGATAGCCGGCCGAGTCCGGCAAGGTCTGCTGGCCAGCGCTTCCTCGCAGCGTGTTTCGGAGCGCAGGGATGTGATCGCGTTGGCCGGGTGAAATGCCGCTGGCTTCGTGAAATGGCGCTGGCTTCCGCGTGCTCATGCCGCCCGCGTGACCGGCCCCCGCTGGGTTGGCGAACCCGTGGGATCTTGGTCCGCACCAGGCGAGCGACGGCGCCGCCAATTGCTCGTCGACACGACAATCGGTTAAACGTACAATAGCGGGGTGCCGGTCGCGCCCCGCAACCGGCCTTGGGCCCGCAACGCCGGGCGATTGCCGCCAGATTCCCCCCCCCGTTTCGTTTTTCCCGAGTACCCGACATGGCCCGCAATCTGCAAAGCGAGCTCAAGAAACGCAACGCCTTCCAGTCGCCCGAAGAAGAGGCCACGCTCAATATCCTGCGGACCGGCGGTTTGCTTCTGGGCAGCGTGAGCCAGGTGTTTAAGCAGGCGGGACTGACCAACCCGCAGTACAACGTGCTGCGTATTTTGCGCGGTGCGGGAGAGCCCGGACTACCCTGCCAGGAAGTTGCGGCCCGAATGGTTACCCGAGAGCCCGATGTTACGCGGCTGATCGATCGTTTGGAACAGGCTGGCTGGGTCCAGCGCGCGCGAAGTTCGACCGATCGCCGGGTGGTGCGGGTGGCGATTACCGAGCCGGGACGCGAACTGGTGGCCAGCCTCGACGAACCGGTTCTGGAGGCGCATCGCGCCAACCTGGGCCATCTCACGCGCGCCGAACTGGCCGAAATCAGCCGGCTAATGGTCAAGGCTCGCCAGCGGGTTCCCAGCGAGCGCGATTAGGCCGTCGGCACGGGCCGATCGGCGGCGGCCATGCGCTCCACGAATTCGGGCGAATCGAGCTTGGCCAATGCCCGCTGCCAGCGACCCGCGCCGTATTGCTCGAAGTCGAAGTCGAGCGCCGAAACGCGGGCTTGAATGGCCGCCCAGAGCGACCAACCCAGGTCGCTGACGATCATGTTGAGCCAGACCCGTGCCGTGAGCGGTTCGCTGGTGTGGCCGAAGTAGCCCTGGCAAAGCTCGGCCAGTTGCCCCGGATCGTATTGCTGCTCTTGGGCGGTGTTCCCCAGTTCAAAGAACGGATCGTTCCAGCCGCTGTACTCGTAATCGACGATGCGCAGCCCCCCGGGCGTATCGATCAGGTTGCCTGCCAGCAGGTCGTTGTGGCACGCCACGGCCGCGGCGGGCCAGCGCTGGAACAACTCCGCCAACCGGTCGAGCCGGCCGAGCTGCTGGGCTAGTCCCTCGGGGAGCGGGGCCCCCCAGGCCTGGAGCTGCGCCCGGTACCGCGCGATCCAGGCCAGCATGTCGAACGCGCGGATGAAACCCTGGGCCTGATGCAGGCGGCGTACGAGGGCCCCGAGTTGGCGGGGCATTCCTGGACGGCGCAGGTCGTCTTCGGTAAGCGTTTGGCCGGGCAAGAATTCGAGCACGGTCCAGCCTGGCTCGGGCAAATGGGCCACGAGCGCGGGGCCCAGCCCCAATTCGGCAGCGACCCGGGTATGAATCACCTCGGCCGCGCGGTCGACCCCCAGCAGCTCGCTCGACCGGCCCGCCACGCGGAGCACCCAGGGCGTGTCGCCCACTTGGACCAGGTAATTGGCGTTGGTGATTCCGCCCGAGAGGGGCCTTACTTCCAGCGGTTGGTTTGCCCACTGGGGAAGGTGCCGCACCAGGTCGTCGAGCGAAAGGGTCACGCCAGGTCTTCTGCTACGGGGTCAACCGGTCAGGGCATAGTAGCTTTCGTAAACCGCCTGCGCCTGGCGCTGGGCCGACGGCCAATTCCAAACGCGCTCGGTAAACCGATCGGGGGAAAGGCTCTGTACGTAGGGCGAAGGCTGATCGGCCAGGATCGACTCGACCACGTGCCGACCGATGCCCGCCGAGCCCGAAACGCCGTGGGCATTGCAGCCGCCCGCCATTACAAAGCCGGGGACGCGGCAACTGGGGCCGACGATAAAGCGGCCATCGGGCGTGAAAGTGGGCCAGCCGCGCATGACGCTGCGAATGCCCAACTGATCGACGGCGGGAAACAGGGGGGCCAGCGCCGCCGCGAATTGGCCGAGCACTTCCCAATCCTCCGGAATCGGCGGCGGATCGCCTGCTAGCGGGTATTGGCTCGGCAGCACGCTCCAGGCCGCCGGCTCCCAGCCCCCCAAAAGCAGCGAATTCACTTCCGGTCGACCGTAGAGCGTGGCGTCGGGAATGCGGAACGTGGGCAACTCGGGCGTGAGACCAGGCGCGGGGACAGTGATGAAGTACTCGTGCCGCACCGGCACGATGGGAAGTTCCAGGGCAACCATGGCGGCGATATGAAATGCGTGGGCCCCGGCGGCGTTGATGGCCCAGCGGCAACCGATTCGGCCGGCGCTGGTCTCAACCGCGCTCACCCGGCCGTTGGTGCGCTCGATGCCCGTAACCGAAGTGTTCGTCAGATAGCGTACCCCGGCGAGCTGGCCGTGATGGCGGTAGCACATGGCCAGATCGTAGGGCTGGATATAGCCGTCGCTGGGGCACCAGAGCACGGCCAACGCGCTCCCAAGTTCCATGTGCGGCCAGCGCTGGGCCGCCTTGGCGGGCGCGACCAGTTCGACTTCCAGCCCGGCTTGCTCGGCAATGGCCACGAGCCGCTGGAACTCGCCTACCCGGGCCTCGGTTTGGGCGATCCGCAGGCTGCCCACTTGCCGCCAGTTGGGCCGCACCTCGGGGTCTTCTTCGAGCCTTGAAAACGTGGCCACCGACCACATGGCCAGTTGGGTTCGCTCCAAGCTGGCCCGAACCTGGCCGACCAACCCGGCCGCTTGGGCCGAGGTAACCGATGCCAGGGCGGGCTCTTTCTCGACCACAACCACGCTGCGCTGGCCGGCCAGCGCCAGGCTGTACGCCACGGCACAGCCCACGGCGCCGCCGCCGATGACGACATACTCCGCGTCGGAAAGCTGCGTCATGCACTCCCTCGATCGACCAGGTTACGTTCGTTGCCAACCTGATCTGGGTAAAGTCGCGGGGCGAGTTCTCAAGATCGATTGCCTCGCGGCCCGGCGAGGACCGCCCCCCGCGCAGAGCCGGTGATTAGTTCACGGCCCGGGCGGGGCTCAATTGCTCCAGGTACCAGCGGACAAACCCCTGGACGTTGTATTCCTTGGTTGGGGAATAGGGTCCCGGCCGGTAGGCCCGCGAGTTCACGCCAAGTTGGTTGTTTTCGCAGAGCACCCAGTCTTGTTCGCTGGTCCACTGCCAGAAGGGGAGCAATTGGTCGAGCTGGTAGTCGCGCCCCTCCACCGCGTCTTGATCGACCAGCCAGGTCACGCGGGCGAGGGTTGTTTCCGGGCCAGCGGGCGTGAGCCGGGTCGATACGCTGTGATCGCTCGAGGAATGGTTCCAGAAGTTGGGCAGGGTCGAAATCCTCAGGGTGCCCACGTCGTGCTCGGTGTAGGCTCCCATTAGCGGAGCCACGGGGCGACCGTCGAGGCTTTCGGTCACAAAGCCCTCGGCCAGCGGAGTGCGGTTGGCGCGGTACCAGACCTGGTCGGGAAACACGGTCAGCCCCCCCCGACGATAGTTGACCGATAGCCCCAGCTCGCGCCAGCGATCTTCGGTTTGTTGCGAGCGGGCTTCGATCCGGGCCAAGGCAACCGGGTCGTCGTTCGAGGCCACGTCGTAGTTGGCCTTCACATACTGGGGGTGCCCCACCGGGCAGTGCAAGCACTCGCGATTGTTTTCCCAGACCAGTTTCCAGTTGGCGCCGATCGTGTAGTCGCGTTGGCAGGCGACCTTGGCACGCTCGAGCCCCTGGGGTTGAATCTGCGGGGCCATGGCCTGGTAGGCCGGCTCGAAGTCGAGTGGCGACTCGGCAAGCGAAACGAAGATGAGCCCGGCAACTTCGCGGACCTGGGCCGGCAGCAGCCCCCACTGGCCGCGGTTCAGGTCGTCGGGCATACCGCCGCAGCCGAGCAGCCGGCCGTCGCGAGCATAGGTCCATTGGTGGTAGGGGCAAACCAGCTTGCCCACGTGGCCGGCGGCCTCCAGGCACACCAGCGACCCCCGGTGGCGACAGGTGTTGTACAGGGCGCGAATCTGGCCGTCGTCGCCCCGCACGATCAGCAGCGAATCGCCGTCGATGGCGTAAACAAAATAGTCGCCCGGGTTGGGGATTTCGCAGGTGTGGCCGGCCATCATCCAGCCGGGGCGAATGATGCGCTCCACGTCGAGCCGGTAAATCTCCGGGTCGTTGTAAAACGCTTGGGCCAGGGTGAACCCCGGGCGGTGTTCGTCGAGCAGCCGTTGCACCCGGTCGGAAACCTGTTGCGCGGTAACCACGCCCATGCGCTCCTCGGAATGGCTACGAAACTGGGGGCCGGCTCGGGCAGCGACTTCGCCCCCCGTGCCCGCGGCGCTCGCTAGCCGGCCACCTCCCGGGCACCCAGGAGCTTATAACCGATCGGCCCCTTTTTGCCGATCCGGGCCGTTACTTTTTCGGACACATACCCCGCCGAACCCGCCGCGGAACCCCCGCACGGAAACCGCGATTCCTTGTCGAGGCAGGCGGCCGAACGATAATCGAGGGTGCGGCGCCTACCGCGTCCCGGCCAGAAACTGTCTCACTCCCATTTGGCGAACGTGTTCGATGCCGCTGGACCCGTATTTGAAATGGCTGGGGATTCGCGATCCGGAGCGACCGCCCAACCATTACGCGCTGTTGGGCCTAAGGTGGGGGGAAGATGACGGCGATGTAATCGCCAACGCGGCCGACCGGCAGATGGCTCACGTCAAAACCTTTCAAAATGGGCCCCATGCCGAAGTTTCGCAGCGGCTGTTGGGCGAGTTGGCCAATGCCCGATTGACCTTGCTCGACCCGCGCCGCCGCCGGGCCTATCACCAGCAGGTCGAGGCCGCACGAGCGCAAACGGCGACGACCGGACCGGCCGGATCGCCAGGCGCCGGCGACGAAGCGCCCCGGCCCGCGATTGTCGTCGAACCGCTCTCGACGCAGGCTCCAGGCGCCGGCGGCGCGGCCGGCCGATCGCCGGGCCGCAGGCTGGCCCTCGGGGCGGTGGTAATTGGGGTGGGCTTCGCTGGTTGGCTCGCCTGGTCCGGGGGTGACTGGCGGTCAGCGAGCCGGCGCCCCGAGGGCCAGCGTGGTGGCCACACCGCTGGAAGCGGCGCGGCGGAAGTGCCCCAAGCGGCGCCGCACATTGCGATTCGTCGGCCCACCGGCGAGGACGCAACCCCCGAGCCGGCCGCGGCGAACGGAGCGGACGCCGCCCCGGAAACTACCAGTTCGACCGACGAGCCCTCGCCCCAAACAAGCAACGAAACGCCTCCCCCGCCGACCGAAGTCCCCACCGGCGCGGCGGCGCCGCTCCCCGCGCTGGCGCCTGGCCCGCGGTTGCTCGAGAGCCTGGCGGCGGCCCTAGCCCAGCGGCGCGTCGAGGAAGCCCGCGTTTTATTGGAAACCATTCGACCGGCACTCACCAGCGATGAACTCCGCGCCCGCTGGGCGCGGTTGCGATTGATCGAGCGAGAGTTGACCGTCTTCTGGCAACAGGTGCGCGGCGGCGCCGAGTCGCTGGCCGGCGCCGGGCAGCTACCCGTCGGCAGCGAGCTGGTTACCATCGAGGGGCTGACTGCCAGCGGCATTAAACTCGGCCGGGGGAACTTGACCGAGGAGGTTGCCTGGCGCGATTTGCCCGGGCCCATCCTGATTGCTCTGGCCGAAGCCTCGCCCACGAGCGAGCCCGCTGCCCGAGACCGGGCCGTGGCCACGTTTATGGCCATCGACCCATCGGGCGATCGGGCGGCGGCCGTGGCTCGCTTGACCGCGCTGCGTGATTCCGGCCAGCCCGTGGCCGATTTGACCGAAGCCCTTGCATTGCCCGTGGCCGATTCCGACGCTACGGCCCCGACCGGGCCGACCGAGCGGCTGCCGCTGCCCACCGGCGACGAGCTTGCCCAGGCCCAGCGGCACTATCAGGATTTGTACGGCCCGCGGATAACGGCCGCCACGGGCAGTGCCGACCGGCAAGCGCTGATTGTCGAGCTGTTGTCGGCCGCCGAAAACCAGCCGCACCCGCCGGCAGCATACGTCATGCTTGTAGGGGCTCAGGCACTCGCCGTCGAGCAGGGAAGCTGGCCGCTCGCGCGGCGCTGCACGGACCAGCTTGCTCAGCGGTTCGAGGTCGACCCGCTGGCCGAGGCGACCACGGCCCTCGCAGAGATTGCCTCGCGGGCTTTGCCGGGAAGCGCCTCGGAGCTTTGGCAGGCGGCCGACCCGTTGCTGGCGGAACTGGTCGAGCAGGACCGCTGGGACGAATTGAATCGACTGAACCTGGCCGTCAACGGCCTGGTGCGCCGCGCGGGAGACAACGAGCTGGCCACGCTTTGCCAGCAGCGCACCGAAGAGTGGCGGCGGCTTCAGGCCCGGTATCGCCGTTTGGCGGGCTCGCTAGCTACCCTGGCCCAGCAGCCCGACGACCCGGCTGCCGCGGCCGCGGTGGGGCGCTACCGGGCCTTCGACTTGAACCGCTGGGATGTGGGGCTGCCGCTTTTGGCCCTGGGCGAAGACGCCGAGTTGGCCCAATTGGCTCGGCTCGACCTGGACGGCCCACGGACCGTCGATCAACAGTTGCGACTGGCCGATGGCTGGTGGGACCTGGCCGAAAAGTTGCCCGCGCCGCAGCGGGCCCATGTTCGATTGCGAGCCGCGGACTGGTACGAGCGGGCACGGCCCTGGCTGGTGGGCCTGGCCCGGAGCAAGGCCGAGGCTCGCCTGGAGCAGGCTGCCGCGGCGTCTTCGCGGCTGGTGGCGACCGCCGCGCCGGCCGGACCGAGCGGCCCCGAGCAACTCACGGTGCGGCTGGCCGAGGGGTTGGATTTGGTGCTCCGCAGAATCGCGCCGGGCACGTATCGCTACGGCGATCCGCGCCGTGGAGGCGAGGTAACGCTGACGCGCCCCTTCTATCTGGCGATTGCCGAAGTAACCCAGGTTCAGTGGCGATGGCTCATGCCCCGCAACCCGAGCCAGCTTGTTCACCCTGGAGAGCCGACGCGGCCGGTCGACAATGTAAGTTGGAACGACGCGGCCGAGTTTCTCCAGGCCCTGAACCAGCGCCGCCTGGCCGCGCAAGAGTTACCGGCACAGCCGCTCGTGTTTCGTTTGCCGACCGAGGCCCAGTGGGAGGTTGCGGCCCGGGCCGGGGGGCGCGGCAACTACTGTTTCGGCGACGACGTGGCCGAGCTGGAGAAGTTCGCCTGGTTCTATCCCACCAACTCTGGCGGCCACACCCATCCCGTGGCCAGCTTGGCGGCAAATGCCTGGGGCCTGTTCGACGTGCACGGCAACGTCTGGGAATGGTGCAGCGATTGGAACGCTCCGGACCAGGACGGCGCGGCGGGAGTGGACCCCCAGGGGCCCGCGGTCGGCACGCACCGCATCTTGCGTGGCGGCAGCTTCGGAAGCAGCGCCGACCAATGCCGGGTTTGGCAGCGCCTGGCGGCAGAGCCTCAGCAGGCGAACCCGCAATTTGGCCTGCGCCTGGCGGTGGAACTGCCGTAGCGGGAACAAAATAGCTCGTCGTCGCGAGCGTAGCGCCGGACGAAGCGATTCGTCTGGCGACGAAAGCAGGCTTGGCAGCCCGTTGCAAGTTTCCTCGGGCTGGGTCATCGCGGGGATGCGATGCCAAAACAGCGACCCAAGTCGTTATTTTGCGAGCCGTGCGGAGCTTGGCCCCGCACCTGGCGAGGTTGAAATAGGCCAGGACGGCCTATTTCAACAGACTGCTAGAGATTGGTTTCACCCGCTCTGAGACAGATTGGCCTGGCCGTTAGCAACGGCCTCGGCAGGTCTCCACCGGCAGCATCGGCGGAGGCAGCCTCAGGTTCTGTTCACGCCGCCGGAGGCGGGCGGCGTAGCTTGAAAATGGAGTGCCGACAGGCGATAACCGGGGCCGTCCGGTTGCACGGTTACCATCCGAAGCCACCTGCCCATTGGCCTGTGTCGCGGCCCCCGGGAGACACCGAAGCTGTGCCCAGCGGGGGGGACGCGCCTCGGCTGCCGATTGTCTACCTCGGCGCGGCTCGAACCGGGGTGACCTAAGGCACGACCGCCCGACGATCTTCTGTTCGGCGCGTTGGGTCATCGGTTACGTGGCGGGTTGTTTTTCTCACGGGTCCTCCCGCGTAAGGAATTCGTCTTTATGCCGCAAGCGCTGAATAAGTACAGCTCCCGCATCACGCAGCCAAAGAGCCAGGGCGCGAGCCAAGCCATGCTTTTTGGCACCGGCCTGACCGAAGCGGACATGCAGAAGCCGCAAGTAGGAATCGCCAGCGTGTGGTACGAGGGCAACACCTGCAATATGCACCTCAATGCGCTGGCGGCCAAGGTCAAGGAGGGAGTGACCAAGGCAGGGCTGGTTGGGATGCGGTTCAACACCATCGGCGTCAGCGACGGCATCTCGATGGGCACCGAGGGCATGTGCTACTCGCTGCAGTCGCGCGACCTGATCGCCGATTCGATCGAAACCGTGATGCACGCCCAATGGTACGACGCCAACGTCTCGATCCCAGGCTGCGACAAGAACATGCCGGGCTGCCTGATCGCCATGGGGCGGCTGAACCGGCCGGCCCTAATGGTCTACGGCGGCACGATCAAGCCGGGGCACAGCCACGGCGCGACCTTGGACATCGTCTCGGCCTTCCAGTGCTTCGGCGAGTATTTTTCTGGCCGCATCGACGAAGCCAAGCGGCAAGACATCGTCCGCCACGCCTGTCCGGGCGCCGGCGCGTGCGGCGGGATGTACACGGCCAACACCATGGCCTCGGCCATCGAGGCCATGGGCATGAGCTTGCCCTACAGCTCGTCGATCCCGGCCGAGGACCCGGCGAAACTCGACGAGTGCCTCCGCGCCGGCGAGGCGATCCGTATTTGTCTTGAGCGAGATCTCAAGCCCCGCGACATCATGACCCGCCGGGCGTTCGAGAATGCCATGGTCGTGGTGATGGCGCTCGGCGGCTCGACCAACGCGGTCTTGCACCTACTGGCCATGGCCCGGGCCGTTGGCGTGGAGCTGTCGATCGACGACTTCCAGAAGACCAGCGACCGGGTGCCCTACATCGCCGACCTGAAGCCAAGCGGCCGTTTCGTGCAAGAGGATTTGCACCACGTCGGCGGCACGCCGGCCTTGATGAAGTACCTGCTCGAAAGGGGCTACCTGGACGGCGACTGTCTGACGGTCACCGGCAAGACCCTGGCCGAAAACCTCCGTGATCTGCCGGGGTTGAAGGCTGGCCAAGAGGTCATCCATCCGCTGGAGAAGCCGATCAAGCCGTCTGGCCACATCCAGATTCTCCGCGGCAACCTGGCTCCCGAAGGCGCAGTGGCCAAGATCACCGGCAAGGAAGGCTTGAACTTCTCGGGTCCTGCCAAGGTCTATGACGGCGAAGAAGACATGCTCGCGGCGCTCGAGCAAAAGAAGATCGGCAAGGGAGACGTAATCATCATCCGCTACGAAGGCCCCAAGGGTGGACCGGGAATGCCCGAAATGTTAACGCCGACGTCCGCGATCATGGGAGCGGGCCTGGGATCGGATGTAGCGCTCTTGACCGATGGGCGATTCTCCGGCGGTTCCCACGGATTCATCGTCGGCCACATCACGCCCGAGGCCCAAGAGGGCGGTCCGTTGGCGCTGGTGCGCGACGGTGATCGTGTGACGATCGACGCCCGGTCGCGGCGGCTCGAGGTGGAATTGTCTGAGTCGGAGCTGGCCGCCCGCCGCGCCGCCTGGAAAGCGCCCCCGTATAAAGTCAGCCGCGGAACGCTGCACAAGTACATCAAGCTGGTAAAAACGGCAAGCGAAGGCTGCGTGACCGACGAGTAGGTCGGCGATCGGCGGGTCGCGGGTGGCTCCGATACCCGAAGTGCGTCAGGTTTGCGAAGCAATCAGAGGGCTTGGAATCAGTAGGCTCCCCTCTTGTCTCTGCGGGGCTCGGACAAACGAGTTAATTGGGCCAACGAGCGGCTGTGATCGCCCGGGACTTGGATGTCCGAGGAGCACTACGCACCGGCAGGCGGTCGCCCGCTCGCCAGACACGCAGATTTGCCGATGGGTTTTGCCGACATTTAATCATCGGTCATGGGCCAATGGTCAGCCAGTCCCAAGATCGATCCGATCTGACATCCTTCACGTAGCTCGATACCATTCTCCGTAAAACACAACTGGGGAAGCCTGTCGAGAGGCCCCTCATACCTGATTTTTGCAACCGGATTGTGAAACAGCCAGGCTCTTGCTCGTGGAACTCCCCATGGAAAAAGTTGTTCGAAGGCCAATACAGCGCTCAGGCGAGTATGCCGACGATCATCGTGGGCGCGCCACACACCATCTCTGCCGAAGATTCCATCGCAGATTTCATCGTCCACGGCGTTCACGCCCATGCAATTCACGACGACTACGAACGGTAAGTCCACCTTCCCATAGCGAGTCGCCTTGTTTTGCACGCAATCACGAATTGCGAATCGCGACGTAACTTGCAGACCGTCGAATGCTGAGGGACCACGTGAACTGACGTCGGGCTTGCCCCGCGCTGCGCGCTTGGCAATAGGACGAACTCGAACAATCAGGCCATCGTGCTGCAAATCCAGTTCCGGGCGCCTTCTCAGTGTGTTCTGCATTTGTGCGCGTACCGGCTCGTAGTCTAGGGTGCTGGCCCAGCACTCGAGTCTGTTGCGCCAAATGGAAACTGGCACCGGACTGCGAGGGGTACCTGAGTAACTGAATTCAAAGTAGAAGTCTGGTGACCAAACGGAGGCTAACGCATCATTAACCGAGCCAACCAGCGCCTCGGTTCCGCGCTCCTTCTTTGACATTCCCGTCACAATAGCACACTCGACGATCGTCTTTCCGAGGACACCGTCATTGGCGAAAAAGTCCGGACATTTTGACGTCCCGTCTATCTCCGGATGAATTGTCACGCCGTGGTTGGTCCGCAGCAGCAGTTCGTGTATGCACAGCTCTAAATACGCCGAGTGAAATGCGTCGTCGTCGCCGGAACGAAACCTCTGCGACAGTTTACGCCTGTCCTCTGCTGGATAGCGCATGAACCAGGTTTCAAGACACGCGCGCACGCGAGCCCACTGCTCGCCGGACCGGCGATCTAAATGCGCGAAGGTTGACTCCTGCTCAGGCCTTGGAGAGGAATCACGACGAATACAGTCTGAAAACAACTGCATCGAGTTCACCGCGTTTTATGAGCTAACGCAGTTTCCTGCCCGCCGGCGTGCGCCGTCGCTGAATCAGCGCAGTCACGAGCCGGCGGCCGGGTGACATGCCCTCGGATCGGTCAGGGACATGCCACTGCCACCTCGCCGCTCTACTGGCCGGCGGCCGGGGGGGCGCCCGTTGTCGCCGCGTCGCTGGCCGCCTCGGCGAGCGTTACGTCGACCAGGGTTTCGATGGTCGTATCTTGCGTCTGGTGCGGCGCCGGGCCGCTGACCGCCACCACCTGTTGCACCGAAACCGCGTTGGATTCGACCAGCGTCCCCGCCTCGGGATCGAACCAGAAGGTGGTCCCCTGTTTCTTGGGCGTAACGGTTACCTGGGGGTTGGCCGGCGAGGGGGGCGCGGGCGGGGTGCCCGCCGGCGGGGCGGTCGCCTC
The DNA here is from genome assembly GCA_964399535.1 of uncultured Pirellulales bacterium. GTDB lineage: Bacteria > Planctomycetota > Planctomycetia > Pirellulales > CAYNRE01 > CAYNRE01. The sequence goes on along the minus strand of CAYNRE010000005.1, from coordinate 414,062 downwards.
GAACACGAGCTCGTCCTCCTCGACGATCTTCGCCAACCGGCGGCCGTTACGCTCCTCCAGTCCCTGGAACGTAAAGGTCGACTTGCCCTTGAGCACACCCGACGGCGGCATGGGGCGCTCGATGGGCTGGAACCAGCTACTGCCGGGCGCGACCGGTCCAGGTGGGAGAAAACCCAACAGGTCGCCCAGCTGTTCGGCGATTTGATTCGGATCGGCCATGGCGCCGGTGGCCGCCATGGGGCCCTGGCCGGCCGCCCCCCAGTTGGCTTGCTTCATGCTGTCGGGAACGGTTACCTCGAGCACTTTCCCGGCCGCGGTTACCTTGAGCAGAATCTCGCCGTTGAGCAGTTGCTTCAAGGGGGCGATCATGGCCGCCGCCACGGGGTTGGGGCGGTCGCCGGCCTTTTCGTTGGCGGTGTCGAACTTGATCGGCTGCCCCAAGGGGGGCCGCATCTCGCCCGCCATCCGCTCGATGCGATACCCGATCGTGGCCGCGCCGTCGCTGCCCACTTCTTTAATCGTCCAGCGGGCAGTCTGGGTCACATCGGCCTGGATTTTGACGGGGGCCGACGGAGTTTTAATCTCGACCATGAGCTTGACGTGGACCTGATAGGGTAGCTGCTGCCCGGCGGTGAATTTCCAGGCCAGCGCTTGCGGCCCCGCGGGTGCCTCGCTGGGCGCGGTTTCGCTTGGCGCGCCGGGCGGGAGGTCGTCGCCAGGCGAACTGGTCAGGTCGCGGACGAACTTCTGATCGGCCTCGGAAAGCCGGTCGAGCGCAATCGGCTTGAGCATCTTGCCGTTCGACTTGCGCAGGTAAACCTGGCCCCCTTCCAGGCGAACGAAGTCGGCTTCCACCTGAAATTTGCCGGTCGAATCGCTCCACGTGCGCCCCCAGGCCGGGGCGAGTGCGGGGCCCCACGCGCACAACAACACTGCCAGAGAGACGGTCGAAGCTACGCGGCCCATGAAACGAACCTCCCGCTGATTGATCGAGCCACGCGGCGCTGGGCGGCCGGCAGGGCTCGTGATCGCTCGCGCCCCACACCCGACGAGTGGCGGCGCGTACCCCCCGAAACATCGGCTGCCATCCTATGCCCGCGGCGGGAAGCGAGTCAAAGGATTCCGCGAGGGTTGCCGCCGATTCGCGGCCGACGGCGGGCGCGGTCTGGCTTGCGCCTTGGACCAATCCGGCCCTGGCGCAGACCGGGTTTTAGCGAACCTGGGGCGAGCTAGCGGACCGGGCTGCGTGTACCGCGTCGTGCTCGGAGCGGCTGGCCGGCTCTTTCAACCGTTGGCTACGGTCCGCGATGATTTCCATGGCCGCCTGAAAGCGAGACTCAATTCCCGGTTGAGGAAACAAGCCGCCGCCGATAATCAGCAGGCTCAGGGCCAGCACGGCGATTTTCTCCAGCAACCGCCCTTCGAGAAACACCGAGGAGTGAGAGCGCGTGCCGGTGAAGAGCCGGTAGTAGGCCTTGACCACGGCGATGCCCTGGAGCGTGGCCACCAGCACGATGAGACCGGCCACGATTGGGTAGACCGTGACCGCGCCCTCGACCAGTAGCTCGGTGGCCACGAACCCGATGGTGCCCGGAAAACCCACGCTGGCCAGGCCGGTCAGCAGGAAGAACGAACCCAACTGGGGTGCCCGGTCGAACAACCCCTGGTAGCTGTTGAGCGAAATGCGGCCGGTGCGCGCTTCCATGGCCCGCAGCGTCAGCCCGAAGCCGGTCAGGGCCAACCCCACCGAGAGCCAAACGGCCAGGGCACCGGTCAGTCCCAGGGGCGTGGCGGTTTCCAGGCCCACCAGCACCAGCGAGGCGTGGCTGAGAAACAGGTAGCAGAAGAACCGTCGAGCCTCGCGCTGAACCAGGGCCATCGAGGCCGCGTAAACCGCCGTGGTCAGCGACCAGAGGGCGATGCTGCGGAGGGCCCAACTGGGAGCAATGGGCAGCACCAGGCGCACGGCGGCATAGGCGCCGGTGAGCGGCGTCACGAACAAGAGCGAGGTGCCGAAGGTGGCGTTCTCAAACAGGTCGGTAATCCAGCAGTGAAACGGCACCACGCCGCTGCGCAGCAGGACGGCGGCCGTGAGCAGGGCCACGCCCAGGATCGGCGGGCTGGCCTGGTCGGGCGCGCGGGAAACCAGGAGCCAGCCCCCGGCCATCAGCAGGAGGAAAACCCCCATATGCAGCGCGAAAATGCGGGTCGAGCGCCCGCGATCGCGCAGTTCCAGCAGCGGTGGCACCGTTGCCAGGGCCATCAGGCCGATCATCCCCCAGGGGTTTTTGCAGGCCAGCAGAGCCAACGTGATCGAGGCCGAGAGCAGCGTTCGCCAAAAAGAGAACCTGCCCGCCTGGGTGCGCATCGTGGCCAACACCGTCACCAGAAAGAGCAGCGCGGTTAGTGGCAACAGCGGCGCGCTGAGCCGGTCGATCAGCAGTGAATCGGCCCCCAGCCAGCGATTGACCCAGTGGCCGGAATCTTGCGCTGCCCGGGTTCCCAGCGCGGCGAAATCGACCCAGGCCGCCACGGCGGCGAAGAGCGATCCGCTGAGGAAGTAAACCGATTGCGTTTGAGCGCGCTCGCGGTCGGTCATTCTCCGAACCCAGAGGGCGCCGACCAGGGGGAGAATAATGGCGATTTCCAGCCAGGGCAGGTGCAGTTCGCTCATTGCCAGGGCTCCGCCGGGTCGGGAAGGGCTTGGACTCGGTCCGATTCACGCGAGGGACGCCCGGAAAGCCAGTCGGTCCAGCGGCGTTCCATGGCATCGCACCAGCGGAACACCTTTTGAAAGGGGGCCACGATCCAGTCGTCGAGCAGGGGATCGAGGTAACCGCGGTGAATGGCCAGGCGATAAATGGGCCACTCGATCCACGGGGGGAGCCAGGATCGCCAGGCCAGCGCATCGTGCTTGAGTTGGCTGCCGATCGCGTTTTCCAGGGCCCGGTAGTCTTGCAAGAGCGTGGGTGCCCGCAAGAGTTGCAGGGTGCGCAGGCAGGCGTGGCCGATGATGTGGGCCAGGGCCAGGTAGCGGAACCCGAGCCCGATCTCGGCCACGATAATGCCGACCTGGGTGAGCGAGGCGTAGGAGAGCGCACTCTTGATATCGGTTTGAACCCGGGCCGAGAGCGCGGCGTGAACGGCGGTGATGGCGCCCATCAGGAACACGGTCGCGCTGAGCAGCGGCGACAATTCGAGAATCGGGCTGACCCGGAGCAGCAAAAAGGCCCCCAGATGCACGGAAAGGGCCCCGTAAAACACGGCGCTCGAGGGAGTGGGGCCCTCCATGGCGCGAGGGAGCCAGCCGGAAAAGGGCACCAGGGCCGACTTGCCCGCGGCCGCCACCAGCAAAAGGCCCCCCACGAACAGCGCCTGGCCCGGGGTGAGCGAAGCGTGCCCTTCGGGCCAGGGGCCGTTGCCCATCAGCCCCACGAAGTCGCCGCCCCCGCTGAGATGGTGCAGGGCGAGCGCGGCGACCAGAAACGCGGCGTCGGCCACCCGGTACACGGTCCAAACCCTCAGGGCATTGCGGACCGGCGAGGAGCGGTCGTGAAAGAACGCCACGAGCATGGCCGACGACAGCCCCACCAATTCCCAGCCGGTAAACAGCGTTTCAATGGTGCCGGCCAGCGAGGTCACCACCATGCCCAGCAGGAACATCGAAAGCAGCACAAAGAACCGGCGGTAGCCCGCTTCGCGGTGCATGTACCGGCTGGCGAACGCGCTGATCGTGCCGCACAGGCCGAAGGAGAGAATCACCATCGGCGTGGAGAGCCGATCGAAAACGAACTTGAAGGTGAAGTGGAAATGCGCCTGGGGCAACAGAGCCCAGTTGCCCAGCGTGAACTGCACGTGGCGGGTACCCAAGAGCAGCATCAGAACCAGTTCACAAATCGAAGCCAAGAGCCCTACGACCACCGCGGTCCGCACGTGCCGCTCGATCGAGCGCTCCTCGAGGGGGTAGTCCAGCAGCGCGGCCGCGGCCAAGAGTCCGAATAGCGCCAAGGGCGAAGCACAGGCGACCAGCGCCAGGCCGTGGAACAGATACTCGTACTCAGGCATGCCGGACCTCTCCAGGGCCAGGGGCGGTGCTGGCGGGCCCAGGCGGCACGATCAGGGCGAACTCCAGGTGTTCCCGCCAGCCAGAGTACCAATCCTGAGAGCTGGCCACCTGGGGAATCTCGTGCGAGTGGGGCCGGTAAGCAACGAACTCGCCCCGGCGGTAGACCTGGATTGCCGCCCCCTTGGGATCGAGCAGGGCAAGTTGAATCCAGGCGTTACGGAAGAATTCGTCGATGGCCGGGTTCCGCTCCAGAATTTGCAGCACGGCCTCGGCGGGCGCTTCGATCACCATGAGCAGCCGGACCGGCTCGTGAATCTCGACCATTTGCCAGGGGAGCCCCGGTCGCAGGTCGCTGGCCGTTCCGTCCATCACCCCCAACAGCGAGGTGATGTTGTGCGGCAACTTGGTTCCACAGCCCCATCCGGCGGAGTCGACGTAGGAGAAGTAGTACTCCAGATTAATGCCCCCGCAGACGGGCACGACGGCGGAAAGAACTCGCGTGAGAACCGTGTTCTCGTCGTCATCTTGCGAGTAGTCGTACGAGGTCAGAAACGCGCGCCGGTCCATGAACAGACCCAGCGTGCGCTCCCGCCGCCCGACGATACATACGGCGTTCGTCGCGTGACCGCATTCGGGACGGGTCTGGCTCAGGTCGGCCGAGCGCTCCTCGACGTGCCGCAGGGCCTCGGTCGGGGTGAGCGAGAGCGGCGCCGACACGAACCGCCGGCAGCGCTCGTGCGCGTTGCGCTCCAGCGCCTGGTCGAACAGGGTCCGGGTGCGGGCTAAATCGGAAAGGTGGCTCGCCGGCAAACTGGACAGGTCGAAATAGGTTACGCGGTCGTCGCAGGTGTTGTGCCAGGCGCCCAGGAAGACGGTTTCGGGCGGAAGATCGAGACCTCGCCCGCGCAGCAGTTGCCGCACATCGCTTCGGTTTGCCAGATTCGCGAATGCCCGGGCATTGGGGCCGCCGCGTCCGCCGCCGCAGGCGCCGCATTCGTAGGCCGACGAGTGGGGGTTGTTCAGGCTCGACGAGCCGTGCCCCAGAATCAGCACCAGCCGAGCGAATCCCGAGGTCATGCCGCTGTCGCGGAGCATGCGCTCAACGAGGTCGGCCATCTCAGCGGGGGTGAAGCCGTGATGCCCGGCCTCGGCGCTGGGAGGGTCTTGCTGCCGCGCCAGATCCAACTGCGTCAGCCGGGGCGGCTGCACCCAGGCGCCGGTGTAGCGGCGGAACCAATCGGCCAGCCTGGGAAAGAGAACCCGCACCAACAGCGGAATCGAGGCCAGCGGCCCCAGGATCAGGGCCAGCAGGGCACCGACGGTAAAGGTGCGGCTGCCCACGTGGAACTGGTGTACGGCCCGCCCCACCCAGCGGCGGAGTCGTCCGCGCCGCAGATCGCTCTCGGCCAGCGATTGGTCAACCTGCTCGCACACGTAATGCTGCGGCCGAACCACCACCGGGCAAAGCGGCACATAATGGGCGTCGGCGGCGCCGCGGTAATACATGGCCACGGCAAAGAAGCCCGCCGCGCCGATCGTTTCCACGCGCGGGTCGATCTCTTCCAGGTGCCGGCGGAGCGATTCCTCGCGATCGTCGATGCAGGTAACTACTTGCAGCCAGGGCCGCTCGGGCTTGGTGACCCGGCGGCGAGCCCGCGCCGCGAGCGCGTCGAGCGTGGCGATTCGGTAGCGGCGTTCAAACGCCCGCTGATAAATCTTGCGCCGCTCCAGCGCCGAGAACGAATCGAACTCGGCCACGAGCGCTGCCCACTGAGCCCGGGGAGCTTGGAACAGGTCGCGGGGATTCCAGCCGAGCGCTTGGGCCAGTTGAAACGCCAGGAACGTGCGCAGTTCGAGCACCCCGCTGGCGTGGCGTGGTGTATGCGAGCGGGCAAAGGTTTTCAGTTCGCTGAGCGAACCGCGGTAACCCAGGTGCTGCTCGGCGATCGCCCGCAGCGCGAATCGCTTGAGCAGCAGCCGCACCGCCAGGTACTCGACCAGCGTGCCCGGAGCCACCGGATGGCCGACTCGGTCGGCACGGGTTTCCATCTGCCAGATCATGCCGGCCCAGCCGCGGAGGGCCAGCAAGTTGGCCAACAAATAAGGTTCCCGCTGCTCGGGCGAAACCCCCAACACGTCGAGCGACTCGAGCACGCAGTCGTAGGGGTCTTGCTGGTTGGCTTCTATCCGGGCCAGTTCCTCGGCCAGGCCGCGCATCCACCGCTCGGGCGGCAGCCCTGGGCTGCCGTACACCACGCGAAAGGCGTCGAAGAAACCTCGACCGCGCAGCGAGGGGGCCCAGTGCGCCAGACCCTGGTCGAGAAACGCCGCGCAGAACCGGATCAGTACCTCGTTAACGCGCTGGTCGCTGTCCTCGCCCGTGGCCTCGAGCAACACATCGCGATGGCGGAGCGGAACCCGGTGCGGTCCTGTCGGTCCGGGCGCGCCCCGCACCCCCTCGCGACAGGCTTGCCAGAGCACGCGCAGGGTAAACGATTCCCAATCCTGGTTGGTCCAGCGCTCGATGGTTTCCGGGGGGAAATGCTGAAACACCCCCTCGAGCGATCGCAGCACGTCGCGTTCGTCAGCCGTCGGAGTGCCGCTGCCGGCGACTCGCAGGTCGCGCATCATCCACTGCCGGGTCGAGCGGATCATGCGATCGCGGTGGACGGGTGAGACGTCGCCGCGAAAGCGACGGAGGGCGTCGTTCTCGGCGACGAACCACCGCAGCTCGGCCGCCGGGGCCAGTTGCAGGGGATGCTCCAGCATCGCCAAACGCAGGTGGAAGCGAGTGCCCAAGGTACCGATGAGCACCTCGGCGCCGTCGCCCAAGTCGTCGAGCAACTCGGCGGCCAGGTCTTCGCGATGAATTCGCCCCGCGGCCAACTGCTGTTGGTAGCGCTCTTCGGTTAGATAAGGCTGGCAGCCGTAGACCTTGGCCCCTAGCGCCACGGCATCGTCGAACGGCAGGTGCTGCAAGGCATGCAGCGTGTTGTGATGCACGAAAACGGTGATCGGGCCCTGAGCCGGAAGAAAGTGGGCCAGGTGCTCCACCATTTCCCGAAGCTGGCGGCGGTTGCCCGGCCCCTGGCCTCTGTGCCGGGGCGACATCCGTTCCACGTCGGCGGCGGTCAACGTCATGGGGTACCAGTTCGTCCGCTTCGGGAGCTAGGTGAGCCAGGCGGCAGACCGGCAAATCCAGGGGCGAGCCACGCCCGAGGGCGACTCCCGCTGGAAAGCCCCGCATGGATCACGGCTATCGCCAGGATACCTCGGCACGCTGCAACTTCCGCCGGGGGTTCAATTACAACTTATTAATGCCAAAATAAAGGCGCAACTCGTTGGCTGGTATTGCCTTACAGTGACCTGGCAAGCCCGATTCCCCACTCTCGGGGCAACGCAATCGACGGCCCTGAATGCGACCGAGCGGCCCCGGTTTCCTCGCCAGGGTCCGGCCGTTTGGTCCGCGGTTTCCCTCGAGGGCGGATTGACCCCCGGGCCAGCCGGGTTACAACCACCAGCGGCCCGGGCGAACGTGTCCGGGCTCGCCCAGCCGTGCCCGTCGCGGTGGTGCCAGATTCCTCGAAACGAGGTCGGTTCGCTCATGTCGGCAACGGTAACTTACCGGGGTCCGATCCGCCTAGTCGTGTTCGATTGGGCCGGTACCACGGTCGATCATGGTTGCTTCGCCCCGGTGACGCCGTACCTCGAGGCGCTTCGCCGGGAAGGGGTCGAGCTCACCGCCGAGCAGGTTCGGGGGCCGATGGGTTTGTCGAAGCGCGACCACCTTCAGGCGTTGCTCGACCTGCCGGGCGTGGCCCAGCGCTGGCAAACGGCCCAGGGGCGGCCCCTAACCACGGCCGAGGGGGACCGCATTTTTTCCGAGCATTTTATCCCCTTGCAGTTGGCGGCCGTGGGCGAAAACAGCCGGCTCATCGAGGGGCTCTTGCCCACCGTAGCCTGGCTGCGCGAGCAGGGGATACGCATTGCCACGACGACCGGATATTTCCGCGAGGCGGCCCAGATCTGTGCGGCCGTCGCGGCCGAGCAGGGGTACCGGCCCGATGCCAACCTGGTGGCCGCCGACGTGCGGGCCGGGCGACCGGAACCCTGGATGATTTTTCATCATCTGGAGTTGTTCGGCATCTATCCGCCAGCCGCCGCGGTGAAGATCGGAGACACGGTGCCCGACATTGCCGAAGGGCGCAACGCCGGCACCTGGAGCGTGGGCGTAACCCAAACCTCGAGCGACGTCGGCCTGACCGAACAGCAGTGGAACGCCCTGCCGGACCCCGAGCGGCGGGCCCTGCAAGAGCCGGTGCGCGCAAAGCTGTTGGCGGCCGGCGCCCACCAGGTCATCGGCAGCGTCGCCGAAGTGCCCGACTTGATCCAGCGGCTCAACGAACAATTGGCCCGCGGCGAGCGCCCCTAGCGGCCCCTGGAGCCCTCGAACGATCGCGCGGCCAGCGCTGCGTGCGGGGGCAAGGACCGCCCCCGGCCCGCTGCTGGCCGCTATCCGACCGGTTGCGAAACCACACCGGGCGCAGGACAAGCCGCCTACCCGTTTCCACAACTCCAAAGAAACCCAGCCATGGACGACGACATTCCGTACCTGTTGCTCACGCCAGGCCCACTTACCACTTCAGCCAGTGTGAAGCGGGTGATGCTGCACGACTACTGCACCTGGGACGACGACTACAACCAGATTGTCAGCGACATTCGCCGCCGGGTGACCCGACTGGCCACGGCGGGCGACGAGTTCACCACGGTCTTGATGCAGGGAAGCGGTACGTTTGCCGTGGAAGCGGCGATCGGGTCGTTGATTCCGCCGCAGGGCAAGCTGCTTTTGGTCAATAACGGTGCGTATGGACAGCGGATCGGCAAAATTGCCCAGCGGCTGCGAATTGCCCATCACGAAATGCTCGTGCCCGAGATCGAGCCGGCCGATCCGGAGGCCATCGACCGCTATTTGGCGACCGACCCGGCCATTACCCATGTGGCGCTGGTGCACTGCGAAACCACGACGGGCATGCTCAACCCGGTGGCCGAAGTGGGCCAGGTTTGCCGGCGCCACGGCAAGGTTTATCTGGTCGATGCCATGTCGTCGCTGGGCGGTATTCCACTTTCGATGGAATCGCTCTCGGCCGACGTGGTGATCTCGTCGGCCAATAAGTGCATTCAAGGGGTGCCGGGGTTCGGTTTCGTGGTTGCCCGGCGTTCGCTGTTGGAAGCCAGCCGAGGTTGGGCCCGGTCGCTCTCGCTCGACTTGTACGATCAATGGCGCGAGATGGAAGACAAGGGGGGCAAGTGGCGCTACACCTCGCCCACGCACGTGGTGCGAGCCTTTGCCCAGGCACTCGACGAGCTCGATGCCGAGGGAGGAGTGCCGGCCCGCCACGCGCGGTACCGAGCCAACCACCAAACGCTGGTCGCCGGCTACGAGCGGTTGGGCTTTCAACCGCTTTTGGCACCTCAGTTCCGCTCGCCCATCATTACCTCGTTCGTGTTTCCGGCCGACCCGAGCTTCACCTTCGAGCGTTTCTATGCGGCCATGAAGCGGCGCCGCTTCGTGCTGTATCCGGGCAAAGTGAGCCAGGCCGACACGTTCCGGGTGGGCACGATCGGCCACGTGTTCCCGGGCGACATCGAGCAACTAGTTTCGGCCACGGCCGAGGCGGTGCAGGAGCTTGGGGTGCGAATGCAGCCGGCCTGAGCGGGCAACGCTGGCCCCCAAGGTTGTGCCGGCTTAGGCGCGCGGCCGGATCGCGTCGATCAACCGATCGAGATCGGCCTCGTCGGTGTAAGCATGTGGGCTGATCCTGAGCCGGCCCACGCGCAGGCTCAGCGCCACCCGCGCGTCGAGCGCTTGCTGGCGCACCTGTTTCAGGTCGCGGCCCGGCAGATCAAAGCGGATAATCGCCGAGCGATGGGCCGCGCCGCGATCGCTTTCCACCACGGCCCCGGCGGTTCGCAGTCGCTCGACGGCCAGGTCGGAAACCTCGAGCATCCGCTGCTCGAGGGCTGCCGGCGACGTTCGGCGGAGCAGTGCCACGCTTTCGCCCAGCGCCAACAGGTTGCCCATCGGCAGCGAGCCCCCTTCAAAGCGCGAAGCATCGGGGCGGAGGCGAAACTCGACCCTCGAGTAGTCGCCCGGTGCGGCAATGCTGTTCCAGCCAACCGATTGCGGGGCCAGGCGGTCGAGGTGCTCGCGACGCAGATAGAAGACCCCCGCCCCTTCGGGGCCGAGCAGCCACTTGTGGCCGTCGGCGGCCAGGCAATCGATGGGAATTGCGGACAGGTCGAGCTGATAGGCCCCCAGCCCTTGAATGGCGTCGAGCGATACCCAGGCCCCTTGCCGGTGGGCGATGTCGGTCACCGCCGCCAGGTCAAGCCGGTAGCCGGTGGCAAACTGCACCCAGCTCAGGGCCACCATTCGCGTGTGCCGGTCGCAGGCCGTGCGCAGCTCGTCGAGCGTGGTGGGGCCAGCCGGGCTGGGCAGTTCGCGAACCTCCACCCCCCGCCGGGCCAGGTGCAACCAAGGAAACCGGTTGGAAGGGAATTCGCCGCCGGGCAACACCACATTGTCGCCAGGCTGCCAAGGGAAGCCTTCGGCTACCAAGCCGAGCGCTGCGGTGGTGTTGGGAACGAAGGCCAGCTCGTCGCGCCCCGCACCGATCCAGTCGGCCATGCCGCCGCGGAGCCGCTCGACGCCCTGTTGCCACCCGAGCCAGGCGGTGTCGCCCTCTTGGGCCGATTGGTGGGCATAACGCGACAGCGCTTCGGCCGCCGGCGCCGAAAGGGGCGCCACCGAGGCATGGTCGAAGTAGGCCCACTGCCGGCAAATCGGCATTTGGCCGCGGAGCGCGTGCCAGGGGCTCGGCGTGTTCCCTTGATTCGACATCGTTGCCGGTCTGCTCTACTGCTTGCGACGCACTGTTTGTCGGTGGGCACCCGGGCGTGCCGGCCAAAGCCGGCCGCTGGGGAGGGCCAGCCCAACCCGCTGCCATAGGTGAAATTGGCTTACCACAAGACGCTCCGCTCGGGGACGTAGCGGCAAAAACCATCGGACCGAGGGACCGGGCCGGCAATGCGACGCCCGAGCGGTCCCGCCCCCGCTCGACAAAGGCTGCTTGGCGGTGGTTCGACGCCAAGATCTTGAATTATACTAAGTTGCTTGAGCCCCGCATTCTCCGAGCCCAAAGGGGCCAAGCCGGCGGGGAAACCGGCGACCCGGCCCCACGGGGCGCTCGCCGAGCCGGAATGACCAACGCCGCCAGGGAGCCACGAGATGCCCAAGATTCTCACCATCGCCGGGATGGTCATCTCGGGCATATTGATTCTGATGTTCGGTCTGGATTTGGCGGTGGGCATTCCCTTCAGCAAAGCCAGCCTGGTGATGGACATCGGGTTTACCCTGTGCGCGGCCGTGTTGGGCTACCTGAGTTGGTCGGCCTATCGCGAAGTGGTGTAAGCGCCGCGGCGGCTGGTCGATTTGCCGGCGAGCAACCCAGGCAAAGCCGCCCCGTGTTTTCTTGCCCGCCGGTGCCTTTCGGCCGACCGGGTTCGAACCGCAAGTGCGACGGCCTGGGGGGCTTGGAAAGGGCTTGGCTCGCAGCCTGGCGGTGGGGCGGTTATGCTGAAACCGCCGTTTCTGGCCCCCGGGGGCCGATTGAGTCGGCCGGCTTGCCCAGGGTTGGCACCGAGCGAGCCGGCGCTGGGCCGGTCCCGGGGGAGTTCGCACTCAAACCAACCTTGCCCTCTGCCCCGAGGGCGAAATGCCGAGAGGAACCCACGAATGGCCGAGCCAGCGAAAACTCAGACAGCACGGCAGATGCCCTCGCGGCGCGAATTCCTCAAGTCGAGCGGCCAACTGGCGGCCGGCACCGTGCTGGGAACCCTGGCCCTGGCTCGCTCGGCGCACGCCGCGGGGAGCGACGAATTGAAAGTGGGCTTGATCGGTTGTGGGGGGCGTGGGACGGGTGCCGCGGCCCAGGCGCTGCAGGCCGATCCGCACGTGAAGCTGACGGCGCTGGGCGACGCCTTTGCCGATCGCTTGGAGGAGAGCCTGAATCAGTTACGCAACCAGCCCGAGATTTCGGCCAAGGTGGCCGTGCCCGACGAGCACAAGTTCGTCGGCTTCGACGCCTACCGCCAGGTGATCGACAGCGGCGTCGACGTGGTGCTCTTGGCCACGCCTCCCCATTTTCGCCCCGCCCATCTGCAAGCCGCCATTCAAGCGGGCAAGCATGTTTTTTGCGAGAAACCGGTGGCGGTCGACGGTCCGGGGGTGCGAAGCGTGTTGGCCAGTTGCGAATTGGCCGAACAGAAGGGCCTGTCGGTCGTCTCGGGGCTATGCTGGCGCTACGATAACGGCGTTCGCGAAACCATGCAGCGGGTGCTCGACGGCGCGATCGGCGAAGTGCTCTCGATTTACGAGGTTTACAACACCGGCAGCCTTTGGCACCGGCCGCGCCAGCCCGAGTGGAGCGACATGGAGTGGCAACTGCGCAATTGGTTGTATTTCACCTGGCTCTCGGGCGACCACAACGTGGAGCAGCACGTGCATAGCCTGGATAAGGGGGCCTGGGTCATGGGCGACGAGCCGCCGGTGCGCTGTGTGGGGCTGGGCGGCCGGCAGGTGCGCACCGGGCCCGAGTTCGGCCACATTTTCGACCACCACGCGGTAATGTACGAATATGGCAACGGCGTGCGAATGTTCAGCTTTTGCCGCCAGCAAGACGGCTGCGCCAACGACGTCTCGGACTATTTCCAAGGCACCAAGGGCCGGGCCAACATCCTGCGAAACGCCATCGAGGGGGAAAACGCCTGGCGCTGGCGGGGCGAAAAGAACAACATGTATCAGCAAGAGCACGACGAGCTTTTCGCCAGCATTCGGCAGGCCAAGCCGATCAACAACGGGCTCTATATGGCCCGCAGCACGATGCTGGCCATCATGGGGCGGATGGCCACCTACACGGGCAAGGAAGTCACCTGGGACCAGGCGATCAATTCCAACGAAGTGCTGGGCCCTGGCCAGTACGAGTGGGGCAGCCTGCCGGTTCCGCCCGTGGCCATGCCCGGGCAAACGCCGCTGGTGTAGCCGGAACAGGGCGCTGTGGACTCAGCGTTGAAGTGGGTCGCCGATATGAGCACTGAGTTTCGGCCGTTCCAATCAGCCGACGCCGGCTCCGTTCCCTTAGGCAAGCCAACCTCTGGCCCGATGAGCCGGCGCTTTACCGACGAGCGGGCTCGACAGCTCGAGGGCCAATCGGGAGACTCCGCCGAACTCGGTGTTTGGCCCGAGTCGGTCATGCGCGTGCAGTTCGGCTGGGGCAATTTGCTCGAAACGGATTGGCCGTATCTGGTCGAATCGGGCGGACTGAATCGGTCCGAACCGCCAGACGCCAATCGGCGGGCAAAGGCTTACCGCGCGGCAGGGTATCAGCGACTGCGCTCGGCTGCCGATGTGTTGGCGATGCTGGCGGCCGGGCAGACGCCCGGGATTGGTCTTTGGATTACCGAGCAGTGGTACCGCGCGCCCCACGGCGTGATTGCACTGCCGCAATCGAGCCGCGAGTTCGTCGGTACGCACTACGTCACCATAGTGGGCGTCGACGTGGAAAACCAAGTGTTCCAGTTCCGCAATAGTTGGGGACTGGACTGGGGGGCCCGCGGATACGGCTGGCTTCCCTGGTCGTACGTGGAAAGATGCTTTTATTCGAGCTGGGTATCGTTTGGTCGAGGGCAGCCAGAGACGAGTCCGAACGAGGATCCGAGGATCATTTCAGTCGTAATCGCCACGCCGTTAACTTCACCCGTCAACGGACGGGGCCCGGTTCATATGGCTATGCGCTACGATGCCGAGGCCGATGAGCGTCTCGGTTGGTTCATCGCGGTACCCTGCGGGCCGTTTCTGGATGTTGAGGACTTATTCGTCCGGCCCGCTTATCGGGAAAAGGGGCTGGGGGCGGAATTGACGGAAAAACTCCAGGAGTTGGCGTTTCTAGCGGGAAAGGCGCTCCGGCTCTGGGTTCCCATGGCCGACTGGACGCCGGAGAATCGGCCGAGGGTCGAGGCCGTCGCTCTTCGACTCGGGCTGCGACTGGCAGCCACGAGCGTCCCCTGGGCGGCCGCAGTCGGAATTCCAGACCGCTTGCCCGCGGCCGGGTTCGAGCTTTCCGGGGCACTCCACGAGGCGCATGCCCCTCTGGCTCCGCCGGAACCATCGCAGTTCCAGGCGGACCACCCGCGTCCGGCCAAGAAGCTGCCCAGCGAATCAACCAGTCGCCTTTCTCGTCAACTCGCCGCTCTGGCCCGACTGGCCCCGCTCCAAGAACAGGTCGCCCAAACGATGCGTCAAGCCGGGGCCACCGAGGCGGATCTGGATCGCATTCTGGCCGACGACGAGTAGCCGGCCATGTTGGTGGTCTTCGACTCCAATGTAGTCATTCCATTGATCGTGCCGAACAGCGCTAGTCATCGATTGTACCGCCAGTTGATCGAGAGAGGGCACCGAGTTTTTGTTAGTCGCCAAACGCTCACGGAAATCGCCGACAAGTTGCTGCACAAGCGGAAGCTAAGAGATTGGCACAAACAGTCCGACGAGAGCATCGCGCAGTTCTTGCAAGACTTACCAGAACTCTTCGAAATCGCGCCGGGCATTTTGACAGCATCCGGAAGCGTGCCACGCGATTCAAGGGATGAACACGTGGTGGCGGCGGCGCTGGAGTGCGGCGCCGACTACATCGTAACCCAGGACCGGCACCTGCTCGATTTGGGTTTAATCGAGGGCGTGACGATCCTTACCCGCGAGGAACTAACCAGCCTTCTGGAGGGGGGCGCTTCGAGGCCAGCCGCGGACTGACGTTGCCGCCAAGGGTGACCTGGCCCGACCCGTCCAAGCGGGATGGATGCGCCGCTACCGCTCGCTTAGTGCCGCTCCGGGGGCCTCGGCCTCGCTCGCCGTTTCGGCCGTGGCCGGTTCCGTCGTCGGGCCGCCCTTGAACTGCTCGGCCAGCACGGGCAGCATGGTCTTGGCCACCAGGGCGTGCCCCGCGGCGGTAAAGTGGCCGTCGAACCGATAATACAGCTCGGTCACTTCCGCCTGACGAAACGCCGGCTCCAGGTCGACGGTGGCAATGCGGTGTTGCCGGGCCAGGCGGAGAAAATATTCCGAGAAGTAATCGGTCTGTCCTTTGAAGATCGCGCCCCGATCGGGCACGCAAATCAGCCACAGCGGAATCTTGCGCTGGCGACACAAGTCCGCGATCTCCACGATGCTGCTCTCAATGGCCCGCAGCTCAGGCAGCTTGTACCATTCTTCCAGCGAGCGGTTGAACTGCGGCGACCAGGGGTTGGAATCCAGTTCTTGGCCCGATCGTTCGCGAACCTGCTTCTCGTGCCGCCAGGTGCGGTAGGCGCGCTGCGCGGTCCGCAAGACGTGGCTGCGGGCAAACAGCCCGAATAGCGGTTGTTCCTGGGGCACGGCAATGGCCCGTCCCCGCTCGTCGCGAACCGCCAGTTGGTGCTTGGCAAAGTCGCCGTCGACGTCGTTGGTACACAACTGCACGACCACGCCGGCCGGCTTCAATTGCGGCAGGTAGTGCTCGAGTTGAATTCGTGACAAGAGCGGACTGAAACTGCCGCAACCCAGGTTCACCACGGGCAGCCCCAGCGACTTGCCCAGCCGGCTGGCGAAACGGTCGCTTTCAGGCACCTCCAGCCCGGCGGTGAAACTGTCGCCCACGAAGACCAGGCAAGGCTCGTCTTCAGCCGGCAATTCGCCCGCCATGGCCAGGCCCTCGGAATTGAAGTGCACGGTGTGGCCGCTGAATTCGCCGTGGTCGTCGCGGATCGTGTGGTCCAAGTCGGCGTGGTAGCCGTGGTGCCAGAGCGGGTGCCCGGTGCCCCATTCGCGATTGTCTTGCGGGCCCACCGCGCGCAGCAACAATTCGCCGGCTGCCAGCGCCAGCAGGAGCGAACCCGCCAGGGCGCCGATTCGAAAGGCCAGCCCGCGCCAGCCTTGGCGAGCGTGTCGCCGCCGGCGCCGCCGTCGCTGCGAGCCCGAAACGGCTCGCTCGTTGGTCAGGGCAGATGAGGCCACTTCGGGGTCGTCCTCGAAGAATGGATCGTCGTCTAAATCCATCTTAGGTCGACCTGCGAAAAGAGCGCGTGTTTGGTCGGTGGCAACGGTCGCTCGGGTTATAGCGAGCTCATCCAATCCAGCCGCCAGGACGCCGAACCGGGCCGCCTGTCAGTGGGGGGGTTGTGGCTGGCGCCCGCTAAAATTGCCAATTTCCCACCTCTCGGGGAGGAAATCGGTCCCCCGTGGTCCATGTGAATGAATCGGTTGGATTGAGTATGCAATTCTAACCGCTAATCTCGTTAGGCTGCGAACGATTGCGGGCTGCTGCACTTCCGCGGTTCGCGCAAAGAGCCGACCGCCGCGCACCCGCCCGGGGCTAGCCGTCCCTTGGAAAAGCCCTGGTGGCGTTTTAACCTCGCCAAGCGCCGAGCCCGGCTCGTCGCGGCTCGCCGACAATCGACTTACGTCGTTATTCTGGCATCGCATTCCCGCGAGGACCCAGCCCGGGGAATTCTTCACCAGGCTGCTAGTCATCCAGGCCCACGCCTTGGTCCACAATCTCGAATGCCGTGGCCACCTCGGGCGGAATTCGAGTCGGGCTTCCGGTGGCAAAGCTCACGTAGGCCCACTCCGTTTCCGCGACCGCCAATCGCATCTCGTCTTCCGGGCGGAGAATCAAGAATCTCCGTAGCGAGGTTACGCGCTTGGTCTCGGCCACCCAGGTGCGAACCATCACGGGTTGCCCGAGCCGAGCGGGCCGTAGGTAGCGAATGCGATGCGAGCGCACCACCCAGCCCGAGCCGAGCTGCATGTGGCGGGCTTGCGGCCACCCGCGAGCCGAGGAGTGGGCCAACGCCGCGTCGATCATCCAGCGCATGTAGGCCAGGTTGTTGACATGGCCCAAGGCGTCGATTTCCTCGGGCACAACGATACGGTGATGGTCGAAGACGGCCGGCATTGCTGATTCCATCACGGCGCCAAGAAAACGCCCGGCGTAATTATTATTATTGGCGCCGAGTAACGATCTGCCCGACGGGGTGGGCGGAATATAACAAAATTACCCGGATCGATGTTCGGTCGACCAAGTGCGAGGCTGAGTCGATGCCGAGAGCCCCGTCCCGAAGCGTGTGGGGAGTTGCCGGAAGAGGCGACCAGGCGGGTCGGATTCGACCGCCCGGGGGCGAGCCGCCGAAACCGGGGGGACCGCGGCCGCGCTAACAGGCGTTCGACGCGACGAAGCGAGCGCTAGGCGGTCAGGTCGAGGTTTTGCCCGCGATCGGCAGCACGAGAGAGCCGCACTGCGTCTTCCAGCAACTGGCCCATCGCGGCGCCTTGCTGTTTAATCGCCTGCAATTGTTTGGCGGCGATCAGCAGACCCACGGCCGCCACGCTTTCCGAGGTGCCGCCGCAGCCTGAACAGGAGCCGACCGAGCTCATTGCCTTCAAACCTGTTGTTTGCCAGGAGCGAAAAACCACCCGTATCCTTCCTCCATCGGCTTGACGCGGTCTGAAACTGCGAAGAACCTGCCGGTAGGGTGCGGTCTGGCGAGTAAGATCGGCTATGGCAAGGTGCAGTCGGGCCGGTATCTCCGATTATTCCCACTCGATGGCCGATGGCCGATCGCCAATGGCCGCTGGTGGCCGGGGGCAGGCCGTGGGAGACCTTCTGATTATTCAGTTAGGCAGGAGGCTTCCCTTCGCGGGAATTCCTTGCCCGATTACGGGAGAACAAATCCGATATGGCTGAGTCGCCCGCCTTCTACCCGCCCGACGAGTTTGCGTTCACCGAAGCGCTTCGGCGGCATTGGCGAACGATTCGGGCCGAGTACCTGGCGGTGCGCGCCGAGGCTGTCGACTGGGCCGAGCGAAAGCTGTACGACGAGGGTTGGAAGGTGCTGGCGCTGTATCAGTTTCCGCACGGCGAGGTGATTCCCGAGAATGCGACCCGCTGTCCTGAGACGGCACGCCTGGTGGCCGAGCACTTCCCCACGCACGGAGCGGCGGGCTTTTCGATCCTGCTGCCGGGTACCGAGATTCGGCCCCACCAGGGCTACCAGGGACCGTTCCTGCGGTGCCACCTGGGGCTGGTGGTGCCGGATGGCGATTGCGCGATCGAGGTCGACTGCCAGACCCGACGCTGGAGCGAGGGCGAACTGCTCGTGCTCGACGATCGGCTTCTCCACCGGGCCTGGAACCGGACCAATTCCGAGCGAGCGGTCTTGCTGGTCGATTTCGTGCCCGCACGGGGGCCTTGAAGCCGTCGGCGGCGAGCGATCGCTCATCTCCCCCCGCACAAGGTGGGTGCCTTTTGCCCAGCTTGCTGCCGAGCAATCGAAAAGACAGGACCGGTCCGGTAGAATACCGACAACTTCACGGCAGTCTCCCCGCGGCTACTTCTGGGCCGAGCGGGGTAGCCGGCCGAAGCACCCCCCGGCCTAGGGGCCACGGACGAACCAGGGCCCTCCTGCCCACCACAACGGAACTCTGATGGAAGAGCCGCGCGTTAGTCAGTCGCCCGATGGTTCCAAGGGACCTGGTCGCCCCCGCTTCAGCACCCCCACGGTGTGGCTGCTGTTGTCGCTGCTCCTGGTCGTGGTGTTGCTTTTGGCGACCGGCGAGGGGACCAATCGCTCGAAGATTAGCTACGACTACTTTCGCAAACAGCTCGAGGCCGACAACATCGCCAGCGTCCAGTTTACGGATCTGGACGTGCAGGGCCGGTTTCGCAAGGCTCCGCTCGATCCCAATCCGCCCAAATCGGTGAAACCGGGCGAAGTGGTCCGGCTGAAGAACGAGTTCCAGCTGACCCTGCCCAAGGTGGTGACCCCGGAGCTGGACGACTTGCTGATCGGCAAAGGGGTTAAGGTCGAGGCTCGCACCCCCACCGACGGCTCGCACCTGTTCATGCTGATTTCGATCCTGCTTCCGCTGGGGCTGTTCGTCATGCTGTTCATGATGTACCGCCGGGCCCGCGACCAGTTCCTGGGCGGGGGAATCCTGGGTGGCTTCAGCAAGAGCCCGGCCAAGCGCTACGAGGGCTCGACCAAGCGAATTACCTTTGCCGACGTGGCGGGTCTGGAAAACGTGAAGCACGACCTGGACGAGGTGGTGCAATTCCTCAAAAGCCCCGAGAAGTTCCAGCGGCTAGGGGGGCGGATTCCCAAGGGAACGTTGCTCATGGGCCCGCCGGGCACCGGCAAGACCCTGCTGGCCAAGGCCGTGGCGGGCGAGGCCGGGGTGCCGTTCTTCTCGATCAACGGCTCGGAGTTCATTCAGATGTTCGTGGGCGTGGGGGCCAGCCGCGTCCGCGACATGTTCAAGACGGCCAAAGATGCGGCCCCCTGCATTTTGTTCATTGACGAGATCGACGCCGTGGGGCGCGTTCGTGGCGCGGGGCTGGGAGGCGGCCACGACGAGCGCGAGCAAACGCTGAACCAGATTCTGAGCGAGATGGACGGCTTCAGCCCCAGCGAATCGGTGATCGTGATCGCGGCCACGAACCGGCCCGACGTGCTCGATCCGGCCCTGTTGCGGCCAGGCCGATTCGACCGGCATATCACGGTCGATCGACCGAGCCTCAAGGCTCGCGTGGCCCTGTTCAAAGTACACACCCGCGATGTGCCGGTCGCGCCCGAAGTCGACCTGGAACGGTTGGCCCAGGGAACCGTCGGGTTTACCGGCGCCGATATTCGCAACCTGGTGAACGAGGCCGCGCTGTTGGCCACCCGGTTGGGAAAAGATCGCGTCGAAACCTCCGATTTCGAGCAGGCCCGCGACAAGGTGCTTATGGGCCCCGAGCGCGAAGAGGTGTTTTCCGACCACGAAAAGCGGATGACCGCCTACCACGAGGCGGGGCACGCCCTGCTGGCCTGGCTCGTGCCCGGCGCCGACCGCGTGCACAAAGTAACCATCATTCCGCGCGGGCGAGCGCTGGGCGTTACCCAACTGCTGCCGCACGAAGACCGGCTCAATATCAGCGAGAGCCAGTTGCATGCCCGGCTGATTTTCATGCTGGGGGGGCGCGCGGCCGAGAAACTGCTGTTCGACGAATACAGCGCCGGCGCGGAAGACGACCTGAAGAAATCGACCGAGCTGGCCCGGCGGATGGTAACCCGCTGGGGCATGAGCGAACGCTTGGGGCCGGTCGCCTTCAACGCCTCGGAAGAGCACCCGTTCCTGGGCAAGGAATTTCACGAGCAGCGAGCTTTCAGCGAGCACACGGCCCAGGTAATCGACGAAGAGGTATCGCGAATTCTGCACACGGCGGGCGACAAGGCGCGGACCTTGCTCTCGCAGCATCGGGCCGAGCTCGACGCACTGACCGAGGCCCTGATCAGCCGGGAAACCCTGGACGAGCGAGAGATTCAGGAGATTCTGGGGCCCTCGCCCAATCAGCTACCCAGTTCGGCGGCGAGCAAACCCTCCAGCAACGGCAACGGTACGGCCGCGACCGAGGGAAGTAGCCGCGAACCGGCCAGCCCGGGGTCGGCCGCCAGCTAGGGCAGCCCGCGCCCCTGCGAAATTCGCGCCCGGGCGGCGCGTAACTGCACGGGCCGGCGCTTCATCACAATGCTATGCGGTCCGCTGATGGGCTGGGCGATGACCGCTTTGCTCGGCGGGGGCCGGCCTGGCGGGAGGGGCGCATCTGTCCCCCCCGCGCAGTCGACCGGCGGCGCCCCGGCGTGGGGAGCGAGATTGACCCGCGGCGAGCCCTGCAACTAGCATGGTTTGCGCTTGGGGTCCTGAGTGGGTATTGAGTGCCCCGCGGCGGGGGCTTCGCGGGGAGGTTTGGGGCGAATTACGGCGACCGCCGGCGCCCCAGAGGGAACGAAGGATTTCGCATGCGAGATGCGCCGCAGGTTGGGTTGCAACGGTCCCGTTGCTGTCTGGGCCGCTGGTGGGTGATGCAAGCCCTGGGCCTGGTCGCGCTGGTCGGTTCGTTGGCAGTGGGCCAGGAACCGGGGCCGAGCGATTTGCCGGGGCTGGATGGTGCTGCGCAGTCGTTCGACGCGCCGGCCGCGACGGTCGAGTTTTCGGCCCGCCTGCAGAGCTCCGCGAGCCAACGACCCGAGCTCGTGATTGAAGCCCAGGTGCAGCCAGGCTGGCACGTTTACTCCATTACGCAAGCACCGGGCGGCCCCATTCCCACGAAGGTGACGCTCGCCCCCTCGCCCGACTACCAATTGGGCGGCCCCTTTACGCCCGATACCGCGCCCGAGCGCCACGCCGAACCGCTGTTCGATAACTTGGTGGTCGAGACCCACGAGGGGCGCGTGACGTGGCGGGCCCCCCTGGTGCCGGCGGCCGGGCGCGAACTGAAAGAACTGATCGTCCGCGGCCAGGTTACGGCCCAAACCTGCAGCGACTCGTCGTGCAACCCGCCGGAGAAGTTCCCCTTTGTTGCCCGCTGGACAGGCCCCGTGCCGGCGGCGAGCGCAGTGGTCGCCGCGCCGACCGAAGCAGCGGGCTCGCCGACGGCCGCCGCACCGACCCGTTCGGCGACGAGCAGTTCGGCAGCGGGCGGCGTGCCGACGGCCGGCGTGCCGGCAGCTGGCGTGCCGGCAGCCATCGGCAATTATCAAAAGGCCGGCACTCATACCCGCATCTTCGGCGAGGTTAGCCAGGCCGTGGCCGCCCCGGGCCAGCGCGTGTGGGTGACGCTGACGGCCCAGCCCAGCGGCGGATTTCACGTGTATGCGCTTGCCGAGGGAGAGGGCGACGGGGTTTCGAAACCCACGATTATCGCCTGGCAGGAACTGGCCGGCTGGTCGGCCGGTCCGCCGATGGCCAGCAGCGAGCCCATCGCGGCCCCGTCGACCTTGGCCGGCGGAGCGATCACCCGCTACCACCAAGGCGAGGTCGCCTGGCGGGTGCCGATCGATATTCCGCCTCAAGCGGCCGAGGGCAGCTATTCATTGGCGGGGCTGATCGGCTACCAGGCCTGCACCGATCGCTCGTGCGAGCCGCCTCTGGCGGCCCGGTTTCAGATCACGGTCGACATTCGCCGCGACGCCCCGGCCGCGGGCGATTCCAAGCCGCTGGAGTTTTTCCCCGCCCGGTATGCAGACGCCAGCCGCCTGGCCGCGGGCACCGCGCCCACGGCCGAGCCCAATGTCACCGAGGCCGAGCCCGCCAGCGCGGTGAAGAAGCTGTTTGGGCAACTCGAGCCTCAGGACCTGTCGGCCCGGCCTCGCAGCCTGGCCGGCGTGTTCCTGGCCGCCCTATTGGGCGGATTCCTGCTGAACTTCATGCCCTGTGTATTGCCGGTGGTGGGGCTGAAGATTCTGGCCTTCGTACAGCAGAGCGGACAGCACCGCCGCGAAGCGTTTCTGTTGAACCTGTGGTATGCCCTGGGCGTGGTGGCGGTGTTCCTGGTTTTGGCCACGCTGGCCACGGCGTTGAATCTGAGTTGGGGTCAGCAGTTTACCTCGACCTGGTTCAACATTACTTTGGCCGCGCTCGTGTTCGCCATGGGGTTGAGCTTTTTGGGCGTGTGGGAAATACCGATCCCGGGGCTGGCGGGCACGGGTAAGGCCAACCAGCTTGCGGCCCGCGAGGGCTTTGCGGGGGCCTTCTTCAAAGGGGCCCTCAGCACGGTGCTGGCAACGCCGTGCAGCGGCCCGTTCTTGGGCCCCGTGTTTGGCTTTACGCTGACCGTTCCTCCCTACATTACCTACGCGGTGTTCACGGCCATTGGCTTGGGGATGGCCAGCCCTTACCTGTTGATCGGGGCCTTTCCGCGGCTGATTCGCTTCCTGCCCAAGCCGGGCGCTTGGATGGACACGTTTAAGAACGTGATGGGGTTCGTGATGCTGGGCACGGTGGTGTACCTGTTCAGCTTCCTGGATCGCGATTACCTGGTGGCGGCCTTCGGGCTGCTGGTCGGCGTTTGGGCCGCCTGTTGGTGGATCGGGCGCACTTCGGTGCTGGCGGCGCCGGCGGTGCGGCTGGGCGCCTGGCTTGGTAGCGCCACGCTGGTTGCCGCCGTGGGCTGGGTCTCGTTCTACCTGTTCGTGCCCCGCCCCGAGCTCTTGCCCTGGCAAGAGTTCAGCGCCGCGCGGCTGAGCCAGCTTACCGGCGAGGGGCAAACCGTGTTGGTCGATTTCACGGCCGACTGGTGTCTGACCTGCCAGGCCAACGAAGCCTTGGCTTTGAATACCCAAGAGGTTCACCACTGGGTCGAAGAAAACGGCGTGGTCACGCTCAAGGCCGATTGGACCGAACCGTCCGACGAAATCCAGGAGATGTTGGCCCTTTTGGGTTCCAACTCGATTCCGGTGTACGCCATCTTTCCGGCCGACCGGCCCCGGCAGCCGCTGGTCCTGCGCGACGTCATTACCCAGCGACAGTTGCTGGGTGCCTTGCGCAGCGCGGGCCCTTCGCGCGCCGAGTCCACGGCAACCGCTTCACTGGGCCGCTAGACCGGCCGCTTTACTGGGCCGCTCGACGAGCCGCGTCGCTGGGCCGAAAAGCCGGCCGCGGACTTGCCCCGCACCCGGCGGCGGGCCAGCGATCGGCTCAATCGTGTCTCGAGGGGGCGCGGCCGGCCGCCGGTTTGCCCGGGGGCGGCTGGGCTACTAGCATGCAGCTATGTCGCCAGAGCGCCCCTTGAAGTGCGAAACGCCAGCTCAGCTCGCCCAGCGCGACAGCGGCCGATCGCCGGCCCCGGCAGCCGGCGTCGCGAACCGATCGCACGGGTCCCCGAAACTGGCGACGGCACCCGTGGCTGTTTCCCGACGGGCTGCGTCCCCGCTGGTTGTGGCCTTTCTGACTATGGCTCTTCGGCCGGCGGCGGTGTGCCTGGCAGACGAAGACGCCTTCCGCGTGCCCCCGGGGTTTGTCATCGCTGAGTTTGCCGGCGACGAGCTGGCGCACGATATCTTCTCGCTCACGCTCGACCCCCGGGGGCGGCCCGTCGTGTCGGGGCCCGGTTACGTGCGCATTCTCTGCGACGACGATCGCGATGGCCGGGCCGAGCGGGCGATCGACCTGGCGGGGGCCCCGAAAACCGGCGCGCAGGGCCTGTTGTGGGTCGACGACTCGCTGTGGTTTACCGGCGATCGCGGACTGTGGCGCATCGACGACACCGATGGCGACGGCTTGCCCGACCGCCGCGCCGAGGCACCTCTCTTGGCCCTCGATCCGCCCGAGCACGGGGCCCACGGCCTGGCGCATGGTCCCGATGGCTGGATCTATCTGGTTTGTGGTAACGACGCCGGACTCGATCGCCTGCCCGAGCAAACCCACCCCCGACTGCCGCGCAGGGCCCGTGCCGGCGGCATACTGCGGTTTCGCCCGACAGGCCAGTGGCAGTTGCTTGCCGACGGGTTTCGCAATCCCTACGACCTAGTTTTTGGCGCCTCGGGCGAGCTATTCACCGTCGATTCCGACGGCGAACGGGTGGAGCACCTGCCCTGGTACGAGCCGACCCGGTTATTCGACGTGGCGATCGGCCGCGCCCATGGCTGGCTCGAAGAAGGCTGGGTGGAAAGCTGGAGTCAGCCGGCCTGGTTTCCCGACAGTGTTCCGCGCGTGGCCGAGCTGGGCCGGGGGTCGCCCACGGGCATGGAGTGTTACCGACACCATCGTTGGCCCGCCCGCTACCAAGGGGGCGTTCTCAGCGCCTGCTGGACGCTGGGGCGGGTTTATCATTGCCCGCTGGAGCCAAGCGGCTCGAGCTTTACCAGCCAAGGCGAGGTGCTGCTGGAAACCGTGGGCGAGGTGGGCTTCGCTCCGGTCGATTTGGCCGTAGGGTCCGCGGGCGAGCTTTGGGTGGCCATCGGCGGTCGCGGCACCCGGGGGGGTGTGTTTCGGCTGGACCACGTGGGCTCGGCCGAGCGGTCGACAGGGCCAGACGGTCGGCCGGACGAAACGCCTGGCGCCAGCGCAGGCGCCAGAACCGACAATGATGCCGGCGCACCGGGCGAGCCGCTCGGCTCGGTTTTGGCTGCCCCCCAGCCGCTGGCCGCCTGGTCGCGGGCGGTTTGGCAACCGCTGGCCGACCGCATGGGGGCCGAGGTCTTTCGTCGCGCCGTTGCCGACGAGAGCCTGCCGCTGGCCTGGCGCGTGCGAGCGGTCGAAGTTCTGGTCGATCGATTCACCGAGCCCTTGGCGCCCTGGGTCCAGCAGCTAATGGCCGACCAGCGTGAACTGCCCAGTGGGCTCGCGGCCCGCTTGGCATGGGCCCTGGAGCGCGAGGCGCCCGATGCCTCGGCGATGGCGGTGCTGGGGCAGTGCACGTCGCACGCCGATCCGGTGGTGGCCCGGGCCGCCTGGCAGGCGCTGGTGTTAGCGCCTGCGCTCGTCGCGGAATCGAGTGCGGCGACCGAGCGATCAAGGGCAATGATCGACTTTGGGGCCGGGTTCGATTCGCCCGACTCTCGGGTTCGGTTGGCGGCGGCGCTGGTGGCTCGCGATCCGGCGGCGGGGTTCGACCCCAGCGCGAACCGCGCGAAGCCAGCCCGAGCGGAAACCACGCGGTGGCGCCTTTCCCGCGCCTGGCGGCAAGTGGCCGCGGGCACCTGGGGCGCGGAGCCCGACGCAGAGGCCGCGGAATGCCTGAGCTTGTTCGCCGAATGCTCCAAGCCCGAGGAACGGCTGGAATGCGTGCGGCTCATCCAGCTAGCGCTCGGCGACGCCGTAACCCGAGGAGGTTCGAAGGGCGAACTGGTGGGCTATTGTGGCCGCCGTGCCAGCGCTATCTCGGCCCCGGTTCGCAGGCAGATCATCGACCGCCTGGCGCCCGCCTTTCCCAGTGGCACGCTTTCGCTCGACCGAGAGTTGACCCGGGTACTGGCCTGGATCGAGGCCGACGACCCGGCCCTGCTCGACCGTGTAACGACGCAGTGGACTGCGGAAACCAGCGTGGCGAGCGACTTGCACTACCTGATGGTGGCGGCCCGGCTCTCGGCAGCGCGCGGCCCCGCGCAAACCGCTCGAATCTGCCAGGCCCTCCTGGCGCTGCATCCCAAGCTGGCCGCGGCCCGGCAGTTTCCCAGTCGCGCTTGGCCAGAGTGGGTCGGCCTAACCGCGGAGCAATTGCTCGAGCGCGATCCGGCCCTTGCCGTCGCGCTGATCGAAAGCCCCGCATGGGGTTGGCCCGAACACGCTCTGTTCGCCGGGCTGCTCACCGGCGAGTCGAAGACCCGGGCCGCCCGGCGTTTGCTCGCGGCGGTGGCTGGGCCGCACCGCGATTTGCCCTGGAATACCGACCTGGTCGAGCTGTTGGGTCAGTTACCGGCGGCCGAGGTGCGCCCGGTTCTCGGCGATCATGTCGACGATTGGAGCGTACGCAGCAGTGTAATTCGCCTCTTTGCCCGCTGGGGGGTCGACGAAGATCGCCCGCTATTGTTGACGGCGCTCGACGACGCCGACCCCGACCTGGTCCGCCGCGCGGCCGATGCGCTGGCGCGCATTTCGCCCGCCTGGAAGCCGGAGGAACTGGCGATGGTCTTGCGGGCCGGGCAGCGCTTGCTGGCTCAAGTTCCCAGCGGCGCCGAGGCCGAAACGCCCTCGGCAGAGCTCGAACGCCGGCGCCTGGTACAGACCTTTGCGCCTGCCTGCGAGGCCCTGGCCGATCTGTTAGCCGGGGCCCAGTTGGCATTGGCAAACGGGAATCGCGAGGGGGTCGTTGACCCGAGCGCCGGCACGCCGGACACCTCTCCCGGCGAAGCAGGCTTGGAGCCGGCCGAGCGGCTGCGGCGCCTTTCGGCGGTTTGGCTGAGCCGGCTGCCCGAGTTGGCGGCAGAGGTGCAAGCCGCCCCGGCCGGCAGCGTGGATTGGCGGCGCCGTCTCGCGCAAGTCGATTGGGAAGCCGGCGACGAGACCCGCGGCGCCGAGGTTTTCGCCCGGCGGCAGTGCGCGGCCTGTCACTCGGGCACTCGCCGGCTGGGGCCAAGCCTGTCGGGCGCGGCCCAGCGGTTTTCGCGCGAAGACCTGTGGCTGGCCATCGTCGACCCCCATCGCCAGGTGGCGCCACCGTATCGATCGACTCTGTTTCTGACCCGCAAGGGGCAAGTGGTGCGCGGGCTGGTGGTGTACGAGTCGCCCGAGAGCACGCTCATTCAAACGGGCCCTACGACCACGGTACGGGTTGTCGGCGACGATCTGGCCGCGCGGCGCGAATCGGCCGAGTCGTTGATGCCCGCCGGCCTGCTGGACGGCGCTACGGACCAGGAGCTGGCCGACCTGAACGCCTACCTGCACCGCTTGCGCCCGGACGATGCTCGTTAATCCAGGGCCGGCGCCGCGGCGCGCGTGGTGGCTGGGCTGCCGGGGCGGGGCGTGGGTGACCGGCGCACTCGACGGGTCGTGCCGCGGGGGGGTAAACTGCAGTTGTCGACCCGGGCGCCAACCCGACTGAGTGCGCGGGGTGGCGGGTACGCGCGGTATTCGAAACGCCATGTCGCTGGTAACTCCTCCCAATTCGCCGATTCCATCCGCCCCCTCGGCCCGCGACGAGGCCCTGGCCACGGGCCTGCGGTTGTTGTTCACGTCCGTGGTGGCCGCCTGTTGGGCCGGCATGGTCGGCGGGGCTTATTTCGCGGAGGTGACCCGGCGCCGCTTGAACGCCCCGCCGCCCCAGTTCATTGCCAACCCGCTGGAAGCTGTCGAGGCCCGCCGCCAGGCCGAGGCCGATGCCCGCACGCTCGCAGACCAAGTCGAACTTCAGCGGCATCTGTTCGCCCGGGCCACGCGGCAGAGTGAAGCGCAGTTGCGAAAAAGGCTAGGTCCCGCCGTGCCAGCCGCGCTGAGCGAACCGGCGCGGCAGGAAGTCGCCTCTCCGGGTAGCGAGCCGGGTGAGCCCACCCCCGCGGAAAGCCCCGCACAACCAAGCGGCAGCGAATCCGACGGGCCGATTTCGAAAACGGCGCCGCTTGAGTAGCGAGCCGGCCCCGCGCCACCGCTGCCCCGCGGTAGGACCTGGGGAATCTGCCCGTTGCGGGCTTGCCGCCAGTGTGCAGGGCTACCGCCTCGCCCGGGCGCCAGGTTGGCGGCCGGCGATTCGCGACAGGAATTGAGCCGAATTGGTTGTTTCGGTCTCGGCGGTGCACCAGAATCAAGCCTGGCGCTGGCCACCGGGGGGGCCTGCTGGAACGGTCGAGCCCTGCCGGCGTGGAATCACCGTAAATTCGAGGGCCATTGCGATGCGCACCCGTGACCTGGCTCGCCCCCACTGGGTTCGATCTCTTGCTCCGCTCGTCGCGCGATTGATTCTGGTGGGCTGGGCGAGCCTGTCGGCGACGGCGATTCCGTTCGCCCGAGCCGCCGATGAGCCCGACCTGGTCGAGGGGGTCGATTGGCAGCCGCTGCGCTCGCAGGTGGAGCGGCTGGTTCAGTCGCTTGAATTGGTCGGCGCCCCGCTGCAAGCATCTGCCCGGGCCGAACTCGACGCGGCCCTGGCCCAGACCGACCCGGCCGAGGGCGTGGCGGCCGTCCAGCGGGCCCTGGACCCGCTTTGCCTGGCCGCAATCAACATCAACCCGGAAAGCCGGGTGAAGTGCGCCCCAGGGATGGCCTTGCCGGGGCTGGTTCAAAACGGCTGGCGGGTGTTCGTGCTCAAAATTCACAACGAAGCGGGCGTAACCGCCCCGCTGCGGTGCCTGAGCCCCAACGCGGCGCCGCTGCACAAGCCTTCGACCGGCAGCGCCGACCCCGAGGTAACGGTGAGCCCCACCGACGTGATCGACCGCTGGCTCGACGTCGACCTGTACGACGACCAGCCGCTCACGCCGACTCTTTCGGGCCTGGAGTTGGAGTACCGCTTGATTCAGCTCTACAGCCGCGACCACGGCAAGCGCGAAGCCAAGCTGGCCTTCGATGTGGGGCAGGGAACCCAAGATTTGGGCTTTCGCAATGAGATCAACGTGTTGTTTGAGTGCCAGCGCTCGGTGCCGGTAACCGTTGAGGTGTTCGATTTCGACGGCCGGCCGACGACTGGCCAGTTTATTGTCCGCGACCAGCTCGAACGGGTGTACCCGGCGCGCACCCGGCGGTTGGCTCCGGATTTGTTTTTTCACGACCAGATATATCGACACTCGGGCGAAACGATCGATCTGCCCCCAGGGGCTTACGAAGTGACCTATACCCGGGGCCCCGAGTACAAGATTCTCAAGCGATCGATCGTGGTGCCTGATGCCGCGGAGCATCGCGAGCGGTTCGACCTGGAGCGGTGGATTCACCTGGCCGACTTGGGTTGGTACTCGGGCGACCACCACGTGCACGCCGCGGGGTGCAAGCACTACGAATCGCCGACCGAGGGAGTGCGCCCCGAAGACATGATGCGCCACATTCTGGGAGAAGACCTGAACGTGGGTTGCGTGCTTTCCTGGGGACCGTGCTGGTATTTTCAAAAGCAGTTTTTCGAGGGGCAGGTAAGCAAGCTTTCCACACCCCAGCACCTGATGCGGTACGACGTCGAGGTTTCGGGCTTTCCCAGTTCGCATGCCGGGCACCTGTGCCTGTTGCGGCTGACGGAAGACGACTATCCCCAGACCACGCTGATCGACCAGTGGCCCAGTTGGGATCTGCCGGTTCTTCAGTGGGGGCAGTCGCAGGGGGGCGTGGTCGGTTTTTCGCACAGCGGCTGGGGGCTGGCCACCGAAAGCGAGGAACTGCCGAACCTGGAGATGCCGCGTTTCGACGGCATTGGGGCCAACGAGTACATCGTCGACGTGGTGCACGGCGCTTGCGATTTCATCTCGGCCGTCGACACGCCGATCGTTTGGGAACTGAATATCTGGTACCACACGCTCAACTGCGGCTACGCCTGCCGCATCAGCGGCGAGACCGATTTCCCCTGTATTTACGGCGAACGGGTCGGGTTGGGCCGGGCCTATGTCAAGCTCGACCAGGCCCCGAACAGCCCCTTGGACTACGATCGCTGGGTGTTCGCCTTGCGCGACGGGCGCAGCTACTGCACCGACGGACTGAGCCACTTATTCGATTTTCAGGTGAACGGGCTCGGCGTGGGCGAGGCGGGGCACGAAGGGCGAGCCAGCACCCTGGCCTTGGCCAAGGGGGCGCCGCTGACCATTGCCGCGCGGGCCGCCGCCCTGCTCGGCGTCGAGCCCGACGAAAAAATCCGCAAACGACCGCTTTCGCAACAGCCTTACTGGCACGTGGAACGGGCCCGCCAGGGCGACAGCCGCACGGTGAAGGTCGAGTTGATCATTAACGGCCAGGTGGTCGAGTCGCGCCCGCTCGAGGCCGACGGCCGAGTGGAAGAGCTCACCTTCGACTACACGCCTGAGCAGTCGTGCTGGGTGGCGCTGCGTGTCTTTCCGAGTTGCCACACCAACCCGGTATTTGTCGAGGTCGACGGCAAACCAATTCGTGCCAGCCGGCGCAGCGCCGAGTGGTGTCTGAAGGCGGTCGACACCTGCTGGACGGAGAAAGAGCCCCGGATTCGCGAGTCGGAGCGAGAAGCGGCCGCCGCGGCTTACGAAGCGGCCCGAGCGGCCTATCGCAAGATTCTGGCCGAGTGCACGTCGCCCTAGCAGTCTGTTGAAAATCGCCCGCGTGGCCTAGTTCAACCGCGCCAAGCGTCGAGCCAAGCTCGGCGCGGCGCGCAGAATTACGACTTACCTCGTGATTCTGGCCTCGCATCCCTGCGACGACGCAGCCCGGAGAGTTCTTCATCAGGCGGCTAGCCCCGGGGCCTGGCGGTAACGCATCGGCGCGGTGCGGAGGTGGCGCTGAGCTCCGTACGCGGCGAGGCCGTTTCGCCGTGGATTACCGGAAGAACCCACGCTTCTCGAACGAAGCCAGGGCCGAGGCTTCGTCTTTCTGAATGTCGAACAGTTTGTCGAGCTTGGTGATCTTGAACACTTCCATCAGGTTGGCGCAAAGCTCGCAAAACTTGAGGGTGATCTTGTCGGCCTTGGTCCGCTTATGCACCTGGAGCAGCTTGCCGAGCATGGCCGACGACATGTAGTTGACGGCCTGGAAGTTGACCAGCAGCTTTTTGGTGCTCGAGGCTTCCAGCGCCGCCTGCAAAAGTTCTTTGCCGACGGCGTCGATTTCAGCCTGGCTTAAGATGGCGGCGTGCTTCAGATAGGCGACAACCACTTCGCCGCGATCGGCCAGTTCCACGTACTCGTATTTCATCATCGGAAAAGTTCTCGGGAAGACGGCGCAGCAAAGCCCGGGCCACCTGCCGGCTGAAACTTGCGACCGGTGGTTCGGCGGGTACCGACTGGGCTAGGGGTATCTTGACCGTCCCGGAGACGAATTTCTACCCAAGGGGTCGCGCCGCGGGAAAGATTCTGGCGAGCCGGGTTCGTCGGCTCGGACGCGCCCCCATGCGGGCCTTCGGTGAAAGGGCACTGGAAGTAGGCCCCCGGCGGCAGCCGGACACCGCCCAAGAACACACCGATTCGGGGGGGCGCTGGCCGGAACTCGCGTGGGGACCTAAATGCGATTCGGGCCGCCGGCCGCGAAAAATCATTCGAGACTAATCCGGTTCAGTCCGGGGCGAGGCGCTGTTGGGCACCACTGGCGGCGTGGAGATCACCCGCTTCTTCGATTCGGACGATGCCGACCCGCTCGGAAGCCGCATTTCGGCCGATAAATCGCGAGAGACATCCTTGGAAACCGCCAGCGCGATAATCAATCCTCCCAGGAGGAGTACGGCCAGCCCGGGGGCCGTGGCCGAAACGGTCACTGGCAACCAGGCGGCGTTGCTCTCGAGTTGCATGGCGCCGTTGGCGCCGGCGGCGAATAACAAGACTCCGATGGCCGAGAAGACCAGCCCCACCAGGAAGCCGAAAGCGATCTGCACGCCCATGGTTTTGAGCGTACGGCTTTCGTATTCCAACGTTACGGTCAACTGGGCCGGTATTTCGGAGCGCTGCTTAACGTATTCGGGCAGAAAACTGGGAGACTCGAGGCTAACCACGATGAAGTACACGAATGCAAAAACGACGCAAGCCCCCAGCACGCCGATGAAAACCAGAAACGAATAGCCGATGACGCGATTATCCAAGAACGGCATCCCAGGCTGCCCCGGCGACGGCGGAGCAACTTCGATGCGGTGCGTGTCGGAAAGTGCCTCGTTCGACATCACTCGTCCGGCCTTACTATTCTGGCTCCCCGTTCGGCGTCAATCGGGTCGGGCATCCGCATTTGAGGTTTCAGGTAGCCACAAGTGGGTAAGCTGTCATAGTTGTTCGTGTATAGCTCGACTTCGTAGACGACTGTCAGACGAAAGCTGCCGTCATCGGTATCCACCGGAACGGCCCGGCCGACCGGGTAGTATAGTTCCCAAGGCTCGTCCGCGGTTCCCAGGTCGAGCCGGTCTCGACCAAATCGCCACACCGCCACCGCCTTCTCGGTTACACCATCCACACTGGCCACGACAGCGTATAAAGGGCCGGCCGGGTCGCTGGTAGATTTGGGAACGCGGAAATAAAAGCTCCAGGTATCGTTTTCCAAGGTGAGCCGAACGCTCTGCTTGAGCCAGGCAACCTGGTTGTTCTCCCCGTCGTGCTTGTAAAGGACCGAGGCGTGCAGCATGCGAAGCGACTGCTCGTCGGGTCGCTCGTCCAGTGTCACCTGGACATTAAAGTGAACCAAGTAGTGGTCCCGACGATCTTCGACTGTGACATGCTGATCGAAGTACGACGACCTGCTGAGGGCCACGTTTTCGGCCCTCGCGAAGCTGACCAAACCCAACAAGAGAGCGCAAAACAACCCACGCATCAGAATGCCCCTTTTGCTCGGCTCTCAAGTGAAGGGCCCGGGAATTCGGCCCACTGGTTTTCTTCCGGGCGCTCGGCTCACCTGAGTGGCCTGGACACGATCGGTTATGGCGATTGAGAGACATTTAAGCAACAGTCGCGGCGTTTTTTGCGAAACTTAGCGGGTGGTTCGAGTTGTTGGCACGCATAGACAGCCACAAACGGGCTTTCTGCTTGGCGAGTTCGGGGTCGCAGGTTTTAGGGGCGCCCCGGCCGCACCTCCGGCCGCAGGCCTCGTAAGGGGCCTGATGGCCTCGGGGGGGCGAGCTGGCGCACGGCGACGGCGAAGCGCTCTGGCAGCGCTGGGAGACCGTTTTCCCTTTGGCAGCGGCCCCCTCGAAGCCCCTGTGCCGTCACCGTTGCCTCGGCCCGTCACCCGTTTGCGAGCCGTGGCGCGTTGTTCGTGAGCGGGGTCGAGGTGGTGGGGCGCTACCCCCGCAGTCTTCGGGCAAACCGCCGAGCCCGAGCTGAGGGCCAGGAAACCCACCCCCCCTCGACTTCCCACGGAATTCGCTGAACAACCCTGAAGATCGAGAAATGGTCACGTGTCCGAGAGACCGGAGAGCAGGGTCAAGGACCCTGATTACGGCGTCTGGGCGCTTCGTCTCAGTTTCAACTCCATGGCCCGTTCTTCCCCTTCGGGAAGTTGCAACTTGAGCTCGCCCTGGTAGCCGCCTTCGGCCGAGACCCGGATGAGTAGCTCCTCGTCGGGCAGCAGGCACTCGCTGCGGAATTCTCCGTTGAGCTGCCGAGAGAACGAGGGGCCGCCGATCCAGTCCGGGCCGGGCGGTTCGAGGCCATCGACGGTAGTTTCCTCGTGCTGGCCGCGCCCCTTGTGGTACCAGCCCTCGATGCGCACCCGGGTCAGCCGGGTACCGTCGTCGGCCACGGGGCGAATGCGGACAATGGGGGCCGTGTAGCGCACGATTTCGATTCCCGGCCAATCGCGGTCCACCTTCCCGAGCTGCACGTCGAGCGAGTTGCTCAGGGCGGCCCCCTCTTCCAGCCGCACCCGCAAGGCGCTGTGCTCGTTGCAGGAGAGGTAGAGCACGGTCCCTTCCAAACCGTGGGGCACCGTCAATCGCTCGACTCCATCGGGCGAGCGCTGGTGGTCGGCCATCCAGCTCCGGCCGGCCAGTTTCCCGGCGACGAAGAAGTCCCAGCCGCGGGTTGGCGCGCCCTGGCTGTCGACCCAGCGGAGCGTCAGAGTTTGACCGGGCACGGGGCGCACCTCGACCGGCGCGGGGGTTTCGCCGACGGACCATGTCAGGGCCTGATCGACGTAGGCGGCCGGCAGCGGCATTACGTCGTCGCGATCAGCGCGGAGGCGATCACGGCAAGTTGAATCAACCGACAGCGTCCACCGTCCTGCGGCCACGGGGTCGAAACGAAATCTTCCCTGACCGTCGGTTCGAGTCACACGCTCCAAAGCGTGGTGAAGCGTTGCCAGGAAGCGCCGCTTCTGCTCAGCCTCGTCTAGCCTCGGGGAGCCGTCTTCGCTCTCGCGCTCGCCCGTCAGGGCCACCCATTGATTTCGCAGCGGGTTGCCCCGGGCGTCGAGCACCTGCCCAGTTACCTCCTGGCCGGGAACCAGGCGAATGTCGTCGAGCTCGCCGCGCCGGCCATCGACCCAAACCACGCGCAGGGGGGCGTGTTCGGGGCTGTAAAACCGCAGGAAGACCCCGCCCGTGGCGTCGGCCACCAGGCGGTAACGCCCCTCCGCGTCGGTGGTGCCCGTCAGCCAGTGGCCGTATTCGGAACCGGAAGCGAGCGTGCCATTGACCAGTCGCCGCGAGTAGCCGGCGAGGCGAACGCCCGGGATGGGCACACCCTGTTCATCGGTTACCCGGCCGTGAATTTCAGCCCCGGGCCGCATCCAAATCAGCTTGAAGAAGGGAATCTCGCCCTGTTCCAGGTTCTTGCGAATCATGGCCAGCGAGTAGCCGAACTGCGTTTGCGCCGGATGATCGGGATGGGTTACGTCGAGTTCCAGATAAAGCCGGGGGTCGGCGGCCAACTGGGCCGGAATCGTGAACAGGTACCGCCCGCGCTCGTCGGTGGTGTACTTGGTTTCAGAAACGATATTCTCGCGCTGCCCCGGTTCGGGTGCGGAATAAAGCCTGACGGTAACGGTCGCCCCCACCACGGGTTTCTTGCGGCCCTGATCCATCACAACCCCGCCATAGTTCAGGTCGCCGACTGGTGCGGCGCTGTCGTGCGCGGGTCGCTCGGCCACGGAATCATCGCGCACGAGCTTCAAGTTCAGCCGCGATACCACCGGGGTAGCGGGAGGGGCCGGAGTGGGTTTGCCGGCAACCGACGGCCGCGATGGCGAGGGGGTCGCCGGTGTCTGGGTGGTGATCGTCACCGGCTGCGTCGTCTGATCCAGTCGGAGCGTTTGTGTAACAACCGTACCAGCTTGCCCCGGCTCGCTTTCGGCCGGCACAACAACGATGAGGTTTGGAACGTCGGCGGCCCGGAGGCGAAATACGCCGGCCCCACTGGCGGCCGCAAGCATCAGGCCCGTTACGGCCCATCGCCAGCGCGCCGGACAGGCCAGCTCGAGCGAACCCGAGGCAGACACCAACTGTTCGATGCGCCGGCGGAGCGAGGTGCCGCTGCTGCCGAAGGCAAGCGCCGCCTGAGGCGAACGGCTGCCCGAACCGCGAGCCAACTCGACCAGGCACTCGGCATAATCTTCCGGCGAAGCGAAAAGCCGGGCGGCGCGGCCGTCGGCCACCAGGTCTTGATCGAGCCGCAACCGGCGCACCAGCCACCAAGCCAGCGGCTGGAAGCAAAAGACCGCGCGTGCCCAATTGGCCAGGTACCAGGCGCCCAGGTCTCCTTGGGCCAGGTGCGACCACTCATGGGCCAGCGCAGCTTCGGTCAGCCGGCTCGGCGGTTGGCTCGACCAGGCGGCCGGCATCAGCAAAGTGGGTCGCCAAAGTCCCGCTACCAGCGGCTGGGCTACTTCCTCGCTGATCCGCAGACGGACGCGCGTTCCCGCTTCGCCGCTGACGACACGCCAGAGTTTGGCCAGCGAGTCGGGAGCGGCAGTCGAGCGGCGGATAACCCTTCCCAGCAGCAGATAGCCGCCGATCCAGGCGCCCAGCGTGGTCACCAGGCCCGCCAGGTAAAGCCAGCCGACGAGCCGCCAGAGACGGTCCAGAACCCGGGGCCAGCCGACTTCACTGGCGGTGGCCGACGCGCTACTCGGCCGCTCGGCGGCGGCCGGGTCGATGGGGTCTGAATCGGTCACCGATAATGTGAGGGTCGAACTTTGCGGCTGCGGGTGGTAATCGGGCGTGCCCGCGGCCGAAACCATGAGGGATCCCGGCCGCAAGTCGCCACGTTGCGGCAGGAGGTTGTCGCTAGGCGAAGGCGCGGCTGCTTGCGCAACTGTGGAAACGTGCCCGGCGGGCCGCGCGGTAGCGATCGACCAGGCCGTCGGCCAGGGAACCAGCGCCAGGCAGGGAGCCAGGAGCGCGGCGGCCGAGGTGGCCAGCACCCAGGTTGCGCGGCGGGCCGGTTGGCGCGACAAGCGCACTCCCAGGGCGCCCAGCGGCCAGACCACCAGCGCCGCGGCCAACAGGCTCACTGTGCCCGGGTGCGAGGCCAGGCTGGTCCCAAGTGTTTCCCAGACCGCGGTCAAGCTCGAAGGGTTCATGATGGTTCTCCACGCGAACGTCCCGACTGCTTACGGCGCCGAGCATCTGCGATCAGGCGCTCCAGCTCGCGCAGTTGGGCGGCATCGGGGTCTTCCGCTTCCAGTAGGGTAAGTACGACTTGATCGAGCGCTCCGTCAAACACCTGGTCGAGAAACTGGGAGGTCAGTCGGCGGCGCGAGTAACGAGGTTGATAGACAAACGTTCGCCCTTTGGCCCGGTGAGTGACCAACCCCTTGGTGTCCATGATCCGCAGCAGGGTTTGCACCGTGTTGAAGGCCAGTTCCCCTCGAGGGCAGAGTCGTTCATGTACCTCGCGCACCGAGGCCGAGCCTAGCTCCCACAAGACTTTGAGGATCTCGAGCTCGCGGCGGCTGGGAGCGGCGTCCATCAACAGGTTCTCGGCGAGGACTGGGGGCAAGCGGGCGGCGCTGGGCGAACGATCCTGCCGCCACTCGACTCGCCTAACTTATTAGGTTAGGTGAATCGTAGCGAGCGCCATCCCGTTCGGCAAGCACAAAACCGAAAAAGTTAGGTGAAGCCCCGGGCCGGGGCCGCGTCGGCCGGAAGCCGGCTGCCTAGGTACCGGGCGCCGCGTCCCACCAGTCGGCAGAGCCGGGGCAGGTCGCCACAGGCCTCGAGCCCGGCCTGGCCGCCGGTTCCCTCGAAAATCACGCCTCCGCCGCGGTGCGAAAGCCGCATCGTCACCACGGCGTCGAGCGTTTCGGCTACCCGCACCCCCATCTCCACCTGCGACGGGCCTAGCAGTTCGGCCCCGGGAGCCTGGTGCGATTCAATCTCCAGCCGCCAGCGGCGGTTGGCCAGGGTCCACACGATCCGCTCGTCGGAAATTTCCAGGCGTTCGATGCGAGCACCCGTGTAGGTCGTCAGTCGGTAGAGCTGCCCCTGGTGCCAAACCCCGACCAGGAAGCCGGCGAACTGGCCGGTAAGCCAAGGAATGATCGCCACCGAGGCGGTCAGGCAGGTGCCTGCCTGAGGGAAATGATTGCTCTGCATCCAAACCCAGGCAGCCGGAAACGAGCGCCCCCAGTCTTTTTCGATGTAACCGCGGCCCCCCTCGAAATCGAGCGTCTCGCCGTTCAGTTCGAGTTGGCCGGCGAGCGCGTGGTCGAGGCTGACCACCCCGTGATAACACTGCATGAAGGGGGCCCAGGCATACCAACCCATTACACCGGGCGAAGTCCATCGGCTGGGCCAGGGGGCCAGGGGCCCCAACCGCAGTTGCCCTTTGAGCCGCAGCTCGGCGTGGTCCAGATCGACGTCGATGGCTTGCTCGGAGAACCGGCTCCCCCCCACGTGCACTTCCAAGGCGCGCTCGGCCGCGCGAAATTCTCCTTCGCCAAACCGACAGTACGTGGCTGTGGTTTGGCTGCCGTTGAGCACCTGGATAAAGGAGTGGTGCTGGGCCCGGTCCTCCCCGCGAAACACCCCTGGAATCAGCGCCAACCGGTGTTTTCCCTGGGCGTCGACCAGTTTGTAGTACCAGCCTTCAAAGAACGGAGGCTTCTGGCGGTGCCCGTGAAAGCATTCGGGATGAAGCGTGGTATGGAGCCACAAGGGTAGTTGCATGTCGAACGATCCTGAGTGTTCATCGGAAGCGATCGCGTCGCTCGGCTAGAGCGAGCCCGCCGCTCGGGCCGGCAAGCGTGCTGTCACCAGTGTGCCCCTAGAATCCCGCCAGCCCAAGGCCAATAAGTCGACAATCATCAGGTCGATGGGCGCCTCGACCGTGAGCGGGTCGACTGCCTGGCTTTCGGTCGGCCCAACCACCGAGAGCAAATCTCTTTCCAGTATCGACCCAACGCCAAGAAAGGCCATAGCGCCTGCTGGCAATATACGGTTGCAACCGGCATTGCTCGGCCTCGAACCGTCACCGCCAATTGCTGCATGAGCAACCCATTGAACACTAAAGTGGCTGAAGTTGGGAACCGCCAGCAGTGGTCCAGAGAAAGACTTCGCTTCGTTCCTGTCCACCAACGGAGATCAGCAGCGTCCTATCGCGCGAAAACTCGAGTTGGGTTACTTTGCCGCGATGGCCGGCCATGGTCCACAACAGCCTGCCCGAGGGAACTGCTAAAATGTGGATTTGTCCGCCTCCGCAGCCGGCGCACAAGAAGGGCTCCCCTGGCGAGAACGCGAGGCAACCTATTTCTTCCAAGAGTTGTACTCGATGGCTTGCCAACTGCCCTGTGCTGAGATGCCTAAGGTCGATGTGCCGTTGCCCGTCGGCCGTGGCAAGCCACTCGCCATTGGGTGAAATGGCTATCGCCTCAACGTTGCCTCGATCGGATTCAATCACGTAGCGCATGGATCTCTGGGCGGCGCGGCCAACGAACACAGTGCGATCGGAAGCCGTGGCGAGCCAGGCACCGTCGCGCGAAGTGCTGACGAACCGTAGGATCTGCTCGGCCGCGTTCAGGCGTTGTTCCTGGGCCTTCGTCAAATCCCAGACGTCGGCCTGTGTGGCGACAATCGATAGGCCGGAATCGATCACCCGGCGCAAGGTAGGATCGGACTTCGCTTCGCAGTGTTTCCACCAGCTTCGATGGCCGATCAAAGAGTCTCGCTGTGTATTCCAAAGGCAAAGGTCGGAGAACTCATGGTAGTGGCTTGCATAAGCCAACGATCGGCTGTCCTCAAGAAACTTAAGCTGGTTCGACGTTTCTGAAGGCGGTGAAATCGACAACTGGCGATCAAGTCGATTCGCCGCCAAATCGAAGAGAAAAACGCCTTTGTTATTGGCCACGGCGAGGGTGCGGTTGTTTGGAGAGACTGAGATAGTGCAATCTCTGACTGGTTGCGAAAAAAGCGATTTCCCGGCTGTCCAATCGCCCGCATCCCAAAGTCTTATGGTGCCGTCGGAACCAGCGGTTGCGAGCTCGTCTTCGGCGGGCGAGCGAACGACCTGCCAGATTCGTCCCTGCTGTGCATGAAACGAAGTGCAGCGCGGAAGTTGGTCGAGGTGCCAAAATCGTATTGTCCCGTCGGCACTCGCGGACGCGAGCCTGCGATCGTCGTGTAAGAATGCGACCCCGCTATTGCGGTTTCGATGCCCCGACAAAACGACCACTTGCTCCGACCTGTTGATCGACCAGAGTCGCACCGTGTGGTCCACACCGCAACTGGCTAGAGTGTTTCCCTCGCGCGAAAAGCACAGCCCCGTTACCGATCCATCATGCCCCTGGAGCACCCCTCGGCAGGACCAGTCCGCGGTGTTCCAGAGGCGCACGGAAGCATCGGTACTGCCGCTGGCGAGAAGTTCTCCGTCGCTCGACACCGCCAGAGCATTGATCTCGGCCGAGTGCCCCACCAATTCGCTCGCGAGCCTTCCGCTTGCGACATTCCAAACTTGAATCGCGTTATCGGCACCTTGGCAGAACAAATAAGAACTGTCTGGCGAGAAGGTAGTCGGCGATTTCGTGGTAGGTTTCTTCCCCAGGCACTTCACGAGTTCGCCAGTCGTGGCGTCGCTCAGTTGCACTCCTCCGTCGCTTCCCGAAGATGCCAGATACTTTCCATCAGCGGAGAATACAATCGAATCGATGTATCCCTCGATCTTGTTCGGCCAAGGCAACGCGGCGCCGCTTTGCGAGTTCCAAACTCGCACGTGCCCAGTCGCATCGACGGCGGCGACGCGCCCTCCATCGGCCGAATAAGCAATATCGTAGACATCGCCCTTCAGGCCGCTAAAGGTGCGCGGCGAACCGATACAAGAGCGCGCCAACAGGTGCGCAAAAAAGCCTTTTTGATCGGAGCCTGCTACCGACACATAGGGGGCCGAGAGCTCGAGCGCTTCGACCGTGTCACCTCGCTGCAGGGCCTGGTAGGCCATCTGCAAGTCTTGTTGATACACTTGATTGCGCAGTCGGACCGATTGCGATTCGGCACGGGCCTCCGCCGCGCGAGCCGCATGCATGGCGCGGTTCAGCGTTGCCATATGCCAGATCGCTGCCATGGCGATTGCAACCAGTGCCAGCACGCCGGCGACCGAGTACGCGGCGAGGGCCGGATGGCGCCGCGCCCATTTTACTGCCCGAGTCGGGATGCTCGCCGAGCGCGCGCGAATCGGACTCCCTTCGACGAACCTCGACAGGTCGTCGGCAAGCGCCGATGCCGACTGGTAGCGGTGGCGAGGGTGCTTCTCAAGGCACTTGAGCGTGATGGTTTCCAGGTCACGGGGGACGATCGAACGCAGGCGGCGCGGCGCTACTGGCTCGTCGTCGATTACCTGCCTCAATACCTCGGTGGGGTTGCTCGCGCAGAACGGAGGGCGCCCGGTGAGCAGTTCAAACATCGTTGCACCGATCGCGTACACGTCGGTCCAGACGCCGACTTCTGCCGTTCGACCCGCAGCCTGCTCCGGCGCCATATACGACGGCGTGCCGAAGACCGCTCCAGTGAGCGTGAGTTCGGTCACGGAAGCCCCTTCCCGTAGTTTGGCGAGGCCAAAATCTGCGATGAGGGGCACGAGTTCGTCGGTCTCGTGCGACTGAGTCGAGGGAGTCGCCGCCGTCGTCAGCAAGATATTGCTTGGCTTCAGGTCGCGGTGCAGGACCTGGTTTTGATGGGCATACTGCATCGCGGTAGCCAGATCGCTCGCC
Organism: uncultured Pirellulales bacterium; assembly: GCA_964399535.1. Lineage (GTDB taxonomy): Bacteria > Planctomycetota > Planctomycetia > Pirellulales > CAYNRE01 > CAYNRE01. The sequence continues at coordinate 372,885 of CAYNRE010000005.1, read as the reverse complement.
AACTGGGCGATCTGGCGAAAGGTGAATTCTCGAGAGCCTTGCGCAAGACAATCGGCCAGACTGCCCAAGCTGAAATACGGCATTACCAGATAACACGAGTTGGCAAACACGCCAACGTCGTAGATCGGCACGATATTCGGGTGCGAAAGCCGTCCGGTTGCCCGCATTTCAACGATAAAGCGTATCGCCGCTTCGGACGCGATCAATCCGTCGGAGCGAGGAATCTTGACGATTACTTCTCGATCGACTGCCGTGTCGCGCGCCAGCCAAACAATTCCGTGGCCCCCCTGCCGGAGTTCGCGAACCAGAACGTAGCGATCGACAAAGCATCCGGGCGCGAAGGCGTAGGGCCCTGTTACTAACGGGGTGGTTACACCGGACTTTTCCTGCGACACCGGCAACGCCGGACGAGGCCGCATTAGCGCGTCCCACTCGTAGCGTTCCGCGAAATGTCGCAGAAACGCGTCAGCTCGCATGTTCGCCTTTCTGGAACTGTCGCTTGAATTTATGAATTGCCCGGGCCAACAGCTTTGCGGCCGCCGCGGGACTGCAATTCATCGCGCGAGCAGTCTCTTCGATGCTGAGTTTTTCCCAATAACGTAGCCGAATCACCTGCTGTTGCCGAACGGTCAATTTGCGAAGTGCGTCGGCTACTTGCTGGGCCTGCTCATCGCGTTCCAGTCGGCGTGCGCCATCGCTGCTTTGAGAATCTGAGGCAGCGGTCTCCTCGCAGCCTCCCTGGCCAAGTGCCACCTCGCGGCGCGCTTGGCGTTTCTGTGTACCTAGAAAATAGCGATGCACCCGGGCCAGGTTGTTTTCGAGTATGCCGTGGACCCAGGCCAGTAGTTCCCCTTCGGTTTCTCCGCGAAACGAAGCAAAACGCCGGTGAAAATCCGCCAAGGAGTCTTGAATTAGGTCGGACGGGTTTACCTTGGCGCGAATTCGCGGATCGATGCCTCGGCGCGCAGAAGAAACCAGTCGGCGCTGGCAGTATTTCAAGACTTGTTCGAGTGCCCTAGTTGAGCCAGCGCGGGCTTCAATCAACCAAACGGCCACCTGGGCAGTAGACGATGCGCCGGTGCTCGAGGACTTGACCCGGGCGAAAGTGTCCGAGTCTCTGCCGGAGTTCGTGTTTTTGTGACGGCCTTGAGGCATCCACCACCTTGGGGTCGCCAGGTTTTACTCGCCAAAAGCCGAACGGTAGTGCCGTTCGTTCAGGGAAGCGCAATTGCCTAGCAGCACGGGTATCTATTATGCCGCGATGTCGGAATCTGAGAACCGAAAAAATAAGCGTCCTATCCTCCGGATTTGCGCAGATAAGGAAATGGAAGGATTGCGATCAATCGACCAAATGCCGCGGTTCCACTCGCCAAAACGGGGGTGCGCAGAGTGGGTGCGCGCTGAGTAGCCTCGAGGGTCGCCTTCCGAGCGGTTTGATTGGTCCGCACCGCGGGTTCAGACGGAGCGGCGCCAGGGTTTTTCGGGAAGTCTCGCCGTTTGAAGCGCGTTGTCGGGTAGCACCAGAGAGAGATGTCATGCTGCGATTCAGCCGTCGAGCGTGTTTCAAGGGTTCTCCGAGAACGCTCGACCAGGTGACCTCGCTATCGAGGGCACTACTGAAATCTCTATTCGTAGCAATGACTACGAGCCCGATTTTGCTCGCAGGCGGCGGCGATTGCCCGGCCCAGGTAGTTAACGGCAGCTTTGAAACTGGCGATTTGAGCAACTGGGTACCGGGCGTAGCGGCGAGTGGCGGTGCATTTGGTTCTGCGTATGCCACGCAATTGGGATGGAACCTAACACAACCGACGAATGGTAGCTACATGGCCTATTTGGTCGCGACGGCCGAGAACGCTGGCTATCCATTCTACACCGAAGCTGACGTAAGCATCGAACAGAGCTTTTTCGCCGGCGCAGGAGATGCGATCAGCCTTGATTGGGCCTCTGATTTCAGCGGGCTCGGTGGAACTGCGTGGGGTGAAGTGTATCTGCGCGATCCTGGGTCGAGCGCTTTTGGTCTGGTAGCCAGCATTTCGCCTTTCGTGCCGGAGGGCGAACTCGGCTGGCACCGCGAGAGTATCCCGCTCGAAGCCGGCGGGGACTATTCGCTCAGAATCGTTTCGACAGCCAGTTTTCTCGGCTACGGCGATCCAGAAGATCCTTTCTTTATTCCCGGACTTGAGTCTGCAACGCATTTCTTGGCCGTTGATCGGGTCGTTTTGAACTCGCTTAGCTCGTCGGCCGAGCCACTACTGCCAACCACCGTATTGCCCGGCGACAACGGCGGCGCCCCCCTGTTTGTGTTTCAAGACGCACTCTCAGGGCAGTGGTTCGATCCTCCAACGGCGAGCGGGTTTCACTACAAAATGACGTCCGGAGACTTGTTCACCGCGATCGCCGAATTCCCCTCCGGATTCAGCAACCCATTCGTTGTTTCAGTCGACGGCCAGACCATCGGCAGCTATCAAACGGGCGAGCAGGTCGATTTTTCCAGCTTTCCGGGGGGCGGCGTCGCGGAATTCTCGATTACGGGGCTGGAGCCGCTTGTCGATTCCGACGACGTGTCGGCGTTTCCGCTGCGCCTGACGTTTAGCGCGCGTGAGGCGGATTTCACGATGCAAGCGATCGCGGCCGTGCCAGAGCCCTCCTCGTTGGGGCTAGCGGGCCTGGCTTTGGCCAGCCTGGCTTGGTGGGCTTCGCAAAAGCGTCGCGGAAGCTGAGCATTTTTAGAATCAATGTCCCGCACCGGCCGCATGCAAACGGGCGACTGACCACGGAAGTCGATTCGCCGGGCTCGTTGAGCAAGGGCTAGGGCGAATTGCTCGCGGCAATGCGCCCTGCGCGCTGACCGTGAGGTGTTGTTGCTGCGGCAACCGCTCGGTGCGTCTTGGGTGAATCCTTGCTGGCATCCGTGCGGCTACCGCTGGCTTTCTCTAGTCGCCTTGCGTGATTACCGCTCGAGCTGTTGCGAGCTCGCCATCGGGGAGTAGCCAAAACGGTTCCCAGGCCAAGCCCACCAGGTCGACGGCGACATCAACCTTGCGGGGCTTGATTACTCGGGAGGAAAGGGCCCAATCGCCGTGACCGAATTGCGATTCGAGCTCGGCGACAGCCGCCTGGAAATCGGACTCGAGTTGTTCCAGCGCCTGCCGCGCCACCTGCACGTTTTCTTCAGCCCGCTCCTGGTCTTGCGAAGCCTCGAACGAGCGGCCGATGCGCCGCGCGGCCGTTCCCGCCCGACGGACACTGGTTGAGCTTAGCTTCTTGCGCCCGAGCATGGTTTCGAGAATGGCCGCGCCGGCCGAAAGCCACCCCTGCACCTTCTGTTGCTGGGCTTGCTGCGACTCGCGCTGCAAGGCTTGTTCCGCTTTGCGAACCCGCTCGGTCAATTGATGGCGCTTGGGGCCAAATCGTTCGCGGAGCTTAAGTTTTTCCTGGTCGCGCCGCTCGCGGGCTACCTGGGCCAGCCTCAGGCGAAAGTCGCGCTCGTCCTCGTCGGGCTGCGAAACGCACTCCAGCGAGGCGCACTGGCTGAGCTCCAGCCGCTCGGTGCGGTACAGGGCATCGGCCCAGGCCTTTTTCCAGGCGGTGTAGCTGCGGGCACGGCTGGCTTCGGCCGGCAGCGGGCCGTAACCGGCGGCGTCGGCGGCCGGCTGCGCCAGCGTATCGGCGTGGGCCAGGCCGAGCGGTTCGGCTTGCTGCCAATCCACCACCACGGGTCCGGTACCGAACCGTAGCACCGCCGCCGCGTCGCGAGCCGTGTCGATGGGAAGTTTCGTATCGACGAACCGTACCCGGCCAAAACCCACCAGGCGCGGCTCGTAGACCAACCGGGCCGGCTGGGGTACAGCGGTGTTCGCGGGCAAGAACAACTGCGGAATGTCGGGGGGCAGGATCGGCCGCGGCCCCAGTCGCGCGGGCAGCGGGTCGGGTGCGGCCGCGGTTGGTACCGCGGCGGGCGGCACCGCGGCGGGCTGAGCTGCCGCTGCTGATGACGCGGCTGCACTGGCTGGCGTGCTCGCCGGGGTTCCGTCGGCTGGCGTGGCCGCGGGCAAAGCGGCGTTGGCCGGGTTGCCTGAGCCGGCAGACGCCCCGCCGCCTTCGGCAGTCGAGGCCCTGGATGCAGGCCCGGCGGGGGCTTGCGCCGTTTTTTGTCGGGCCATCAACTGGCGAATTTGGTCCCGGGTAAGCGGCCCCCGCAGGTACGAGAGTGCCCAGCGCGTTTGAAACACGCTGGGGGCCGTGTCGTGAACGTTGTTGAGCAGGAAAACCCGATTGCCCAGGCTGGAAATGGTTTTTTCGAGCGCGGCCCGGTCGAAGGGCATCGAACCCGCCGCGGCGATTCCCTCCAGGCCGTCCATGAGCCGAGCCTTATCGCGCTCGGTCTGCAGCCGGCCGACGAACCAGGTGCCGGCATTGGTCAGCCCCTTGTAGTCCAAATCAACCGGGTTCTGAGTGGCCAGCACGATTCCCACGCCAAAAGCCCGAGCCTGCTTCATCAGCGTAAGCAGCGGAGCCTTGGAGGGCGGGTTGGCCACCGGCGGAAAGTAGCCCGCCACCTCGTCCATGTAGACCAAGGCCCGCAGGCTGCTGGTACCCGATTGGCTGCGCATCCAGGCCAGGGTTTGATTGAGGAGCAGCGAAACGAAAAACATCCGCTGGGCGTCGTCGAGGTGCGCGATGGAAAAAATCGCCACTCGGGGCCGGCCCGCGGGGGTGTACAACAGTTGCCCCACTTCCAGCGGCACTCCTTCGAGCCAGACACCGAATCCGGGCGAGGCCAGCAGGTTGTTGATGCGCATCGCCAGTTGAAACCGCGCGTCGGCCGGAAAAAACGATTCTAAATCGACCGCCCCCACGCGACTGAGCGGGGGCTGTTGAATCAGGCCAACCAGCGAAGCCAAATCGGGCGACTGGCCCGCGCGCCAGAGGTGCTCGAGAATGGCGGCCAACAGAATCTGTTCGCGGCTTTGCAGCGGGTCGGCCACCTGGCCCAACAGCCCCAGCAGGCTGCCCACCGCCCCCTGCAAGCGGTCGCGGAGCAGTTCGGCGTCGTCGAGCACGTCTCGCCCCGGCGCCGCGAACGATTTGAGAATCGAGATCGGCACTCCGGCCGTGCTGCCCGGTGTGTAAATGGTGAACTCGGCGCTGGCCGCGAGTCGGGCGATACGGCTACCGTCTTGCCCGCTGGCGGCCAGCCCCTCGCGCCACTGGGCGGCGGTGCGCTCGGCAAAGGCGTCGGGCTCCAGGCCGGCCTTGCGGGCATCGTCTTCGTTGATCCAAGGGCGGAAATCCGCGGCCCGCAGTTCGGGAAACGTGAGCAACAGGTTGGCCAGGTCCCCCTTGGGATCGATGACCAGAGCCGCAATCCCGTCGATGGCGGCTTCTTCCAGCAGGCTCAGGCAAAGCCCGGTCTTGCCGCTACCGGTCATGCCCACGCAAACGGCGTGCGTCACCAGGTCTTGCGAGTCGTAAAGCAGCAGTTCGCCCCGGGCCTGGCGGGCGTCGAGATCGTATTGGCGTCCCAGGTAGAATAGCCCCAGCTTCTCAAATTCGTTCGGGCCGGTCATAGCGACTCGCTCAGACTCGTGCTGGAAAGTACCAAAGACTGCACCGCCGGCCGCCCCGGGGGCAGTAGTCGAGATCGGGGCGACTGCGTCGGGCGCGGCGCTCAGGCGCGCCACGACGCCCCTGGCTACCGGACCGCCTGTTGCTTGCGCAGGCCGACCCGCTCCTCGCCAGGCTCGGGAGCCGACGGGCGCTGGACGGGGACAACCGTTTGAAACACGCCGAACATCATTTCGTCGCTGGTTTGCTCGCCGAAGGTAACCTCGGCCGTAGGGTCGGGGTTCGCCGGGTTATCGGCCGAGTTGTCGTAACCGGCGAAGCAGTGCAGTCTGCTTCCCGCGGGCAGCACCCTGGGCTCCGCCAGATCGTATCGCAGTTGCCAGTTAAAATCATACCGGGGTACATCGAGCAACACTTCGCGCGAGCCATCGGCCAACTCCAGTTCGAACCGGAACGACTTGCCCCGCAGGTGCATGTGGGGGGCCAGGTTGATCATGGTTACCTCGCGGCGAAACCGCCGCTTGGCCGCGAGATGGTAGTCGCTGGCCCCCGGCGGTATGCGGATGGCGATATTGCCCACGATTTCGTTGCGCACCTCGTGCTGCACGCTGGCCGGGTCGGCGAAAATCAGCCCCAGGCTGCTGCGGTCGGTCTGCTCGGTGCCCACGGGCGTGTAGTGCATCTGGAACAGGATCTTGGCCCCCTTGGGAATCCGTAGGGCGGTTCCCGGCGGGTACACAAAAGGGGGCGTTCCGGGGGCGTAGCCGGCAATCTGGTTCTTGACCTGGGCGATCTGGCGATCTTCGCCCGGCACCACGAAGTAGGCCAGGTGATGGTGCACCACGCTGCGGTTGCCGGGTCGGGCCTCGGCGGCCTGAATCCAGCGGTCTTCGGTAAACCCCGGATCGACCTCAAAGGTTTGGTAATCCTCGACCCCTTCGGCTTGAACCACAAACGGCTCCTGGCTCATCGGGACCACCAGGTCGGGTTGGTCGATTCGCCAACCTTCGACGTACTGTCGCGGGGGAGGCAACAGGGCCCGATCTCCCTCGGGCGCGCCGTGCGTAACCCAAGACTCGATCAGGGCCACTTCCTCGTCGCTCAGCCGCGCCGAGTTGAGAAAATGGCCGTGGGCCGGGTCGGCGAACCACGGGGGCATGCGGCGCTGCTGGACCACCTCGCCGATCATATCGGCCCAGCCGGCCACCTCATCGTAGTTGGTCAGTGGAAAGGGGCCGATTTGACCCGCCCGGTGACACTCGACACACCGCTGCTCCAGGAGGCGCGCGATTTGATTGCTGTAGGTGACGCCGCCGCCGGGTTCGCCGCTGGGCAATCGCCCGATCAGGCAGCCAGCCAGCTCGGTTACCGGCTGGCTCACCTCCTGACCGGCCAGGCATTGCTCCAGGGCAATGCGCAGGTCCTGGCGCAGCGGCGCCCGCCGCTGCACCCCCACGCCGTATTGATCGTCGACCCGGCCGTGGTAGCGCACGCGCCCCTGGGCATCCAGCAAAAACACCTCGGGCGTGCGCGTGGCTCCGAAGGCGGCCATTACGCGCTGGTCGCCATCTTTTAGTACCGGGAACGAAACCCCGGCCTGGCGGGCCCAGTGCCCGATTTTGGTCAGGGTGTCTTGCCGATTGGCATTCACCCCCAGAAACCGTACGCCGCGAGGCTCGAACTCCGCGGCCAGTTGCGCCAGCCGGGGAGCGTAGAGCCGCACCAGGGGGCAGTCGGTGCCGAGCATCACCACGACAGTGAACGCCGAGCGAGTCTCGCCCGGCCAGGCGTGTAGTTTTCCTCGGTAGTCGCGCAGCTCAAACGGAGCGACCGCGGCTGGCGGCGCGGCCGCCGGGGTTTCGCCCGAGCGAGCCATACCGGTGGCGAAGATCGCCGGGGCCAGGGCCAGTGCGGCTGAACAGCCGACTCGAACCGCGTGCCGAATGGTTCGCGGTTTCGTGCAAGTTTGGGTTCTCACGCTCCGCCCCCTTGAATGAAGAAGACCAGGCGATCGGGGGCCGTACGCAATCGCCGCGGCACCCCCTAGGCCAAACGATCAGCGATCGGAGGTACCCTCGCGCCCCCCCGCCGGGGGCGACGACTCGGGCTCCAGCCCGGCCAGAAACACATCGATCGACTGCCCCATCCGCTCGGCGAGCTTGCGCCGGCCGCCCCCCAAACATCCACAGACAATGGTGCCGAAGAGCAGGTCCAAAAAGGCGTTGGTCGCGGCGGCCACGGGCACCTTGCGAAATACGCCCTGGTCAATTCCCAACTGCACGATGGCTTCGACTCCGCCCGATTCGTCGGATCGGATCATCAGTGCCGTGGGAAACACCGACCCGCGAAACTCGGCCCGTTCTTGCAGCATCAACTCGATCGCCTCGGGATGCTTCTCGCAATAGCGGGCACAAGCCACGGCGATGCCGCGAAGCATGGCCCGGGGCTCGTCGATTCGAGCCACTTGGCCGACCACGTATTCGGCCATCCACTCGACGGTGGCTCGCGCGGCGGCGAGAAACAATTCCTCTTTGTTGCCGAAGTGGCGGTAAATGGTTCCTTTGCCCGCGCCGGCCAGGTCGGCGATTACCTGTACGTCGGAGTTGCGGTAGCCTTCCTTGGCGAAAACGCGGGAGGCAACCTCCAGCATTTTTCGCCGCCGCGCGGCGGTGCGGGCCGGGGCGTCTTCGTGCATGAGGTTGGGTCTCCGCCGCTTGCCAGGCAGACAGTCCGGGTTGCGTCTCGCAGCACCTGCGATGGGGCAGCCTGTCGAGCGACCAGTCTAGCACCCCGTCGTCAAGACGGAAAACATTGGTGAGCGAGGCCTTGTGGGCAGTTGCCCCCAGCAACTTTCCTCGGGAAACGAAGCGCCGCTCGGCGCGACCGGCATTGGGCGGCAGGGCCGAGCGGCCAGCAACCTGTTGGAGCGGATGGCGCAGCGGTGGAGTCGAGAAACGGCAATCCGCCAAACCGGTGAGCGCCAGGAGGGCGGTGGCGCAAAGAAAAAGGCTGGGTGACCGTTGCCGATCACCCAGCCGTCACTGATGAACTCGACAGAGCATTCCCCCCGCGGGGTCTGCCGCATCGGATCGGGTTTCATACCCGATCGACGCTTGCCTGTTCTTCTCCGGTTTTTTGACTCCCTTCACTCGGTCGGGGGCTTGAACGTTAGGCGAAAGCTTCCCCGATGCCGAGTTGGCGCCGCCGCGGCCTCTGGACTAGGCCGAGCGACGACGACGGACCAGACCGACCAGGGCCAGAGCACCCATACCGGCCAGCACCAGGCTCGACGGTTCGGGAATCAGGCGGATCGTATCGGTTTGGAAACCACCGCCGGCCGGGAACTGCACGCTGTCTTGCCCGTCGACGCTGGCATGGCCAGTCTGCCACGAGTAGACCAGGTTGCGGTTCGGGTTGCCGTTGCCGCCCGTGCCGCCCGCGGGGCCAGCCGACAGGTCGATCACCAGGTGGGCGACCGGGAGGAACACGTCGCCGGGAACCTGTCCCGCAGCGCCCGTGCCCGAGCCGGCCGACATGCTGAACGAGGTGCTGCCGATCTCGCCGCCGGCAATGCCGTCGAACGGAGCAATCGGGGCGCGCCATGCCTGGGCCGGGTTGGTGCCGGTTCCGAAGTAGAACCAGCTATCCATCGCCGACGAGTAATCGAACAGGGCCGACGTGTCGGTCCGGATCGCGCCAACGCCGGCGCCACCCGAGCTTTGGTCGATTTGGGCGTTGCCGTCTTCGCTGACGGCTTCGGCCTGCACGATCGAGCCTTCGAAGGTCACGATCAAAGCGGCCGGACCGCCGAACTGATCGTTCAGGTTGATCGAGACTTCCACGCCAATCAGCTTGTCCCCGATGATCTGCTGGTCAAACTTCCAGATCGGGGCGGCAAACGCAGGCGAGGCGGAGGCCAGAATCAAGGCTGTCCACAAAATGCGTTTCATCATCAAGTTCCTCTGCCGTTGTCGAGTTCAGATGTCGAGTTCAGTGAAAACTTCCGAAACTTCCCCATTTATCAAGCATCGGTGCGAGGAGCTTCGTGGCGTCGGCTGACGTGGTTCGGTATCCCCGAGCAGTTGCCCCCTCGGTTGCGTTGGTACCAAACCTCGGATACCGCAGTGATTGGCGCTTCGGTCGGAATCTCGGCGGCTGCCTACTTGCGTTGTGCCGAGCCACCGTTGGCGACCGGGCAAACATTCCAAGGCAACGCAGAGCCAAACGAGTGCAGCACTTCAGGGTCCGCTTGAGGAGCAAGGCTCGGTGAGAGCCTTTGAGGGCGCTTGTTTCAACCCCCGCAGTTGGCCGCCAGAGCGACCGGAGTTGAACTCAAGTTGTTGTGGACCAGAAGAGCCACCAGCACCAAACAACCGCGGACGAGCCACTCGGCCTCTCCGTTGGTTTTTTTGGTTGGCTCTGTCCTACTTCAGTAGCGCCCTTTTCGCGGAAATAGACGGTGTGCTAGCCGTCGACCCCATGACCCGCTTCCGTTCTATGCGGATACCCTCTGGGGCGAAAGCTCTAGCACCTTTCCTGAGATTAACGGCCTGAATTCAATGTGTCAACAAAAACTTGGTGAGAATTTTCGGGGTAGACTGCTCCCGCGGAGTCGGCGGGCGATCTCCGCGGGAGCCAATTTCCCCAACCAATCCCACCCAACAGGGGGATTGGTTCTCGCGTTTCCTAGCTGCGCTTCCGACGGATCAAGCCAATCAGCCCCAGCAGGCCTCCCAGGCCCAGCACCAGGGTCGAAGGCTCGGGAACGGCAGCACCCGCCGGCGGGCAGGTCTTGCCGAAATTAGCAGCCCAGAGGGCGTAATCGCCAGCGCCGACCGAGCCGTTGCCGTCAAAGTCGGCCGAGAGCCCGGCGGCGGTTTGGCCGAACTGGGCAGCCCAAATCGCGTAGTCCGCGGCACCCACCGAGCAGTCGCCGTTGGCATCGCCCACCAGCGTCGGGGCACCCTCTTCGTTGATCACGTCAGGGAGCGTGGTCTCGAGGCTATACAGGGCGTTGTTCAAGCCCACGGTTACCGCGAGCTCGAACGAGCCACTGATATCGTAAAGCGGCGTCGTGGTGCTCTCCAGGTCAAAGGTATCGGCCTCCATGATGCTGAACGAGAGGTTCGTCAGCGTATTGCCGATCTTGGCCAAGGCATCGTGAGGAAACGCCTGACCAATCTGCAGGTCAGTCAGCGTGAAATTGCCGGGCAGACTGAACGGCTCGTCGAAGTCGAGCACGATTGGGTCCAGGTTGATCGGAATCGTCAAGATGCCAACTCGCAGGGCAAGGCCCAGGTTGGCTGTGAGCGAGCCCTGCAACTGACCCGTGAACATGCCATTTTCCGAGAGGCCCGGATCCTGCACGAAGCTCAGCGAGTCGATCGTGCCGGTGATGTCCGAGCGGATAATCAACGGATTGGGCGTCGGATTCGACGGCGTGGTGGCCGTGCCCTCGAGCTCGATTCGCTTAAAGCTGAACGGCAAATTCGTGCCATTGAAGAAGTCGATATTCAGGTCGGAAACCAATTGGTTGGCGAGCGACACGTCGTCGAACTTCAGATTGGCGGTCGCCGTCGGGTTGCGTGAGATCGCGCCCAGCGGATTGAGCACAATCGGCTCGCTCTGTTGCGGCACGTCCAGAAGCAACTGTGATGGGCCGGCCGGTCCAAACGTGCCCCCGCCCTGACCGCCTAGCGTGCCGGTCAACGATAGGCTGGCACCAAACGTTTGCGCTGGGCCAGAAAAAGTAGCCGGCACCGTGACCGGCGCCGCGTGGCTGTGGGCCACGGCCAGGGCCAACAGACTGGCGGCCAGTCCGTGGCGAGCTAAGACGTTCCAGTATTTACGCATCTCCCTCGTCCCTTCTTGAATGACCCAAATGATGGCCAATGAACCCAAGCCCCGGACCGTCGCGACCAAGCGACACTTCACCTGCGCGGGCAAGCTCATACTTGCGGCACGCCAGCTTCCCATTGAGCTTATTCGCGGTGAGCGTTCTCTCGGTGAACTTGAAACTTCGAGAGCCGCGCGCCTGGCTTCCGGCGCGCGAAGTCGCTGGTGAACTGAGCTGAGACCCCTATTGGGGGGCCAACTATCTCGCCTCGACGGTCCGTCCGAAGGTCCATCGGAGTCGAGAACTTCCCTCCATCCACACCCTTGGAATCCTAGTCAGCCCAGAGAATCAATGTCAAGCAAAAAGTCGTTACTATCGTTGCAGTTCCATCACTTCAGCAGGACATAAGTATTAGCCTGCTAAGCATGCGGAGCGCGAACGATTTCACCCTCGTTGCGCAATTCTTCCGCCGTTGCTTCCCCGCCGCGACGCAGGCCGCCTGACCCGTCTGCATTCAATTAAGCTGAGCCCACCGAGGTAGGTTGTTTTTGAATACCAATCTGTCGGGCTCGCATCCCCTTAAGCCCTTTATTCCCCGGTGCCACCCCGTGCCGCGCTGGGCATCGGTGCGTTGCGGGCAGCCGCTGGGCTGGCCCTCAGCCAGCCCAGCCCCTGGAGCCAGGCGGCAATTTGCTCGCTTGCCAGCCGATGGGCCAGTGCACTGGGATGCCCGTCGATGCGGTGCACCAACAGCTCGGCAAGATCTCGGCCTTCGTACAGGCTCGGGCCCAAGTCGAGCACGGGAATCGAGGACCCGGCGAGCCCCTTTTGCACCGTCTCAAGCAGCGCAAGCCACTGCGAATCATGGGGAAACATGCGGAATACGACTACTCCGAGCTTCCGGTTCTGGGCTAGGCAGCGGGCCTCTAATTGCTTGAGCTCGGTGACACACCGCGAGAAATCGGGCGGGGGGCGGCGGTGCTGCAACCGGCGAAGCATCATCCAGGCGGCCGGGGCGGCCTCGGCGGGCGATTCGTCGTCCAGATAGCCCCGCTCCACCTCTTCCAAGTACGACAGGTCGTCGTTGGAGACCATCACCACCAACACGATCTGAGGATCGAAGGGCTCGGCGATCTGTTCGAAAAACAGCCGCTCTTCCCGGGTGCTGAAACCGCTGACGCCACAATTCAGCACTTCAACCTCCCGCCAGGGAGTCGGTGGGGACTGGCCCTGCGCGAGCAACGGCCCCAAGAGCGTCGGAAAAATGTCTGCTTCGTGGACTCCGACCCCCAAGGTGAACGAGTCGCCCAGGCAGGCGATTCGCAGGGTTTGATCGGGCCTGGTTAACGTTGTTTCCGGCCCGCGCATGCCATACGCATTGGTGCGGTAGGTTACGGTATAGGCCACGGGCAGGGACTCGGCGGGACGATTGGGGGGCGGCACAAGCCGACCTACCTCGAGCCGAGGGCGGTCCAACTCGACGGCGGCGGGCGAGCCCCCTACGTCGAAGCGAAACCGACCAAGCGAGGTTCCCGTCCGCTGGGGAATGAACTCCATCTGCAACGGCGTCCACTGGCGGGTCAGTTCCAACTCCTTGGAGAGTCCCAGCGACCAGGGTTCGGCATAGGCGGAAATCGAGACGACGGCCCCACGCGGGGCATCGGCGCGAATCTGGCCGCTAAGCAGGTAGCTTTCCCCACCTTCGATCGGCAGGTATCCCCGCGAAACGGCTAAATGCCAGGGCTCGGCCGCCGGCCGGTCGATCTCGACCCGCATTGCCCCTGGGGGGGCACCAGCTTGTTCCAGTCGGCCCGAGGCGCCGTCCGATTGTTCCAGCCGCCAGGTACCGAGCCGGGGCAATACCACGTGCGAGCCTTGAGAGCCATCGGCCTGGGGCACGATTTCGAGCAACCTGACATCCCCCAGTTCCCAGGCCGTGTCCGAGGTGCCGAAATCGAATTGCAGAATGGCGCGGGGCTCGTCGCGCGAGGCGACGAACGCGAATCGGTAGTCAGCCCAATTGGGCTGTAGAAGCAGTCGCCGGTTGAGTCCCAGGTCGAAGGGCGCCAGCCGGCGGGTCATCCGTAAATGAACCTGCCGGGGCGCATCGGCTCGGGCTCGCAGCTGCACCTCGTAACGGCCGCCGGCCGAGAGCGGAATCTCGGGCTGTATCAGGCGGATTTGCCAATCTTCGGCCGAGGGTTGGTCGATTTCGACTCGCACCCGGGCCGGAGGGGGCGGGTCGGCCGCACGGTGAGCGGCGCCTGGGGCCTCGCTTTCGAGCTGCCAAAAGTTGGCCGGGTCGTCGGTCGGCTCCACTTCCACGAAGTAGCGGGTTTCGAAGTAGCCCCGGGGATCGTCGGGGTAATAGCTGCGCATCACGCCATGGGGCCGATTGACCCAACCGATCACGGGGTGCGGAATCGAGCCCTCGGCCGTCATCCAGGGGCGCAACTGGGTTTCGGCCGCGTTTTCGACATCGGCCAACGCCGCTGGATCGGGTGCCTCGGTCGCTCCGCCATCCGTGGGCTGGGCCGTGGGGGGCCGGCCCGGTTGCGCGCCGCCTCCGGCCCCGGCCGGCCGTACGGCCGCCACGGGGGCGAATCGCAGACGCTGTTGCTCGGCGGTGCGGAGCCAGCCGGCGGACTTCAGCCCATCGACGAGCAGCAGGGCCAGCGTCACGGAAACCACCAGAGCCGTGGCTTGGGCCACTCCCAACCGGCAGAGAACCAACACCGGCAACGCCGAACCAGCGCCCAGGTTGTAGACGGCCAAAAGGCTCGGCGAGATCGCCGCGCTTGCCTGGGGTGCGGGTGCCATCGCCAGCAGGGCCAGGCTAGTGCCGGCCCAGACCCCGCCGATGGCCAGCGCCCCCCGGAGGCCGGGATGCCGCCGAAAATGCCATGCGGCGGCCGCCAGGCAAGCCAAACAGAAGGCGCCGCTGACTCGGTCTCTGGCGGTTGGCCCGATGACGACCCAGCTCAACCCGGTAAGGCCGGTGCCGGCAGTGGCCAGCACCAGCCAGGCATGGGCGAGCGTCGGCCGGCGGCGGCGCGAGTCGGCGCTGGCTAGGGGGTGCATCGAGGGTTCCATCGTGTCCGTGCGATCGGTTCGGGTGTCGGTGCCTGGGTCGCAACCTGGCCCGGCGGCGCGAGTTCGACACCCCCCGGTGTCAGTCTACCGCCGGCCCCCGCTGCTCACGAGCCATCCGGGCCGCGACTCGCGTTCCCCTCGGCGGGCCGGGCGATTGCTCTGTCCCCAGCGCCCGCCTTTTGCGAGCGGCGCGATCGGCGGTTCGTTTCCGAAGGTCGCAGGCGTTACACTCGATGCCGAATCCAATTCCGCGCGGGTTAACCGCGGCGGCGCGCTCGATTTTGGCTAGCAAGCGATTGGGCCCGCCCGCGCGGCGTTTCGCGAACCGGCTCTTAGGCATGGCGACTGTGGAACATCGATACCGGATGAAGTGGTGGGGGTGGGGCTCGGCAGGGCACCGAATGCGGCTCGACCATGCCCCATCGGGCGTCGCCTACCTGCGCAGCCGGTTGGGGGTCGGCGAATTGGCCGCGCCGTTCCGTTCGAAGATCGACGAGGTAACGATACCGCCGAGCCGGGCCTGGCCAGAGTTGCTCGAAGCACTAGCGAACATCGTGGGTGGCCAGCACGTTTTGCACGACCACGCCGAGCGGGTGCTTCACTCGGCCGGCAAGAGCTATCGCGACCTGCTGCGGTTGCGACAGTTTCGACTCGAGCAAGCCACCGACGTGGTGGTTTATCCGGGCAACGAGGATCAGCTCGCAGGGGTGCTGGCGCTCTGCCGCCAAGAGCGCGTGGCGGTCATCCCCTTTGGCGGGGGAACCAGCGTGGTGAGCGGTTTGGAGCCCGACCCGGCGGGGCTGCGGGCCGTGGTGACGCTCGACCTGTGCCGGCTCCAGCGGGTGCTGCAGATCGATCCGATATCGCAAACCGCCACGGTCGAGGCAGGCATTTTCGGCCCCGACCTCGAACAGCACCTGCGGGCCAAGGGCTACCTGCTAGGGCATTTTCCTCAATCGTTCGAGTTCTCGACGCTCGGCGGTTGGCTGGCCACGCGCTCCAGCGGGCAGAATTGCCTGGGCTACGGCGGCATCGACCGGCTGGTCGAAAGCCTGCGCGTGGTTACCCCGGTCGGAACCGTTGAAACTTTGCGCGTTCCCCGCCGTGGCGATGGTCCGGATCTGACCCAGGTGTTGGTGGGGGGCGAGGGAACGCTGGGAGTGATCGTCTCGGCCACGGTGCGAATTCGACCCGCGCCGGCCGACCAAGACTATTTCATGGTGGCGTTTCCCAGCTACCGGGCCGGCAACGAGGCTTGTCGAACGCTGCTCCAGAAGTCGGGCCGCGGCCTGTCGCCGGCCTTGTTGCGGGTTTCCGACGAGGCGGAAACCGAGGGAACGCTGGCCATGGGGCAGTCGTCGGCCCAGGGGCTGGCCGCCTGGAAACGGCGAGCGGCCAAATGGGTGCTGAAGCGGCGGGGCCTGTTGCCGCCGCATCTGGCCACGGTGCTGGTGGGGCTCGAGGGCCCACCCCGCGAAAACCGCCGACAGCGAAAGAAGATCCTTCGCCATTTCGCGGATCAGGGAGGCTTCTCGCTGGGCTCCAGCCCGGGCCGGCGGTGGTTGGAAGGGCGTTTCGAGCTGCCTTACCTCAGAGATGAACTGCTGGATAACCATCTCCTGATCGACACGCTGGAAACCTGCACCACCTGGGCCAGGCTCGACGAGCTCTACGAAACGGTCCGCCGGGCCCTGGCCGACGAGGCCGCGCGGCAGGGCGAGCCGCTGCTGGTGTACTGCCACACCTCGCATCTTTATCCCGACGGGGCATCGCTGTACTTCACGCTGCTGGGGCGGCAGAAGGTTGCCGACCCCCTGGGCCAGTGGCAATCGCTGAAAACCGCCGCCAACCAGGCCATTCGAGACCACGGCGCGGTCATCAGCCATCACCATGGCGTGGGGCTCGATCACCGCGGCCACACCGGCCGCTCCGAGCCCGAGTGGGCCATGCTGCGCGGATTGAAGCAGTCGCTCGACCCCGATGGAATCATGAATCCGGGGAAGCTGTTGTGACGGTTCCCAGGGCCCAACTCGAAGCTTGGAGCGATCGGCCCTGCGACGTGTTGATCGTGGGGGGCGGCATTACCGGCGCGGGGGTGGCTCGCGATGCCGCCCTGCGCGGGCTCGGCACGGTGCTCGTGGAAAAGGCCGATTTCGCCTCGGGCACCAGTTCCAAAAGCGGCAAGTTGATCCACGGCGGACTGCGCTACTTGAAACATGGGCACCTGCGGCTGGTTTTTTCCGCCTGTCGCGAACGGGCCCGCTTGTGGCGCACCGTGGCGCCGCACCTGGTGCGCCCGGTGCGGTTTGTGGTTCCGTTTTACCGGCAGAGCCGCACGCCGCGATGGATGCTGGCCGGCGGGCTCTTGGCCTACCAGTTGCTGGCCCTGGGGCGCACGCCCGGGGGTTTTCGCCGCTTAAGTCGCGGCCAAACGCTGGCCCAACTGCCGGGGCTGGCTAGCGAGGGACTGATCGGGGGGCTGGCCTACTGGGATTGCGCGGGGGCCGATTTTCGGCTGGTGATCGATACGCTCAAGTCGGCCACGGCCGCCGGAGCCCAGGTGGCCAACTACACCGAGCTAGTTCGCCTCGAGGCCCACGGCGGCGGCGGATTTCGGGCCCGGTTGCGCAGCGCGCTCGATGGTTCAACCGGCTCGATCCTGGCGCGCACCGTGGTCAACGCCGCCGGTCCCTGGGCCGACGACGTGCAGCAGAGACTCGACTCGAGCCCTCGGTTCGGACTCAGGCTCACCTCGGGCGTCCACCTGGTGCTTCCCCGGGCGCGGTGGCCGCTCAACGACACTTTGGCGCTCGAAGTTTCCTCAGATGGCCGAATGATTTACGCCGTACCCTGGGAAGACTCGGTGCTGCTGGGCACGACCGATACCTTTTTTGAGCAGCCGCCCGATGCCGTGGGGGTAACCGCCGCCGCGGTTGATTACCTGTTGGCGGCCGTGGACCGCTACTTTCCCCAGTTGCGGCTGGGGCCCTCCGATGTGATCGAGTCGTTCGCGGGCGTGCGGCCACTGATCGGCAGCGACACCGGCCAATCGGAGGATGAACTGCCGCGCGACGACCAGGTGCTGGTGCGCGAGGACGGCATCGTTTCCATCACCGGCGGGAAGCTGACCACGTATCGCGCTATGGCCGAGCGGGTGGTCGATCTGCTGGCCGCCCGATTCTTTGCCCAGCGGCGGCTGCCCAAGTGCGGTACTTTAGCCCCCTTGGTGCCAGGCCCCGCCCGGGCGCCCCAGGGGGCATCGCAGCGCCTGGCCATGCTTTGGCAGCGGTACGGGGCCGCCGCCATGGAAGTCGAGCGATTGATCCAGCGTTTTCCCGAGGAGCGTCTCGAGCTTCCGATTGTGCCGGGCTCGCGCTTCCTCTGGGCCGAGGCCCTCTACGCGCTGGAGAACGAGTTTGCCCGGCAACCAGAGGACGTGGTCGACCGGCGGCTGGGGTGGTTCCTGCTGGCGGCTCGTCGCGGCGAGCGGGCGGCGGGGCTGGCAGCCATTGGCGAGGGTTGGTCGCGCCTGGCCGCGCTGGCTCTGCCGCAGGAGGCCCCCGTATGAAGCGCGTGTTCGTCGTCAACCCGCGAGCGGGGGGCGGTGCGCGGCGCCGCTGGCTGGAAGATCTCCAGCGGTATTTTCACCGCCACGGCGCGGAGTTCGAGGCCCTGCTGTGCCGAAGTCGCGAGGAAACTATTGACCGGACTCGCCAGGCGCTGGAAACCGGCGCCGAACAAGTGGTGGCCGTCGGCGGCGATGGCACGATGAACGCCGTGCTGCAGGGTTTTTTCGCCGACGAACGCCTGGTGCGTCCCGAGGCCAGCCTGGCCGTGGCCCGGGTCGGCACCGGGTCGGATTATTTCCGCACGGTGTCTGGCAATCGCCGTTTGGATTGGCGCCAGATTGTGCTCGATCCTCGTTTGCAGCCGGTTGATGTGGGGGTGTTTCGCCGCCCCGAGCGCCCCCAGGATGGGCCGCGCTATTTTCTGAACATGACCGGCTTTGGGCTAAGTGCCGACGTGGTCGAGCGCAAAGAGCGCTTGCCCCGCTGGCTCCCCCGCTCGCTCTGTTACCTGGTGCCCACGCTGGCCAGCTATCTGAGTGTGAGGCCGTGGCGCGTTCGGATTTGGCTCGACGACGAACTGCTCGAGCGCGAGTTGCTCTCGCTGATCGTGAGCAAGGGAATCTACGCCGGGGGCGGCATGCGCTTCGGCGGCCAGGTGGCCCTCGACGACGGCTGGCTTGAGGTCACCGTGTTTCGGCCGTTGTCGCTGGCCAAGCTGCTGCTGAAAACGCCCAAGCTGTATCGCGGCGATTACGCGGGTGAACCGAGCATCGAGAAGTTCCAAGCCAGGCGGGTGCGAATCGAATGCTTAACGACCATCGCGGCCGAAAGCGACGGCGAGCTAGTCGGCACGGGCAGCACCGAGGTAGCGCTGGTGCCGCGGTCGCTACAGGTTTGTTTTCCGCGCCAGGCCCCGGTTTGAAGCCGCGCCCCGGCTAGGCCACGTAGCCCAGCTCGCGCAAGCGCTGTTCGACCAGCCGCCCGGCAATGGGGTCGTCGGTGCGCGGCGCGGCGGGCCCCGCCAGTTGGCGATCGATCCACGCGCCCAGGTCACGGCAAAGCTGCGGCTCGGCGGCCGCCACGTTGCGCGTTTCCCGAGGGTCGACCGCCAGGTCCCAGAGCACTTCGTGGTGGGTCTGGGGCGCCTCAACTCGCCAGTATTTCCAGCGGCCGGTTTTAGCTCCGCGCAGGTAACAGCGGCTCTCGAACTGCTTTCCACCGCTGCCGTTGGCTTCAAGGTAAATGCAGTCGTCCCCCGCGGGGTCCAGCAAGCTTCGGCCCGGCCGGGGGTGGTCGGCCCGCGGAGCTACATCGGTCAGGTCTAAGAGCGTGGCGTACAGATCGAGTTGGCTGCGCAGCTCGTCGCGGGTTTCGCCAGCCCGAACGCGGTCGGGGGCGACCAGCACCAAGGGAATTCGCACCAGGTCCTCGGTCAGATGAAAACCGTGGCCCAACACGTTGTGGGCGAAGATGCGAGCCAGGGCGTTGCCGTGTCGGGCCTGGACCTCGCCGAACCAGGCGTCGTAATCCAGCGGGCCACGGCTGTTGGCTTCAAACGCCTCGCGCAGCTCAAGCAGCGGATGCTGAGTGCCGCCGAGCTGCCGGTCGAGGTAATAGTCTTCCATGAGCCGCTCGCCGTGGTCGCCACAGAGCACCAGCGCGGTGCGCTCGAAATCAACCCCCGCGGTGAGCAGCCCCAGGTGGTGATCGACCAGGGCCAGAGCCCGGTCGTAGCCGGTCAGGCCCTGGTCGGGCCCGTCGAAACCCGGCGGGTTTTGGTAGGGGAGGTGAGCTTCCCACAGGTGCAAGAGCGCGAAGTAAGGCTGCGGCAGCCCGGCGAGCCACTGGGCCGCCTGCTCGGCCAGGCCCAGGTGCAGGTATTCGCTGCGGGGACGATAGCGGTACTCGGCAAACCCGCGGCCCAGGCCGGTTTCCCCAACCAAGGGGCCGGTTACCTGGGCGGCCGTATGGTAGCCGGCGGCCGCGAGCCGTTCGGCCAGCGTTTCGGTGTTGCCCAACAGCGTGTGGCGC
Source organism: uncultured Pirellulales bacterium (assembly GCA_964399535.1). Lineage (GTDB taxonomy): Bacteria > Planctomycetota > Planctomycetia > Pirellulales > CAYNRE01 > CAYNRE01. Next base: position 352,788 of record CAYNRE010000005.1, on the reverse strand, counting down.
GAATGCTCGCGAATGCCGTGGTGGGCCGGCAACAGGCCGGTAAACATGCTGGCGAAGTTGGGCGTGGTGGTGCTCGACACCGAGTGCAAATTCGACCAGCACGCGCCCAGCGAGCGCAGCCGATCCCAGGTGGGCAAGGGAGCGCTGCGCCGCGTGCCGGCGCTGGCCAGCGGCAGGTCGATCGTGGTTTTCTCGGCCCGGGCACAATCGACCACGATCAAGAGCACGTTGCGCTTCATGCCGACCGCCTCCATATCTTTTGATACCAGGCCAGGGGCGCAGGCCGGGGAGCCAGGCCCAATTGGTGCCGGCCTTCGTCGACAAGCTCGGCCAACCGCCGGCAATAGCCCTGCCAGTCCAGCGCCGAGAGCCGCGCGGCGGCTGCCTGCCCTAGGCTGGCCATGCGCTGGGGGTTGGCCGTAAGCGAACGGACCGCGCCGGCCAGCGCCGCCGGCTCGGCCGGGTCGACCACCCAAGCCGTGCGGCCATGCTCGGCGAAGCTCCAAGTACCGTGCCGGGTCACGATGGTCGGTAGGCCCATCGCCCCCGCCTCGGCGGCCACGTTGCACCAACCGGCACACGTTTCCGTGGTGATAACCAGGTCGCAGCCGCGGTAGAAGTCGACGAGCCGTGAACCGAACAGCGGGCCGTACTCGACCACCGGAGCAATCGCCCGGGCCGCGTCGAGCCGTGGATCGGCGGGTAGCTTCAGGCCAAACAGGTGCAGTTCCACCGCTGGCCCGCCGCGCAGATGGCCGAGCATTTCCAGCAGTGGCCAGGCGTTTTTTCCGGTATAGCCGCCGATCCGCCACCGCCCCTCGGCGCCGCTTGGGCCGGGCAACCTCTGCCCGACCGCGAACCGGCGAGAGTCGACAGCGCCCGGCAGCACATGGTGCGCTGCGGCCGGAAGCTGGGCGAAATCGGCCGGGCCCCAGGCCACGTTGTTGGCCACCACCACCTGGGGGCTAAAGCTTCGGTGTGCCGTACGAAACCGCGGCAGCAGCGCAGGCTCGTTCAGCACATGCTGCACCCGCAGCCCGAAGTTAGGCTGCCGCAACCACGCCAGCCGGGCCAGCAGCTCGTCGCTGGCCCCGGCGCCGGGCACCATTACCGCGTCGTAGGTGCCGCGCCGGGCCTGGTCCCAGGTGAGCACTTCGCCGGGAAAATCGGGCCAGGCCGTTTCACGCTCGTCGGTTAGCGAAACGAACTGGATCTGGTAGCCCTGCGGACGCAAAACCCGGGCCACTTGGGCAAACCGGTTGAGTCCGCCGTTGAGTGTGTACTGAAACCAGGCGATGAGCCAGCGCGGCTTGGGCATAACAGGACGGCCCTCCGGGCACAACGTAAGTTCGGGCCCCAGTCCCTGGGCCCCAGTCCTTGGGCCCCAGTCCCTGGGCACCAGTCTCCAGCGTTCGCCGGCTCATCCGAGCGCGTTAACGGTCGAAATCGAACAAGTATGTGCGCGGCTGGGGGGAGACCCGCGGCGACACCTGGCAAGTGCCCCGTTGCCGGGCGAGGCAGGGGGCTGGCCGGGCAGTGTACGGAGAAAGTAGATTCTTGGCAGCGCGAGTCCGAACGACAAATTACCCGCTTAACCGCGGTGCCAGCGGCGGTGGCAAACGCTCGCCGGTGCCAGCTTCATGCCGGGCATCGCGCGCAACCGACCCGGCAGGGCGGCCACAGACCCAGGGGCCCCAGACACAGGGGCCACAGACCCAGCGGATGCAGACCCAGGGGCGGCTACTTGGTTTCCGCCGCTTTGTCGGCCTCGGCTGCGGCGGCCTTTTCGGCTTCCGCCTTGGCCTTGGCCTCGCGCTCTTCGTCTTCCTTGGTTACCCGGGTAAAGACTTCGGTGCGGCCCAGAATGGCCAGCCCCACGTAGCCCCGCACATTCAGCACCGCCGGGTCGTCGTCCTTGTACCACATGGTGCAGCTATAGGTCTTGCCGCTGTCGGCGTCGTAAATGGTGCCGTCGATCCATTTCTTGTCGTCGGCGTCGTAGGTGAAATCTTGCACCATCAAGATGCCCACGAATTTGCGCGTCTGCAGCTTGGGGTCGGGGTTGTTCTCGTCGAGTTGTTCGGGCTTCTCATAGGAAATTACCTTGCCGAAGTACTTGTCGCCTTCGCGGTAAATCTCCATCTGGCCGTTCTTTTCCGGGAACCACCACTTGCCCAGCAGGCTGTCGCCGGCCGACTTGGCCTGGGCCGCCGCGAGCGGTTGGGCCGTGAGCAGGCAAGCACCGACCAGCAGAACGCAAGCACCTCGTGACATGGCGTGGAAACTCCTCCCCCCTCGATCGAACCTTGCCGCGGCGGGCCAGCGGCCCCCGGCGGTCCCTCCAATGCCAACCCGCTTCCCGGGTATGGTTGGCCGCGAACACCGAAGGCGCCGCGACCCCCGGCCGACAATGTAAACCACGCCCGGCCCACCGCCAAGCAAACCGCCAAGCAAACCGCCGCGGCAGGTAACCGGGGCGCCGCCGCCGCGCGCACCCGGGGGTTACTTCCCCTCCGCCGCCGCCGACCGCCCAAGGGCTTTTTCGCGAGGGGCAACTCCGTGTGGGGCCAACTCCGTGTGGGGCAAGGGCCGTGCAGGGGCGCCCATCCTGGCGGGCCAGGCGCCTAGAGGGTCTTCAGATACTCGATGACCGCGATCTTTTCGTCGTCGCTCAAGGCGTCGGGGAAGGTGTGCCCCGCGGCGCTATTGCCGACGTGGGTCGTGTCGTAGTACTGCCGCCGCTCGCGCGAGGAAAGGTTCTCGGGTACCGCCTCGAACTCCGCAACTTCCAGGCCCACCTGCTGCTGATCGTAGCCGTTCTCGCTCCGCCTCCAAATCTTCGGCCGCTTCGAGGGGTTCATCAGGTGCCACAGCGTGGGCACCGAAGCATTGTGGAAATAGGGGGCCGAGGCCCAGATTCCGTCGAGCGGCTGCGCCAGGTAGCCCTTCGACTCGACGTCGACCGGGTGCTCGCCGAAATATTGCAGCCAGCCCTGGTTGGCCGCCACGCGGCGCTCCTGATCGATGGCCCGGAAACGCCGCTCGTCGGTGCCTACCTCTTCCAGCGGCACGACGCGATTGGGGAACTCGCCCCCCGCGCCATAGGTGCCGTGGCACTCGGCACAGGTGGTTTCAAACAGCCCCCTGCCGCGCTCGGCCAGGGCCGCGTCGATGGCGTAGGGGTATTTCGGAACGGGCAGCTCTTCGATGTACTGGTAAATGTGAACAAAGTTCGGCTCGAACGAGCGAAACTTCTCGTCGGAAAACGTGGGCGACATCGCAAACGGCATCAATTGCCGCGGGGTCTTCGGCGCAAAGGCGTCGGCGTAAATCCGGGTCTTCTTCTTGAAATTCCACCACGGGGGCGGGTTCATGTCGTGGTGCAGCAGCAGCTCGGGGTGTTCGGTGTATTGCCGGCCCAGTTTGGCGTTGCGCAAGGCGGCGAACACCGGCGCGAAGATCACGGCATTGGTCACCCCGCGGTGGAAACTGAGCGGCGTCTGGAAGGGGGCCAGCACGTCGCTCACCTTCGACGGATCGCGCCCCGCGTCGGCCGCCCTTAGCCGGGCCAGGTCGGTGGCCAGCGTGGTCAGGTCGACGTGGGTATTGCCGACCCCGGGAATGGTGACGCCCGCCACCCGGCCCCCGTGGCAGGAGAAACAGTTCGTGACCAGGCTCCCCTGACCGTCGGCCGTGTAGTCTAGCGGCAGGCCGTTGTAGTCCTCGCCGGGGCGCGTGGCCCAGCCATAGCGCTCAAAGGTCAGCCGGCGGCGCTCGAGCGGGTCGGCCTGCTGGGCTTGGGCCTTTTCGGCCTCTTCCCATACGGTCCACAGCCGGTCGATGTCGGCGACCTTCATGATCTTGGTCGCCATCGGCTCGGTCATCAAAAGCTCGTAACCCCGAGCGGCGCTGGGCTTGAGCCCTAGGAACAGATCGGTGGGGACGTTGTCGGCGGCCCGGGCGGGCGCGGACAGGCCGCCAAGCGCGGCGAGACCCAGCACCAGCCAGGCCAAAGCGCAGGTCGCCGAAACGGTTTTCCTGAAGCGCATGCGAAACGTCTCCCGCGGGAACTGGCTCGGCGGCGCCGTGGTGCCAACTTGCTCAGGGATTTAAGATAGCGGGCTTATGATTAGTTGGCAAGGTATTTGGGGGCGTAGGGCCATTCGGGGGCGGGCAGCGGGTGCCGGGTGACCTGGCCGGTACGCCTCGCGCGAAACTCTACGAAGATCGTCCGAGCGATCGCGCGACCGGTTTGAGCGCTCCGATGCGGCTCGATACGCTCTGATTCCACGCCGAATGATCGGCGCCGAATCTTAAGCGGCCAAGACACGCGGCAACGCAATGCCAAAGCCAGTGGCGTACATGATAGGCGCACAAGCCGTCGATCAGAGCCGACGGACTGTAATACCCAAGCGAACGCTTAGGACACGCCCGCATTGGTTGCCAATGCTGAGTGGCTTTTCACTGCGTCGGTGTGTCGGACCGGAGCAATTTCCATCGAGTCGATTGGGCGCTCAGGACACGCCTTATGCAGCTAACGACCAAGCTCAGCAGCGGCGGGGGCTGGCGGAGCTGTGAACTCTGAAACGCCGACATGCCCGCGCCGTCTCCTGCAGCGTCTGTCTTGGCGCTGCTGACATCCCATCCCCGTTGGCGATTACAGTCGGACTTGGCCCGCCTTCCACATCTTTTTCAACTCGCTTTTCGCCTTGTTCCAGTGGTTGATGTGTCGCCCGTTCGGACGCCCCTCCTTTTCCCAGATGTAATAGGCACAGACCGCGACCTGTTCGTGAGAGAACTCCGGGATAGCCTGCTTCGCCGAGCCGCGGCCTACATGATCTACGAAGCGCTCGGAGACGGAGCGAACCACTTCCGCTGTATCCGTCTTCGTGATGAACTCGTAGTAGGAGTCGGATTCGTATCGATTCTTACGGTCCATTACGCGCACAACGGTATGGATCACGTCATCTCGCCGAAAATGCTCTTCACCGTTCACCATCCGCTTCGACCAGTCTTTGATGCCGTTTTCATGAATCGTGCACTCGAGCTGGTCGATCGCCCTGATCGTGTCCACGACGTTGATCTCGACCTCTCGGCGAGTGTCGCCGCAATGCGGGCAAGGACGCCCGGCCATGGCAGGATCGCGAATATCCTCTTCGAGTTCATTGCCGCAGTTGGCGCACGTCACAGTGATGTCCACGACTCGCCCTCTTCTTAGCCGAACGGCCGGTTTGAAGGACCTCAGTCATTTTTCGCCAGCTCGTCAGCATACATCGCGCGATACACATCCCCAAGACTTGGATCATCTGCAAGCTCGCGATAATCCAACAGGTCTGCATCTTCACAACCGTACATCATGTAGAGTGCATTGATCCGTCGCTGCATTGGCTGGCCCTTGTCTGTTGCGATATCGTCCATGACTTCCTGCGATTCCTCGCAGCAGACAAGTAGATCGAATACCCGCTCCCCCATCGCGTCCGGACCGCCGAACCACTCATTGTCAATTCGCTCGATAAGCTTTTGGCATTCAGCCGCCGTGAAGTCTCGGCAAAGATCAGAAGCGTAGCTGATAAGTGCATTTTCTTCGAGGTTGTTGGAATTCCACGACCATCTGAACCGGCCGACGTGAAATGCTAGCGTGCGTATTGCTTCGTCCGAGACAGACACGTCATCATCGAAGAGGAGGCGCCTGGCGATGAACGCGGTCGTGCTGGAATCTCGTGAGTCCGGGTGAGCGGCAAGAATCGACAGTCCTTGGAACCGCTGCTTGGCGTCGCCGACTAAGCACTTGTCAACGCATTCGATAAGAATACGCCGATCGGCACCTGCGGTTCCGAGGCCAGTAACGCCCTCTTGAAGTGCCTTAACGTTGAATTCTCTGTAAAACGGCACGCGAATCGACGTGACCGGAGTTCGCCCATGATACCTCTCTTGCTCAACGTACTCTCGAATTGGCGTCCATGCCGCTAGTTGTTTCGACGGGGAATAGCAAACGAGGATGACTGGAACGACGTAGGAGCACCAATAATCAAGGTGAGCTTGATCCACAGCTACAGAGAACTCGCTTCCGTCGCTCGCCAAATAGGAATCTCCGGACTTAACTTGCACCGCAACGAGTTTTCCAGTGGCGTTCTCAGCATGCACCAACTCAATGTGGCCATCAACGCCAATGTCGGTTTCCTGGTGGACAGGGCGGAAGATGGATCCGTGGTCGTTTACTACTGTCGCCACGAAGAGCATGCCTTCAGTAGCCGTGCGGTTCTTTTTCTGCCACTTCATCGGCAAGTGCCCGTCAATCTCAATTGTTATTTGACAGAAACAGCTTCAGTAACCGTTGCAAACTGCCCGAGGCCTTCAGTACGCCCGGGCCTGGTCGCAGTATACTTCCGCACGAGGCGGAAACACGGTGCCCACGGTCGAATTTGCACGTGTTGCAAAAAACGAGCCACTCTGTGTCCAGATCGAGCGAGTCGCCGACCCGCTTCGGTCACATCGACCGGAGTTTCTCTATCGGCGTGTCGGATGGACGTAGGTTTTCTGCTTTCCATCCCGACTTGGTGCGTGACTCATACGAGGGTCCTCGTACAACGATCGAAAAGGAACTTCCACAGTAGAGTCAGCTTTGACCAGTCATATGCGCCGGACGCCACGGCTCGCTCGTCGAGCCGTGCTCTGGCTGGAGTCACGAACCGGCCTGATCGGTTCTTAGTTGCATGAGTCGCCAAGCCAAGCCCAGTAGGTCAGACCAGCGGCCTGACGAGGGAATCGCTGTCGTTGTCAGGCTCGACGCCTGACCTGCGCGGCTGCTGTCTCGACCGATCTGCCCCGACTCGACCACCCCAACGGTTCACGGCCTGGAGTGGTGCCCGTGGGTCCCAAATTCGAGCCGAGCCCGGCTGGACCAGCCAGCCGTGGCCCCCTGGCGGGAGACTGGCAATCAACCCGCGGTGCCAGCAGACCCTCACCCCGGCCCTCTCCCACTGCGCGGGAGAGGGAGAGGAACTGCCGCGGCGCCCCGGGGGAAATGCCCGGCTGGACCAGCCTGGCGTGGCACCTGCGCGAAACCCTGGCTCCCCGGCAGGGTTGAATCGTGGTGCGCTCGATTCTCTCCCGCGGTGGAACCATCACCAGCGGAGCCCGGATTGTTGAAGTGGGAATGAAAGAATGGCGGACCGAATCTGGCTTACGGGGCTTGTTTCCCTCGTGCTGGCGAGGGTTTGTCTAGGGGCGGGTCCAGAGGATCGACCGAACATTCTCATTTTCATGGCCGACGATCAGTATCGATCGAGTATCGGTTGCTACGGAGCAACGCCGAGTCACACGCCAAACATCGATCGCCTGGCACGGGAGGGATTGCGGTTCACGCAATGCTTCACGCCGTCGTCGATCTGCACGCCGAACCGCGCTGCTTTTTTGAGTGGCCTGCTGCCGCTGAAGAATGGCGCGCACGCGAATCACTCGGGCTTCTACGACGACATCCGCTCGCTGCCGAACTACCTGCGCGATCTCGATTATCGGGCCTGCCTGGTGAACAAGGATGGTTTGAGCAAGTCGAAGGGCGTGTATGGCTGGGAGTTCTTCATCCACGAATCGGAGGAGCCGGCACCAGGGGCGATCGACCCGCGGAGCGTGCGACATCGGAAATCGCGTTTCGATGAGATCGAGGCCTTTCTGTCGTCGGACGATCCGCGTCCTTTCTGCTTGGTCCACGCTTCCCGACAACCGCATAAACCACACCTCGGTCGACTGCCCAACGGGCTGACCGGCTACGAAGCGTCGAACTTCTACATGGACTCGGAGCTCGGACGCGATCTGGCGTTGCTCGACAAGCACGGCCTGCGGGAGAAGACGATTGTCATCTACGTGAATGACAATGAGGCGAACCAACCGCGGACGAAGTACACGCTGTGGGATACGGCTGTGATCGTGCCTTGCATCGTTCGCTGGCCGGGTCACACACAACCTGGGAGCACGACCGACGCCATGGTTAGTTTTCTGGATTTTCTACCGACCCTGGTCGAGATCGCCGGCGGCCAGCCCGACCCGAGCTGGGATGGAAAGTCGATGCTCGATGTGTGGCAGGGAAAGACCGATCGGCACCATGACTCGCTTTACTTCAGCTACACGGGCGTCACGGTGGGATCGGAGCGCGAGGAGGTCCCTTTCCCCATTCGCGCTTATCGCACCGCGCGCTACAAGTACCTGCGGAATCTGAATCATGGTGTCGGGCATCCCAAGCAAGACGGAATGCGTTTTCCGACCGAGGAGTTGTACGACCTGGAGAAGGACCCCCAGGAACGGACCAACCTGGCCGAAAGGGCGGAATATCAAGAGACAAAGCGAGAACTGAGCCGACAGGTGGACGTCTGGATGGCGAAGACAAGAGACGAGGGGATCGAGAGCGAGCTTGAAGCGTTACGCCGATACCCTGCGAAGTGACTTGGAGCCAGACTTAACCAACGGTTCGCGGGCTCCTGGTCGCGAAACGGACAGAGGGGTAAGGAGGCGGGCGTTCGATCCGCGAGCATGCGCGTCGCTCCGGAGTTCGATTGCCCAGCGTTTTCGGACGCCGTACGACGAGCGAATTCAGCGTTCGATTCAAAAGGCAGAATCCAACCGACAGCGACTGGGGAGCGACACGGTGAACGCGCTACGTCGACGACTGGGCTCAAAGGTTCTCGCGCTGATACTTGTCACGCTCAGCGCTATTGCTGCGCCAACGATTGCCGCGAACCCTCCCAATATCCTTTTCATCGCGGTCGACGACTTGCGACCGGAGTTCGGAGCCTACGGCGCCTCGCATGTCAAGAGCCCCAACCTTGATCGTCTCGCCCGTTCCGGAATGACCTTTCTTCGGGCCTATTGTCAGCAGGCCGTCTGTTCCCCCTCCCGATCGAGCATCATGACGGGCGCCCGGCCCGACACGACGAAGGTATGGGACTTGGAAACGCACTTTCGCACCGCGATGCCCGAGGTGGTGACGCTGGGACAGCATTTCAAGAACCACGGCTACTTCGTGCTAGGGATGGGCAAGATTTATCACGGCGGATTCGACGACGCGGACACCTGGTCCGTCCCCTGGCAGACTCCCAACGCGGACGGCTACGGCCTGGCGGAGAACAACGCCCTTTCGAAACCGCCGAAGGCGGACAAGGGCAAACGGAAAGCGCGCAAGGGCAAACGGAAATCGCCCAAGGGCAAAGGCCCGCGCGGGCCGGCGTTCGAGGGGGCCGACGTCGCCGACGATACCTTTCGGGATGGCAAAGTTGCCGAGCTTGCCGTCGCCACCCTTGCCGAGTTGAAGATGAGGAAGGAGCCCTTCTTCCTCGCCGTCGGATTCGCCAAGCCCCATTTGCCGTTTGTGGCGCCCAAGCGGTATTGGGATCGGTACGACCCTGCCAAGATCGAGCTCGCGACCAACCCGTTTCGCCCGAAGGGTGCTCCCGAATATGCCCTCATGCCTGGCGGAGAGTTGCGCTCGTACCATGGCATTCCGCAAGGAGCCATACCCGACGATCTGGCTCGTCAGCTCAAGCACGGCTATTACGCGGCGATCAGTTACATGGATGCACAACTAGGGCGCGTTCTCGATGAGCTCGAACGGCAGGGTCTCGCGCAGAACACCATGGTCGTCCTGTGGGGCGATCACGGCTGGAAGCTTGGTGAGCACGACGCCTGGTGCAAACACAGCAATTGCGAGAACGACACGAACGCGCCGCTCCTGTTGACCGTGCCTGGAATGAAGCACGCCGGGGCGACGACGCGCGGACTGGTTGAATTCGTCGACATCTATCCAACCCTGTGCGAATTGGCGGATTTGCCACTTCCGGCACACTTGGAGGGGACGAGTTTCAAGCCGCTCCTGGACGATCCCACGCAAACCTGGAAGCGAGCCGCGTTCAGCCAGTATCCGCGAAGGACTCCCGCGGGAGATCTGATGGGCTACTCGATGCGAACGGATCGCTATCGATTTACTGCCTGGGCGCTTCGCAATGACCCGTCGCGGATTGTGTCCTTGGAGTTGTACGACCACGAGGTCGATCCCCAGGAGAACGTTAATCTCGCCAAGCAACCCGAGTCCCAAAGCCTCGTGGAGGAATTGCAGACTCAGTTGCGCCAGGGTTGGCAAGGTGCCGTGCCGAGCAACTCGCCCGATCGTTAAAGACCGGCCGAGTTCGATTGGACCTTCGACTAGATTCGACGTTGGTCGGCCGAATCGCACCTGGTGTCACTGCTGGCTCGTCCAGCCGAGATCTTCGCTCGAGCCGTGTCGAAGGTCGACGCGTCACCCAGGCGAAAAGGGCCCGGCTGGACCAGCCAGCCGTGGCACCCGGCGGTTGTGTTCCCCTGACGTGTCCTCGCGCCCCCCTACATCCCCGCCGCTAGCTCGACGCAGATCGCCCGGACTCGGGCCGGGTTCACGTTGGGGTTGCGCTTCTTGGCCTGGCCCACCAGCGCGCCGGCCGCCTTTTCGATGCCGTTCTTCAAGTCGGCCACGATCGCCGGGTTCTTACCGAGCAGCTCCTGGCAGAGCGCCACCAGCTCGCTCTCGTCGACGGCCTTAATGCCCCGGGCCTGCATAATGACGGCGGCCGATTGGCCCGTGGCCACCATCTCGGCCAGCACCTCGCGCCCCTTGGAGGTATCCAGTTCGCCCCCCTTGACCTTGCTGAGCAGCTCGGCCAGGGCAGGGGGCCGGAGGGAGAAGGTTTCGATCGTGGCGCCGGTTTCCTTGAGGATTCGCAGCACGTCTTGCTGAATCCAGTTGCTGGCCAGCTTGCCGTCGCCCACGGCCTGGGCCAGTTCGAGGAAATAATCGACCAGCGCCTGACCCTGGTTGACCAGCACGTCGGAGTCGTAGGGGGTCAGGCCGTAGCTGGCCTCGAGCCGAGCGCGAAGCGCGGCGGGCAGCTCGCCCAGGGCGGCCTTGACCTGGGCAATTTGCTCGGGGCTGACGCGCACCGGCACCAGGTCGGGCTCGGGAAAATAGCGGTAGTCGCTCGATTCTTCCTTGTGCCGCTGACCACGGGTTACCTCGGCCACGTCGTCCCAGCCGCGGGTTTGCTTGGGCACCTGGCCCAGCCGCTGGCCGGTTTCCTGCCAAACTTGCCAGTGGCGCTGGGCCTCGTAGGCCATGGCCTTTTCGACGGCCCGAAAGCTGTTGACGTTTTTCACCTCGACGATCGGCGTGGCCACGATTCCCTCGGGCGAGGGCACGTGGAGGTTGATGTTGGCGTCGACCCGGAGGCTGCCCTCTTGCATGTTGCAGTCAGATACGCCCAGGTAGGTGAGCAGCAGCTTAAGCTCGGTGAGATAGGCTTTGGCCTCGGCGGGCGAGCGCATGTGGGGGTGCGAAACGATCTCCAAGAGCGGGGTGCCGGCGCGGTTCAGGTCGATGCGGCTGTCGGAGGTTCCGGCCTGCTCGTCGTGCATGCTCTTGCCGGCGTCTTCCTCCAGGTGCACGCGAATGATGCCGATGCGTTTGGGCTCGATCTTGCCTTTGGGGTCGGCGATTTCGAGCCAGCCCTCGCTGGAAAAGGGCAGATCGTACTGGCTGATCTGGTAGCCCTTGGGCAGGTCGGGGTAGTAGTAGTTTTTGCGATCCCACTTGGTGAACGGGGCCAGCTCGCAGTTGAGCGCCGCGGCCGCCCGCAGGGCCAGTTCAAAGGCCCGCCGGTTCATCACGGGCAGCACCCCGGGCATGCCGATACAGACCGGGCAGGTTTGTGTGTTGGGGGGCGCGCCGAACTTGGTGCTGCACCCGCAGAAGAGCTTGGTCTGGGTGAGGAGCTGAACGTGGACCTCGAGCCCGATGACGATGGTGTAGGGCAGGGCGGGGTCGCTTGGGGCGGCGGCCGGTGCGGTCACAGCGAGGGCCTCCGAGTGTGCCAATCCGTAGCCTGTTGAAACATGGCGGCCCCGCGCAACAAGCGATCTTCCTCTAAGGGGGGCGCCTGAAGCTGTAGCCCGATGGGTAGCCCGCCGGAACTATAGCCGCAGGGGAAGGCCACCCCGCCGATGCCGGCCAGGTTGGCGCTAACCGTGTACAGGTCGACCAGGTACATGGCCAGCGGGTCGCTCGATTTTTCGCCCAGCTTAAAGGCGGGCGAGGCGGTGACCGGGCCGACGATCAGGTCGACCTGGCCGAAGGCCTGGTCGTAATCCTGGCGAATCAGCCGGCGAATCTTCAGGGCCTTGAGATAATAGGCGTCGTAATAGCCGGCGCTGAGGGCATAGGTGCCGAGCATCACGCGCCGCTTGACCTCGGCGCCGAACCCCTGGCTGCGGCTCTGGCGATACATGCGGACCAGGGCCGAATCCTGTTGGTCGGCGGCTTGCTGCTGGCCGGCGGCCAGCAGCCGGGCTTTCTCGGCGGCCAACTCGGCGAGCATGGCTTTGACGTCGGTGCGGTGGCCGTAGTGCACACCGTCGTAGCGGGCCAGGTTACTCGAGGCCTCGCTGGGGGCGATAATATAGTAGGCGGCCACGGCGTACTTGCCGTGGGGCAGCGAAACGGTTTTGACCGTAGCGCCCAGCGACTCGTAAACCCTCACCGCTTCGCGCACGGCGGCTTCGACCTCGGCATCGAGCCCGGCCTCGAAATGTTCGCGCACCAGCCCCAGCCTCAGGCCCTTAAGCGGCTGGCCGACGGTTTGCGTGTAGCGGGGAACCGGCCGATCGATCGAAGTGGAATCGCGCGGGTCGTGGCCGGCAATGGCTTCGAGCAACAGCGCCGTATCTTCCGCGGTGCGGCCCAAGGGGCCCACCTGGTCCAAGCTCGAGGCAAAGGCCACCAGGCCATAGCGACTTACTCGGCCGTAGGTGGGCTTAAGCCCCGTGACGCCGCACAGGCCAGCGGGCTGGCGAATCGAGCCGCCGGTGTCGGTGCCGATCGAGAGCGGCACCATCGAGGCGGCCACCGCGGCCGCGGCGCCGCCGCTGGAGCCGCCGGGGGTACAGGCCAGATTCCAGGGGTTACAGGTGAGCTGGTAGGCCGAGTTTTCGGTCGACCCGCCCATCGCGAATTCGTCGAGATTCGTGCGGCCCAGTAGCACGGCACCCGCCGCCTTGAGCCGGGCCACCACGGCCGAGTCGTAGGGGGGGCGGAATTTCTCCAGAATCCGCGAGCCGCAGGTGCACAGCTCGCCCGCCTCGCAGAGCAAATCCTTCACCGCCACGGGCAAACCAGCCAAGGGGCCGACCGATTCGCCCCGCTCGCGGCGGGCGTCGATCTGGCGGGCCTGGTCGCGGGCCGCGTCGGCGTCGACCCGGAGAAAGGCCTTCACGCGGGGTTCGACCGCGGCGATTCGAGCGAGAAAAGCCTCGGTTACCTCGAGCGCGGTAACCTGGCGCGCGGTGAGCCGCGGCAGCAGCTCGGTGGCGGTCAACTCCGCGAGCGACATCCGTATTCTTCCCTGCGGTCAGGCCGCTGTTGTGCGACTGCGAACGGTGCGGGCCGGGCCAGAACCTGCTGTGGTGCAAGCCCGTGGTGATGGGCACCGCGGGCCGGGCGCGGCGCCGTTCCCACCTGGGGCGCGGCCGCGCTATTCGCCGAGCACCGCCGGCACCAGGTAGCACTCCCGGTCGTGCTGCGGAGCGTTGGCCAGCGCCTGCTCGCGCGGCAAGCTGGGCCGGAGCTCGTCTTCGCGGAACACGTTGAAGGTTTCAATCGGGTGGGCCATGGGCTCCACCCCCTCGGTCGGAATTTCGGCCAGCAGGGCCATGTAGTCGACAATCTGGCCGAGCTGTTCGGTCAGGCGGGTCAGCTCGTCTTCGCTGAGGAGCAGCCGCCCCAATAGCGAAACCCGCTCGACCTCGGCACGCGTTAAACCCATGGTGGCACCTTTGCCCGCTGGCTTCCGATTCGGTTCCTTGCCCCGAGCCACGCTGGACCACGGCGAACTCTCGGCCCGCCTTCGGGCCAAGCAATGCTGGCCCGGGGCACCGGGGCTCGGCCGCCTAGGGCTGGGCGCGGCGGCTCGGCGAGCTTGCCGACCGTGGCGCTAGTTGGCGGCCGCCGCGGCGCCCGGAGCGCTGGCCGCACTCGGCAGGCGGAACGGCTTGACCCGTTGGGCCTTGGTCACGCGGCCGCTTCGCAGGCACTGGGTACAAACTCGAATCGTGCGGTTCGTCGTTCCCAGGCTGATCTTCACCCGCTGCAAATTGGGCTTGAAAACCCGATGGGTGCAGCCGGTGATCTTGGTACCGACCCCGCCCAGGTACTTGGCCTTACCGCGGGTGGTAACCTGATTGCCGACCTGCGGCTTCTTTCCACACACGTCACACTGCTGACCCATCGCGCCACTCCCGTGCGACACCGGCCGCACTCTCGAAGGCTTACGGTTACGAATTCAATGTGTTAAAGCCCGGCGGGCTGGGTGCTCGGCCGGGCGAGGTTGGCTGCGCAGCTCGCTGCCAGCCAAGGCCCCCAGGGGGCTCGCGCCGCAACGCCGGCCGGGAAGCGAGCCCGGGCCGATCGACGCAACGCATTAGCGGCACACGAGTTTGAACCGCTCAGTATACCGCCCGGGGAAGGCCTGACAAGGTGGCTTTCGCCGTCCTCGGGAAGCTGGGTTTTGGCCGAACCGGAGCGGGAAAACCGCCTCGGCAGTGGTGCCCCGTGCCTTGCCGCAGGGGGGCTTTGAGCCACCCCATGCGCCCCTGCGGCGCCGCTGCGACTGCGATTCCGCCGCCGCGTGGCAGCAGGGACATCGCCCAGTTAGCATACCCCCAGTGGCTGCAGGGTACCCTAAGCAGGCTTCGGTTTGAACTTGGTTTCGAACTGGGCTCTTCGGGGATACCCCGGGGAATCTTGAAAGACTGACTTCTCGCCGCGTGAGCCTCGGTGCGCCCCAGCGCACGCACGCTCACGCCCGACCCGACTCGTTAGGGTACTCTGCAGCCCAGCTTGCCATGTCTACTAACCAGGTCGTCGCCCGGGCGCTTGCGTCCGCATTTCTAGGGGGGCCCTTTGACGAAGAGGCCCTGGTTCGCCGCGGTGCCCAGGTGCTTGGAAAGCGATGGCGGTGGCTTCGGCCGTTGGCCCGCCGGGTGCTCGCAACTTTTGCGGTGGGGGCACCGCCGCGTCGCGACCGGTTGGCCCGGTTTATCCTCGGCGACGCAGGGTTTTCGCTTGGCCCAACGCGCGTCGAGCCGCGGCTGGCAGGGCATCCGACGCGGCCAGCCTGCGCGCCGCGGTTTCGCGGCGACACAGCTCCACCGGGCACGGGCCCGCTTCCCGAACTAGGTTCGCTCGGCCAACTGGCCGACTGGCTCAGCCTTTCCGCCGGAGAGCTCGACTGGTTCGCCGATCGGCGCGGTTGGGAGGCCGCCGCCGACCGGGCGGCGCTGCGACACTACCATTATCGCCCGCTGACCAAACGGTTTGGCCGGGTTCGCTTGATCGAAGCCCCCAAGCCGCGGCTGAAACGGCTGCAGCGAAGAATCCTGATCGAGATAATCGACCAGGTTCCGCTGCACCCGGCCGCGCACGGGTTCCGGCGTCACCGCTCGGTGCGGACGTTTGCCGAGCCCCACGTGCATCGTGGCGTGTTGCTGCGGATCGATCTGGAGGACTTTTTTCCGTCGATTCGCGCCGCGCGGATCCAAGCTCTGTTTCGTTCGCTCGGCTACCCGGAAAACGTGGCCGACCGGCTGGCCGGCCTGTGTACGAACACCGCCCCGCAGACGATCTGGGACGCGCTCGACTCAGACCAAGGGTACGACGACCTGGCCCGCGCGGCCCGACGATACGGCCAGCCTCACTTGCCGCAGGGGGCCCCCACGTCGCCCGCGCTGGCCAACCTGTGCGCCTATCGGCTCGATGGCCGCCTGGCCGCGCTGGCCAAGGCGGCGGGGGCTACCTACACCCGCTATGCCGACGATTTGGCTTTCTCGGGCGACGCATCCTTCGCTCGCGTGGTGCATCGCTTTCGGCACCATGTCGCCGCCGTGGCGATCGACGAGGGGTTTCGCGTACACCACCGCAAAACCCGGGTCATGCGGCCCGGCGTTTGCCAGCGGCTAGCCGGGCTCGTGGTGAACCAGCGGCTCAACGTGGCCCGGGGCGACTTCGACCAACTCAAAGCAGTGCTCACCAATTGTGCGCGGCATGGTCCGGCAGGGCAGAACCGGGCCGGGGTCGCCGATTTTCGCGGTCACCTTTTGGGGCGGATCTCGTTCGTGGCGATGATTCACCCGGCCCGCGGCGCGAAGCTCAGGGCGCTGTTCGACCGCATCGCCTGGTAAGGCCAAAGCGTCTCACATTGCACCCGAATCGGCAGGAGTATCCCGGCTCATCGCACGCGGAACGGTTCACCGCGTAACTCCGCGAGCCGTTCGTCGGGCCGTGTCTGGCCGGCGCGAAGAGACCGAAACAGCTTGCGCCCAAGGCTGCGTCGACCACAGTCATCTGGCGCGGCGTCGTTGCTGGCTGCCAGGGTGTCGCCGCCGGCTGATTCCAGGCTCCCTCGGCGGATTCAGGTTCCAGGCAGTTAATCCGACGAGGCGTGTAGGAAAGCTTCGCACTCCGCCAGGCTGTCGGCAAACACGCTTGCAGTTGGATCGGCGGCCAGCAGCTCGCGGTACCAGGGAGCCGCCTGCGCAAAGTGCTCCCTGGCTTGGGCCGGTTGGTCCCGGCTTAGCAGATATCTCGCGTAGATCATATGGCCGCGCGCCAGGCGAATGCGGTCGCTTCGGTCGGCGCGCGAGTCTTGGACTAGTTTTTCCGCCAGGGCACAGGCCCGCTCGAACTGGCCGCTGGCCTGCGGCTGACCGGTCTCGCTCTGCATGCGGGCCAGCCAGAAAACAACCTCGGCCTGGTTTTTGCGGTAAGAGCGCGACTCGGGAAACTCGGCGCATAACTGGCCAAACAGCTCCGCCGCGCTGCTAAAGTGCTCGGCCGCCTGCGCCGAATCGCCCAGCGAGTCGTAAATCATGCCAAGTCCGCGGTGGGCGTCGGCGTTGGCCGCCGGGCTTGCGCGGGGCGAGTTGACCAGCAGCGCCTCTTGCAGGCAGCGCTCGGCCTGGCGATACGCGGTCGCTGCTGCCTCTCGGTCTTCCAGCTTCTCGTACCAGTTGGCGATCGCGTAGTGGCTCCAGCCGATCGATCTGCGTCGCGCGGCGCCGTCGTGAACGATCAGCGCCCGACGTTCCTCCAACCTCAGCGATTCCTGGCGAGAGGCGATCGCGGCCTTCCAGTTCGACAAGTTGGCCTCTCCGTCGGCAAGCCCCTCGAGGCAGTCGGTCAATTCAGCCAGATAGGCCGGGTTCTGCGGCGCTTGCTCAACAAGGGTTCGCCAGTAATCGGCGGCCCGGCGATACGCGGTCCGCGCGAGCTGCTTCCTAGCTTCGGTGTCGGCAACGCGGAGCCAGGCCGTGGCGATGCGCCGCAGCACCACCCCCAGACGATAGCGTTCTTCCTCGAAGCGGTCGCCGCGCAGTTCGGGCCTGCCCAAGAGCGCGGCGGCGTTCTCGGCGTGCGTGGCGGCGCCCCGCAAGTCGGGTTCTTCGATAAGCACGCTGGCGGCGTCCGTTTCGGCGTCGGCCAGTCCGAGCGCGGCGACGAGGTTGTTTGGCTCGACGGCGGCCAACTCCCGCCACATCGCCAGCCCTCGGTTCACCAGGTCGATTCGGCCGCCCGGCTCGGTTTCGCTTCGCCCCAAGAGCACCGCGTACTTGGTATAGGCCGTGGCTACTTCTTGGTTGGTGTAGCCCCCGGCGGCCGCTTGCCGCACGATCGCCTGGTAACGCCCGAGCAGCCGCTGGCGGGCGGTGGAGCGCAGCAGGGGCCGTCGGTCGGGCGTGTCGTCTTCACTCGCCCGGAACAGCTCGCTCACCAGCCGGTTTTCCTCGAGCCAGTGTTCTTCCGCCCGCTGCCGCTCGGCCTGCATCGCCACCAGGCTGGCCTCGGCCCGACGCCACTGCCACACGACCCCCGTGAAGCCCAACCCCACGGTCAGCAACAAGGCCGCCGATACCGCGGCCAGCCTCGGTTCGCGCCGACTCCAGCGCAGCGCTCGGGTTAGGGGCGACACCGGGCGCGCGGTTACCGGCAGCCCGGCCAGGTAACGCCGCAAGTCTTCGCCCAGCGCCGCCGCGCTGGGGTAGCGCTGGTTAGGATTCTTTTCCAGGCACTTGGTGCAGATGGCGGCCAGGTCGCGGTCGATGTCGCTGCGCAGCCGGCGCGGGTCGACCACGGGGTCGTCGACAATGCGCCGCAGAATCTCCAGGTGCGTCGCCCCAACGTGTGGCGCTCGGCCAGTGAGCAACTCGTACAGAACCGTGCCCAGCCCATACAGGTCGGCCGAGGGGGCTCCCGCGGCGGAACTTCCCTCGATTTGCTCCGGCGCCATATAGGCTGGCGTTCCCAGCATTTGCCCCGACAAGGTGGCCAGCGACTCGCGGGCCTCGCGGTGGACCAGCTTCGCCATGCCGAAATCGCACAGCTTTGGCAGCCAGGCGAGCGGCTCAAGCGGCGGCTCGCCACAGGTTTGGCCTTCGCCAAGGTCTTCCAGCAAGACGTTGCTGGGCTTGATGTCGCGGTGCAGCACACCCCGGCTATGGGCGTGTTGCACAGCATCGGCCAAAATGGCAACCACGGTCGCCGCCACTCGTGGTGGAACCGCCTGCACGCGGCCCGCCAGCCAGGTCGCCAGGTTCGTGCCGGGCGAGTAAGCCGAGGCGATGTAGCAGACCGGTCCGATTTCCCCCGCCTCGTACACGCCCACGATCGACGGATGGCTCAGGCTGGCCGAAGCTCGGGCCTCGCGCACAAAGCGCCGTCGAAGCTCGGGCGTCAGCAGGGCCTCGGGGCGGGGAACCTTGAGCGCCACGCGGCGGGAAATCGCCGGGTCTTCGGCCAGCAGCACCACGCCGTAGCCGCCGCGCCCCAATTCCTCGATCAGGGTGAATCGCCCCAACCGTGGCGGCCCGGAACCAGCCGCGGGGGGCCATTCCAGGGCTTGCCAGGCTTCGGCCCCCGATGACGCTTCCTGGTTCGCTTCGGGTCGCGGACGCGGCCAGGCCTGCTCCAGCGTTACCAGGAAGCGGCATACGTCGGCCAGGCCCTCGGCGTTGGCGGGCTCGGACTGGCCGCCCGGGCCGGTCGCCAATCCCGGAAAACTTGGTTCCTCACCGGCCAGAAACCGGTCGAACTCGACCAGCGCTTGCGCGACCGGGTCGTCGGGCGCTTCGTCGGTCGACTCGTCGTACCGGTTCGAGGATGGCATCAGCCCTCTCCGTCTGCCTCGAATTTCTCGCGCAACTGACAAACGGCCCGCATCCACAGCTTTTGCGCGGCATTGGGGCTGCGATTCAGGCGGCGTGCGATTTCATCGAACGAAAGCCCCTGGTGGTGGCGCATGCGGATCACGGCCTGGTGGTCGCCGGACAGCAGCGTCAGGGCCCGCTCGAGTGCCTCGGCGGTTTCGCGAGCGGCGAGCGCCCGGTGCGGCGTCGGCCGCTGGTCGACCAGTGGCCGACGACCAAATCGGCTGGCGCTGCCGCTGAGCGGCACCTGGAGTCGGGCCTCGCGGGAGCGGACGCGTACCTGATCGACCAGGTTGTTGAGCAAGACCTGCCGCAGCCAAGCGCGAAACTGGCGTGGCGAATCGCCGCGGAAGCCGCCCAAGCCCCGGCCGGCCTCGATCAGGGCTTCCTGCACGATGTCGGAGGGGGCCAGCTTGGGGCGGATGAAGGTATCCAGGCGGCGCTCGGCGACCACTTGCAGGTACTGGCGGTAGCCCTCCAGCAACCGCCCTAGCGCTGGCCCCGATCCCGCGCGGGCGGCGGCCAACTGTGCCGCGAAGCTTTCCCCGGTCGGTGCAGCGAGCCCGCCGGTCGCCGGCCGGTTGGGCTCGACGTGAATCCCCGATTCCGAAGTCATAACTCCGGCTCCGTACCTACCTTGCGATGGGTTGAGTATGGGCCGTTCAGGCGCTCAAATCAAGCAACGCTGGCCCGCGTATCGCGACCGAGGCCGTGGGGGCGCTGCACGCTGCGTCTTGGCGCGGAGCGTGCGCCGGGACCGCGCGGCCCGTACGCGCTGGGTAGAAAACTTCAAGAAAAACGGATTTAGCGCGGCGGATTTTAGGGGCGACGACCGCCTACCTAATAAGCAGGGATCTTATCGCTCGTCACGTTCGCGCCGCTTAAGGCTGCCCGGACGGTCGCGCCACGCATGAATTTTGTATGAATGGTTAGAAGCTTACGGCAAGGGCCGCTGGCAGTGCCCGCGGCCGGCGCGCGCGGTTCGTCTGGGCTACCTCGCCAGGGCCAGCATCGCGCCTCCCCGGTCTTGAAACGGAGCCACGATCGTGAGTACTCGACTTCATCGCACCCGAAATCATTCGGTCGGGGCACGAGGATTGCGCCTGGAAAGCCTGGAATCGCGCCGGTTGCTGGCGGTCGACGTAACGGCCACGCTCGACGACGGGCTGCTCTACGTGCAGGGGACCGAGGGGCCCGACGGCATCGTGCTGCGGCAAACCCAAGATGGCCGGTTCACGATCGACTATACCCAGTTCTCGTTTCCGGCGGCCGCGGTCGACCGGATCTTCGTCGACGCGCTGGGGGGGAACGATTTCGTTCAGCTCGAATTGTTGCCCGCGGGAACGGTGCTGCCGGCGGTGGTCGACGGCGGCGACGGCAACGACCTGGTCATCGGCAGCGATAGCGCCGATATGCTCCTGGGCGGAGCGGGCAACGACCTGATCGACGGTCGCGGCGGCAACGACACGCTGGCCGGCGATGCCGGCGACGACACCCTCAAGGGGAGCGAGGGCGACGACCAGCTCTTCGGTGGCGAGGGGAACGATTACCTGCGCGGGGGAATCGGCGACGACACGCTTGTGGGTCAAGATGGCGACGACGTGCTTCACGGCCGGCAAGGGGCCGATGTGCTCGACGGCGGCGCGGGCCACGACTGGATCTCGGGGGGCGACCCCGACCTCGATGCGGCATTCACGGTGGATGGCGGCAACCAGATTCTGGGTGGCCACGGCAACGACACCATCAATGCCGGATTCGGAAACGATCTGGTCGACGGCGGAACCGGCAACGACCTGATCAACGGCCAGGGTGGCAACGACACGCTTGGTGGCGGCGAGGGGGCCGACACCATTCTGGGGGGCGCGGGCGATGATGAGATCGACGGTGGTTCGGGCAACGATTCGCTGCGTGGTGGCAGCGGTGAGGACACGGTTTACGGGGGCAGTGGAAGAGACGTGATCGAAGGGGTTGCCGGTAGCGACGTGTTGTTCGGCGGTTCCTCGGCCGACTCGATCTACGGCGGTGACGGCGACGACAAGATCCAAGGCGACAGCGGCGCCGACGTCATCGACGGCGGAAGCGGCAGCGACGAGAACTGGCGGTTCGATTTCGAACCCGACGATTCCGTGACCTCGGCCAGTCGCGTGTACAACACGCTCGACGACAGTTATCTCGAGGCCCTGGTTTTCTGGTTCGCGGTTAGCTCGGCCAGCGAGTCGAGTTCAGCGGCGATCGCGGCCACCACGTTTTATCCCGTATTGACTCAGCTCACCTCCAGCCAGCCCTTGGCCGGCGATAGCCTGACCGACGCGTTTGCCCTCTGGAACGCCGGGCTGATCACCTCGGCCGAGTTCGCGCAGCGCAGTAACTTCAACCCGGTTGGCTACCAGGCCCTGGCCGGGCCGTTCGCCAATGTGGCCAACCCCGACGCGCTGCTCGAGGCCTCGCGGGCCTTTGGCCGAGCGGGGGCCATGGCCAACGGGCTGTTTCAGTACGACGGCATACCAATTTGATCCCGGCCCGCCTCAACGAGAGAAAAGCGGTTTGTGAGGCGGAAGCCGACTCGATAGCGCACGGCTTCGGCCTTCGTACGACAAGCGCCTGGGCCCCGCGTGGCGCCCGCTCAGGAACTCGCATTCTGGTCGCCGGCAGCCGTGCGATTATTGTGCTTGTTCGCCGCGAAGTAGTTGTTGGATCCACTCGCTTCGAGCGCACTCGGCGACCGTTTTGCCGCTGCCGTCCTTGGCCTTGGTGCTGACCTCGCGCTTGAGGAACAACGCGATGATGCTCCGCTGGGCGGCGATGGCTACTGGATCTCCGCTGCCCCCCCGGCCGGTGTTTTGTACAGCCAAATGAAACGCCGTGGAGCCCGAATGATTACGAGCGAGCGGCTCGGCGCCGGCATTGAGCAGACACTCTACTGCCCCGGCACTGCGGGTCCGCACCGCTCGGTGTAGCGGGGTAGCGCCGTTTTTGTCCTGGGCACGCAGGTCGGCGCCGGCTTCGAGCAGGCAGCCAATCGTGGCCACTTGAGCGTGGGGGTCATATTCGGGCTCGGTCACCACGCCATCGGCTGCGTAGTGCAGCGGCCGGCCGCCGCGGTGGCTGCCAGCGACGTTGGGGTCGGCCCCAGCCGTCAGCAACGCTCGAACCAACTCGACTCGGTGTCCGGCCGCCGCTAGGTGCAGCGGCGTATCTCCCACGTAAAGCCAGTGGTGAATGCCCGCCTGAAAGAGCCGTGGATCTTCGACCCTGGACGTTGCCAGCCCGGGATTGCGTTTGAGGAGAGAGGCAACCCTAGCTCGGTCGTCGGCCACGATGGCGTCTAGTAGCAAGTCGATCATCGCGCGGTGACCTTACCTTGCCACGACCGGTGAAACCAGCCTGCTAGCGCCAGTCCGACACCCGTCGGTTCAAAGCTCGAACGACTCGCCCGGGGCAAGCACGACCGGCTCGGCCGCCGTTGCCTGGCGCACGCGCTGGGCCCAGGCCTCGGCGTCCTGGGCAATGGGGGGCCAGGTGTTGTAATGCGTGGGCGCCACGCGGCGCGGGTTGAGCAGCTTGATGGCCTCGATCGAATCGTCGGGGCCCATGGTAAACAGGTCGCCAATCGGCAGCACGGCCAGGTCGAGCCCGCCGCGACCGATGAGCTGCATATCGAGAAACAGGGCCGTGTCGCAGGCGAAGTAAAGCCGCTTACCCTCGGCGGAAATCAGGAATCCCGCGGGATTCCCGCCGTAGCTTCCGTCGGGTAGCTGCGAGCTGTGATGGGCCAGGGTGAGCTGCACACGGCCGAACGGCAACGCCACGCCCCCGCCCAGGTTCATGCCGATCGTTTTCTCCACCCCTTGGGCGGCCAGCCAGGTGCAAATCTCGAAATTGCCCAGCACGGTGGCCCCGGTGCGCTCAGCGATTTTGGCGGCGTCGGCAATATGGTCGAAGTGGCCATGCGAGACCAGGATGAAGTCGGCAGATACTTGCCCGGACTTTACCGGGGCGGTCGGCGAGTCGTCGAGAAACGGGTCGATCAGCACCTTGGTGGCGCCGATCTCGAGCAACCAGGTGCTGTGTCCCAACCAGGTGACTTGAATTTCCATCGATCGGGTTCCTCGTGGCTTAGCCAGAGTTGCTGCTGGCGCCGGGTGCGCCGCGGCACCGCCAGATAGTTCACCTCGCGCGCCACGGGTAGCTTACCGGGCGGTGGCGCCGCGTAACAGCGGTGGCGCCGCGTAACAGCAGTGGCGCCGCGTAACCGCAGTGGCGCAGTGGAACCCGCGCGCCAGCGCCGCTACCCCTGGCAGCGGCGGCGCTAAATTGCTTGCTGATGCCCCCCACGGAGCGCTGGCGCTAGTCGGCGTTTTCGCCAGGAAGGTCGCTACAGGAGCCAGGCGGGCTGGGGCCACCGGCCGGTGATTGCGGTTCTGCCGGTTCCGCCGGCGTGCGTTCCCGTAGGCGCGGCAGCCGCAGGCGAAATTCCACGCCCCCCTCCGGTCGCGCGTGAACCGTAAGCTCGCCGCTATGCTGCTGGGCGATGCGCCAACTTTTGGAAAGCCCTAGCCCCAGACCGCGCCCAGCCGGGTAGCCCGAGTAGTATGGATCGAACAAGTGGCGGGCCACCTCGGGCGCCAGCCCGGGGCCGTTGTCGCGAACCACCAGCCAAACCCAGAGTTGCCCTTCGCCGGCCGAGCCGATCGCCGACGGGGCTTCGGGAGCAGGGCCTAAGAAGGCCGCGGCCGGGCTGGCAGCCGGTTCCGGGCTGATCTCGATCGCGCATCCCGGCGGCAGGGCCCGCAGGGCGTTGTCCAGCATGGCCCGCAGCGCCACGGCAATTTGCAGCGGATCGCACCAGGCCCAGCACTCGCCTGCGGCGGCAGGCCCTCGCAGCACCAGTCCGCGCTGGGCCGCCGTTTCAGCCACCTCGGCCAGCGCCTGGCGAGCCAGGGTAGCCAGATCGCAGGCCACGGGCTTGGGTGCCGGCGGGCGGGCAAAGAGCATCAGGTCGGCGATCATGTCGTGAACGCGCAGCGCCTGCACGTGCACGGCGGCCAGCTCCCTGCGGCGGGCCGGGTCGGTTTCGCCCCGCAGCCAAAGCTGGGCGCGCCCCGAGATTACCGCCAGCGGGTTGTTCATCTCGTGCCCGGCGCCGGCGGCGAACTCGGCCAGGCTTTCCAGCTTCTCCCGCAACACAGCCTGTTGAAATTCGCGATCCGTCGCTTGGCTGGCCTGGAGGCGGCGCGCCAAGGGGGCCAGCAGGCTGCCGGCCGAAGCGTTTGCCGGCGCCTGGCAAGGGGGCGGTGCCGCATTCGCCTCGATTGGCGCGGCGGTTGGTTCCAGAAAGCCGGCCTCGGCGCCAACCACAGCGGTGGTAAGCCACTGGGGGAGCGGGCAGGGGCCCGCCGCCTGGCCAGGCAACCGGAAGCGATCGAGCCACTGATGTGCCGAGTTGAGCAGGGTGGCGACCTCTTGAATACCGGGCGCCGGCTCGATGGCGGCCAGCCGAGCCCGATCGCGCTCGGCCTGCTGGGCGGCCCAACGCCGATCGTGCGGCGCGGGGGCCGAAGCCGCGATTGCCTGGCGGGCATAGATCTCCTGGGCCGGCCCGAGCAGCCAGCTTGAAACGCTCGGCCAATCCGCGGGCCCGGCGGCGAGGGGGCCGTGCGGCTGACACGCGAGCCATATCAGGGGAGCCGGGTCACGCCGCAGCGCGACCAGCCAGGACTCGATCGTGGCTGGCTGTGCCGGTTCGAGCCAGGCTCGCAGCCAGGCCAGGGCGGTCGCCTCGGCCAGCGGCAATTGCCAAACGGCCTGGTCGGCTCGCAGCAGCGGCAGGGAGGCGGCATACTCGTCGGTCACGGATCAGACGACGCCCCCCAAGGCTGAAAACGAGAAAAGCCAGGTCAGCTCGGCCCGCGACCGAACTGACCTGGCAAAGTTTTTTTGACAATCTCGCTCGGCCGCCGAGCGACCAGCGCCCGGGGCTGGCCGCGGGGGCCGCTCGCGGTTAGGTGCCGACGGTCGTTTCGACGTCGAGCAGTTGGCAAATGCGCTCCAACAGCTTGTCGACTTCGAACGGTTTGTGGACGAAATCGTTGGCGCCGGCCAGGCGTAGCTCGTCGATCTTGTCTTCCTCGACCATGCCCGAGATGCAGATGATCCGCACTTCGTCCATGCTCGAATCCTTGCGGACGAGCTGGCAGACCTCTTTGCCGTTGATGTCCGGCAGCATCACGTCGAGCACGATCAGGTCCGGGTGATATTCCTTGAAGGTCATGCCGGCTTCAAAACCGGTTTTGACCGAGCGAACCTCGAAGCGGCCGTCTTTCTCGAGCACGTCGGTCAGCAGTTCGACCAAGGCATCGTCGTCGTCGACCAGCAAGATCTTCCGCTTGCCGCTCTCCAAGGCGTCGGTCGGAATGCCGTTGTCGCGCATGAACAGATAGAGCTGGTCGCGCGGAATCCGGCGAAAACGGCTGCCGGGCACCCGGAAGCCCTTGAGCTGGCCGGAATCGAAGCAGCGAATAATGGTTTGTTGGCTCACCTTACAGATTTTGGCCGCTTCTCCGGTCGTGAACACGGTTTTCATGATTGCTAACCACCCCTCTCCCTAGCCGATGGCGAGGCTAGTCTCAGCGGGACCGCGACGGCTTTCTCTCCGCAAGAAAGCCCACGTGGCCCAAGTCCTCCATGGTCCGCTTCAAACGCACGTAGCCCCTTGGCAATCCTGCTCTGAGCCCCTGCGTACACCCCTTTTGGGGAGTTCAGCCGAGGCCCTATGGCCACTGCGGGTCAGAGACGGTCGGGGTCGATAAGACCGCTTCCCAAGGGTTGGCCCGCCCAAGCCCTCGACAACCTTTCGCACCTGGCCGGCGCTTGCCAGAAACCTGGTTCCCCAGGCTCCGGCGGTACCAGCCACGGGTTTAGTGAGTGGTCGGCTACCGCGTCCGCGGCAACTGTGCAATCGGCAAGTTTCTCCGTACCTGCCAGAATTGCCTCACTTACCATGTGCTGGGATTATAGCCATCTTCCGGTTTAGGTCAAGATCAGTATTTCGACCGTAAGGTATTGTAGCTAAACACTTTGTGTTGTTTGATTCCCGCGCTGGTGCGAAATCCTAACCAAAAAATTTCCCGGCCTACCAGGCCCCCGCCGACCTTGCAGTAGGCCCCAAACGCGGCCCGGTGCGCTTCGTTCCGCACAGGCTGGGAAACGCCCGCAGGGCCAGCGGTTTGGGCGCCCCGATCCGCCCCCCAGGGCCCTCAGGTCGACGACGGACCGCGGCTCAGGGCCGCTGCGATCGTCCACCTTCCAGGTGAACGAGCAGGAGCGCCAAATCGGCGGGCGTGATGCCGCTGATGCGGCCCGCCTGGGCCAGCGACTCGGGCCGAACGCGGGCTAGCTTCTCGCGGGCCTCGGCGCGAAGTTGCAGGAGCGAGGAAAAGTCGAAGCTGCGCGGGATGCGCTTATGGCCCAGGCGCTGTTGCCGAGCCACCTCCAGTTGCTGTCGAGCGATATAGCCTGAGTACTTCAGGTCGTGAGTCACCTGTTCGACGACCTCGGGCGAGACTGCGGCCAAGGGGGCGTGCAGCGCGACCAGCTCCGACCAATCGGTCTCGGTACGGCGGAGCATTTTGGCCAAGCTGTCCTGCCCAACCCGCGTAGTTTCCAAAAGCTGGGTCACCGTCTCGATCTCGGCCGCTTTGGTCAGCAGCCGCTCCCAGCGATCCTGCGGCACCAGTCCCGCCTCGCGGCCCAGCGGGGTCAAACGGCGGTCGGCGTTGTCCTGTCGAAGCAAGAGGCGGAATTCGGCCCGGCTGGTGAACATGCGGTAGGGCTCGTCGACGCCCCGGGTGACCAGGTCGTCGATCAACACCCCCAGGTACCCTTGGTCGCGCGATACGACGAGCGGTTCTCGGCCGGCCAGGGCCAGGGCCGCATTGGCGCCAGCCAGCAGGCCTTGGGCGGCCGCTTCTTCGTAGCCGGTGGTGCCGTTGAGCTGACCGGCGAAGTACAGGCCCGCAACCCGCTGCGTTTCCAGCGAATTGTGCAACTGCTCGGGCGGGGCGAAATCGTACTCGACGGCGTAGCCGAACCGCATGATTTCGGCCCGCTCCAGGCCTGGCACCTGGCGGAGCATGGTCTCTTGCACGTCGCGGGGCAGGCTGGTCGAGATACCGTTGACGTAAACCTCTTGGGTTCGCCGTCCTTCCGGTTCCAGGAACAACTGATGGCGGTCTTTCTCGGCGAAACGCACCACCTTATCTTCGATCGAGGGGCAATATCGCGGCCCGCGCGACTCGATCTGGCCGCTATACATGGGGGCCCGATGCAGATTCCGCCGAATCAGCTCGTGCACCGCCTCGTTGGTGTAGGTGATCCAGCAGGGGAGTTGCGATTGCTCGATCCGGCCGGTGAGAAAGCTGAAGGGCCGCGGGTCGTCGTCGCCGGGCTGCAATTCCACGCGGGTGTAGTCGATCGTCCGCCCGTTGAGCCGCGGCGGGGTGCCGGTTTTGAAGCGTGCCAGGGTGAACCCGAGCCGGGCCAGCGCAAGGCTGATGCCACTGGTGGTGCCCTCACCGGCGCGGCCGCCGGCCGATTGGGCCTCGCCGGTGTGCATCACGGCCTGCAGAAAGGTGCCGGTGGTAAGCACCACGGCCGGGGCCCGGTACTCGGCTCCTCCGCGCACCCGAACTCCCACGGCCCGGGGGCGTTCGGGTCCGGGCTCGGTGAGCAAATCCTCGACCACCTCCTGCCGCAGGGTTAGCCCGGGCTGCTCCTCGACGATCCGCTTAATTTCCTGCTGATAGGCCTTCTTGTCGGCCTGGGCGCGGGGGCTGTGCATGGCGGGCCCTTTGCGCCGGTTGAGCAGCCGGAACTGAATGCCCGTGGCGTCGATCGCCTGCCCCATGGCTCCGCCCAAGGCGTCGATCTCGCGCACGATCTGGCCCTTGGCCACCCCGCCGATGGCCGGGTTACAGCTCATGGCGCCCACCGTGTCGCAGCTCAGCGTAAGCAGGGCGGTTTTGGCCCCCATGCGGGCGGCCGCCAGCGCCGCCTCGGTGCCAGCATGGCCGGCGCCCACCACCACCACGTCGAACTCGTATCGAGAACCGCTCATGACGGGCCATCTTAGCAGTCCGCTAAAAAAAAGCCCTCGTGGCATTCTTCAAACTCGCCAAGCGCCGAGCCAAGCTCGTCGCGGCTCGCAGAATAACGACTTACGTCGCTATTCTGGGATCGCGTCCATGCGATCACACAGCCTGCTGAATACGTCAACAGGCTGTTAGGTATCGGGGGCCGGCTTAGGAACTGGCCCGGCGGCACCTCCCCCGACGGGGGTCGAGAAGCGGCCGCCTGGGAACGCTCGGGGGGAACGAAGCGTCTATAATGGAAATGGCAAAGCGGCCCGTTTCGGGTACCTCGCCAACGATGGGTCGACCGTTCGCCGCCCCGGGGGAGACGTAACCCTAGCCATGGCCCGAAATCTCCCCCCGCAGCCCGAGGCCTCGCCCCCGGCCGGCCCGGAGCCGAAATCTCGGCCTTCGCGCTCCGAGTCTTGGGTGAGCCCCGAGCAGGTATTCGACGCCCAGATTCGCCGGGCGCGGGGCCAGATTCGGGCGGTGGAAATGGCCGTGGCCGTTGTGACGCTGTTGGCCGGCGCGCTCGGCTATCTGTTGGCCATGGCGGTCGTCGACCACTGGCTGGTTCCGGGGGGGTTGGGAACCGTTGGCCGCACGATGGCCTGGCTGGGGCTAATGGCAGGGTGCGGCTGGTTTCTGGTGCGGCGGTTTCTGCCGCTGGCATGGCAGCCGATTAACCCGGTGTACGCCGCCGCCACGATTGAGCAGGCCCAGCCGAGTCTGAAAAACAGCCTGATCAATTTTCTCCTGCTGCGCAACGATCGCCAGCACCTGGCGCCGGCGATTTACCAGGCGGTCGAAATGCAGGCCGCCTCGGATGCATCGCGGGTGCCGGTCGAGCAGGCGGTCGACCGCTCGGTGCTGATTCGCATGGGCTACGTGCTCATCGCGGTGGTGGCGCTGGCCTGTTTCTATAAGCTTTTCTCGCCCAAGGATCCGCTGCGGTCGTTGGCCCGAGTGGTGCTTCCCTGGGCCGACATCAGCCGCCCGACGCGGGTACAGATTTTTGAATTGCAGCCGGGCAGCGCGGCGGTGTTTCACGGCGAAACCGTAACGGTGTCGGCCGTGGTGCGCGGCGCGCGCCGTGACGAGCCGGTGCGGCTATTCTACAGCACGGCCGACGGGCAGATCGTGGACCGGGCCATTCCGCTGGAACTGCCCGAGGACAGCTATCGCCATCGCGGAGTGTTGCCGCCGGGAGGGGCGGGAATTCAGCAAGACCTGCGCTACTATCTGGCCGCCGGCGATGCGCGAACCGCCGAGTTCACGCTCACCGCGGTGACCGCGCCAGCGCTATTGATCGACAAGGTGGAGTACCAGTACCCCGAGTATACGGGCCTGTTGCCGCGCGAGGTCGAGCGGCAGGGCGATCTACAAGCCATCGAGGGCACCCAAGTAACCATTTGGGCCCGGGCCAACCTGCCGCTGCGCAGCGCTCACCTCGACTACGACTGCAACCTGACCAACGATTTGCCGCTGAGCGTGCGCGGGTCAACGGCCCGGGGCCAGGTTACGCTCCGCCGCAACGAAGCAGGCGACCCGGAGCACGCCAGCTATCAACTGCGGTTTGTCTCGCAAGAAGGCAAGAGCTCGCTGCATCCGATTCGCTACCGGATCGAAGTGCTAGCCGACGAACCCCCGCAGATTGCCTTCACCGAGCCCACCGGCGATCCCGCCCAGGTGGCCGCCAACGGGGCCCTGACGCTGGCCGTGCGGGCGATCGACCCCGACTTCCGCTTGGAAGAGGTTACGCTTTGGATCGAGCGCGCCGATCAGCCGAAACAGCGCGAGCCGTTGCTCGTGTCGCCACACGTGGGTGAGTTTCGCGGCGCGTGGATTCTCGATGGCCGCCGGATGCGCCTCAGGGAAGGCGAACAGATTCAAGTTACCGCCGAAGCGATCGACGGCCGGCCCGCCGGGGCGAATCGGGCCATGGCCGGTCCGTTGACGCTGGAAGTGGTTGGCGATGTCACCGAGGCCCAGCGCCAAGAACAGTTGGCCCAGGCCCAAGAGGAGCAGCGCAAACAGGAGGGGGCTGAACCGCCTCTGACGGGCGACCGGCTCGCCAGGCGAACCGACCAGCGGCAGCCCGAGCGCAGCCCGAGATCGGAAGCCGGGGGACGAACTGCCCCGCGGACGGAACCGAGCCCCAGCGGCGAGCCGCGATCGCCGGAAGATTCGCCCGGCGATTCGCGATCCGATTCGCCCGAGGCATCACGCCGGCAAGATCGTCGCGCTCCCACGCCGCCCGGCCAACCTCCGCCCCCGGCCGACCCAGAGCCGGGAGACGGCGACTCTGGCCAAGGCGAAACGGGGGACAGCTCGGACCCGAACGAAGGTGACAGTTCCGAAGGCGAGGGATCCGAGGGCGAGGGATCCGAAGGCGGCAATCCTAAGGGCGAAGGGCGCGAGGGGGGCGAATCCTCCTCCGAGGGGGCCGATTCCGGCGACAACCCGGCTACCTCTTCCGACAGCGCCGGCGGAGATCAGGGCCAGCAAGAGCGGGTGGACCCAGACTCGCAACCAGGCGACGCATTCGAGCGGATTCTCGAACATCAGCGCCAAGAGCAGGGAACCGATCCACTCGACGAACCGGGGGCCGAATCGGACCAGCCACCGGGCGGCGAAGATCAACCGTCTGGCGACGACCCTGCGGGGGGCGGTTCCGAAGATCAGCAGTCCGGCGGTGGCGAGCAAGGCCATCCGCAACCGGGCGACGCTTCAGCGGGTGGTCAGCCGGATTCGGCCGGCGCGTCGACTCCGGGTGCCGGTGATACCCCTTCGCCCGACGATCAGCCGCCGGGCGGTGGGCAAGGGTCGCCCGGCGGAGAGGGCGAGGGTTCGAGTGACTCGGCCGCCGACGGCGCTGGGCCATCGGAAGAAAGTGGTTCGGAAGGGAGTGGTTCGGAAGGGAGTGAGGGCCAAGAGGGCTCCGAGCCGGCAGCGGGCGAGCGATCATCGTCGGGCGAGCGCGGTGGGCAAGGTGGCGCCGATGGCTCCGGAGCCGAGGCCGGCAGCGCTGGCCAAGACGATTCCGAAGCATCCGCCGGAGGTGGACAGGAAGGTTCCGAGGCTGGCGGCCAGGGCGCCGGCGATGGCCAGGAGCCGGGGGGGCAGGAAGATCGCGGGGGCGAGCGGCCTCAAGGGCGGCCCTCGGGCGAGAGGTCGGGCCCGGGCGCCGGCGAGGAAGCTTCGGGAACCGACTCAGGGGGTGCCGAAGGCCAGCCGCGCGACCCAGCCGGATCGGAAGGCGACGCCGAACCTCAGGATGCTGTCGGCGGTGCCGAGGGGAGTGAATCGGGTGCGGGGGCCGGGCAAGAAGGGCACGAAGGATCCCCCGCCGCGGAAACGCCTCAGCGTGGTCGCGGTTCGAAATCCAGCGGCAGCGAACCCAGCGGAGAGCGGGCGGGCGAAGCCAGTTCTCCCAGTCAGCAGGGGAGCCATTCCTCGGAAAGCGAGGGCTCTGAAGGGGGAGACCGCAGTGGCGGGGGCGACCAGGGAGGCGGCCAGCAGTCTAACTCGCCCGGCTCCGGCTCGGGCGGACAAAACACCCCCTCGGAGTCGGGTGGCGGCGCGGCCCCCGGAGCGGGCGAGGGCCCCACGGGAGATTCCGCCGGTGAAGGAACCGAACCTGCGTCGGACGCGGGGGGAGACTCTTCTCGCCGCGGCCCGGGACGAGCCGGGCAGGGTGGCCAGCCCCAAGCCGGTGGCGGCGAGGGGGATTCGGCCGAAGGAGCGCCTCCGCCCTCGGGCGATGCCGGGGCGCCGCCCAGCGATGCCGGTGGCAATAGCTCGGGGGGCGATTCGCCGCAAGCTGGCGCGGCCGGCAGCGGCAATCCCTCGGCCGGTGCTGCGCCCGGCCGCGAGCGGGCTGCGCCCGACGGGGCGATGCTCTATCCCCGCGGCGGCGCGCCCGGCCAGCATGACGGGCCACGACCGCAATCAGCGCCCGTGGCCGGGCCCGATCAGGCCAATCTCGACTACGCTCGGCGAGCGACCGATTTGGCGCTGGAATACCTGAACGACCAGATGGAACGGGGCGAGGTCGACGAAGCGCTGTTGCGCAAGCTGAAGTGGACCCCCGAAGACATGGCCCGCTTCCTCAAGCGATGGCAGCAACTGAAGGAAGCTGCCCAACAAGGCGGTGCCGAGGGCGAGTTGGCCCGTCAGCGGCTCGACCAGGCGCTGTCCGGGCTGGGGCTGCGGCGGCGCGGCGTGGAACTGACCAGCGAAGAAAGTCCGGAGGAAACCGCCCGCGATGTCCGCGCTTCGCGTCGAGCCGATCCGCCGGCCGAGTACCGGGAGCAGTTTCGCGCCTTTACGGAAGGTACGGCCACGGACGAATAGCCGTATCCCAGCGACGATGCGGTCTGGCTAGTCGAGGGCCTTCTCGTACAGACGATAGGTTTTGTATCGTACGCCGCCGACTGCCTCGATCGTGCGGTTGATCAAATCGTTGTCTTCCAGGGTCCACGAAAGCTCGGCCCCGGTGAAGCGGGCCACGTTGCGGCCGAAATCGAGCGTCTTGAGAATCATCATCTCGGTGATACCGCGTCGGCGATAGGCCTCGACAACGCCCAAAATGGCCATCCGCGCGGTCTTGATGCGGCGCGAGTGGTACCACAGCTTGGCCAGCCCCCAGGGAATTCCCCAGGTGGCTAGCCGCCCGTTCAGGGGCCGGATGGCCTCGTTGAAATCGGGCAGCGTCATCGAAAAACCCACCGGCTCCCCCTCGGCTTCGGCAATCATCAGCATTTCGGGCATGGCGAATCGACGGAGTACCCGGGCCAGAAAATCGAACTCGTCATCGGTCATCCGCACGAAGCCCCAGTTGCACTGCCAGGCCTGGTGATAAACCTTTTTGCACAGCTCGATCTCTTGATCGAACCGCGCCGGATCGATGGTACGAACCCGGAACCCGCCGCGCTGAGCCAACCGCTCGGCACGCGATTTCCATTTCTCGAGCATCTGGTGTGGGTCTTCGAACCAGAAAGCGTATAGATCCTTGGCCTTGGTCAGACCGCAGCTTTCCAACAGGGGGGCGTAGTAACGCGGGTTATGGTTCATCATCACCCGGGGCGGGCGATCGAAACCGTCGATGAGCAGCCCGCAGGGGTAGTTCGTCGAGTAGTCGACCGGCCCCCAGATGCGTTGGCGTCCGCGTTTGCGGAGCCAATCTTGGGCCGCCACGAGCAAGGCCTGGGCGACCGCGGGGTCCTCGACACACTCGAACAGCCCGAAGCCACCCTGGTTGGTTGCGTGCTCGGCGTTGAAGCGGGGGTCGTCACTTACGACCAGCCGGCCCACGGGTTGGCCCTTTCGCCGAGCCAACAGCGGCAGCGCGGTTCCGTGGCGCAGAAAGGGGTGGTGCGCCGGGTCGATGAACCGCCGGACGTCGCGCTCGAGCGGCGGAACCCAGTGCGGATCGCCCTGATAAATCTGCCAGGGAAGCCGTACGAAGTCGCGGCGGTCGCGGCTTCCAACCAGCGGCGAAACCTCGATTTTGAGCGTATCGGCCGATGGCGGGCGAGGTGGGCTCAACGAGGCGACTCCAACCCGTGTGCCAGGGGGCGGGCGGACCTGCCGAGTCACCGGCGGCTCCGCCAAGCCCGGGTCTGGTCGGCTAGCATAGGGTTCCGGGTCAGAGGAGGCAATCGAGGACCGGTCCTGGCCCGCTGGCGATCGATCGGCACGGTCCCCGGCGGCACCCGGAGGGGCCAATCGCGATTGCGAAACCGACGGCGAACATTAGAATAGCACCTGTCGAACCCGAAACGGAATTGCCCCGGCAACGGCCCCCCCGGGTGGTCGGTCTCTGGGTACGAATGTTCCACGAGCGAGCAAGGAAAAACGGCGTGCTGACTGAACAAGAGGTTGCTCGAATGTGGCGAGCTCTGTTTGCCCAGCCGGTGGGCGACGAAACGTTCACCCGTGCCGAGGGGCTGCTCGACGAGCTGCGGCCCGAGAGCCCGCTCCGCCACCGCCTGTATACCGAGCTGGAAGAACTGCGGGCCAAGGCGACCGGCGCTAAGCCGGCGACCACCACGCGCCGCAAGAAAGTATCCGCCCGGTCCTAAGACGCCCTCGGGGTTCCATGGGGAACCGCGAGGTGGGTCTCTGCCGATCGCCCGGATGCGAAACCGCTTGCGGGGTGCTGCGCGCCAGCGGCTGGTCCGCTGCCCCCGCCCGGGTCCGCTGGCTTAGCGATTCAGCTCCAGGCCGAACGTGATGCCGTTGACGAACAACGCCTGGCGGTTCTCGTTCGGCAGGATGCCGAAGGTGGGCAGCGTATAGCTGACCATGTTGCTCGGGCGGGCGATTCCGTCCGAGAACATGCCGGTCCAGCCCACGTTGGCCGACAAGGCGCGGGTGAGCTTGTAGGCCGCTTGCAGCCGCAGCTCGATCACGTTGCTGTACTCGACCGGATGATACGAGT
Organism: uncultured Pirellulales bacterium; assembly: GCA_964399535.1. GTDB lineage: Bacteria > Planctomycetota > Planctomycetia > Pirellulales > CAYNRE01 > CAYNRE01. Next base: position 317,946 of record CAYNRE010000005.1, on the reverse strand, counting down.
GCTCGAAGTAGCCGTTCTCTAAGTTGAGCGGCACATTCTGCCGCGGCAGCACCTGGCCCGTGGCCACGTCGTTGATGTGGGTGGCCAGGCGGCCTTCTTGGCGAATCGACTGGTTATTGACGCCGAACATGTAGCGGAACTCGGAGCTCAGCGTTACTCGGCCCTGGCTGCGGAACCAGCGGGCCATGAGCTGGGGACCGATGATGTTGTTGCCGGCCCAGGTGTTCCATTCCGTCTGGTCCAGGGTGCCCCCCTCGCCACGGACGTAGAAACCTTCGAAGAACTTCATGTACCGGACGCCGGCACCGAACTCGAAGTACCCGGCCCGGTGGGTCGGGTGCGTCCGGAAGTAGGGCATCAGCTCGATGCTCCAGAGACTGTTCGAGTTCTTGATGTAAACATGATCGAACACCACCGGCAGCCGGGGCGCGTCGTTATAGTCCCAGAGCGAGGTTGGCAACCGGTCTTGGGGGTCGCTGGGGTCGATCGTGCCGTCCCCGTCGAAATCGAAGAACCGGCCGAAGATGTTGTTGCCGTTGATGTCGTCGTCGATGCCGTCCTGGGGACTGCGATCGATGAACCCGTTCAAAAAGCCCAGCCCGCCCGGACCGAACGGCGGATCGGGGAAGACCACGTCGGCATCGCCGGCCACGATTTTCTGCGCGTTCGGCTTGAGGCCGAACCCGCTGATCATCCAGCCCCAGTGCTCGCCGCTGTAGCCGGCCTGCAATCGATTGCCCCAGGCCAGTTCCGAAGTCATCCAGCTCGTGTTGAGCGTATTGGTTTCCGTTCGGAACGAAGTGCCGTCGGGCACCGCCACCACGGGCGGCGTAATCGAGCTGTTGCCGACCGTGGCCGTCTCAGGCGCGATGACGGCCCAACTGAGCCCTTCCACCGTGAACCAGTAACCCCGGTTCCCGGGAGGCGGCCCGCCGTAAAGGCTGATGTTTTCCACCAGCAGCGGCTGCCACAGGTCTTGGCCACGTGCCCCGGAGACCATTGCCAAAAGGCATCCCCCGACGAGCACCAGCTTGCGAAGGCATTTGATGGGCATTGCTCGTTTCCGACTCGACACTCGTCTCTCTCGAGCGCGGCTACGCCCGCAATGGTGCGCAGATACCTCGCCCGTGCCGGTAGTATCGGACATGCCGCTCGGACGAGTTGAGTAAGAAAGGCAAACCCTGCCGAAAGTGCCGCGGGAAACGGTTCTAACGGTCGTAGGAAGGCAGACTGGGGAAGCTGGAAAGCCCCCGACGGTGCCCTTTCCCCGCTGACCCAGGTTTCCGGGCCGGAAGAAATCGAGGGGCTTCGGGCGGCTGCCGTGGGCGTCTCGGGGGGTTGAGACCCCGCAGATTGCCAGAATTCCGGCGGGGGCGCTTGGCCGCTCTCTCCCCGGCACGCAAAGTTGCCGGCAGCGCTCAGGCAGGCAACCGCCTTCGCCTGCTGGAGCGCTCCGGCTTTTAGAACCACTTGTCGGTGAACAGGAAGTCGACGGCGCCGATGTGCTTGGTGTTTTTCTTGGCGGTGAAGATCGATTCGGCGGTAACCTCTTGGAAATTCTGGATTTGGGCACTCCAGAGCTCGTTGGAGATTTGGGCCGTGTTGCCCTGGGCCGCGAGATTGTCGGTCATGACGCTGTCGACCAGGTAGGCCCGGCTATAGCCCCCCGTACCCTGCACGCTCACATTGCTGAAGCCGACCACGGTTTGCTGGGTACTTCCGGTGACCAACCGCGAGGTTTGCGAGCCGGCGTACAACTCATTGGTGCCCGCCGAGCCGGTGTACATGACCGCGGTGTCGTTGCCTCCCTGCGAGGCGACTTGAACCGAAGCAAAGTTCCGGGCCTCCGTGGTGACGCCCGTGCTCTTCAATTCGACACTTTCGGGCCGGGTGGTCACCTGGTCGGAACCGGCAGAATCGTAAAGGAGGGCGGTGTCCTGGCCGCCGCGACCTCCCTGGACCGTTACCGACTTGAAGTTCTTGGCATACGTCATGTAGCCGGAACCGGAAAGCTGGGAGTACTCGGGGGTCGAGATCAGTTGATCCTTGCCGAGCGAGTCGTAGATGACCGCCGAATCGTTGCCGGTCGAGGCAAAGGTGCGGACGGCCGCAAAGCCCGAGGTGTAGTTCAGGTAGCCGCTGCCGACCAGCTGGCTGAACTGGGGCGTGGCCAGCAGGACGTCGTCGCCGGCCGTATCGTACAGGTTCGCCTGGCCGGTCCCCTGTGAGTAAGCCCGCACCTCGCTGAAGCTCTTGGCATAGTTGAAATACGACCTGCCAGTGAGCTGGGTCGAGTCGCTGCGGGCGACCAGTTCGTCATTTCCGGCCGAGGAGTACAGTACCGCGGAGTTGTAGCCCCCCGTGGCATAGGCCCGGTTGTTGCGGAAGCCCTTGGCGTAGCTGAGGAAGCCGGCGCCGCTGAGCTGGGCGTACTCCGGAGTGGCGACGAGCTGGTCGTTTCCGGCGGAATCGTACAGGTACAAATTGTCGGCGCCGGTCGTGGCGTAGGCCCGTACTTGGCTGAAGTTCGTCGCCTGGGCGAAGAAGTTCGAGCCGACAAACTGGGCCGATTGCGGCCGGAGCGTCAGGGTGTCGGTCCCCGGCGAATCGTAGAGGAACGCCTTGTCCGCGCCGCCGCTCCCCGTGGCCCGGACATCGTCGAAGCCCTTGGCGTAGCTGAAATAGGTGCTGCCGACCAACTGGGAGTATTCCGGGCGGATGGTGAGCGTGTCGTCGCCCGTCGAGTCGTACAGCTCGGCGCGGTCCAGGCCGTTCGAGGCATAAGCCCGCACTTCGTCGAAGCCCAGCAATTGGTTCGAGAATCCCGAGCCGGTGAGCGAGCTGTTGCCAGGACGAGCCACGAGGGTGTCGTTGCCCGAGGAGTCGTAGAGCGAGGCCCGATCGAATCCGCTTGAGCCGTTAACCTTGACCTGTTTGAAGTTCGAAACCGTTTGCGAGTAGCCGGAGCCCGCAAGCGTGGTCGAGTAGGCCCGGGCCACGACGGTGTCGTTGCCGCTGGAATCGGCCATCGTGGCGGAGTCTTGGCCGCCGCTGCCGACCACGTTGACCTTGCCGTACTGGTCCACCTCGAGCGTAAATCCGTTGCCGGTCAGCTTGGCGCTGGAGGGAGTGGTGACCAGCGTGTCGTTGCCGCTCGAGTCGAGCATGGTCGCGGTGCTGGCAGCGCTGCCCAGGGCCCGGGTGTTGCTCACATTGCTGTAGAGCAGCGAGAACAGGCTGCTCGACAGGCTGCCGCCGCCGGGGCTGACCTGCAACTGGTGGGTGCTGGCGGCACCGTTGATCACCACCGAGTTGGTTCCGCCGGCACCGTCGAACACCAGATTGGTGACCAGCGGGCTGATGTTCAGCGGCTGGCCGTTGAGCGTTGCCTGAGTAGCGCCGCTGGCTCCCACCGTGATGACCAGGCTGTCGCCGGCCGCGGTGCCGGTGATCGTGGCCATGGTTGGATCGAAGCAGAAGCGTTGCGAGAAAATGTCGCTCTGTTCGGTCGAGGGGGTCGCCTGTTGCGAGGTCCAGGCGACGAGCAGCTTGCCCGACGCCGACGTGGCGATCGTGGGGTTCGACTGCTCGCCCGAGGAAGTCGTGTTCACAACGCGCTCGCCGATCCGGATCGAAGTTGCCGGATCGACCGCCTCGGCACCATCGGCCGTGTAGGCCTTGAGGAAGATGCCGTTGCGGTCGGCGTCTTGGCCGAACGACATCCAGGTCACGAAGAAGTTGCCCGCGTCGTCCATGGCCACGTCGGCGTAGCGCTGCCAGTTGAGCGAGTACTCGTTGACCTGGAACTCGGCGCCCTTGGCGACACCGAGGCGGTTGTAGGTGCGGCCGTAAACACCGTAGCCGCTGGTATCTTGGCCGTCGCTTTGCCAGACGATGACGAAATCGCCGTCGGCGTCCATCGCAATGGCCGGCTCGCGCTGGGCATTGAAGGCGACCTGATTCACCTGGAATTCGCCGTTTTGCGGCACGCCGGCCGAGTTGAAGCGGCGAGCGAACACGCCCCAGCCGCTGCCGTCCTGACCGTAGCTGCTCCAGGTAACCACGAAGTCGCCGTCGGCGTCCATGGCCACCCGCGGCTTTTCCTTCTGGGTGGTCACGTTCAAGTTCACTGCGAACTCGCCGCCCCGCGTGGCCCCGCCCGAGGTGTAGCGCTGGGCGAAGATGCCTTTGAACTGCCCGGTCTGGCCGTAGCTGTTCCAGGTGATGACGAAGTCGCCGTCGGCGTCCATGGCCACGTCGGGCTGGTTTTGCAGGCCAGCCTTGTAGGTGTTGACCAAGAACTGCTCGCCCTGGGCGGTGCCCACCCGGTTGTAGCGGCGGGCGAAGATGCCGTCGCGGTCGGAGTCCAGTTCCAGGCTTCGTCCGGTCCAGGTGATGACGAAGTTGCCGCGGTCATCCATGGCCACCTGCGGGGTGGGCTGCGACGCGCCGGGCAGCACTTCGCTGTTGACGATGAATTCATCGCCCAAGGCTACGCTGGCCGCGTTAAAGCGGCGGGCGATTACCTGGCCTCCGCTGACCCAAACCGCGACATAGTTCCCCTTGGAGTCGGCGGCGACGTCCGAGAAGTCTTGCAGGCCCAGGGTGGTCTGGTTGAGAAGCGTTTCTTCCCCTTCGGCATGCAGGCCGCCGGGGCAATCTTCGCCGCCACCGGCCACGGTGAAGCTGACGGTATAGGTCGTGCCCCCCTGGCCCCCCGAACCCTGGAAGGTGCCGTCCAGGTTGTTGCCCAACAGGTCGCGGACCGCCCGATTCACGGCCAGCGTATAGGTGCCGGCGCCGAAACCTGGCGCACCCGGGCTGGAACCGTTGGCATCGAGCCGTACCACGGCTTCCCACCGGTTGCTGACCGGCCCCACGCCCTCGATCGAGGCCTGGTTGAACCCAAACGTCACGGCCGCCACGCCCCCGGTGCCGCCCCCGGAACCGCGGGTCACGGCCCAGTTGGCCAGGTTGGTAATGCTGCCCGCGGCAGTGGTCGAGTCGGCCAGCATCTCCTCGCCGAAGGAGACCACGAACACGTCGACCGGGCCGATCAACTCTTCCTCGGAACCCAGGCGAATGTGGCTGCCGTTGGCATCGAACACGACGTCGGCCACGATTGGGCCGGCCGTGTCGCCTTCGACCGCCAGCCGCTGACCGAATACGCCGACGGTGTCTTCCTGGCCGGGCTGCTGGCCGTTGCCGCTCCAGACGACCACGAAGTCGCCCCGGCCATCGGCGGCGACCGAGGGGAACTGTTGCGCATCGTCGGTCGTGGTGTTGACGCGGAACTCGCCGCCCCGCCGTCCACCGCCCGACAGATAGCACTGGGCGAAGATGCCCAGGTCGTCCGACTGGTTGACCGCGGCGCCGTTGCCTTCCCAAACGATGATGAAGTCGTCGGTGGCGGCCATGGCCACCGTGGGGCGCCGCTGATCGCCGGCCGTGGTGCGGTTGACTTGGAATTCGTCGCTAACGCTGGTACCCGCTTGCGTGAAGCGTCGCGCGTAAACACCGTAACCGTCGCCATCCTGGCCCTGGCTGGCCCAGGCCACGACGAAATCGCCGTTGCGGCGATCGGAAGCCACGCTGGGCTCCATCTGATTGCCGATGATTGTCTGATTGATCCGGAAATTCGCGCCGATCGGTTCAGGTGTTGGGTCGTCCTGGTTCTCGTCGCTGGAGTCAAAGAAGTAAGTTTGGCCATAGACACCGGCGCCGTCGGAGTCCATGCCCGACTGATCTTCCCAGACGACGACGAAATTGCCTCCGGCGTCCATTGCAATACGCGAGCGCTGCTGGTTGCCCGACTCGGTCGGGACGACGCTGGTATTGGTGGAGCCTCCGGTGTATGCGAATTCAAGAGCCCAGTTCGAAAGCCGAGTATTGCTAACTTCAGGTTCGATGGGATTGCCGTTTGCGTCGACGCGCAGAACGGAGTCGGTAATCTGCAGGCTCCAGGTTCCTTGGACGGAAAGCCCCTCGAAGTCTGTGAGATCACCGATCGGCCGGAAGGTCCCGATAAACGGCGGGGTTCCTGCCGCGATCGGCACCGAGGCCTCGTCGTCGAATGTCGTACGGGAAATGTTCGCCCCCGGGGCAAGGTCTTGTGCCAGCAAGACTTGCGTACCATCGGGGCCGATCAATACCAGTTGCAAATCTTCGACATTGGGGTGCAGGATGCTCACGGTTACGTTCAAGTCGAGGATGTCGAACGTATCCTCGACTTCGATTTCGGAGGTGACCGTCCCCTGCCGAGGAATGAATAGGGTACCGTCGTTGACGTACTCGTTAATCAGGTTATTCACCTGGAATTCGTCGCCCGCGGAGACCCCCTCGTAGGTGAACTTGCGGGCAAAAATATTGCCGTCGAACTGGTCGTCGCCGTTTTGGCCCAGGCCGGTCCAGGTCACCACGAAATCGCCGTCGGCGTCCATCGCCACGCTGGACCATTTCTGCACGCCGTCGAGCGTGGTGTTGGCCAGTTGCGCGCCAACTACTACCTCGCCCACCGAGTTGTACACCTTGGTGTACACATTGGTTTCGCTGAGCGAGTCGTCGTCCTGACCGTAGCTGGTCCACGAGATGACGAAGTCGCCGTCGGCGTCCATGGCCACGGCCGGGTCGAACTGGTCGTTCGTGGTGAACTCGGTGTTGACCAGGAACTCGGGGCCCAGCTTCGCGCCCTCTTTATTGAATCGCTGAGCGAAAACTCCCAGTCCGCTGCCGTCGGGGCTGGTCCAGACCACCACGTAGTCGCCGTCGTCGTCCGATGCCACGGCCTGGCCCACCGCGCCCGTGCGCTGCGCATCGACCGTGGTGGTGTTGGCCCGGAATTCGTCGCCGGCGGTTTTGGGCCGGGCGATGGTGAAGGTGCGGGTGAAATTGCCCCCCTCCAGGCCGTCGTAGTCGCCGTCGAGCTGGTTGCCCGAGGTGTCGGTCATGAAGTCGAAGGCAACCAGCGTGTAAACGCCGTCGGGCAGCGTGGGCGGGGCGTCGGGGTCGCCGGCCAGTCCGTCGCCGTCGAACAGGAGCCGAGCTTTCCACTTCCGCGGGCCGGGGTCGAATTCGAAGACCACTCCCCGGATGCCGCCGATCAGTTCGGCGCCGTTGCGGAACAGGGCCCAATTGGCCGCGTTCGTAACGCTTTCGAAGCCCAGATCGTCGCCGACCGTCGACATTTCCTCGCCGAACACCACGTTCAAAAAGCTGACGTCGGCAGTAATCACGTCGCCGTCGAGAATCTGGATGCCGCTGAGCCGCACGTCGGACACGATCGGCCCGGCATCGTCGACGGTTTGTCGGAAGCGCCGCGCGAAAATACCCTGGGTGTCGCCGACGCCGTTGCCGTTCCAGGTGACGACGAACTGCCCCTTGCCGTCCAGGGCGACCCCGGCCAGCGACTGGGTGCCGTCGAGCGTGGTGTTTACCAAGAACTCGGTACCGCCCCCGACCTCGCTCGGCGCCGGCCGGGCGGTGCCGTCGGAGTTGAACCGCCGGGCAAACACGCCCGATTGATCGACCTGGTTGGGTTGCGCGCCGTTGCCGCTCCAGGTGATGACGAAGTCGCCGTCGTGATCGACCGAGACGTTGGCGAACTGCTGGTTGCCGGTCACGGTTACATTGGCCTGGGTTTCGGGGCCGGCCGTGAAATCGACCGAGGAAAACTGGCGGAAAAACACCCCGGTGCCGCTGGTGTCGAGCCCGGTCCAGGCCACGACGAAGTTGCCGGCCAGGTCGGCGGCCACGCGGCTATAGCGCTGGTCGCCCGTGGTCGTGGTATTGACCAACTGCTCGTTGGTAAGCGGGGTGCCGCTGGCGCTATAGGCCCGCACCAGCACGGCATCGCCGCTGCCGTCTTGCCCCGAGGCGGTCCAGGTAACGACGAAATTGCCGTCGGCATCCATGGCCACGTCGCTGAAGCGCTGGCTGCCGGCCGTGACCTGGTTAATCCGGAATTCGCCCCCCTCCTTGCCGCCGGAGCTGTTGTAGCGCTGGGCGTAGACTCCGTAGCCCGAGCCATCTTGGCCGTAGCTGCTCCAGGTGACGACGAAATCGCCCAGCACGTCGACCGCCACGTTCGACCATTTCTGGCTACCCACCGTGAACGAGTTCACCAGCAGCTCATCGCCCAGCGGGGTGCCGTTGGAGGCGAACCGGCGGGCATACACGTTGCCGCTGGTGGGGCCGTCGCCGATCTGGCCGTAGCCGGTCCAGGTGATGATGAAGTCGCCGTCGGCGTCGAGAGCCACGTTGCCGTGGTTCTGGTTGCCGAGCGTGGTCTGCGCGGCCAGGGTCTCGGGACCCAGCGGGGTGCCGTTGGCGCTGAACCGCTGGAAGTACACGCCATCGCCGTCGCCGTCTTGGCCGGCGCTGGTCCAAACCACCACGTAATCGCCGTCGGCATCCATCGCAATCGTGCTGGCGCTTTCCGGCTCGAAGCGCTGGACCGGCGGAATCGTGGTGTTCACCCGGGTTTCGCCGTCGCCCGTGGGGGGCGGAATCTGGATGAAGAAGTTGCGATTGAAGGTGCCGCCGGGGGCGCCATCGAAATTGCCGTCGAGCGGGTTGCCTTGCAGGTCGCGCACCGCCGGCAGCACGGCCAGGATGTATTCTCCGTCGAGCAGTGGTTGCAGCCCCGCCTGGCTTGTGTTGGCGTCGAAGGTGACGACCGCCTCCCACTTGCCGCTGGCAGGCCCCAGGCCCTGGGTCGCCGCTTCGTTAAAGCCGAAGGTAATGCTTACGATGCTGTCGGAGAGCAGCACCCCGTTGCGGGCGATGGCCCAGTTTTCAGGGTTGATTACGCTATTCAGGCCCGTGATGCCGCCGGCCACCGAGAGCTGTTCGCTGAACCGCACCACCAGCCGCTGCACGGCCTGTTCCACCACGTCGCGTTCGGTCACCACGTCGGTGCCGCCGGGAACCTCGGTGGTGGCCACCGCCGCGGGGTTGGTTCCGCCCGTGAACGTGGCCCCCGTTACCTGGATGGTCGGAATGTTGGTGGCGCTGTCGGTGCCGCTGAATTGGAAATCGAATTCGGTGCTGCTCGTGGCCGAGACGGCGACGGTGAAATCGGCCGAAAGGGCCGCTTGCATCGCCGCGGCCAGTGAGGTGGCGTCGGAGGGTGTGTAGCTGAAGGGGCCATAGGTTTTGCCCGCGAGCAGCAGCGAGAAGCTGCCGCTGGTGGGCGCGCCGGTAATGGTAAGCCGCTGCACCTCGTTGGTGATGTGTACCACGCCGGTAACGATCGGCGCGCCGGTGTCGGCCGTCGACGAGAACCGGCGCTGAAACACGCCGGGGTTGTCGACCACGCCGCCGGAGTTATCGCCGCGGCCGCTCCAGACCACCACGAAATCGCCCCCCGAGTCGAGAGCAACACCGGGATACCGCTGGTCGCCGGCCTTGGTGAACGGCACCCGGAACTGCGACCCGATCGCTCCGCCCGTGGCAAAGGCCTGGGTGCTCAGCAACTCGCGGCGCACGTAGCGCTGCGCGTAAATACCGTAATCGCTGGGGGTACCCAGGCGGACCGAATCGTCTTGGAAGCTTTCCCAGGCGATGATGAAATCGCCCGCACCGTTCATCGACACCCGCGAGAATTGCTGGTTGCCGTCGGCGAAGCGGTTCACTTGGAACTCGTCGCCGGCTTCGACCACGCCGCGGAAGCTGAGCGACCAGCCGTTGAGCTGGCCCACCTGGCCCGTGGCCGCGTCGGTGACCACAAGTTGCCAGGTTCCTTGGGCCCGAATGCCGGCCAGGCTGTTGAGCGCCCCGACCGGCTGGAAGGTGCCCGTGAACGGCGGCAAAGCGGCCGTGATCGGCGTGCTGGCGCTATCGCTGAAGGTGGTGCCCGCGTAATTCCGCCCGTTGCCCCCCAGCCCAGAGGCCAGCGTGATGCCCGCGCCGCCGGCAAACGGATTCTGGCCCGGCGGGTAGAGCGTGAGCGTCAGGTCGCTTACCCGCGGATGCGTGACATCGAGCGTGACCGTCAGGCTGGTCACGATGAAATCGTCGGGCACCTGCAGTTCCGAAGCCGTGCTGCCTACGTCGGCCACGACCAGCGGGGCGTTGCCGCTGATGTAGCTTTCGGTAAAGGTCTCGGCGTTCATCGGGTTGCCATCGGCGGTAAAGCGCCGGGCAAAGATGCCGTTCTGGCCTCCTTGGCCGAACCCGTACCCGGTACCGTTGCGGTCCTGGCCGTAGCTGGTCCAGGTCACCACGAAATCGCCATCCAGATCCATCGACACGCTGGGGGCAAACTGGTTGCCGGCCACGGTCTGGTTGATTCGGAATTCAGGCCGGGTCGAGCCGTTGTCGGCAGCCCCGTAGAGGAACTGGATCCCCGCGATGTCGTCGAATTGCGGCCCGCGGAAAGCCTCGCTGTAGATCGGGTTCATCAGCGAGTTGGGTACGTCGGTGTGCCCAAGCCCCAGCGCGTGCCCCAACTCGTGGGCAAATACCTGGAAGATGTCGATCCCGGGGTTGCCGAACCCGATTTGCCAGTTCTCGGACGAATCGAAGTGCACGTCGCCCGCGACAAAGCCGCCGTTTTCGGGCGGGAAAAAGGCGTGGGCCAGCACGCCGAAGGTGCCGTCGATGGGGTGGGCGCCGACGCGAATGTCGGCCGCGCCCGGGTCGCCGAAGTTTTCGCCGCTGTCGACCACTTCCACAAAGGTCAGATTGGCTACCCGGGCCCAGGCCGCGAAGGCCTCGCGAATCTGGTCCTTGTAGCCAATCGGCATCACCGAATCGAGCGAAACGCTGGTCCAGCCCCCATCCAGGTCGTTGGCGTCGCGCACTCCGGCCGACATAAATGCCCAGGTAATCGTCGCGCCCGTGCCGAACTGGGCGGGACCCCACTTGCCGGGAGTCGAGGGGCCGAGCACGAAGTCGTCGGAGAGCGGGCCATCGGGCACATCGTAAAGCAGCCCGTCGGAGGCAAGCCCGCCGAGCGGGTCGGATTCCAGATGCGCGTGATCGTCGTCGTGTCCCACGAGGGCGTCGACCGCGGGGCCCCCCGCGCCGCCGAGCAGCTCGTTGCGGGAATAGGTCTTGGCGTAAAGGTTCGACTCGAAGAATTGGTCGCCGTCTTGGCCGGCCGAAACCCAGACGATCACGAAGTCGCCGTCGGCGTCGGTCGCCGCCTGGGGGAAACGCTGGTTGTTAAGGATGGTATCGTTCACCAGGAACTCGCCCGCCACCCCGTCGGTGCTGGTGCGCACCTGCATCTTGGGCTGGGTTCCGCCGATGAGCGTGACCCCGACCGCGGCGAATTGCGGTTGGTTGCGGCTGCCGCTGTTCCCTTCGAAGGTGATTTCGTACTGCGTCGAACTGCGAGCACGCACGGATACCTCGAGCGGTGGAATGCCCACGCCCGGGTTGCGCAAAGCGTCTTCGATGGCGGCCGCGGTATTTGTTCCCGCGTTGGCCGGCGAGTAGGTAATGGGGCCGTAATTGAAGCCGTTGAGCTGCAGCGAGAAGAAGCCCCCCGTGGGGTTGCCGCTAAAGCTGACGGTCTGCACCTCGTTCACGCCGCCGAGCGGCTCGGCCGAAGCGTTGAACCGCTGGGCGTAGACCCCGTAGCCGTTCAGGTTCGGGTCGGGCGAGGTCGAGTCTTCCTGGCCAAAGCTTTGCCAGGCCACGATAAAATCGCCCTCGGTGTCGACCGCCACCGTGGGGAAACTCTGAATGCTCTCGGTGGTGGTGTTCACCAGGAACTCGCCCCCCAGCCGGTTGCCGAGCGAGTCGAATCGCTGCCCGAAAATGTCCCAGCTCTGGTCGAAGTCGGCGCTCTCGCTGGCCCAAACGATGATGAAATCTCCGTCGGGAGTCATCGTCACGGCCGAGTTGGATTGGTTGCCGGCCACGACCGTGTTGACCCGGAACTCGGCGCCCAGCGGGGTGCCGTCGGCGGCGAATCGGCGGGCGTACACGTTCGTCTCGTTGGCCGCGTCTCCCTGTTGGCCGGCCGCCGTCCAGGTCACTACGTAGCCGCCCGAAGCGTCGGTTGCCACGGCCTGGGGGCTTTCAGGCAGCGTCACCTGGCTGCCCGGCGTGGTGGTGTTCACCAGCGACTCGCCCGACTGGCTGGCAATGACGTTGAAGTTCAGGCTATAGGGGAACCCGTCTTCTTCGAGGCCGTTGGACGCCAACGGATTGCCGGCCACGTCGCGAATGGTGTTCAGCGCGATGACTTCGTAGTTGCCGTCGACCAGGGCCGGCGTGCCCGAGAGTGGGCCGTTGGAATCAAGCGTGAGCGTGGCTTCCCACTTGTTGGTCAGCGGGTTGAGCTGATAGGCGACGGCGTTAATGCCGTTGAGAATCTCGACGCCGTTGCGCAGCAGTTTCCAGTTGTTTTTGTTGAGTACGCTGTTGACGCCGTTGGCTCCCCCCGCGGTCGAAGCCTGTTCGTCGAACACGGCCACGAGCTTGGTCACGTTGCCCACCACTTGCTCGCCGTTGAGCAGCAACTGCCGCTCGTCGGGCACCACCTGGCCCTGGGCATTGAAGGCCTCGACCCGCAGCTCGGTGATCTGCGGTCCGACCGGATCGGCGCTTTCGCGGAACCGCTGGGCGAAAATGCCCTGGGTATCGCCCGGGCCGTTGCCGCTCCAGACCACGATAAAGCTGCCGTTGGGCTGCACGGCGATGGTCGGGTGTTGCTGGCCGCCGGGGCGGGTGCTGTTGACCGGAGTGAGTGGGTAGTTCAGCGACCCAACTGACTCCAGAATGGTCGTGCCGGTGTCTTCGTCGGTTACCGAAAGCGCGCTCGGGGCGGTAAAGCGGCGGAGCCAAACCCCCTGATCGTCGAGCAGCGCACCGCCCAGGGTTGCCGCCCCATAGCCGTCGTACACCACGAACAGGTCACCGTCGGCGTCCAGCCCTACCGAGGGATTGAGCTGGTCGAACCAAAAGAATGGGCTGAACAGTGGCGGATCGTCCACGTCGGGGTCCCAGCTGTAAACCGGGTTGACGTGCAGGTCCTGGGGAAAGGCAGCCTCGGCGGTGCCATCGGCGTGGAACCGCCGCAGGTAAATACCCCAGCTATTGATCGCGTCGTCGTCTTCGATGAAGTCGTTGTCTTGCAGGCTCTCCCAGACGATCGTCACGTTCCCCTGGTCGTCCATGGCAATCGAGGAGTTGCGTTGCTCGAATTCCGAAGCATCTAGAAAGACGTGGCCGTCGTTCGGACCCGGTTCATCGGTCAAATTGTCGTATGGGTCGACGTCCGGGCGAGAAACCGGGGTTTCGTTCGTAATCGGGGACCCATTGCTGTCGAACATCCGCATCATCACTTGCGACCCGATGATCGGAACACCCGGTATCGTCTGGCGGATCCGAATGTCCCAGCTAATCGCGAAATTGCCGTTGGGGGCCATCGCCACGGCCGGGTTACTATCGCCGAACAATCCCGGGACTCCGGTCTGATTCACCCGAATTTCGCTGCCGATCGGTGTGGCATCGAAGCGGTACCGCTGGGCTTTGAGGTTGTTGAAGAAGCTGCCGTCTTGCGACTGGCTTTCCCAGGCGATTATGAAATTGCCGTCGTTATCCGCGGCAATCGCCGGATGAATCTGCGGCCCGATGTCGAGGGTATTCACCTGGAACTCGTCGGTCAGCGGCGCGCCGACCGAGTTGTAGCGCCGGGCGTAGATGCCCGAGCTGCCGTCGTACTGGTCCTGAACCGAGCTTTCCCAGGCCACGATGAAGTCGCCGTCGGCATCCATCGCCACCGTGGCGTTGCGCTGGTCCCCCTCGGTGAACTGATTGATCTGGAAATCGCCGGTGAGCGGAATCGAGAACCGATTGAAAAGCCGGCCGAACACGCCCGAGCCGTCGCCGTCGGCGTCTCCGTAGCTGGTCCAGACCACGATGAAATCGCCGTCGTGGTCGACCGCCACCGAGCGATTGCTCTTCTCGATGTCGTTAAACGGCGAGGGCAGGATCGAGGGCCTGGCCAACTGCTGGTCGCCGTTGATGTTCTCGTTGACCTGGATTTCGCCACCCAGCGGGGTAACCGTCATGAGCTGGCGCTGCTCGAGCACGTCGATCCGCGGCTGGTAAAGGACTGAGCGCGGTGCCGGCGACGGCAGTGATGCGAGGCGGCCCGCCAGGGGGTTTCCAAGTGCTTTCCGCCAGCCAGTCCGAGGGACTTGTGCCATGACTCTCTTCTTCCCTAAGCGAAAAACGTCTGCGGAGAATTCGACGAAGTGCCCGCCGCCCGCGCGCCGCATCCCCAGGCTTCCGGGGACCGAGGGCGCAAACCGGCGCGGCACCCCTGCCGCGTGCCAAACCGAACCACTTGCCGGGCTAAATCCGCTGGTACCAAGACCGGAGAAGGCGCAAACCAGTTCCGAGTGGCGACGTGCCATGCGCGCAGCGCAAAGCCGAGCGGACTGCCGACTGAGCTTGCCAGTGTGATGGCGCGCAGCCACCACCGCTCAGCGCAGACGCTTCCCACTAAACGCGGGTGAGCGTGCCTCTTCTTCGGTGTCATGGTTCCGTGGAAGGGAGGCCGACGCCGCTGGCTCACCTGGTTCCGAACAAGTGCCCAGACGGAAATGTCGACCCGATGCCGTTATCCAAGACAATTCGTAGCGACAAGTCAAACAAAATCAGCGATCCAAGCCGTATTCCTGGTTCGTTCCGATTACCAAGAACGCTCGGCCTAAGCGACCAACTCAACGCGTTCCATCATGTTTGGGCAATCAGGCGAGTTCAAGTTTTTTCCGGCTCCCCGACCGATTGTCCGGGCCCTGGTTACGGCCCAAACCTGGGCGTTTTTTCGCGGCAGGGCCACTTTCTGGCCAGGGCCTATCTGGCGTGCGCCATGCAATCTTCCGGCACGATTGCGCCACGACTCGAGCGGCTTTCCCCCGGGTCGAGCCGCTGGCGGAACCGCTGGGCTGCCCGCTGGCCCCGCCGCACCCCGGGAGGCGTTAGCGGGCTGCCGCAATTCGCGCCGCTCCCATCGCAGGGGGGCGCGCCAAACAGATCGCCAGGCCAAAAAAAATCGTCAGGGCCTAGAAACGGCGCCCGGGCATGCGAATTTGCCCGCCGAGCAGGCCAGCGAGGCAATCACCGGATCTGGCCGGTAGGAGAGGGCGCCGGTAGAAACGCGCGCAAAAAAAGCCCCCGCAGGTGGGGCAGGGACCTGCGGAGGCTGTGTTTAGGGGCACGAAGCCCCGCACACATAGTTTAAAATACTCGCGCCAGCGGGCGAACGCAATTCGATTTCGCCGTCGACCGGACAAAACTTGGTTGCGGCCCGCTTCCCCTGGTCTTGGGTTGAGAATTACCGGACCATTTCCCCCCCCCGTCCGACGGAGCATATCGAGTCATGGGCTGGTACGCGAATTGGATTTTCCCTCGGGTCATGGACTTGGTCATGAGCGGTCGCGATTTTCGCCAGCAGCGATCCGAATTGCTCAGCGAGTGTTCGGGCGACGTGCTCGAAATCGGCTTTGGCACCGGGTTGAATTTGTCGCATTACCCGTCGCGGGTTCGGCAGCTCACCGTGATCGATCCGGCCGTGCTGCTGCCCGGCCGTGTCGAGCGTCGGATTCGCGAGGCCCCCATACCGATCGAGCGGGTTCACCTGAGTGCCGAAAAGTTGCCCTTCGATCGCGATCGATTCGACGTGGTGGTCAGCACCTGGACCTTGTGCACGATTCCCGATGTCACCGCGGCCTTGCAGGAAGTTCGCCGCGTTCTGCGGCCGGGCGGGCGGTTCCTGTTCGTCGAGCATGGGCGCAGCCAAGACCACCACGTGGCCCGCCGGCAAGATCGCTGGAATTGGCTGCAGAACATCGTGGGTCAGGGGTGCCATTTGAATCGGCCGATTGGGCAACTCATCGCCGAATCGGGCCTGGCCACCACCGCCTGGACCGACGTACCGATGCCGGGCCCGCGGATCCTGCGCGAGCATGTGCGCGGCGTGGCGGTAAAATCGTGACCAATACGAGGGTTCAGCCCGGTCGGTCGACGCCCCGGTGCTAACCGACGGTCCCCTCCCGACCCGCGTGAAACTCTGGAGCATCGCCGGCGCATGGAAGCAATTTGGGGGCGTCTCGACCTGATCGTGGTCGTGACTTATCTGGTCGCCATGATGCTGCTGGCGGCCTGCGTATCGAGTGGTGCCCGAGATGTCGAGGGTTATGCCCTGGGGGGCCGGCAGATGTCGGCCTGGGCCGTGGGGCTGTCGGTGCTGGGTACGTTTACGTCGAGCATCTCGTTTTTGGCCTACCCGGCCAGCGCCTACCAGGGAAATTGGAACGCCTACGTCTTCGGGCTGGCCTTGCCCTTGGCGGCTGCGGTGGCGGTTCGTTGGTTTATCCCCCTGTACCGCGCCCGCCAGCGGCTTTCGGCCTATGAACTGCTCGACGAGCGATTCGGCACCTGGGCCCGCTGCTACGCGGCCGCCGCCTACCTGCTGTTGCAACTGGTACGGGTGGCCATGGTGTTGCTGCTGCTGGCTCTGGCCGTGGCGCCGCTCTTGGGCTGGCAGGTGGTGACCACGGTCGTTTTGGTCGGCGCACTGGTCATCGTGTACGACGTGCTCGGCGGGCTGCGAGCCGTGATTTGGACCGACGTGATCCAGGTGCTGATTCTCTTTGGCGGCGCGGCGGTTTGCCTGGTGCTGCTCGTCGGTCGCTTTCCCGGCGGTGCCCAGACGATGATACGCTCGCTCCCCTCGGGAAAGCTCTCGCTCGGCTCCTGGTCGCTTCTGGATTGGACCACCAGCACCGTCTGGGTCGTGTTCCTCTACGGGCTGACCGAGAATCTGCGTAATTACGGCTCGGACCAGGCCTATGTGCAGCGCATCTTGTGCACGGCCACCGATCGCCAGGCGGCCCGGGCAATCTGGCTGGGCGCGCTCAGCTATGTGCCAGCTTCGATCCTGTTTTTCGCCATCGGCTCGGCGCTTTTTGCACACTACCACGCCGAAACGGGATTGCTTCCGGCCGACCTGCGAGCCGAGGAAGTGTTTCCGCATTTCATTCGGACCGAGTTGCCGGCCGCCGCGGCGGGGTTGGTGATTGCCGCGATTCTGGCCGCCGGCATGAGCACGGTCGATTCCAGCCTGAACGCCATGTCGACCGTGGTGCTGGCCGACCTGCTCCGCCCGCTGCGCGGCACGCACCGGGCTCGCCTCCCCGAAGTGGTGACGCTGCGGCTGGCCACGGCCCTGGGCGGCGCGCTTGGCACCGGCCTGGCGGTGGCGATTTACCTCTTCTATCGCGACGGGTCACGGACCATTCTGGAACTCTGGTTCCAGTCGGCCGGCACGCTAGGGGGTGGGCTCTTTGGCCTGTTCCTCCTGGCCTGGCTCTTGCCCAAAACACCTAGCTGGGGGGCTGCCCTGGCCGTTCTGGCCACGATTCCGGTTTTGGCCTGGGGCACCTTCGCCCGGGGGTTGCCCGCCGACTCTCCCTGGGCAGCCTGGCAGTGCCCGCTGGAACGCAAACTGGTCGGAGTTTCAGGCACTTTGGTGATGCTGGCCCTAGGGATGGCGCTGTCGATCTTGGTCTCCCGAGGTCGCATTGCCCCCAACCCCCGTTGGCGGGCGGTCCAAGCCGACGAGCGGGCCAGCGAATAACGCCCAGGGCCGGTCGACGTATACTTACGGCGAACGGCAAACTCGGCGCGTTTGCGCCTTGGCCCGGGAAATTTCCAGCGAACAAGAGGAGCAGGCCATGGGCTGGCGCGCCAAAGGCTGGGTCTGGTGGGCGGTTTGGACTGGGTGCCTGGCGGCCCGGGTCTGGGCCCAGGGTGGTTCCGGGGAGTCGCCTGGCGGCCGGCGCGGCGGAGCCGCCGCGGCCGAACCGTCGTCGGCCGAGTTCGTGCGCGTTCGTCGCGACGCCCAAGGCGTGCCGCTGGCTTTGGAAACCGCCATTGTCCGCTTTCAGGCCGAGGGGGGCGAGGGTTCGCCCGCCGAAGTTACGCTGATCGGCGCCGTGCACATCGGCGACCGGGCTTACTACGAGGCGCTGAACCGCGAGTTCGAGCGGTACGATGCCGTTTTGTATGAGTTGGTCGCTCCCCAGGGAACGCGCGTGCCCACCGGCGGGGGCGACCCCGAATTGCACCCGGTGCGGATGTTGCAAGACGGTATGCGGCACCTGTTGGGGCTGGAGTCGCAACTAGAGTTGATCGACTACCAGAAGGCGAACCTGGTCCACGCCGATCTTTCGCCCGAGGAGTTTGCCGACGCCATGCAAGAGCGGGGCGAGTCGATCTGGACTTTGGCCTTTCGCATGTTTGGCCAGAGCCTGGCCGATCAGGGGGCAAGCAGCGAGTCGGCCGGCGACGAGGCCGCTTTGTTCGCCGCGCTGCTCAGTGGCGACCGCGACGCGTTCCGCCGCGCGCTGGCCACGCAATTCGAAGACATTGAATCGATGCTTTCCGCGGTCAGCGGCCCCGAGGGTTCGGCCCTAATTACCGATCGCAACCGCCGAGCGCTCGAGGAGCTGGATCGCCAATGGGCCGCGGGGAAACGCAAGCTGGCCATTTTTTATGGGGCCGGCCACTTGGGCGAAATGGCCGACGACCTGGCCGCCCGGGGGCTTTATCCCGTGGAAACCCGCTGGCTCTCGGCCTGGGATTTGGCGCCTCCTGCGAACGAACCAGCCGAACCCCGCGCGCGGCGCAAACAGCCAGAGACACCCCCCGCCAGCCCGCCCGCGGAAGGGGAACCTGGCGCCCTGATCTTTCAAGAATCGGATGTGTAAACCGCCCCCCGCCGAGTCGCGCAGCGAGTGCGGGCGGGGGTGCCGCGCAACGGGGTGGCCGCGCCGGGTTCAGTTGGCCGACAGCACCGGCTGCATTTCGCGGAACCAGGCTTGTTCCTGCGGCGTTAGCGGCTGATCGGCCAGCCCCAGGCCGATGGCTTTATCCCAGGCCCAGCGAGCCTCGTCGCGCGCGGCCACCTGGTCGCTGGGCTGCAGCCAGTGGGCGCGAGCCAGGTGGAACAGCACGGCCGCGTCGGGCCGCGACCGCGTGGCCAGCGGATGCAACACGCCGATCGCGTCGTCGATTCGGTCGTCGGCAAGCAACAACAGCCCGAGCGTGTCTTGGAGCCCGGGGACCGATCCGGCCAGATCGAGGGCCCGTTCGACGAGCTGCCGGGCCTCGGCGCGGGTGTCGGCTTGTTTGAGCAGCAGCAGGGCCAGGTTGTTCAGCGCGGCGACGTTGTTGGCGTCTTGGGCCAAGACCTGGCGATACAGTTCCACGGCGTCGGCATCGCGCCCCTGCATGAGCCGCAAATTGGCCAGGGCCAATTGAAACGCCCCCTGTCCCGACGACTGGCTCAACAGTTGCGAAAACAAGGGTTCTGCCCGACTGACCAAATCGCTGGGGGTTTGCGCCGCGACCAACACGTCGCAAAGCACGATCGCCGCTTCCGTTGGCGATTGCTTTTGAGCCACCTCCAAGCAGAGCGAGACCGCGTCGGCATAGCGGCGATCGGAGACGAGCCACTGGGCTAACTCGGCGAAACGCTCGGGCGCCAATTGCATGGCCTGGGCATACCACCGCTCGGCGGCCTGATCCAGATCGACCTGGCTGAGCAGGTGGGCCACGCGCCAGTAGGCCTCGGGCCGCATCGCGTCGTTGGCCGGTAGCGCCAATCGCGGGGCCAGAAAGCGTTCGATCATGGGTTCGATTTCGCCGCTTCGGCCCTCCTGGTGAAGCCAGCGGGCCCGCAGGTCGATCGTGCGCAGGTCGTCGGGGGCGAGCACTTCCAACTGGGCGATCCAGGGTGCCGCGTCCTTGGACTGCTGATTGCGCAGCAAGAAGTCGATGAAGGCGGCGACGTGGTTTGCCTCGGGGTTGGGCCGTGCGACCAGGTCGCGGTAGAGCTCGCGTGCCTGCGGAAACTTGTCGTCGGCCTCGCACAGCCGGGCCAAGAGCAGCCGATCTTCGGCCATCACGCCTTCGCCCCGCGCGATCAGCTCCTCGAGCAGTTTCACCGCCTGGGCACGCCGCTCGAGATCGCCGGTTTTGATCAAGGCCGCGATCTGCAGACGCAACTCGTCGGGGCCGAGCGTTTGGGGCGCCTGGTCGTCGCTGCGCAGCAGTTCGCTCAGGGCCTGTTCCCAGTTCTCGCGCCCTCCCCGGTTAAGCAGGTTTTGAACCAGGTACCGCCGACCCACTTCGGAATCGGGATCGATCTCCAGCAGCCTTCGCAGGGCGGCCATGGCCAGGTCTGGTTCGCGGTCGTTGAAGTACATGGCCACCCGCTCTTGCACTTGCGGGTCGTCGGGAGCCTCGCGGGCGGCCTGGCGGTAGAACTCTCCGGCCCGCTCGAAGTCCTTCAACAATTCGTAGGTTTGGGCCGAGAGAAACGCTCGATCGGCGGGGCCGAGCTGGGCCTCGGTCGCCATCTTGGCCAGGGTCGATTCCACCTCGGCGGGGCGATTGGTGCGGGCGTAGAAGCCCAGCAGCGAAATCCACCCCTGGGTGTCGCGCGGTGCCAACTGCGTGGCCTTGGCGAAACAGCGCTCGGCCTCGACCACTTGGCCCGACAACAGATGAGCCCGGCCCAAGAGCACGTAGCTGGCCGGCTCGTTGGGGCGGCGTTCGACCGCGGCCGCCGCCACCCGCAGCGAGCGGTCGAGCTGGCCATATTGGGCGGCGACGGTGACGGCCACGTCGGCCGTGTCTTGCGAGAAGACCAACTCCTGTTCCATCCGGTTCAGGTAGGCGTCGGCCTCGGCCAAACGCTTCTGCTGGTAAAGCAGGGCGATTACCCGCTCCAGCGGCACCAGGCTCCGGTCTCCCAATTGCAGGGCCATTTGATAGGCGCTGATTGCTTCCGAAGGCTGACCGCGGCGCTCCTCGATTTGTCCTTTGAGCACATACCCCATGGGCGAATTGGGTCGATTGGCCTGGATTTCGGCCTGTAGCCGCACCGCCTCGCTAAACTGGGCGTCGTTGGTGCCCGTTCCCTGTCCCAGGAGGCGCATGGCCCTCAGGTAGCGCCACTGGGTGCCGTCGGAGCCTTCGGCCACGCGGAGGCGGTTCTCCCAGATTTCGGCCGCCGCCCGGTCGCCCGATTCCAGGGCCAGCCGGGCCAGTTCGCCAGCCAGTTGCCGCTGGTCGGGGTGGCGGTCGTAAAGCGACTCGAGCAACTTCCGCGCCGGGTCGATCTTGCGTTGCTGCAATAACAGCTCGGCCAGTTGCTGGGAAACGGCCAGCTTTTGCGCGCCGGTGGATCGCTCGGCCAGATGCGTGAGGAGCCGTTCGGCCTCGGCGAACTGCCGCCGCTTGGCAAGCACCGCCACCCGCAGCAAGGTGGCCTGGGGCGTGCGATCTCCGGTTTTCTCCAGGGCATCGAGGGCCCGATCGGCGTCCCCCTGATCGCCGTAGCGCTCTTGGACGAGCACCAGAGCCTGGGCCAAGAGGCGGCTTCCTGGCTGTTCGGCCAAACCGGCTTCGACCAGCGCCACGGCCTCGGCCCCACGGCCCTGGATGGCCAGGTAATCGGCCCGCAACAGGCGTAGCGCGGTCGGGTCGACCGCATGCTTCTGGCATTCGGCCAGGGCTTGCTCAAAATCGCCCCACTGTCGCTGCCCCTCTGGCGCCGATCGCTGGGCATTGAACACCGCCTGGGCCATGGCCAGCCAGGCCGAGGGCGAATTGGGCTCGAGCTTCAGGGCTTGATTGAGGTATTCGATCGCCGATTCGCTCTGTCCGGCCAGGTCAAACGCCCGGCCCGCCGCCACGTAATGCGCGGCCACGCTCGGCTGCAACCGCGCGGCTTGCACATAGAGCGCGGCGGCCAGGTCGGGCTGACGCTCGCCTAGGGCGCAGCCGGCCAGCTCGTATTGGGCTTCGATCGTTCGCGGCAAGTCTTCGGGCGCGCCGCGGTTGGTCAGCTCGTTGAGCACGCGCCGCAGAATCGGGGTGGCGCGGGCATACTCTTCGCGGCCCACTAGCCACCGGGCTCGCACGAAATCAACTTGGAGCCTGGCCTGGCTCTTGGCCGTAGACGACATGCCGATCGGCAAGTTGCGCAGCGCCAGGTCGAGTGCCGATAGGATTTGTTCCGCCTCGTCCAGTTTGCGCAACCGTATTAAGGTGGTTGCCAGCGGCAAATTGAGCTGCAAATCGGTTTCACCTACCCGGGCCAGGCCATTGCGCCAGGTGGTTACCGCCTGGTCCAGCAGGTTCGAGGCCAAGTAGGTTTCACCCAGGCTCAGGTAGCCGCGGCGATCGTTGGGCGCCTGCTCGATCACCGCCGTAAAATACCGCCTTGCCTCGTCGTAACGGGTCTGGCGCGTGGCCCGCTGGCCGGCGGCCAGGAGCACGTCGAGGTTGTTCGGATCCAGAACCAGGGCCCGGTCCAGATCTTCGTCGGCGCCGTCGAGCCGATAGCGGGTGCGGTAGCTGTAGCGGGCCAGGCAGGCGTTGACGCTCTCGGGGTTTTCGCGCACCAGGAAATTCATGACGTCGTCGGCCAGAGCATTGCGCTGCGCCTGGCTGGGGGTCGGCAGTTCGCGCCGATAAATGTCGGCCAAGGTCACTGCCATAAGCGCATCTTGCGGGTTGAGCGCGACCGCCTTCTTCATGGCATCGACCGCGGTGGCCAACTGCACCCGGTTTCCTTCATGGGCCTCGACGTACAGGGCCCGGGCTCGCACCCGCCAGCCCGCCGGGTCCTCGGGAATGAGCAGCAGCAATTGGTCTGCGTGGTATTCCGCCAATTGGGCCTGCCGCGTTTCCAGATACAGTTCGGCCAACCGCCGTCGCAGGTAGGGGTCTTCGTCGCGCAGGGTCACGGCCTTGCGGTAGTAGCCGATGGCCCTCTCCAGTTGCGGTCCGGTGACCGCCTTCCGGTCGAAATTACGGGCCAGCCGGACCCAGGTGTCGGCGTCGTTGGGGCGAAGCTGCAGGTACCTCTGGCAGTAGTCGGCGGCCGCGCCCCAGCGTTCTTCCTTTTCCGCCTTGCGGGCTTGGACCAGCAAGGAGTTGGCGTTGCGGTAAACCTGGTAGCGGTGCCAGAAAAGCAGCGACGGAAGCACCACCACGACCACCGCCAGGGTCTGGCCCATTAGGCGGATATTGAGCCGGGTCTGGTCCTGCCGGCCGATGGTTGCGTCGGTGGGCCCTTGGCCTTCGAACGGGGCCCCCACCACGAAGCGCAGAAACGCCAACCGCTCGCGCAGGATGCGTTTCCAGCGCGGTCCCAATAGCTGATCTTTCGGCCGGGTATACGGTCGAAAGAAGTCTTCGGTTTCGGGTGGCATGCGGTCAGCCCTAACCGCGCGCAAGGTTAGCGCCGGAATATGGTTGCGTCGAGAACTACGCTCGAGGGGAAGATCGCCTTCATGTTGACCCAGCCCACCGGGGGTGTCAAGCAATCGGCGAACAGCCCCGCAGCGCGGCTGTTTCTATCTAAGGATCGACTCAAGAATAAGTTGCGACTCGAGACTCGGCCCTGAATTTGGGCAAATCGGGGCCCGCGCTCGGCCCTGAGTTGGACGGTGAGATGGACGGTGAGATTGACGGTTTCCCGCTGTTTTGTTGCTGCCCTGTGCGCCTCGCGCTATACTCAAACGGTAGGTTCATTCGAACTGTCTTTGCCGGAACAGACGGATCGAGCTGACCAATCGTGTGGGGCGTCGGTGGCCGGTCGGGGGCATCGGCGAGCGCCGGGGCGCGAATGGCGGCCTTTGGTCGGGGCGATTTACCACAGGGGTGGGCTCCCGACTCTTCTTGCTGTTCGGCAATGTCAGCCGATGGTCGCGACTCCGCGCTCCAAACCTTTGATCGACCGCTGATCGCTCGCTCTAGGATTTGCCTCGGTTTCCGCTGTTCTTATCGAGTCGCAGGATGCTCGCTTTCATTCCAGGCGCAAGTTGGCGGCACCGGGTGAGGACGGCCTTGGCCCTGCTGGTATTGGGCGTGGGGTTGGCCCCCCCGGCACCGTCGGCCCGCGCCGGTGTGCTCGACGACGTTGACGAGGCCATCGGGCTGACCAGCCTCCGCGCTCGGCTTGGCAGCCAGGCGCCGACCGGGGCGGGCGTCGAGTTCACCCAGGTCGAGTTCAGCGGCCCGCCGGGTAATGCGTATCTGCCCAACGGCTCGCAGTCGGAGCTGGTCTTCGACACCATTATCGACCAGACCGGCGGCGGAATCGTGTCGTCGCATGCCACCGGGGTGGCCCGGGTGGCCTATGGCTCCAACGGGGTCGCGCCGGGCGTTTCGTCGATCCATGTCTATAGCTCCACCGATTGGCTCAACTCGGGCTACCTGAACACGCAAACCAACCTGGCCCCGGCGCCCTCGATCGGCAAGGTGCAGAACCATAGCTGGGTGGTGACCCGCGACACCAACTCGGCCAACGACGCACAGGAAGACGCGCAGGCGATCGACGCTTTGCGGCGCTTGGACCTGGCCATTGTGCGCGACGGGGTGGTGGCCGTGGTCGGCGTAAACAACGGCAGCGGTTCCGAGATGCCGCTGATGCTGGCCAATAGCTACAACTCGATCGCGGTGGGTCAGGCCAACGCCGGGTCGAGCCTGGGCCCTTCGACGCTCGACGTGGTCGGCCGCTCGCGGCCCGACTTGGTTGCGCCGGGCGATTTTCCCGGCGCCACGCCCACGGTTAGTCGGGCCACGGCCCGGGTCTCGGCGGCGGCGGCGCTGCTGCTCGAGGCGGGCAGCGGCCAGGCCGGAGCCGATCGCCCCGAGGTCATCAAGGCCCTGCTGCTCACCGGAGCCACGAAAGAGTCATTCGACCTCGACCACTCGACCGCTACCACCCTCGACGATTGGTCGCACAGCGCCACGCAGCCGCTCGACCTGCGCTTTGGGGCCGGGCTGCTGAACGTGGATAACAGCGACCTGATTCTGGCCGCCGGGCAACAGGCTCCGTCCAGCGCTCAACTGGTGCCGGTGCTCGGTTGGGACCAGGCCCAACTGGCGGCGGGTACCCAGCGGTATTTTTTCCGGCTTCCCGCGGGCGCTTCGCTAGAGAGCTTCACGGCGACCGCCGCCTGGAACCGGGAAGTGAGCTTCACCCCCGAGGAGAGCGGTGCGGCCACGCTCGCGCCGTCGCTGGCCAATGTCGATCTCAGGCTGTACCGGGCCGAAGTCAACAGCAGCCACACCGCCTATCAGGTAACCGGGGCGCCGATTCAGGCGAGCCTTTCGGCGATCGACAACGTCGAGCACGTCTTCGACCGCGATCTGGGGCCCGGGCTCTATGCCTTGGAAGTAACCTCGAGTGCGGCGGCCCAGGCCGGAATTGCTTGGAATGCTCGCTTCACGGCGCCGCCGGTCGAGCAGAGCTTCGTCGTGGCCTCGCTCGATAACCAGCGGCTGATCGATTTGGCGCCCAGCGGCGCCGGCACCGTGCTGGCCGACACCAGCGACGGCTTGTTTACGCCGCTGGCCGTGGCCTACGACGCGCTGGGCCGATTGTTCGTGGCCGACACGCTGAAGAGCCAGATTCTGAGGTTCGACACTCCGGGCGGGCCGGGCGTGGTCTTCGCCGATTTGCAAGACGGCATCGCCACTCCCTCGGGCCTGGCGTTCGACGCCCAGGGCAATCTCTATGTTTCCAGCTATCTCTCGGATTCCATTCGGAGGATCGACTCGGGGGGCAACGCCAGCTTGTTTGCCGACGCCAGCGACGGACTCGACGGGCCGTTTGGAATGGATTTCGACGCTCAGGGCAACCTGATCGTCGCCTCGCTCGAGAACAAGAAGGTGGTTGCGTTTAGCGCCGCCGGAATGGCCAGCGTGTTGGCCGATTCGAGCGATGGCCTGTTTACGCCGATTAGCGTGGCGGTCGATTCCAGCGGCGACGTGTTCATCGCCGATACGCTCACCAGCCGCGTCTGGCGCCTCGATTCCAGCGGCGCGGTGAGCAGCTTTGCCGATCTGGCCGACGGAATCGTCTCGCCCTCGGGGCTGGCCTTCGACGCCGACGACCAACTGCTCGTAGCCAACTACCTGGCCGACACCATCGTGCGGCTCGACCCGCTCGGCAACGCCACGCTGGTTGCCGACTCCGGCTCGGGCATCTCGGGGCCCTGGTCGGTGGCAGTACCGCCGCTGGTGTTGCCGCCGGCCTCGCTGGCGGCCCGGTTCGAAGGTGCGTCCGTTCCGGAGCCAGCCACCTGGGTGCTGGCGCTCTTGGGCGCGGCCGCCTTGGCGCTGGTCGGTTGGCGCCAAGTGCGGCGCCGCATCGCTTAACGGGCCGCCAAAGGGTTTACCCTCGCCGGGTTCGCGCTCTGCGCCGCAGCACCGGCAGCGACCCCACCAGGCCCACCATGGCCAGCACCGCGCCGGCTGGCTCCGGCACGGCGATCGAAATCTGGGTGGTGAACAGCGGAAAGTCCAGGGCGAAAGAATTGGAGTAGACCGGAATGTCGAAGTTCGTAGCCAAGGTCTCGTCGACCAGTGGGCCCACATTCAAAATATTCAGCCCGAACAGCTCCAGGCCAATGGCCAGGGCGCTTACCTGAACGCCCACGGGGTCGATCGCCAGCGAGGTGGTGTTGGTCAGCGTGTTTTCCAGGAAGTATTCCACGCCCACTTCCAGCGTCTCGCCGACCTGGGCCTTGGTCGGCATCAGAAACGAGAGCGGGTCGCTCGCGCCCAACACGAACTGCTGGCCCGTCTCCAGCGTGTAGCGCACTTTCAAGGCCGGGTTAAAATCGAACGCCTGGCCGAGCCCAAGCCCGAGCAGGGCATCGGCGTCGAGCAGGTTGTAGTTGAAGTTGGCGATTCCCCCCAAGTCGATGCCGCCACTGAGCGCTGGAAAGCCCGCCACGAACGTGGTCAAGATACCGTCGAGGTCGACGTTCAAGTCGACGAAGCTGTCGCTGGCGCTGGTCGATATTGGGCCGCCGGCCGACATGCCGCTCGTGTCCACAATCGGCAGTGAAGCCGTCACGGTGCCGAAGCCCAGGAAATTGATATCCACCGACGGGTTCGCGCCGTTGAGGTCAAACAGCGTAAGCCCTGTATCGACGTTGATCGTGGGGAAGGGGATCGGAATCGACGGAAACGGCGCCACGTGGAAGCTGCCAGTGGCGCTCGACCCCAGTTGAACGGGCACTCCGACGTGTACGTCGACCTGCGGACTCAGGCTGGAAAAGGCGGCCGGCGCGGTCAACATCGAGCTCGAGTTGAGCGTGACCAGCGTGCCGGCGTTCGCCTGATCGGGATAGCTCAGCGAAGCCTGGGCCGGGTAGCTGGCGTTGACCGTGCCGCTCGATACGGTCACCCCGTACTCCAGCCCGATTTTGCCGTTGATGTTGCCGTCGAGTTCCAGGCCAAGCAGCGGACCGATGTTGAAATCCTGGTCCCACTGCACGCCGAGAAAGTCGCCGGTCTGAAAGAGAAACCCGGCGCCGGTGTCCCACATGCTGGCGCCATTGACGGCGAAGGGCAGGTTCGTGACGGCGGTGCCCGCCTGCGCGCGCTCCACGCCGAAAAAACCACCGACAAGGGCGGCAACGAGCGCGCAGCCCCGCAAAGAGTTCAGGCGCGCCTCAGGGCGTCGCCCGCGTCGAATTGTGCGGCCGATCACTAGCTGCTCCTTCCGGATGCCAAGCAAACCTACATCGGGCCGATCGGTCGAGGGCGTCTCGCGATCGGAATCGACCGGGGCACTGCGCTCCCCCCGTTCGGTCGAGGGCTCCTAGTAAAGCAACCGTGCGGTGCGCAGGCAAGTTAAAAAATGGAGTGACCACCGTACCCCTTGGCTCCCCGCATTGGTTCCCGAGAGCGAGCAACCGATTGGCGTTGCCGGCACACCAATCGCTTGGCGATACCGGTAAGCCGGCGGTGTGCCAGGTCCGCCCTAGGCACCAGGGACCGTCGGCCGGCGATGGTCAGTCGGCCAGCGGCGGAACCAGCCAGACATGGTCGTGACCGTCGGTTTCCGGGTCGATGCCAATGATTGCCGGCAGGCGCACATTGGGGACGAGCTGCACGGCGAAGATCTCGTCCACCCCCGATTGAAACTCGAGCTTGGCGATCGCCTGACCCGAGCGCAGGTCGACCACGGCCACGCCACAGCGCAAGTCTTGGTGCCGCTCGGCAATGGGCAGCCCGCCAAAGATGTTGGTTTCGCGGATTTTGGAGAGGCCCACAAAGGCCAGTGGGCCCAGCGTGTCGAACCCCCGCGTATAGCCTGGCAGTTCGACGATCGGTTCGACATGGCCGGTTGCCCGATCGACGGCTGAGATTCGGCCCCGGCCCGAATCACAGACCAGCAGCCTCCCCTCGACGATGCGGGGCGAGTGGGGCATCGACAGCCCCCGGGCAACCAGTTCGCGCGAGGGGACATCGATCAGGCAGCCAGAGGTAGCCTTGGTGGGTCGCCAGCCAGCAGGGGTATCGGTCTCGGCCAAGGCCGTCACGTAACGGGGGCGGCCGGCTTCCATGGCCATGCCGTTGAGATGGCAGCGGTCTTCGGCGGCCAGGGCGGAGATGAACCGCGGTTTCCAGCGAGGGACGAAACTGAAACGCCCCCCCACCGTGGCAAGGCACGAGAACAGCGTATTGACCACCCAGAGTTCGTTTCCCGCCCAGGCCATTTCATGGCCCAGGATGGCTCCGGTTACGTGGGCCGCCCGCGACAAATAGGCCGCGTCGTACTTTCCGGCCGGCTGAATCGCCGGGCCCAATTGGCGGTCGAGCTCCAGAAACCAGACCTCGCGCTTGGTCCCCACGGCGATCCGTTCGGGATGCACCGCCAGCCCCATCACCTGGGGGAAGGCGTGAAACGAGAACGAAAGCCCCTCGGGGCCAGCTCCGACGCACACCAGCCGGCCGGCCTGATAGGTGGAAATGAGCAGCGTGGCCCGCAACTGCCGCATCAGGTCGGGCAAATTGGCCGAGTGCTCGTAGCGCACCTCGGTCAACTTGCGGACCGGCTCAGGGCCTTCGGGGGCCGGCTGGTGGAACTCGTTCATCAATGGTTGCCCCCGGAAAAGGTTCTCCCGCTCTTGGGTTTGTACGCGCCCGGTGTTTTGAGTGGAGCCCTCCGGAACCTGGAATCGCCGCCGGTCGTGGATTCGGCGATCAGGAAACCCCCACCGGCGCCGACCCCGTGGGTTCGACCCAGTTCGAGGCCGGCAGCGCGTCGCCGCGCTCGGGGGGCGGCTGGCTCACAACCCGGCTGGGTACCGGCGGCTGACCATCGAGCTGGCCGCGCGAAAGCCAAAACCAGACCACGCTAATGACGGCCAACAAGGCGCTGCCCAGGGCGATCCAGGGCCCGCCGGGCCGGGACCAGGTCCAGGCCGCCAACACGGCGCATTGGGCGGGGGCCCGCACCAGTTCGCACCCGACGATCCACCGCCGCCGTTCGAAGATCGCGCCGTAGCTCACCAGCGACAAGAGCACCATGACGGTCACCGGCACCAGTTGCGAGGGAAGCGTATCGGGCTGCCGGGCCAGCACCAAGACCGATACAGCCAGCACCAGCGTCACCACGAACTGGGTGGTTACGTACCAGTTCAGCCCGGCGGAAACGTGGGGATCGTAGGGCTCGACCGTCTCGCGCGAAATGGGCGGAGCGGGCGGGCGCGGCACCACGCCAGGCGGGCGCCAACCCTGAGGCATGAACCACACCTTCAGCTTGTCGCGCCACCGCGGAGTTGCCCGGGCGTCTTGGTACAGCTCGACCCACACGTGCAGGTTGGCCCAGACCGGGTTCCAACTGTTGAGCGGCTTGGTCAGCCCGTAAACCGGTTCTTCCTCTTCTTCTTGAAAGGTGCCGAACATTCGGTCCCAGATAATCAGCGTGCCGGCGTAGTTCTTGTCGAGATACTTGGGGTTGCGGGCGTGGTGCACCCGGTGGTGCGAAGGGGTGTTGAACACCCACTCCAGCGGCCCCAGCTTGGGGATGGCCCGGGTGTGAATCCAGAACTGGTACAGGGTATCGAAGCTGCTCACGGCCAGAAACCACAGCGGGGGAAACCCCAGCAGCGCCAGCGGCAGGTAAAAGACCCAGGAAAAAAGGCCCTGAAAGGTTCCCTGCCGCAGGGCCACGGCCAGGTTGTATTCCTCGCTCGAGTGGTGCACCACGTGCCCGGCCCAGGGGGCGTTGTACTCGTGGGCAATGCGGTGGAACCAGTAATAGGCCAGGTCGACGCCGAGAAACAGCGCGATGGCCGCGGCCCATTTGCCGCCAGCAGAGTATTGCGAAACGTCGATCAGGTTCCAACCCCGCCGGGTAACCAGATCGAAGCAAAACAGGTAACCGCCAAAGAGCACCGCCTTGAGAAACACGCCGATCACCTGCTCGGTGATGCCGCAGCTCAGGTCGTTGATGGCGTCGTTAAAGCGGTACAGATGCCGGTGGGTGATCCAGGCCACCACCAGTTCCACGCCGATCAGCAGAAAAAAGAACGGCACCGCGTAAGTAACGTAGGGAATACCGCTGCCAAGCGCGCGGTCGATAAACGTCAGATCCATCGCCCAGGGCCCTGTCGGGTATCGAGACGCAAACGTACGCCGGCCTGGATTATAAGCGGGCCGTTGCGACGGCCTCCAGCCACCCGCGCGGCGCCCGCGGCCGAAGCGCCCGGGCCGGGCGACGGCCGGTTGGTTAGTCGGGAATCGCAACGCCCTGGCGGCGGTACTTTTCGCGATACTTCTCGTAAAGCCGGGTCTGGCGGCTGGACAGGTCGACGGGACGCCCTTGGATGTAGGCCCCCCGCACCTGGGTCGGCGCTTCGAGCGGGTCGCCATCGGTAATGATCAAGGTTGCATCTTTCCCCGGGCTAAGCGAACCGAGCCGGTCGCCAGCACCGAGAATTTCGGCCGGCCAGAGGGTGATCGACTTCAGGGCGTCGGCCGGGGCGAGTCCGAAGGCCGCGGCGGTGGCGGCCTGATAAGCCAGGTTGCGCACCTGCGAGGCCTCGACCCCGCCGGCCAGGCAGAACCGCACCCCGGCGGCTTGGAGTTGAGCCGGCACGGAAAAGGGCGTGTCGTAGGGGTCTTCCCGCCGCTGGGGAAGCCGATGGGTGCCGGTGACGATGACGGGCACCCCTTCGGCCTTGAGCAGCTCGGCGGCCCGCGGCGCGTCGTACCCGCCTAGGAGGATCAGGGCGAGTTGTTCACGGCGGGCAAAGTCGACCGCCGACTGAATCTGTTGCACTTCGTCGGCCTCGATCATCACCGGAAGGCGTCGCTCGAGCACCGGGATCATGGCTTCCCAGCGCGCATCAAAATCGGGCGCGGGGCGCCCGGCCTCGGTCGCAGCCTGTTTGGCCTGGGCGTAGGCCCGGGCCCGAGCAAAGATTTCGCGCAGGTGCGCCGCGTGCTTGCCCAAGGGTTCCAATTCGGGCGCATCGACCCCGAGCCGCACCACCAGCGGCACACTGCGGGCCCAGGCCAGGTGCAGGGCGACCGGGGCGCGCACGGTCATCGCTTCCCAGGTCCAGCCATCGAGCTCGATCAGGGCCGAGGTGCCCCGCAACAAGCCTCCGCGTGGCGCCGCCAGCGCGGCCAACACGCCGTTGGCTCGGGCGACCGGAATCAGATTGCTGTCGGGGTTTAACGCCACCTCGGCGCGCACATTGGGGTTGATCGTGCCGGTCTCGATCAGGTCGCGCGTCGCCCGGACCGAAGGGATCTCGATCAGCCCCAGGTCGGTATAGGCATCGATCAGCCCCGGGTACACGTGCTGCCCCGCGAGGTCGATGATTTCGGCGCCCTCGGGGGGGCTGCCGGCGGGGCCGACCGAAACGATCTTCCCCTGGTCGAACACCAGCATGCCGCCGGCGATATCGGGCTCGGCCACCGGATGAACCGTGGCGCCCACCAAGGCGACGGGGCCCGGAGGCAGTTGGCCCGGAATTTCGGGGCCGGCCAGGACTGGCCGGGCGGCCGCCAGCGCCAAGCACCCCGCCAACAGGCAGCGGTGCGGTCGCGCGGCGTAGTAGGCCAGGCAACGGGTCATTGGTGGGCTCCTTCGGCGGCGTGCGCGCCGTGGTCGTGGGCGGTGTCGTCGTGGTCGTGGTGTCCACAGTACAAGTCTTCGCGCGGCCAGCGGGCTCGCTCCGAGGTGGTTTGGTCCTCGGCACCCTCGACCGGATCGGTCGAGGCCAGGGCCCGCTGGATCAAGGCCTCGCGCATGGTCTGAATCTCGCCGCGACGGGCCAGGTCTTCCCGCTGGTCGAAGTACTTGCGCCCGTCGATCCAGGTCTCGCGCACCCGGCTGTAGCCCGACAGGGGCGAGCCGGTCCAGATGACCAGGTCGGCGTCTTTGCCCACTTCGAGCGAACCCACCCGGTCGGCGATTGCCAATTGGCGGGCCGGGTTGATGGTGACAAAGGCCAGGGCCTCGGCCGGCGCGAGCCCGCCGTACTTCACCGCCTTGGCGGCCTCCAGGTTTAGTCGCCGGGCCAGCTCCGCGTCGTCGGAATTGAACGACATCAAGACGCCCACTCGGTGCATGAGCGAACCGTTGAAGGGGATGGCGTCGATCACTTCGACTTTGTAGGCCCACCAGTCGGAGAAACTGGACCCGCCCGCCCCGTGGCGAGCGATCTCGTCGGCCACCTTGTAGCCTTCCAAAATGTGTTGCAGCGTCGCGATGCGCACCTGAAACTCTTCACACACCCGCAGCAGGGTGAGAATCTCGTCCTGGCGATAACTGTGGCAGTGAATCAGCCGTCGGCCGGCGAGAATCTCGCCGATGGCCTCGAGCTCCAGGTCAATCCGCGGCGGCAGCCCCAGGGGTTTGCGGCTCCAAGCCTGGTGGTCGCGGCGGTAGTCTTGGGCGGCGCGGAACGCGTCGCGCATGATCTGTTCGACCCCCATCCGGGTCTGGGGGTAGCGCGTGGTGTAGCGATCGCCCCAGTTGCTTTGCTTGACGTTTTCGCCCAGGGCGAACTTGATTCCCGGCGGGGCTCCCTCGAACTTCAGTTCTTCGGGCAGGGCGCCCCAGCGGAACTTAATCACCTGGTTCTGGCCGCCGATTGGGTTGGCCGAACCATGCAAAATGTTGGCCGCGGTGACCCCCCCGGCCAGTTGGCGGTACAGGTTCATATCGTCGGCGTCGATGAAGTCGCCGATTCGCACTTCAGCCGTTACGGCCTGGCCGGCCTCGTTCACGCCGCCGTCGGTGGCAATGTGGCTGTGACAATCGATGATGCCCGGCGCCAGGTGGTGCCCGGTGCAATCGACCACGGTGGCCTCGGCAGGGATTTCAACGTCGGTCCCCACGGCCACGATTCGTCCGCGTTCGACCAGCACCGTGCCCCCTTCGAGCACTCCGGCGCTGCCGCTGGTCCAAACGGTGCCGCCCCGGAACGCCACGAGCGCGGGCTGCTCGGGCGGGCCATTTCGCCCCCAGGCCCCCAGGGGGAAGTTCACCTCGTACAGCGCCTTCTTGGGTGGCACAGCTTTTTCAGCTTCGCCGGCTGTTTTCTCCGGATCGCTGGTCGCCGGCGCCGAGGGTGTGAGCGGAATGAGCGGCACGGTTTGCGGTGCCGGCTCGGCGGGCGTTTCGTTAGACTGCGCGTCGGCAGCCGACGGGCTCTCCTCCTCGGCCGGCAAGGTTTCCGCCGGATCTTCGGCAACCGGCCTGACCACCGCGGCCCGGCCGGAATCGGTCGCTTTCGATTCGGGTTGCTCGGGTTCACCCACCGGGTTGGCGGTTGGCGCGGCGGCCTGCTCGGGGCTGGGTGGCGACTCAGCACTAGCCTGTGGCTCGGGATTCGCTGGAGGTTCGCTGGCCGATTCGGGCGTGGCACTGGCCGTAGGCGTTGGCTCGGCCTTCTCGTCGGTCTCGGTGGGCCCTTGGTCAGCGGGGGGCGCGTCTTTCTGAGGCGATTTGTCCTCCTTCGCCGGTTGATCGGCATCGCCGGTGCGACGTCCCTGGATGGTGGTCGAGGAACCATCGGGCCAGGCAATTTGACCGTCGAATTGCAGACTGCCGGCCGGATCGGCGGTGATTCGCCCGCTGACACGCGCGACCCCCGCGGGGCCGAGCAAGTCGGCCGGCACCACCAGGGAAAGCAGGCCCTGCTCAAGGACCAGATGCGTAAGCGACTTCTCCCGCTCGCCAAGTTTCAACTTGCCGCTCGGTTGGGCGGCCTCTCCGGTCAGGTTCAATCGAGCCGTGGCCTGGCTGCCATCGGGGCGCGTGAACGTCAGGTCCCATCCGCCCCGCGGGTCGACCACCGGAGCCTGGACCACCGCGTACCGGTCGCCATCGACCCAGGTTTCCAGGACCTTGGCCTTTTCCTCGGTGAACAGATCTCCCTCGCTCACCACCAGGTGCGCAGCCATGCCGGGGGCCAGGGTTCCCAACTTTTGCGAAACGCCGAACAGTTCGGCGGGAGCGGTCGTAAGCGCCGCCAAGGCCGCGGCCGGATCGAGCCCCCGGCTCACCGCGCGGCGAACGGCCGGCCAGAAGGCATCGAGCTTCTCCAGCCCGTCGGCCGTGAGCGCGATTCGCACGCCCGCCCGCACAAGCCGGCCCGGGTTTTCCGGAGCCAGGTCCCAGTGCATCAATTTCTCGAGCGGCACGCTCAGGGCCGCTTCGGGTTGGCGCACATCGGGCACCTTGGGAAACCGCAGCGGCACGATCACCGCGCAGCCGGTCGCGGCCACGGCTTCGAGTCGCCGGTACTCCTGACCCGATCCGCGTACCAGGGCGGCCACGCCGAACTCGCGCGACAGGCGGTCGGCGCGGAGCAGGTAGAACTCGTCGGGCGCTTCGACCACCAGCGGCAGCTCTCCGCCGACCACACGCGCTAGCGCCTCAAGGGCGCCCGAGCGGGCCGGGCGGGGCACACCGGCGCGGTGCTCGTAGGCCTGCCAGGCCTGGCGGTACCAGCGGGCGTCGTATAGCGATTGCCGCACCAGGGCCACGGCCCCCATGGGCGAGGTGGGGTAGTGATCGCGCCCGCGCGATTGCGGCGTGAGCCGGGCGTGCTGGGCCACGTCGTCGACCAAAATCGAGCCCGGTCCCGGGCCTGCCAGCGCCACCAAGCTGCTGCTGCCGCCGAGCAAACCCCGGATGGGAACCACGTGCCGGACGGCAAACCCCTGGCCCCGGGCAGCCGACAATTGGCCGCTGTCGCCCTGGTAAAGGTCCACCGCGCGCAGGTGGGCGTTCGCCTCCGCGTTCCAGTAGCCGCGTTCGGCCTCGGCGTTTTCCGGCAGCGATCCACTTAGCGGCCACCAGGAATCGATCAGACCCGGGTAAATGGTCTTTCCCGCCAGGTCCCAAACCCGGGCATCGGCGGGGGGGAGCACGTCGGCGCCGACCGCTTCGATTACGCCCTCGCGAACGACCAGGGTGCCCTGTTCGATCACTGTGCCGGGAGCCGTGACGATTCGCGCGCCGCGCAGGGCGTGAACCCGCGGCGTATTGTCACGAAGCCCCTCGGGCGGAGTGGTGCGGGGCGGTTCGGCGCTCACCGGGCCGGCCAGGGCCAGGCCCAACAGCAAAATCGCACCGGCGACGCTGTGGCGACAAGGGGTCGGCGAGGTGAACAAGTCGGAATCCTCCACGGAAGTCGGGCCGATTGGCGGGCAGCGTTTCAGGTGCCCGTGGGCCGTTGGCTGCGCGTCGGTTGCGAGTGTGGGCTGCCAGGCGAGGCAAGTCAACCAAGCGATGGGCCCGGCGGCGGACCAAGCTGGGCCGCCGGCCACGGAGCCCTTGGATCGCTACGCCACGCGTATCGCCCATCTCAGGGGTGTGCAATTATGGCTTGCCGCGGCGGTTCCGCACGGTTTTCAAGGCCGGGCCGCGGGCCCTTCCGGGGGCCGGCGCGGGGCCGATTGACCGGTTTAACTCGATCGCTGCGAAAAGAAGGCTTGCATGGCCTGTTGGGCCGCCGGCGCCCCGATGCGGCGCTGAAATCCGGCCGAGGAAAGTTGGTCCCAAGTGCGGTGTTCAAAACCGCGCAGGGCCGAGAAAAACTGGCGGATCTCTCGGACGACTTCGCGCGGGGTGTCGGTGATGCGCTCGGCCAGGGCCTGGGCCCCGGACAGCAGTTGATCGTTGGGCACCACCTCGTCGACCAGCCCCCAGCCCGCCGCCGAGGCGGTGGTGAACAGGCTCTGTGTCAGCAACAGTTGTTCGGCGCGTCGCACTCCGACCCAGCTTGCCAAACGGGAAAGCGCCCAGGGGGGAATCCACTGCCGGGCCGCGGCCGGGAAGCCGAGCCGAGCGTCGGGCGTGGCAAGCCGCAGATCGCAGTACAGCGTGAGGAAGAATCCGCCCCCGACGGCAAACCCGTGGATGGCCGCCACGCTGGGCACGGGCAGTTCGGCCAACTGATCGAAAACTTCGGCCGTGCGCCTTTGAAAGGCGGCGGCCTCGTCCGGGGTGTGGCTGCCCAGTTCGCTCAGGTCCGCGCCCGCGCACAGCCCTTTCCCCGCCCCGCAAACCACCACCGCGCCCAGGGCCGGTTGCTCGCGAATTTCGGCTAGCCGCCGGGCCAGGCATTCGACCAGGTCGACCGACAGGGCATTGCGCACTTCGGGCCGGTTCAAGCGCAAAGTGGCCACGGCGCCCGAGACTTCAAGCTGGACGGGGTCGGAACTGCTCATCGCGGGAGAAACCCTGGGGAAGGTCTTGTCCAAGAGGACGATGTCCAGCGGCATTCTATCCGGTCCGCGCCAAACCTGCGCCGGCGCCGCGGTGACCTCGCTGGCCGTCGACCGGGCGAGTGGCTTGGCGCCCGGCCCGGGCTCTCGTTGAATAGGGCCATGTCTTCCAGCGATCTCAGTTCGGCCGATACGCCCCTTGTGGGCCCCCTGGCGATCCCGCCGCTGTGGATTGGCCCGGTTTGTGTGGACCCGCCGATTCTGCAGGCACCCATGGCGGGGTACACCAACTATGCCTATCGCCAGATCGTGCGCGAGTTTGGCGGGGCAGGGCTGCAAGCGACGGAGATGGTCAGCGCCCGGGCCTTCGTGCACCAGGCCGAGGAAGATGCCCACCCCGACCGGCTGTGGGGGGTGGCCGACGAAGCCCGGCCGTTGGCCGTGCAAATGTGGGACAACGATCCGGAGACCCTGGCTGAAGTAGGAGCCCGGCTGGCCCATGAATACCGGGTAAGCGTGGTCGATTTGAATTTCGGCTGCCCGGTGAAACAGGTCACGGAGAAGGCGCACAGTGGCAGCTACCTGTTGCGGTGGCCCGACCGGATGGGGGCGATCATCGAACGAGTTGTTTCGGCGTGTGCCCCGGTGCCGGTCACGGCCAAGATCCGCCTGGGCTGCACGCGCGATACGATCAACGCGGCCGAAGTGGCCCAGGTGGTCGAGGGGGCGGGGGCGGCTGCCCTGACCGTGCATGGCCGCACGGCCCAGGATTTTTTCCGGGGTTCGGCCGACTGGGATCGCATCGCCTTGCTCAAAGACCACTTGCGGCGCATCCCGCTGATCGGCAACGGCGACCTGGACAGCCCCGCCAAGGTGATCGAGGCCTTTGCCCGCTACCGGGTCGATGGGGTGATGATCGCCCGAGCCGCCTTGGGAAAGCCCTGGCTGTTTGGCCAGGCGGCGGCGGCGCTGGCCGGCCGGCCGATTCCGCCGGACCCCACGCTGGAGGAAGAGCGCCAGCTCCTGCTGCGGCACTTCGAGCGCGTGCTCGAGCGTTTCGGTCCCGAACGAGGCACCCTCCTGATGCGCAAGTTTGCCTGCTGTTATGCCCAGGGGCGCCCCCGGGCGCGCGAGTTCCGCTCGCAGGTGACGCGCGTCTGCACGCCCGCGGAATTGCGAGCCGTGGTCGAGCAGTACTTTCCGCGCGAGGCCTGGTCGCATGCCCGCCGCGCGGCCGCCGAGCCGCCGGTAGCGTAGGAATCGGCCGAGTTGAGGACCACCTGCCTTTGCCGGTGGTCGTGCCCCGAGGACCAAGAAAGGATCGACGTCCATGCGAATCGGCGTGCTTTGTTCGGGGGGCGATGCACCAGGGATGAACGCTTGTGTGCGGGCCGTGGTGCGCAGCGCCGTGTCGGCCGGTCACGAGGTGGTCGGCATCCGCCAGGGTTACCAGGGAATTCTCGAGGAGGATTTCTACCTGGATTCAACAGGCCAACCGCGGATGTCGCTCCGCTCGGTTTCCAACATCATCAAGAACGGCGGCACGATCCTCCGCTCCAGCCGCAGCGCCGAGTTCCGCACGCCCGAAGGATTGCAGCGGGCGGCCGAGATTCTCCGCCGCCGGGGAATCGATGCCTTGGTGCCGATTGGTGGAGACGGCACTTTTCGCGGCGCGGTGGCCCTGGGCCAATACTGGGACGGTGCCGTGGTGGGCTGCCCTGGCACGATCGACAACGATCTGCAAGGTACCGATTTTACGATCGGTTTCAGCACCGCCGTGGCCACCGCCGTCGAGGCGGTCGACAAGCTGCGCGATACGGCCGAAAGCCATGAGATGATGTTTTTGGTCGAAGTCATGGGCCGCCACAGCGGCTACATCGCGCTCTACACGGCCTTGGCCGCGGGGGCGGAAACGGTTTGTTTACCGGAGACCCGGACCGAGGTGCCCCGAATCATTGAGCATGTCAGCCAATTGCGCGAGCGAGGCAAGACCTCGATCATGGTCGTCGTGGCCGAAGGAGACGAGGCGGGGGGGGCCCAGGTTTTGAACGATGCGCTGCGCGCCGCCGACTGCCCGTTTCCGACCCGCGTGTTGGTGCTGGGGCATTTGCAGCGGGGCGGCTCGCCCACCCCGCACGATCGTTTGCTGGCCAGCCGGCTCGGCGATTTCGCGGTGCGCAGCTTGCTGGCCGGTGAGTCGGGGGTCATGGCCGGTGAAATCGGCGGCCACCTCGTGCTGACGCCGCTGCCGCAAACCTTCCAGGGGCATCGTAGCGTGCCAACCGAATTGCTCGACCTGCTGCATACCCTGGCCCGCTAGCCGGCGCCCCGCCGGCCCGCGCGCGCCCCCGAGGCCAGCCGCGGTTGACAGTCGGGCGGTCGCCTGCCACGCTAGTCGCGCAACTGGGGGGGAAATCGCTTGCCTGGGTTGCTTCCCCTGGCAAGTCGCCGCTGGCCGTGGGCGGGTCGTCGCAGGGCCAGGCCCCCTTCGCTGCTGAACCCGTGGGGAAATCGCGCCGTGAGTGCCGCATCGAATTCCAAGGCCCAAGAGGCGTCGTCCGATCGATCGCTCATCATCGTGGGGGGGTGCGGCCACGTGGGTCTACCGCTGGGCATAGCCTTTGCCCAGGCGGGGATGGACGTAACGCTGCTGGATACCGACCAGCGCCGGGTCGCCGCTGTGGCCGAAGGGCGCTTGCCTTTTTTGGAGCGCGGGGCCGATCAAGCTCTGGCCGAGGTGCTCCGGGCCGGCCGGCTGCGCGCCACGACCGAGGGGGCCGCGGTAAGCCAATCGCAGGTGGTGGTGGTTACCATCGGCACCCCGGTCGACGAATTCCTCGACCCCTCGGTGGCCACCTTCGACCGGGCCCTCGAGGCGGTCCTCGCTCGGATGCAGCCGGGCCAACTGCTGGTGCTGCGCAGCACGGTGTTTCCCGGAATTACCGAGCGATTGGTTCGCTCCGTGACCGAACGAAAGCTCGGCATCGACGTGGCCTACTGCCCCGAGCGCATTGCCCAGGGCTACGCCTTGGAAGAGTTGGGCAAGCTGCCCCAGGTGATCGGCGGCGCGACCCCGGCGGCGGCCCAGCGTGCCGAGCGGCTGTTTCAGCGGCTCGGTCCGCGCACGATTCACCTTAAACCGATCGAAGCGGAACTGGCCAAGCTGTTCTCGAACGCTTACCGCTACCTGAATTTCGCCATTTCAAACCAGTTCTACATCATCGCCCAGAAGCTGGGGGCCGATTTCGACCAGGTGCACCAGGCCGTCACGGCCGAATACCCGCGCATGGCGGGCTTCGCCAAGGCGGGCTTCGCCGGGGGCCCCTGCCTGCTAAAAGACACGATGCAACTGGCCGCGTTCAACCACAACGATTTCGCCCTGGGCCAGGCCGCCATGATGGTCAACGAGGGGTTGCCCCGGGCCGTGGTCGATTTGGCCAAACGCCGCGTGAATCTGGCCGGCAGCACCGCTGCCATTCTGGGCATGGCTTTCAAGGGCAACTCCGACGACCCGCGCGATTCGCTCTCGTACAAGTTGCGCAAGATTCTGACGCTGGAGTGCCCCCGGGTGCTGTGTACCGATCCGTACATTGCCGACCCGTCGTTCGTGCCGCTCGAGCAGGCGCTGGCCGAGTCGGACGTGGTCTTCCTGGGGGCTTGTCACCAGGAGTATCGCGAGCTGCCGATTCGGCAAGAGGTGATCGACGTGTTCGGCTTCTGGCGGCCGCCGCGGCAATAGCGGCCAGGGCGATCGCGGCTGGGTTTTCCCGGCCAGTCGCTGATGAACCCGGCGACTAGGTAATGAACTGCTCTGCCTCTTCGTTCTGGTGAACCTCGATTTCGCCGGCATCTTCCAGTCGGCGAACCACGTCGACGATTTGCTGCTGCATCTGCTCCACGGCCGATAGCCGCACCGGTCCGAGAAACTCCATTTCCTCGCGGAGCATGTCGGCGGCCCGGCTCGACATGTTGCCCAGCACCTTTTGCTTGAGGTCTTCGCTGGCCCCCTTGAGCGCCAGGGCCCACTGCGAGGTTTCCACGTTCTTGAGCACCGTCTGAATGTTCTTGTCGCTGAACTTGCTGATGTCGTCGAAGACGAACATCAGCCGGCGAATCTCTTCGACTAGGTCGGGGTCTTCCTGGGCCAGGTTTTCCATCATGTTGCGCTCGGTGGCCCGATCGATCACGTTTAGGATCTCGGCCACGCTTTGCACGCCACCCGCTTTTTCCATTTGCTGGTGATTCATCAGGCTGGCCATGCGGTGCTCGAGCCCCTGCTCCACCTCGTGAATGATCTCGGGGTTGGTCTGGCCCATGGTGGCGATACGGCGAATGACCGACAGTTGCCGGTCGGCGGGCAGCCCGGCGATGATGGCCGCGGCCTGGGGGGGCCGCATGTGGGTGAGGATCAGGGCAATGGTCTGGGGCTGCTCGTCCATAATAAACGTGAGCAGGTTCTGGCTGTCGATCCGCTGCAGGAAGGCGAACGGCACCGCTTCGATCGACTGCCGCACGTTGTCCAGGGTTCCCGAGGCGTTCTTGCCAAGCGCCTTTTCGACGAGCTTCTTGGCAACTTCCAGGCCCCCCGCGCTATTGGTCAGGGCATTGGGATTGGCTTCGGCGAACTCGTTCATGACGACTTGCTGTTCGTCGGCCGTAATCATGCCCAGTTTGGCGATTTCAATGGAAACCGCTTCGACCTGTTTGGGGTCGAGTTTGGTCAGTAGCTGGGCCGCCTCTTCCTGAGGCAAGCTCATCAGCAGCACGGCAGCCTTGCGAACGTCGGCCATGGCAGCTTGTCCGAAGTAACGCCGAAGAAGCGCGGGGCGCACCACCCCGCGGCCCGCGGCCGGGGTCGATACCGGCAGGCGCGTTATCGGATACGTCGAGTGGGCAACTTGAGGAAACTTTGCCGGTTAAAACGCCTTGTGCCCCCCCGACAGCGCATTTTCAAGGTGTCGCCGCCGCGCTAGGGGAAAGACGGAAGTGCTTTCAAGCAGTCATTTTTGGCATGTCCGGCGGACTCAGGTTATTATCGGCAGGCAGTGCGTCGGTCGGGCTTGTACAGCTGGGGAGGGGTCGTGGAGCCATCGAAGATCGAGCCGCCAGCGGCCGCTGGCGCCGGGCCCGCGGCCCTTTCCTGGCGAGCTGGTTTGCGGGCACTGAGTGTGCCTGCCTTGCTCTTCGTGTTTACGCTCGCCGTGCGGTGGGGTTACTGGCGCACGATCCGCGAGAACCCGGATTGGGGGCTTCCGCACTACAGCCTGGTGCAAACCACCCCCTTCGCCGATGCCCGGGTCTGGGAAGACATCGGCGAGGACCTGGCGGGCGGCCTGGGCATTAGAACCTTTCAGGGGCGCCGGCCGCTTTATGGCATCACGCTCGGCGCGCTCTACGCCGTGTTCGGGGTGCACTACGACCTGGCGATCGCTCTCAATGCGGTGTTCAGCGCCGCGGCCGTGGCCTGCGCCTACCGGTTATTTGCGCGGCTCTTCGACCCGCTGGTGGGCCTGGTCGTGGCACTGTACCTGGCCATTTCGGGCGAAGCCATCTGCTGCGCCGCCACCACGCTGACCGAACCCCTGGGGCTGGTCCTATTGATCTGGCATTTCTGGGAGTTGGTACTCGGCCTGGAGTTCGGCAAGCCAGGGCGGTTGGCGTTCTCGGGCTTATTGTTCGGCCTTTCCAACGTGGCCCGGCCGATGACGCTGTTGGCGGCGCCCGGTTACGTGGTGCTTACCGCCTGGCTGTTGCTGCGGGCGCGCCGCGATTGGCGGCTGGCGCTGTGGGGCGCGGTTTGCCTGTCCGCCGGGGTTTGGGTCGGCGTATTGCCGTTCATGGGGTGGAACTACTTCCGCCACGGGGCGTTTATCCTTTCCGACAATACGGCTGCCGACTTCTACGGCGTGACCGATCCCGAACTGGGGCATTGGGCCCCCAGCATCGAGCGCGATTTGGACGCCAAGGGAATCTATAAGATCAAAGACCGTTACGACTATCTGATGGCGGCCGCGCGAAAGAACCTGCGCGAGCGCCCCGAAGTTTTCTGGGGCAACTTTCGGCAATATCTGATCACCGCGATTAAGCGGCTCGACGAGGTGCTTGTTTTGGCCTCGGTGTTGCTCATCGGCTGGGGCTTGTGGCAAATGATTTACCTGGGCCGTTTCAGCCTGTCCGTCTTGGCGCTGCTCGCGCTGCTCGCGCTGGGGGTAGTCACCTGGCCGTGGACCTCGCTGGCCTTGGGAGCGGTGTGTCTGGCCAGCCTGGCGGGGCGCCCCAACCGGTACTGTGTGCTGCTCGTTTGCCTGTTGGTGTTCTCCGTGATCGGAATCGCCATCTTCGGCTCGTTCATGGAGCGGCTCTTCCTGATGTTCATGTGGGCTGCCTTGGCACTCATGCTGGGCGGCTATCAAGCGGCGATTCGCTGGTGTCTGGGCCAGCCGGTTGCTCCCGCCACCGGGCTCAGCCCGCGCGACCTGGTCTATGGCCCCTGGCTGCGGGCGGCCGGCGTGGCGACCGCGGTGGTTTTCGCGCTGGGGATCGCCGTGCTTTGGTACCGCAACGTTTGGGCAGACCCTCTGCCGTTCCCTTACGGACTCGTTCAAGAGGTACCCGCGGCCCGGGCGATCGAGCGAGTTGCCGAGCGGCACCCCGAGCTGTTCACTGCCGATGAACTGGCCTGCCTGCAACCTGGCCGCGGATTCGAAGCGCCCCATACGTCGGAATTCGGCCCCGATCGCCACGGTTGGCTGATTACCAGTTTGGGCCGAATCGATTACGAGCCGGCCTATTTTCCCGGTCACGATGTGCGCACCAATGCCTCGAAGGAATTCGCCTACCGCGAGTATCCGCGTACCATGCTGTCGCTGGTCAGCTACGCCGCCAACGGCAACTGGGGCCAGGTGTCGGTCAGTTGGCCTGGCGACGTGCGCCACCTGGCGGGGCGCAACTTTTTGTTGATCGGTCGGATGAATGCCGCCCGCAAGAACGACCTGATCATCGAGGGAATAGCCCTGGTTCCCTGGGACTGGGAAACGCGGTGGATCGAAGTCGACGAAATGTTGCTCGCCACGCGCGATCCCGCACATCACCTGATCCTCCGCCGGCTCGTCGACCCTTTGCTCGGGCCCGACGGTAAGCGATTGTCGGCGGGCGCGCAAAAACCCCTTCCCCCACTGGCGCCGGGGGCAAAAGGTCCATGATCCGCAAAAAACCTACCGACCCTCTGGCCCCCTCCGAAAAACGGGCCACTTCTGGCAGGATCGAACGCTGGGCGGCCCGCTGCTTTTTCGCGCTGGTTTCGCTGCTCGTCGCCTTGGTATTGGCCGAGGTGGGCAGCTATTGGGTGTGGGGCGCCTATCCGCACCTGACGGGTTGGGAGTTCCCGGTCGAGAATACCCGGGTGCCGCAACCCTATGTGGTGTTCGGCGGGGATGCCAGTTTTCATAACGTGGCCCAGGTGAATCCCCTGGGGTATCGGGGCCGACAGCCGACGCTGGACAAGCCGCTCGGCGAGTATCGCATATTTATCCTCGGCGGCTCGACCGTGTTTCACGGCGCCCCGCCCCTGGCGCCCTTGATCGAAAAAGCCCTCTGGCGCCACGGACAGCCCCTGGCCCGGGTATACAACTGGGGCTGCGTTTCGCAAATCACCGGCCAGGAACTGGCCCGGGTGGTACACCAGATTCTGGAATTCCAACCCGATCTAGTGCTTCACTACAGCGGCGGCAACGACGTTTGGATGCCCTTTGAGCACGATCCCCGCCCGAATCACCCCTACAACTTTCTGGTCTACGAAGGAAATCCGCTGCTCGACATGCCCGGCGCCTGGCGGCGAGGGGTGCTCGGCGTGTTGGGCGCAAGCAACCTGGTTCGGCATTTGGGCGGAGTCGCCTACATCGACGCGGTGGTGCCGCGCGAGCCGATTCGGGAACGGATCGGAGCGTACAGCACTTCGTGGCAGGACGAAATCGCCGGCCATTACGTCGGCAACCTGCTCAAGTCGCACTTCGCCACCCGGGGTTTCGGTGCCCAA
Organism: uncultured Pirellulales bacterium; assembly: GCA_964399535.1. Taxonomy (GTDB): domain Bacteria; phylum Planctomycetota; class Planctomycetia; order Pirellulales; family CAYNRE01; genus CAYNRE01. Next base: position 273,368 of record CAYNRE010000005.1, on the reverse strand, counting down.
ACCGTCGGCATGCTGCAGCCGCACACCTGTTACCTGGAACTGACCGATGCCCCCGGCTATGCCGACGTGAACACGCACCGCGACCTGATCATTCACTTTGGCGAGGTCCGGCGGCGAATTTTGCGGCTGGCTCAGGCGGCTACCGCCGACCACGGACTGGTGTTTCACGATCTGAGCCGATTGCTTTTCGGCAGGCCCGCCAACGTGTTCGAAGACTCCGTACACGTGCGGCAAGATGTGCACCCCGATATCGCCGAGGAAATCGCACTCAGGCTGCTCGAATCCATGCCGCCGCGAGCCGGCAGCACCGCGGGCTCTGTGCCAGGCGGACTTCAGCAAGCTCGGGCTTGGGTGTTGGAAAGCGAACCTGCCGCCGAGGCCCGCGTGAATCGCTCGCCCAGCGATCCCCGAGCCATCCGCGTTGAGCAGGCCGAGCGAGTGGACCTGGCCGCGACCCAGGTGCGTCTTAGCCGGCGACTGTTGCCCTTGGGGGCTGGCCGGCGGTATCGGGTCGGCATGCGCCTCAAGGCCGATCGCCCGCGCGGCCTTTCGATTGGCTTGGGGCCATGGACCGACCAGGGGCGCCCGACCGGTCAGGAACAAGCGCTTTCGCTCGACGAGAATTGGCAGCAGGTGACGCTCGAGTGGACCAGCCCTCGACAGGAGCTGGACCTGAACCTGGAACTGCAATTGGGCGCCGATTCGACCGCGGTGGAACTGGCCGACGCCTGGTTCGAGGATTCGAGCCTGTCTCCATCCGACTTGCCCGATGCCGTGGATGGTGACCCCAGCTACCCGGCCGTGGTGCGGGAGAATTTCGATCGTAGCAGTCAATGGTTTTTGCAGACTCCCGATCGGGTCGAGGCCTGGGACCAATCGAAACCAGGGGCCCCGTCGGTACGTCGGCTGCTAATCGATACCGTACTAGGCCCCACTGATTGGCAGATTCGTTGGCGCCGGCGTTGGGGTCCCCTTGCGCCCGACGACGAGCAGCGGCTGGTTTTTTCCGCCAGGGCCGACTCCCCTCGGCAACTCACCGCCGCCCTCGAGCCCTGGATTTCTCGGCTTCACTCGCAGGCCGATGCATCGCCCATCCGCGGCCAGTGGATGCTGACGCCCGAGTGGACCGATTACTACCTCGACTTCATCCCGGGCGGCGAGACCCTGCTGTCGCTCTCGCTGTCGGTGGAGAGCCGCCCCGGCTGGATCGAAATTGACCAGCACCGCTGCCAGCGCAACGAGGGTTGGCCGTTTGAAGTTCGCGCCGAGGCCTGGACTGCGGATACGGCCGCCGCGGATACGGCCGCCGCGGGTACGGCCGCCGCGGATACGACGACGCCAGGCAACGCCAGCGAGGATGCAGCCCCCGCGGACGCAGGGACCGAAGACGCAGGGACCGAAGACGCAGCCAGCGGCGCAGCGCCACCCTCGGCGGACGAGGAGCCAGCCGACCCGGCGGCCGATGCTGACCGAGACGGCTAATCGCCTGCCAGTTTTCGAGCGCCCCACGGCACGAGGTACGACGTGCGAGAATTGTTCAACGTGATACTGCTGGTTGCGACCGTGGGAGCGGGCCTGCTCGTCGGGCGGCTGATTGCGCAGTTTGGTTTGCCCTCGACGCGATACAACGATCTGCCGCAGTACCTGCTCCCTCCGGTGGTGGCCGAAGCCAAGCCCGCGGTCAAATCCGATTGGGCCCACTGGGTAGTGTCGTTTTTGGCCGGTTCGTCGGGGGCCTGGCAGGTCGACGACCAAGGCGATACCGCCCGGCTGACCATCGAAACCTGTCCGCCCGAGGACCCCACGGCGGCCCAGGTTCGACGAACCATGAAGCCGGTATCGGCGGGCGAGGGGTTTCGGCTTCGCCTGGTGGTTCGCGCCGAGCCCGCGCGCTCGATGACCCTAAGGCTGACCCGGTGCTATGGCGATTGGGGGCAACTGGGGCTCGACGAGGTAGTGCCGATCTCGTCCGACTGGCAGGAGGTGGAGATCGCCTTTGGTTCGACCGAGAACGAATCGGGCCCCATTTTGAGTTTGGCATTCGGCCAACAGCCCGGCTGGGTCGAGTTTCGCTCGGCATCGATCGAAACCGGGCTTTCGCTCGACCTGCCCATCAAGCCCAACACGGCCGGCGTGCCCGAGCCGCGAATCAACATTCAAGCGGCGCCCGCGGCTACGGCAGCTCCCTGATTCGCAAGTTGCGGTATTCCAGTCGGCTGCCGTGGTTCTGCAGGCCCAGGTAGCCATCGCGGCGCGCCAGACCGGGGTGGTCGCCGTGCCGGTCCTGGTAGTCGTCCAGATTGGCGCGTACGATCTCGGTGCCGTTGAGCGTGACGACCACGGACCGGTCCTGGCACACGATGCGCATCGACTGCCATTGGCCGGCCGGCTTGGTGTGGCCTCGCTCGGCGCCGGCCAGATCGTAAACGCTGCCGGTGTACTGGGTCGGCTTGAGCTGGGCGTATTCGGGGGCGTCGTCGTCAAGCACTTGAATCTCCAGTCCCGCGAAGGCGGGGTTCCCCTGGTGCGGGGCCCGGAGAAACACGCCGCTGTTGCCCCCGGCCGGCACTCGGAATTCGAGCTCCAGTTCGAAGTTGGCGTACGGTTCGGTGGTCGATAGCCAACCGCCGCCGGCGCCGGTGGTGAACAGCAGCCCGTCTTCGGCGCCCCAACTGTCGGCCGGGCCGTCGATGGCTTGCCAGCCGGTCAGGTCTTTGCCGTTGAAGAGCGATTGCCACTGGCCAGCCGGCTCACCGGCAGCACCCCGCGACGAGGTGGCCAGCAGCGCGATTCCCACGACGGTGCATAGATCCAGGCGCTTCATGGCAGGTTCTTCCCCCGGGATTCAGGTGGTTTGTCGGTTGGGTTCAACTTCTTACTCGACCAGCCCCGACCGCGTCAAATCGGTTCGGTTTCTGGCACTCGGGTCTCGCAAAGCGCGCGGCCGCCGTTAGCGTTCGCCCGAGGGCTGCTGCCCCCGGCACTTCAGGTAGTAGCGCTGCACCTCGGCCACGCAGCTTCGGCCGCTGGCGGCGCGGAGCGCACACTGGGCCTCGCTGGTGCGGGCGCGCTCGACGATCGCCCGGGTTCGAGTAACCACACCCTCGCGGATGTCGGCTTCGATGTCGGCCGCGGTCAGGCCAAAGCAACCGCAGAGCGGCGCATCGGGGTCTTTGGGGTATACCGGCTGGCGAAACTCGCTCGCCTCGGCAACCCGCTCATAAAGATCGAAATAACCCACGTCGCAGAGGGCGTAAGGGCAAAAGTAGGCCGGCGCCGAGAGCCGCGCGGCGGCCGAACTGGTGAGCTGGGCATCCAGCGTGGTACGCGCCACGCTTTGGCCCAGTGAACCGCAGCGCGGGCAGTGGCGCTCGCCGGTATCCTCGGGTTCGCGGAGAAACGCTTTGTTCATGCCAGAGCTTGAAAGGCAGGTGGGGCCTGTGCGGCGGGCCGCGGAATCGCTCGTGCCTTCAAGTATTCCCCGCCGGCAGCCGGCGAGCAAGCCGGCTACTCGCGCTAAGCAGCCACTGGTGCGCATCTTGCGAGGGCTGCGCGGGGCTGCCACACTGGGGCGTTTCTGGCCGACCCGACGTGACGCAGCGCGCTGGCCTGGACGCGCTTGCCCGGAAAGGACGATCGATGGCGAAGGTGACGCAGCCCTGGTACCGCGAGTTGACCCGTTACCACTGGTTCGTGCTCGCGGTCTGTGCCCTGGGGTGGCTCTTCGACACCATGGACCAACAGCTCTTTGCCTTGGCTCGTAAGCCGGCCATGCAGGAGTTGGTTCAATCCCCACAGCCGGGCGACGTCGACTTCTACGCCGGTCTGTCGACCAGCATTTTTCTGCTGGGCTGGGCCACGGGGGGCCTGGGCTTCGGCATCCTGGGCGACCGCGTGGGCCGCGCCAAAACCATGCTGATCACGATCCTGATTTACTCGATCTTCACCGGCCTGAATGCCCTGGCAGTGGGCTTCTGGGATTTCGCCGCCTACCGATTTCTGACCGGCCTGGGCGTGGGGGGCGAGTTCGCCGTCGGCGTTTCGCTGGTGGCCGAGGTCATGCCCGACCGAGCCCGCCCGCACGCGCTAGGGCTGCTGCAAGCCCTTTCGGCCGTGGGCAACATCACCGCCGCGCTAATCAATATCGTGCTCGGGCAATTGGCCGAAACCGGAGTCAGCCGCTGGCGCATTATGTTCCTGGTCGGCACGCTGCCGGCCCTGTTGGCCATTGTCATTCGGGCTCGGCTCAAGGAGCCCGAGCGCTGGCAAGCCACGGTCAAGGCGGGCGCGGGTCAGGCCCGGCTGGGCTCGTACGGCGAACTATTTGGCGATCCCCGCTGGCGGCACAACGCCCTGGTCGGTTTCGTGCTGGCCTTTGCCGGCGTGGTGGGGCTTTGGGGCATCGGGTTCTTCAGCTACGACTTGTTGGCCCCCGTGTTCCGGGCCCGTTTCGAAGCCCTGGGCCTTGCCAAGCCCGAGGTCGACTCGAAGGTGGCGCTCTGGGTCGGCATCACGTCGATCATGCAGAACATCGGTGGCTTCTTCGGTATTTATGCGTACAGCCGTATGACCCAGGTGACCGGCCGCCGGCCGGCCTTTGCCGTGGCGTTTCTGGCCGCCATGTTCAGCACCGCGCTGGTGTTTTGGTGCCTGGACGATTTCTCGGAAGTGTTCTGGATGATTCCGCTGATGGGTTTTTGCCAGCTTGCCCTCTTCGGCGGGTACGCGATTTACTTTCCCGAGCTGTTTCCCACCCGGCTGCGCAGCACCGGCACTTCGTTTTGCTACAACGTGGGCCGGTTCGCCGCGGCCATTGGCCCTTTTACCCTGGGCGCGCTGATCAAGCAGGTGTACGCCGGCTACGACGAGCCGATGCGCTACGCCGGCGTGACCATGTGCGGCGTGTTTCTCTTGGGGCTGGTCGCTTTGCCGTTCGCTCCGGAAACCAAGGACCAGCCGCTACCCGAGTAACCGCCCGGCGGGGCTTCGGGGCGGGCCGGTGGAGAGCGGCCCGCGTGTGGCTAGGCGGTGCCGGTCGCCGCCCGCGCCCGTTCGTCGCCCGCGGCGACGCAGGTGGCGATGGCCAGGTCGCCGGTGACGTTGACCACGGTGCGGCACATGTCGAGCAACCGGTCGACCCCCAGGATGATGCCGATTCCCTCGGCCGGCACGCCGGCATAGCGGAGCACGATCACAATCAGCGGCAGCGACCCCCCGGGCACACCGGCGGTTCCCACGCCGGCCAGCACCGACATCAGCACCACGCTTACTTGCTGGCCCAGCGACAGGTCGACGCCGTATACCTGGGCCAGAAACAGCACCACCACGCCCTCGAACAGCGCGGTACCGTTTTGGTTGCCGGTGGCCCCCACGGTCAGCACGAACTGCGAAATCTCGCGCGGCAGCCGCAGGTTGTCGTGCGCTACCCGCAGCGCCGTGGGCAGCGTGGCGTTTGAGCTCGAGGTGCCGAAGGCCGTGAGCATGGCCTCGGAAATATCGCGATAGAATTGCCAGGGCGAGCGGCGGGCGAAAACCGCGATGGCGGTCGAATAGACCACCACGACCTGAATCACCAAGCCCAGCACCACCGTCAGTACGAACCAGAACAGGGTCCGGACGATATCCAGCCCCAGCCGGGCCGTAATCGAGAACACCAGCAGCGCTACGGCCAGCGGCGCCAGCCGCATGGCGAAACCGATAATGGTCATCGACACGTCGAACAGTCCTTCGAGAACTCCCACGAGCGGGCCGGTCCGTTCGGGGCTCACCGCCAGGGCCACGCCGAAGATCAGCGAGAACACCATCACGGCGAGCATGCCGCCCCCCTTGGAGCTGCCGTCGAGCGCGCCGACCATTTCCTGCAGCGGGTTCTCGGGCAGAAGGTCGAGCAGGGTGTCTTTGAGCGGTTTGGCCCGGTCGGCCCCCTGGGCGGCCTCGGTGGCGCGCGAAGCGTACTGAGCCCTGAGCGACTGTTGTTTCTCGGGGGGCAAGCCTTCGCCGGGGCGAATCGAATTGACCAGCCCCACCCCCAGCACCACGGCCGAGGTGGAGAAAACCACCGTAAACAGCAAGGTGCGCAGCCCCACGCGGCCCAATCGGCCGACGTCGCCCAATTCGAGTACGCCCAAGGTCAAGGCCGAAAACACCAGCGGCAACACCACCATCAGCACCAGGCGCAGGAACACGCGCCCCAACGGCTCGGCCACTTGGGAAGCCCACCATTCGAGCCGGTCGTCGACGCCCGAGCGGTCGGTGTCGCGCGGCGAGGGGGGGCCGGTGGTTTCCGGAACCGATGCCAGGCGGTTGGCGACCAGCCCCACCGCGGCACCCAGCAGCAGGCCCCACATGATTTTTACATGCAGCGGCCGGCCGCGCCGCTCTCGTGGCTTTTCGCCGCTCCCCGCGGTGCTGGCGCCCTGGTTGCCGTCGGTCATGATCGCACCCCGCTTGGCATGGCCCGAAGGATTCACTTCCCGTCCCGAACCCGCCGCGCGGGCCGAACCGGTTGGTTCACGGTCGGCCCTGCGGATCCGAGTCAGCTCGCACACGATCGCCGAACGAACAGGTCGTTCGGCGGCCATCAATTACCGGGCGCTTGGCCGGCGCGCGTTCGTTTCCGCGACGAGCCGGCAACGAGCCCTAATTGGCGACCAGCGCCTGGCCGAGGGCAAAGATCTCTTCCGCGTCGAGCAGGGCGTCGCTCGAGTCGAACAGCCGCCGCAGCGCCGCCTTGTGGATTTTCATCTTCAGCCCCCCAACCCCCAGGGCCCCATAACACAGCTCGCCGTCACGGGCCGTGGCCCGGTCGGTGATTTCGACCCCCTCGATTCCCACGGGCGGAACCGCGTTCAGGTCGATAGCTAGCCGCAGCTCTTCGGTGCGAATGCGATCGGCCCGCGACAGCAGTTGAACTCCGGCTGCGCCGGCCGCCACGACAAGCTGAACGCCCTCGAGCAACTCTTGAGTGGCGGGGCCGGGCTGAGCCAGGCACGGTTCGAGGTGCCCCCCCGGGAACAGATGGCGGATTGCGTCGCAGGCCTGAGCGGCCCGCTGGAGGTTGCGCGAGGCTAACCGCACCTGGGCTCCTTGGCTTACCAAGAGCCTCGCCACGCGCGTTCCCACCGGGCCGGTTCCCCCCAGAATCAGTGCCCGGGTGCTACCCAGGTCCAGGTGCTGGGCGGCTGTCAGTACGGCGGCGGCGGCCGTGGTATTGGCCCCATTGGCGTCGAGCATGACCGAAACCCGCAGCGGACCGAAAAAGGCTTCGGCCACGGCGCGGAAGAGCGCCTCGCCCGCCGCGACGCTGCTGCCCCCGATGAAGATGGCCGAGTGGCGCAGATCGTCGGGGCCGCGGGTGAACATTAGTCCGTGGACCAGGCCAATCACATTGTCGGGGGTGACATTGCCGTGGCGCAACAGGTGCGGTGCGCCGGCGTCGACCGCGACCAGCGAGTCGAACACGCTGGGCTGGGGGTCGCTGTCGAGTTGGAGCAGAACGTTGGCCTTCGACATGACAGGTGGTCCCGGTGCCTGGCGTGCCCAGCCGCTCGCGCTTGGCCAGGTAGGCTCGACCGCGGGCTGACTGGAGCAGGCTGGTTTGAATAACAAAAAGGGCCCGGGGGAGGGGCTCCCCGGGCCCGTGGACCCCGGCACCTGGGCGTCTTCGGCCGGGGCGCTGATCGTGGCGGCCCGACCGGTGACGAGGACGGTGCGGTGGACATTTCGAGGCGCGGCTCCGCCGGGGCAGCGGCCCCGCCGCGGGATCAGAAGCCCTTGAACGGGTGCTCGGCCTGATCCTTGCCGGCCAGCATTTCCTCGGCGGTGGGCTTGCCGCTCATGGCGTTCTCGATCGCCGCCACGGTGGCGTCGTAGTTGTACTGATAAATCTTTTTGTTGTCTTCGGCGGCCGGGTGGATGAACACCCCGCAAACGACGACCAGGTCTTCCGCCTGCTTCTTGGGAATGGTGCCCTTGGCGACCGAGTCGGCCACGGCCTTGGCCACGGCGGCCTGGGCGGGGCCAAACATTTGCACCGCCTGCTTCATGCCCTTGATGGTCACCTTGGTAATCATCACCGTGGCCGGCTTGACGGCCAGGTTCGGCGTCAGCACCGCCAACAGGTTGGTGTGACCTTCGCTCTGACGGGCCAAGGCGCTCGCAAAGGCGTGCCCCACCGGTCCATCCTTGCTGCCGATCAGCAAATCGATGTGGGCGATTTCATTCCCCTCGCCCGACAAAGCTTCTCCGATATACATCGACATTGATGTGTTCCTCTTGCGCGCTAGCGGCCCGGGGGGCCAGTTACCAAAATCGCGACGATCCCGCTTCGCCGTCGGTTGCCTCGGGCGGTTGGCCGCCGGGCCTGGCGGCCCCAACCGGGGCATAAATTCGGCGAGTCAGGAAAATACCAGATAGGTGCTCAAATGCAAGTAGCTCAAGGTTTTAGCGAGCACTGCCTGGGCGCTTTCGGGGGCCTGGATGCGGCGTCCGGGGGGTTGCCGTGGCGTACCGGTTCGCTAGGCTAGCCGCACCAGCCCAAACAACGGGGGGTGAAGCTTGGAACGCATCGACGCGTCGCTGTCGACCATCGCCCAGCGCGAAGCATGGCGTCGAATCGATTCGGTCCAGGGACTCATCCCTACCTACCCCAGCTCGCACGCGGACAGGCATCGCGGCCGCCCCTTGACCGGGCGCTCCGCCCCACCCGCCTGAGCCGACGCGAGTCGTACGCACTGATTAGGTGTTTCCCAAAAGGCCCGCGCTGGCGATCCCGGACCAAGTTGGTGCCGGCGCCGTGCGCGAGCTCTGTTCGTGCCAGGAGGAGCAACTATGTTCGTTGAAGCTGCAGTTGTCGCCATGGTTCTGACCAGCATTCCCCAGCCCAAGCTGGATCCGCTGCCCGATTCGATGGTGCTGCACCAGGTGGAGCGCAACGTGATTACCCGTACCAACGCGGAACGAAAGCGGCGCGGATTGCCCCCGCTGCTGGTCGACGAACGGCTGATGCGGTCGGCCCGCAAGCACTCGCTTTGGATGTCGAGCACCGGCAACTTTCGCCACACCAGCGACCCCGTGGCCGAGAACATTGCCATGGGCCAGGCCGACAGCACTGGGGCCCTCCGGGCTTGGATGAACTCCTCGGGCCACCGGGCCAATATTCTTAATCGCAGTTGGCGCCGCATCGGCGTGGCCGCGTATCGCAGCCGCGGGGGCGCCATCTACTGGGTGCAGCAGTTCCTGCGTTGAACGCCGCGGCCAAGCGACCGGCGCTGACCATCGTCGGCGCCAGCATTCGCGCGGCGGCCTGGTCGGCCCAGCGGGCAGGGTTCGACGTGTCGGGGGGCGACCTGTTCGCCGACGTCGATACCCACCACTGGGCCGCGGTGACCTGTCCCCCCGATTATCCCGCCGGGCTGGGCGCCGTGATCGAAGCGGCGCCCCCCGGCCCTTGGATGTTTACCGGGGGGCTGGAAAACCAGCCTGAGCTGATTGCCGCTTGGGCTGCCCGCCGCCCGGGGCTATGGGGCTCGCTGCCCGCGGCCTTACGCGCGGCCCGTGAGCCGGCAGTGTGGAACGCGGCCCTTGCCGAGGCCGAGTTGCCCTGGGTCGAGTGGCGCTTCGACCACGCGCGGTTGCCGCGCGACGGCACCTGGTTTGCCAAGCGCCTGGCAGGTAGCGGCGGCCTGCACGTCGAGCCCTGGGCGGGGCAGGCCTTGCCGCAGGGGGAAGGCCGCTGGTTCTTTCAGCGGGTTGTCGAAGGGTGCCCGGCGGCCGCCTTGTTCGTGGCCGGGCGATCTGGTTGCCGGCTTTGCGGCCTGACTCAGTCGCTCGCGCCCGCACCCTGGACCGGCGCACGGGGGCTGCAATACGCCGGCTCGATTGGGCCCGTGACGGTACCCGAGACAACGTTGGAACAAATTGAGCGAATGGGCCAGGTGTTGACCGCGGCTTGTGGACTACGCGGTTTGTTCGGCGTCGACGGAGTGCTCGAGCCCAGGGGGGACGATGCCTTGAGCTTCGTGCCCGTCGAGATCAATCCTCGCTATACGGCCTCGATGGAGATTCTGGAGCGCGCCGGCCTCGGCTCGGCCCTAGTTCTTCAGGCCGCGGCGTGCGGGTCGTTCGATGACCAGCAAGCCCCCGTCGTTGGCGGCGAGCGCGGCGAACTTTGGCCCGGCGCGAACCGCCTGGCTGGTTTTCCGTCTAACGCCGATCGCGATGCGCCGGTCTGCGTGGGGAAGGCTATTTACTACACCCGCGAGCCTGCGGTGGTTTCCCCACGGCTGGCCGAAACACTGCGGGCGTTGGCGCTTGAGCCAGCGCTGGGCGCGTGGGCCGACGTGCCCGCGGCCGGCTCACGCGTGGAGGCCGGCTGGCCGGTGGCCACGGCGCTGGCCTATGGCGAGGACTCGGCCGCGGTCCTCGCCCAACTGCGCCGGCAACTGAGCTGGCTACGGTCTCAGCTCACGACGGCCAGCGTGACCGCGCCTTGAACCGGCCCGCTAGGGCAGCGGCTTGAGTTCGATATCCTTGAACCAGATTTTCATTTCAGGGCCGGTGTGCAACTGCAGGGCGATGATTCCCTCGGTGGCCCCGACCGGTTCCTTCTCGATGTAATCCACCGTCGTGTAGCCGTTCAGCACCTGGGTGATGTGCGGCCCGTCGGCGGTGATCACGTACTCGTTCCAGCCGTCTTCGTTGAGGTGCGCCTTGACCTCGTCGGGCTTGGATACGTTGACCAGAATGCCGCGCCCCCCCTCTTCGTAGAGGATGCCCAGAAACATGTTGTCGGCGATATCGGCCTGGTAGCCTTGCACCACGTGATCGGGGAGCGACTTGCTGCGAAACTGCACGCCCGAGTTGTGATTACGGAGCTTGAACTTCAGCCGCAGCACGAAGTTTTTGTATTTTGCATCGGTGGCCAGAAACGAGTTGTGTTTGAGCGGGTGGCCTTCGGTGCTGCCGACGATGGCCCCATCGTCGACGTGCCAGAGCGTGTCGTCCCCGTGCCAGCCGCGCAGGGTTTGGCCGTCGAAGAGCGGCGCAAACCCCTCTTCGGCCACGGCCGGCGAGCCGAGCGCCAGCGCCGCCCAGGCCAACACGGCCCATGCCCTGCCGCGCCGGGCCGCGCCCCGCGAGCTACGACCCAAGGCGACAAGCGAGTCATGGATGTGCGTCACGGTGGCATCCTCCCCAGGTGTCGGGCTGGCCTTCGAGACCCGTCGACCTGGTTGGTCGTCCCCCGGGTATCGGGGCCCGCTCGCAGGCCCAAGATTCTAGGGTAGGTGCTCGGGCGACGACAACTGCGCTTGGCGGCCGGAGTGCAAACCGCGCCGGGCCGGCGGGCCATTGGCGCCGCGCTCGGCGATGACCCGGGGGCCGGTTTCTCCGCGCCCCCGGGCCGCCGAACCCAGCCGGCGACGACACGGATCGCGCGAGTTACTTGGGACGAATGTTGTTCTCCAGGAAATTCATCAGTTTGGTTTCGGTCGAGTCGCCTGAGACGGTGTCGAGCACCGTTCGCCCGGCGGATTCCAAGGCGCCGATCACCGTTTTGGCCATCACCCAGAGCACATTGGTGCCGCCGCTGACCAGGGCCATTTCGTCGGCCGAGAGCACCCGCGTTTCCAGGCCGTGCTGTTTTTCCATTGCGCCAGTCGGGACCATCGTCGATTCGCTCCTGTTCGGAAGGTTCCCCTCGGGAAAGGTGTTTGGGGTGCCGGAGGGGCCGCGGCATCTCACCCAAGCGCAATGCCGGGGCGACTGTTACCCCGTGGTCGCCGGGAAGCCGTTGGATTACCGCCGACGACTAAGAGCCCGGAGTCGAGACCGGGGTTTTCCCCAGGGTACCGGCTGCCTGCGATCGTGCGGCCAGAGGGGCCTAACAGGCCGTCGAAGGATTCGGCGGGCTGCGTCATCGCAGGGACGCGATGCCAACCCAGCGGTGAAAGTCGCCGTGTGGCGCGCCGCGACGAGCTTGGCTCGACGTTTGACGAGGTTGAAAAAAGCGACGCCGGCTTTTATCGACGGGCGGCTAGGCCATCCGCCGGCGGGCGCGGTCCCAGTCTTCCTGGTTGAAGTCGGTCCAGCGACGCCCGGTGGCCAGGCTCGGCTGATAGTCGGGTTCGCCGGCCAGCTTGGCGATTTCGCGCATCAGATACAGCGTCAGTTCTTCCAAGATGCCGTCCTCGTGGCGGCGGCGATAGAACTCCGACAAATCGAGCGGCTGCCCCACCTCGACGTGTACTTTGGCCGGAATCAGAAAGCAGCCGAAGGCCGAGCCGTCGTACGGCGCCCCGCGCACATAACAGGGGACCACCGGCACCCTTGCCCGCAGCGCGATCAGGGCCACCCCGGGCCGCCCGGGCAAGAGCAATTCGTCGGTCATGTTGATCCGCCCCTCAGGCAACAGCCCCACGGGCTGGCCTTCGCGGGCCAACCGGATCGTGGCCTTGGTGGCCGCCGTATCCACTCCGTCGCGGTTCACCGGAATCGTGCCTAGCAGGCGAAAGATCCAGGCCAGCTTCGGGTCCAGGCTGTATTCGCGGGCTACCATCCAATGCACGACGCGCTGGATGCCTAGTTGAATGAATGCCGGATCGACCGACGTGGAGTGATTGCAGATGATAATGGCGCCCTGGCCCGGAGGTATCGGCAGCGGACCGCTGATCGAGGTGCGCCAGAGCAGGCGAGTGAAGAAACGGTGCAGCACGAATAGCGGCAACAGCACCCAGGCATATTCGGTCTCGCGGCGATAGCGCAGCAAGAAGTGCGTCACCGCTGAGCCCACAATGGCCAGCAGCACCACCCAGGAGAACCACCAGGTAACCGTCGGAGAAAACATGAGCCGCGAGCGAACCAAGGGCCGGCAAGACCAGGGCGCCAGTCGGAGACCAAGTTGCCGTGGCCCCGGGCCTCAAATATAGTTCCCAAATCGGCGACGGGCGAGCCGGTTCGACGAGCCGCTGCGCGCCAGCACCCCCAAGCAGTGAGCCCAAACTCGGTGATCGCGGACCAGGCCCAGACCAACCAACTTCTGGCGGTGTTAAGCGACACGCACGGCCAGGTCGCCTTTACGCAGCAGGCCGCGCGGGCCCTGGAGAGCTGGCCAGTCGCGGCCCTGGTACACTGCGGCGATATCGGCTCGATCGCCGTGGCCCGGGCGCTCTTGCAATGGCCCGGCCATTACGTCTTCGGCAACTGCGACTACGATCGCGCCGAGTTGCGGAAGGAACTGCTTGCGCTGGGCCAGACCTGCCATGGCGAATTTGGCAGTTTGGAACTGGCGGGGCGACGAATCGCGTTTCTGCACGGCGACGATCAGGCCCGGCTCGATCAAACCATTGCCGAGGGCACCTGGGACCTAGTTTGCCATGGGCACACCCATCGGCAGCGTCACGAGCGGCGCGGCCGCACCCTGGTGCTCAACCCCGGGGCCTTGTATCGGGCCCAGCCCCACTCGTTGGCCGTGGTCGAGCTGCCGGCGCTCGAAGTGCATTTTCTGCCGCTGTAGCCGCTGGGGGGCGGTGCGCATCCTGCCGGCGCTCGGCCGGCCCCCCAGGCGACGGCCTCCGCGGCGTTTCTCAGCCCGCCAGCCGTGCGATGCGATTGGTCGGCAGCACGCCTTCGGGCACGGCGCTGGGCAGTTGAAACTCCATGAAGTAGGCGTCTTCCGGCGTGTCTTCGTAGAACTCGCGCAAGAGCGAGATTGCCCGGAAACCTTGCGAGCGGAAGAACAGTTGGGCGGCCAGGTTCGTTTCGCGCACCTCGAGCGTGATTCGGCTGCGACGCTGCTGCGAGAGCTTGCCGGCCAGCTTTTCCACCATTTGGCGGCCCACGTCCTGGCGGCGCACGGCGGTGGCGACGGCGAAATTCAGGATATGAAGGCGAGTCTTGTGCAATTCGTAGATCATGAAGCCGACGACCTTCTCGTCGCGCTCGGCCACCATGCCAATGCAGTTTCGCTGTTGCAGGCAGCGGATGAAGTCTTCCTCGGTCCAGGAAAACTCGAAGGCCTCGGACTCGATGTCGAGCACTTCGGCCATGTCGCGGCGGATCATCCAGCGAATGTGCACTGGCACCGCCGGCCGGGTGTCGCAGGGGCGGAACACCCCCGGTTGCGATGAATGGAACGATGGCTCGTGGCTCATATCGGCCTCCTGCCTGGGCCCTGGCGCCACATCCTGTCGCGCCGCTGGCCTGGTCTAACGATCGATGTCCGGTAGCCGGTTGACGTCCCGCCTCGGTCCCCGGCGAGCATCGGCCAACGGCCGGGCCGGTCGCCCCGTGTCGCGTGTCGCCAAGCCCGCCGCCCAGCGATGCCCCGCTGCGGCAGATATACGACTGGGCCGGCCCGGCGGTCAAGTCGAGTCGCGCGGACGGCCCGTTCCGGCGGTTTCTCGCCGGGAAACGGCGCCGGCCAATCGCACGCTGAACTTCGGGGGACGGTGCCGATGGTTACGACCAACCGGTCATCGGTCGAGGGCTCACCGACGGTCTCCGCGGCAGCGGCCGGGCTTGGCGCCGCATGGCCAAACGCCCCAGAAAGTAGGCCGCGGCAAGCCAACCCAAGGGCGCCGGCCAAAAACCGAGCGACCAAACGGCGCTGGCGGCCAGCCCCAGCCAGTTTGCCCGCCGCCGCAACCATCGCAGCGGGCGGTCAGGACGCCCCGCGAGCAGCCAGAACCCGCCTGCTAGCACTAACAGCAGGAGCGATTTCGCGCCCCAACGCGCCAGCCGGTCCCAGGGCCAGGCCGCGTGGTAGCGAAGCGCCGCATCGCTCTCGGCCGGGCGCCAAGTGCTGGCCGGCGCTGCCAAACGGTCCGACTGCCGCCAGCGCGTGAGCAGGTCGTAATTCTCGCGGGTCGTGGCACTTGCCGCGGACTCGCTGACGGTAGCGGTCGAACTGGCCTGCCCGAGAAGCCCCTCGGCGGCCTCGAGTTCGGTCCGGGCCGCGAGCCGTTCGTCGTCGTCGGTTAACTGGTCGAGCGCCGCCTGCGCGGCTGCCCGCCGTACCGCCAGTTGGTGTTGCCAATAGCGGGGCGCGGTAGCCAGCGACGGCGGCGCGGTGCCCGCGGCGCCGCCCGGAGTAAGTGCCCCGACCGTGGCACCCAAGCGGAAAATAGCCGCCTTCCAGGGGCTGAGCTGCGAGGCCGCATCCAGCACCAAGCGGCGGCCGCATCGGTCGCGAATGGTCCACACCGCCTGAACTGGAAAATCGCCCAGGAAACCGGGCACCGGCAGCGTGCCGGGCGAGGGCTCCACGCCACTCTGAGTGCGAAACAACACTTCCACGGCGTGGCCCCAAGGTTCCGCGGGCAGGGTCACCACCCAGCGATTGGGGCCAATCGCTTGAATCGCCGCAGGCCGGGAATTGCAGCGCCACTCGACCGGCTCCAGTTGCGCGGGCATCGCTAGCTCGAGCCTCGTGGGCGCGCCCGGCGGCAGCGTCCAGCGGACAACTCCCTGGTAGGAGCTGGCCGCGGTGAATTCGAGGTCGTATTCGGCCAGGGTCAGGCGTCGCGGATCGCCTGTCTGGGTAGCGCTACTCAGCACCGCCGAGGCCGAGTCGTCGACGACCCGGTAGGCCAAATAGGCCTGGGGCGCGACGGGGGCGAAGGGGAGCGGGCGCGGAAGCTGCTCGGCGACGGCCGGCCGCACTCCCTGAGTCGACCAGCGGGCCGGGGCGCGATCGAGCTGCGCGGGCAACACCAACAATTGCGAGTAGTTTAGCGAATCGAGCGGCAAGGGCACCGCCAACCGCGGCGCAGCGCCGGCGGCCAGTTCGAGCCGCGCGCGAACGGTCCACGAGGATTCTTTCTGGGGCGCCGCGTCTGGCAATTCGAGCGTCAGGATCCGCCGTTGGCGCTTGGGGTCCTCGCTTTCCAGAAGAGAAACCGTCGGATCGTCGCAAACCAGATCCCGCCAGTCGTGCGGAAGCTCGAATCGCAGGACCGACAAACGCCCTTGGCTCAACTGAGGACGCAAGACCATGGCGGCCTCCCAGTTCGCTCCCTGCCGCACCAAGGTGGTCATCTGCCAGATTCGGCCCGCCAACAAGTTTTCACGCAAGGTGAACTGCATGGCGGGCGGAGGCCCCTGGCAGCTCCAGTGGCTGCTGACGCGTCGCTGATCGACTTTGGCCGTCGGCAGATCGAGCTGGTTCCAGCCGGCAGCCTCGGTCACGGCGAACTCGGTCTGCTGCGATGCCAGAATCTGCACCTGGTCCGATTGCTCGCTGGCTTCCGACCACGCCGGAGGAGACCAGTTCAGGGGGCGATCCGAGCCCTCGGCCTCGCGCGAGATCGTGAGGTGCACTTCCTGCTCCGGTCCGCAGGGGGCCGAAAGGAAAACGACGACTTGCCCCTGGTCGTCCTGCGACCAGCGGGCCGCCACCGGGCTGCCATCTTCCAGCACGGCCAACTCATCCACGCGCCAGCCGCCGGGCATTTGCAAGTGGTGCAGAAACGTGACTCCCGACTGCAGCGAAATCCTGGCCCGACTTCGCACGCGCGGCCGGGGCAGGGCGGCCTCAAACTGACTGGTTTGCACCACGGAAAGTTGGGTTGGGCGCGGCCTGGTCGAGAGGATCCAGGGCGCCATTGGCTCCGACGAACGGGCAGCCCAATTCGGCTCGGCCGTCGCGGAGCCCCAGTTTTTCAGGAACTGGGCAGGCGGAATCCCGACCACCGCTTCGGCGGCATCCTGCCGATAATCCAGGTTCGGGTCGACCGAAAGCGCGAGCCACTGCCGGGAAGGTGCCGGCTCCACCAACTCCACGCGCGGTGGTTGCAGCCGACCGATTCCGCTCATCGCTTCCCAGGGCCAACGCCCCTCCAACTCGACTTCCGCCCCCAACTCGGCGGGAATCTCGAGCAGCAGCTCTCCACGCGACGAACCGGCACGCCCCTCAACGACTTGTCCGCCGGGGTGCGCGGTCAGTGGGCGGGGGGGCAGGTTCGGGTCGAGCCGCAACCGGCATTGGCGAGATCCGCCTGGGGGAAACCGCAGCCGTAGCTTGAGCTGGATCGATGTGGCACCGGGGCCCACTTGCAACCAGGTGAGTTGCTCGCCCGACGGCTGCGCCGCTTGGCCATCGGCAGAATCGGCGAACCACAGCACCTCGAGTCGGTCGGCCCAGGCGAGCGTGGCGGCGTGCCGATGGCCGGGGGACGATTCGGCCTCGGCCTGGGGCAAACGAACTTCCCAGGCATCGACCGGAAAACGGACGCGACAGGTGGCGCGCGGAACCCGGGGAAGACGGATCGCCATTCGCCCGGCCGCGCTGGCCAGGGCCGAGGTGGGGGCCAGCTTCAAACGCACCGTGTGCCAGCCAGGTTGAAATACGACCACCTCGAGCGCGCTTCCCTGATCGACCCATTGCGCCGTCGTGGGTTGGCCGTCGACCGTGACCCCCTCGGGCAGCAACTCCACCTGCGATTGCTCGAGTGCCAGCCGAATCCGTTCGCCCGGCTCGACCAAGACCACCTCGAAGCGGGCTTCGATCTCGCGCGGCGCCAACAGCGGGGTTGTGTTGCCCCCCGGTTCGGCCAGCGTCAATTCGTAATCGGCCTCGATGCAAAGGGTTCCCGCACGTGCCCGCTCCTGACGGGCGCGCGACACTAGCAACTGGTAAAGCTCGTCGGGAACTTGCCAGGGATCGCTCGTTGGTTGCCGTTGGCCGTCGACCGGAATCAGAACCTCGGGGACCGCGGCCGCGGGTACCTGAGCCGCAAGCCGAGCAGCGCCGCCGAGCGCAACCAATACCAGCCCCACCGCGGTTGCAACCCGGTAGCGGCCGACGCTCGCCTCGGCCACGGCCGAGGGAGTCGCCTCCCAGGGCGCCAGCCAACGTACCGTGGGCAGCACGAGCCCCAAGAGGCTTCCCAGCCAGGCACCCGTGGTAACCGGCACCCAGCTATCGGGCGCCCCCAGGGCCGCCAGCAGGCACCCGGCCGCCAACGCCGTTGCGGCGGGGCGCCGGCTCAGGGCGAGCCAGCCTCCCAGCGCCGCCATAAGCAGCATTGTGCCCCAACCGAGCGCCAAGGTGCTCGGCCGGTGCACGATCCACACCGAGGTCGGCCTGCCTGGCTCGGTGGGCCAGACGGTAAGGGTCCAGCCGCCGCGCGAGTTCGCCTGCGCCCCCAGAAGGGCCGAGTTGGCTCGGCCCGGCGGAACTTGAAGCGGAAAGGGTTCGCCCCCCTGCACCCATTGGCTTGCGGAAACGTAGCGGCCTGGATAGCGCTGGCGAACCTGGCGCCATTGGCTTTGGCCCAGCCGGGCGTCGCCAAGCGGCCGTGCCGTGGGGCTGCGAAGGCCCCGCGCCGCGCCGTCGGCTGGCTCCTCGGCTGCCCCGGCCATCGTGAGCAGAATTCCCCCCGAGGGAGTTTCAAGCCGGTCCAAACCCACCCAGCTTAGCAGTCGGCTGCCAGGCTCATCGGTTTCGGGCAGGGGGCCCGAGGGGGAGCATCCCTGGGCACTCAGAGCCCAGGCGTCGATCCAAAACTCGTGATTGGTTCGCCGTGCCCGTTCGGCCATGGCGCTCAGCATCTGGCCCCAGGTGGCCGCGCCAGGTTCGGCGCTCAGCGCCTCGCGGCTCTGGCGCCAGAGTGCGTCAAACGAGGCTTCGGCATCTGGCGACTCGGTGCCGGGTTCTTGCAGCCACGAATCGAGCCATCGCCTCCAGGCGGGAGAATCGTCCCGGTTCCCTCCCCAGGGGCCCGCCAGCCGTTGGGGCCAAGTGGGATGCGCTCCGGCGCCGTAAACCGGAGCGAACCACGACGACTGCACCGACAGCGGCGGGGCCGTGGCCACGGCCCACTGGCTGTCGAGTACCGGCAGGGACAAGTCCGGCCAGGGGGCCGATACGCGCCAACCCACCCCGCGCTCCAGCGCAGGACCCGTCCACTGTAGCTCGACGAGCGCTACCTCGGCGGGGTTGGCCGTGATGAGACGCCAACCTGGGCCGTCGCGCCGTGGTACTACGGGGCGCCCGTCGACGAAGGCCCGCTGCAATTGCGACTCCGGCGGCAGCCGGAAATCGAAGCTGGTCTGGCCCGCGGGTGCCCAGTCGTACCGAGCCTGATGCAGAATCGGACCGTCCTCGGCGATTCGGCTCTGAAGCCGAGCCCGCCAAACCAGGGGCTGGCTGGCCGCGGCGGGCGACTCGGGAACCAACCTCAGCTCGCGCAAACGCGCAGTCCACAGGTCGTCCGTTCGGTACTCGTAAATCAGCGATCCGGCAAATTCGGGTTCGTCGGGCAGCAGCTCGGGCAGGGCCGAATCGGGCGAGTCGCCCCGCAGCAATCCGCCGCTTCGTGTGGTCAGTACCAGGCGGCCCGACCCGCTGGTGCTATCGCAAATTGCGGGCAGGGTAAGCGGCGCCGCGCCGCCGGTCCAACGTAACCCCCGCGTGCCACGCAGCTCGAACGAGTCGCGGGTCGGGGCCGGAAGGGTCAGTTGCCACACCTCGGCCGCGGCTTGCCAGTCGCGCTCGGCCTGTTCGGCCGCGGTGAGCCGGCGGGCGGAGAGGGGCGTATTTCCGGGGCCGAGCACCCACAAGATCGAGTCGCCGGTCGACTGGCTGAAGGCGACCCAGAGCGTGCGGACCGGTGCCTGCTCGGCCCGGCACGAGAGGAGAAACTCCTGCTGGATCAGCGATCCTTGCTTGCGAACCCGGGTAGTTACTTGTCCGCTGATGCGCGGTGCCTCGGACCGATACGCCACGCGGATCGAAGGATCGGCGCGATCGGGCGCCACGAACACGTACGAGCCCGGCTCGCCAAGCAGCCGCTGTTGTTCCTCGCTCAGTTGCCGCCATTCCAATTCAAAACGCTCCAGTGGCCCGCTCGCGCGCAAGGGCAGCGCCTCGGGGTTGGCCAGGGCAAGCAGTCGCGCAGCGGCGGCCCGCTCGTCGAGCCGAATCATGGTCAGTTCGCTTAGCGCCAGCTCACCACTCGGGGCGCGGAGCAGCCGGCCGCTCACCTCGAGCCGAAGCCGCTCGGAAGTTGTCACCGGGCGACGAAGGCTGACCCGAAGCCGCCGGTCTCCCTGTTCCGTCGTATCGACTCGCCAGTCGGCGAGCGCCTCGGCGGGCACGCTCGACACCTGGTCGACCAGCCATGGTCGCGGTACCGCCGCGTCGAGCAGGTAGCGCTCCCCCTCGGTGGCCTCGAACTCGGCCTGCCAAGTCCCGCGCAACTGGCCGGGCAGGGGGGTGATTCGAGTTACGCTCCAGCTCGAAAGCGGAGCCGGTCGGGTGGCCAGGCGCACCGTGGCGGTCGCGCTTGGCGCGAAACACTGCAGCTCCCATTGCTCACCCAAGGGGCTGCCGGTCAATCGCCGGGTGGAAACGATGCGCGCGTCGTTCAACCGCAGGTCTTCGGCCGCCAACGGATCGAGGACGGTCAGGGTTCGGGTTCCCTGTTGCCACCCCGGCGATGCCAACTCTAGTCGCGGAAGCCTCCAGGGGCGGTCGACGACGGTGACCGATCGCGCCCGCACTTCGACGGCCTGCTCGCCCGGACCGGCGGGGGGAAGTTCGTAGTGATATACCCCAGGGCGCTGGTCGGCAGCCGCCTCGACCGGGCTGAGTAGCTGGTCGGCCCAGCGTACCTCGAGGGCCTCCCAGGCCGGGTCCGCGTGCAGCGCGAACTGCGTTGGTTCGCCGGCCGAAGCGGGCAGTTCCCAGCGGCCAGCCACGGTAGTCTCCTGGCGGCCCAGGCGAAAGTGCAGGGTCTCCTGCCATCCAAACGTCGTATCCTCCGTCGGCGATGCCGGTTCGGTCCGCACGGTCAACTGGGCCGCGGGGTGCTCGAACAGGTCGGCTTGCCAGAGACGCTCGCCCGAGGGCTCGAGGTTGCCGCCGCTTAAGACACCGCCGGAAAGCGTGGGCTGCCACTGGGCGGGCAACCGGAATCGCCACTGAACCGACGCCGTGGGAAGCGAGCCGAGTAGAAAGGTCAGGCCGGTCGCAGTGGGGTCGGCCGCCTTCTGTGGTGTGAGCTGCCAGCGCCACTGGAGGGTACCACTTTTCGGAACCAACACGGCCGGCCCGCGGGCGGTTCCGCCGATCACGGCCACCTGCGCCGCTTCGCCGGTCCAGCTTGCCTCTCCCCAGCGAATCGCTGCCGGGAGAAGTTCGAGCAGCGGGCCTGGCAAGTCACCGCTTTGCTCCCGCGGATCGCCCGGCAAAGGGTCGAGTCGTTCGATCTCGAGCCGCGCGATGCCCTGGAGTCGATCCGCTTGCCAGTGGGCTTCCAGCACGGCGCTACTGAGAACCACGTTGGGGGCGCCGGCTTCCGACGCGGGGCTGGCCGACGAGACGAGCTGCTGGAATTCGTCGGCCGCCATCGGCCAGTATCGCGTGGCTCGAAACGGCCAGTCGGCGGCGCGACCCGCCGGCACATAAGCCCGGCGATAGAGCCCACTGGGCGGAGCCTGGCCTGGCGGCCGCACGGCCGGCTCCTCCCCCCGGGCCAGGAGGGGAGTTGCCAGCAGAAGGGCCCAGGCGAGCCACCGGAGCGCAGCGCGTCGGCAGTAGGCTTGCAGGGTGCTCATACGGGGGGATCTGGCGGTGGCCCGCCGCTAAGCAGCGAGGTGGCCTCGATCCGGCGGGCCGAACTGCTGCCCGCCCCCAGCGGTCGCGCCACCGAACCGGGCTGCTGAAACGACGCGGTCGAAAGTGATTCAAAACTCACCGAGCTGGTTCGTCGGCGGTAATACAGCCATCCGGCCAGGGCCGCCAGGCCGCAACCCAGCGCTGCCGATTGGGAAACAACCAGGGCCGTTTCCGGGTGCCAACAGCCGGCGGCGATGACGGCTACCCCGGCCGCCAGTAGCAGCGGAGGCCGACGCAACACCGGCCAATACAACACGGCCAGCCCGGCGGCCAGCGAGGTACCCGACATCAACAGCACCAGCGTGGCCCGATCGGCCAAGAACACATCGAGCGCCGGCGTCCGCCCCACCGTGCTCAGCAGATAACGATTCGAGTGCCGCGGCGGCACGGGTTGCCGGGTAGCACCGCACCAGCGCTCCAGGTCGGGCTGTTCCCAAGTGGGCTTTCGGCCCCAGTGAAAACGCTGCCAGGCCCAGGTGAATTCACCGTTGGCGCCGGGCGGATCGCTGAGCAGGTGGCTGTTTTCAGGCAGCACGAGTTGCCAGTAGGTTTGCCGAGACCAAACGTCGTCGACAAACTCGGCCGTGGCCAGGTGCTGCCATCCGCCCAGGGGCCGGGTTTGGTCGAACCGATAGCGCAGCTCAAGCACATGGGGCCTTGGGACCGGGTCCGGTGTCCAGTTCAAGCGAACCTGGCCATCGGCCCCCACTGGCGCTGCCAGCGGAGCACCATCGAACGTGGCCTTCAGGTCGTCGGCAACGACACCGGGCGGCAACCGCAACAGGGCCCGCGGTCGGCTGCTGGTAAAGCGAAACACGATCCGGTCCTCGCGACCGGCTTCCGAGAGCCAAACCTGGTTCCACTGTTGTTCCACCACCGTGGGGGCGATCCAGCGCGGATCGGCCAACCCCAGCAGCAAGCGGATCGAGAAAGCCGGTTCCGTGGCTTGGAGTTGCCAGGCCAGGCTGGTTTCGCCTTGCGATGGCTCGGTCACGGTTTGCCAGGCCGGCTGCTGGGGCAGGTCGACCGTGAGCCGGGTCGGGGCTTGAATCCGCAGGTTGTGCCGTCCCAACTGGCCCTGGGCCGGTAGGGCCAAGGGCAATTCGCTGAGCACGCTCGAGTCCACGGCCAAGGGTTCGTGGGTGACTTCATAAGCGACGGCCACTTCCAGCGAGCCGATTCGCGCGGTTCGCAGCGGAATCGAGAGCAACCGCCGCCCTTCGGCCACCGTGGTCGCGGCCACGTCGGCCGCGACCGGCTCCTCGTCGGCAATTTGAATCACCGCGTCGGATGCCCAGCGGCTCGGCATCTGCAGAACCAGCTCGGTGATCGGCTCATGTTCGATGCGGTATTGCAGCCGCTGGCGGACCCGGGCGGACCGATCGTCGAGCAAGATCTCCGATTCGAGGTCGACCTCGACTCGCTGCGGCAGTCGCACGTAGTCGGCAATGAATCGCCCCTGGCCGGTCGCGGCATCATACGCCAAGCGCGCCGGGTGGCGGTCATCGCTCGCCCCGGTCAGATCATCGGAGAGAGTCAGTCCCGCCAGTTCGGCTCCGCGAGGCAAGATCTCCAAGCTCGGCGGACACTCGACCGTGAGCACCGCCGGAGCAACGGTCTGCGCATCGAGCCGTGGCAACTCCAGATCGACAGGTTGGCCGGCCTGGGGAAACTCGCGTACCGCGACCCACTCGAGGCGCAATTCTCCCACCGAGGGCTGCGCCAGCGGAATCGTCCAGCGCCCCTCGCGCGGGGTCGGTAGCTCGCCCGGAAATTGCCCCGCCGGACCTAGTTCGACCAGTTGCCAGCCCGGTAGATCGAAGGCGACCTGCCGGAGCCGTCCGCCGCGGACGCGATAGTCGATGGCGGCCGTCAACCGCAACTGGTCGTCGGCAATTTCAAGCCGGTATTTCGGCTCGGCGACCACGAACGAGCTTTGTTCGGCGAGCTCGACATGCAGTTGAAACGGCAGCGCCTGGTACTCGTAGCTAGCATCGACTTGCTGCCCTTGCAAAGGAGCGGCCAACAGGGCCGCGTCCAGCGGCTGAAGCAGGGCATCGGGCAGGAGCTCGCCGCGCCAGCCCGGGTCGATCGTTACGGCCACCTGACCGGTCTGGCGCTGGGCGCCGACCACCTCGACGGGGCCTAGATCGTAGTGCTGGGTGGTTTCCGATGCCTCGGCCGAAGCTGGCCACCGCGCGCGCAACTTCAATTCCAAACGGCCCCGGCTCCCCGCGGCCGGTTCCACCTCGAGGAGCTCGCCCAGCGACGGGTCGCTCTCGGACTGAGGGGGTACGCGGGTCAGGCGAAAACCGGGCAGTTCGTCGGCGAGCCACTGGGCCCCCCGGGGAAGCCGCAGCTGAAACGTTCGCTGGCCTTCCGGCAAACCCGATACCCGCAACACCGATTCCAGCAGGGCTCGCTGCGGTTCCAAGCGGTACCAGGTGGCGGCCCGACACTCGATTCCCGAGGCGGCCAGGGTCGACTGCGGCCGGCCGGCCCAGGCCAGATCCAACTCGCTGCCAAACCCCTCGACGCGCACCCGGGTCGTGGCCGGCTCGGTCGCTTCGACCGGCACCAAGAGCCCCGCAGCGGGTGCCTGCGGCACGGCCTCGGCCTGGGGTAGGATTAATTCGGCCGCGGTGACGCTCGATCGCACCAGGGGCAGCCGGAGCCGGCCTCCGCCAGGAAAGGGCTCCAACGGCATTCGTCCGCGTAGCTTCAGGTGGTGTTCAACTCCAGCTTTGTCTGCGTACAGCCAGGCGGTGCGGCCGCGAGTACCTTCGGCCACCACACAGCGCGAGTCGCTGGGCCCCTGGTGGTCGATCGGACCGGAGAGAGCCAGCCCGGTCAGCCCGAGGGGGACTCCGACCCAGTCCGCCCGGGTTTGCAGCAGACGAATTTCCACCTCCAGCTCGGCCAATTCTCCCCTCACCCGGCCGGTAATGGCCACCTGTTCGGCACTCCACTCGGGCGGCTGTCGTTGAGCCCGCTCGCCGCGGATCACCTCTTGCGCCTGGCGAAAATCCTCCCAGGTGAAACCGACCACGGGACGCAGCGCACCCGAGGCGTCGGGGAGATACCAAATCTCGACCGGTTCGGCCTCGGGGCTGGCTTCGCTCACCACCTGAGCGGCCGGGCCCCGCTGGGCTGGGGCGACGGCTGTATCAGCCGGCCCCTGGGCAGCCGGTTCCGTCGTCGCGGGCTGTGCCCCGGCCGGTGTTGC
Organism: uncultured Pirellulales bacterium; assembly: GCA_964399535.1. Classification (GTDB taxonomy): domain Bacteria; phylum Planctomycetota; class Planctomycetia; order Pirellulales; family CAYNRE01; genus CAYNRE01. The sequence continues at coordinate 248,523 of CAYNRE010000005.1, read as the reverse complement.
CCAGAGCGCAGCGGCGAAGGCCACTGCCATTGCGATGGGCCCTCGGCGAGGCCTGCGATCGCCATCCAAGCGGGTCAAATGCGAACTCCGACGCGGCGAGCTTCCACCCCCGGGGTTCGATCCGTTCGGGGGCGGCAAGAACGCACGCAAGATAAGACGAGAAGAGGAGCTGCGCGCCAAACTCCACTTTAGTCGAAACCGAGGGGCGGATGAAGCTATTCGAGCCAAGCGCGTCAGTCGGCCCGAGCCAGCGTCCCGATAAGCTGGCGGTGCAATTCGGGGGTGGCGGCGGCCACTGGGCGCGGACAGTTCAGATCAAATGGCCCACCCTCCAGACCAGTGACCAATCCGCCCGCCTCGCGCACCAGGAGCACCCCCGCCGCGATATCCCAGATGCAGGTCTCCGTCGCCCAGAACGCATCGAGCCGGCCAGCGGCCACATAGCATAGGTTGAGGGCCGAGGAGCCCAGCCGGCGAATGGCCTGGGCTTCGAGCAAGACTTCGACGAATTGCCCCAGTTGAGGTGCCTGGCGGGTCATTCGGGCGGGGAAGCTCACCGCCACCAGGGCGTCGGAGAGCCGCTGGACCCGGCTTGCCGAGATGGTTTGCCCATTGAGGCGCGCACCACCCCCCCGGAGGGCCGAAAAGCACTCCTCGGCGACCGGGTCGTAGACGCAACCGACCAGCAATTCGCCGTCCCGCTCGAGCGCGAGCGAAACCCCGTAGTTGCCTAGCCCGTGGACGTAATTCGTGGTGCCGTCGAGCGGGTCGACGATCCAGCGAAATGGGCCCTGGGAAGGCAGGTTGGCCCCTTCCTCGCCCAGCAACCCATGATCGGGATAGGCGCCTAACACAATCTCGCGAACCACCTGTTGGGCCGCCAAATCGGCCTCGGTCACGAGGTCGGCGGGGCCCTTTTCGCGCACACTGAACCGGCCTTGCCAATGGCGGAGCACGGCCCCGGCCTGGCGACAGGCATGTTCGCAAACGGCTAGGAATTCAAGCATGGATTGCTTCCTCGGCGGGGGCGGCTCGGCGGGATTCGAAGCGGCGCTGCCTGCGGGATCGACGGACCGACACGGGCCCCTGACCGCCTGCCTGGCCCGGGGGAAGGGTCTGCCCACTGGGAATTGTCGCTCTTGGAGCCGGATGGCGCCAACCGAAAGGCAGTTCGGGGCCGGATGACCCGTGCACCGGAAGATTCTCTCGCGCGGCACCGCTTTCGGCCGCGACGATCGCGGCGGAGAGCCGCGGCTGGCGGGGGCCAAGGGCCCTGGTCCGAGCCCCCGATTTTGGTGCAGAATTTTTTTTCTGACCAAATGCTGGACATCGCTGTGCGATTTGTTAGTATCCGGTTGGCGATCCGTTAGCTACTTAATTTTTTGTCTTGCGTATCGTCGCTCCGAAGTCCTGGGGGTTATCGCCCCGGCGGTCTTCTGGGTATTATGCTTAACGGCCTCTTCTCTGTTCCGGCCCCGCCGTTTCGCCTCGTGCGAGCGGCGGGGTTTTTTTATTGGCGGCCGATCGCCACGGTACGATCCCCGCCAGTGCTTGGGAATGCCCGAGGCCGGTCATCGACCCACCGGTGGGTTGCCGCCGCGCATTCAGCACGCGCTGCCGCCGTGCATTGCCAACTCAATTTGCGGTGGCCGACAATGCGCCCACGCCGCCGCCAGCCACCCTTGGGCAGCGGCCAGGCTGGCGAACTTGATTGCAAGGCTTGGAAAAGGTGTGCTTCATGGCGGCTTCCTGGACTCGTTCCGACCATGAGCTCGAGCTTTCGGTCGGCGGTGTTGCGGCCCACCTCGACTTGCTGGCCCCGGCCCTCGGGCTGACCCGGTGGCGACACGACGGGCACCCGCTCAGCGATCTGGCGATCTTGGGCGTGGATTTGCCCCCGCTGAAATCAGCCGCGGGGTGCCTCGCCGAGGGCTATGTGCGTCAAGGCGATGCGGTGGCCATCTACCGGCCGACCCTCGAGCGCCCCTTCACGGTCGAGGTGTACTGGCGAGCCGACCTGATTGAAACTAGCGCCGCAGCCGTGCCGGTCGTCGATTTGCTTGTCTCGATTCAGACCGACTTGCTCGATAGCCACCCGACGGTCGACGTGGTCACCCGCTTGCCGCGGCCGGCGCGGACCTGGACGCTCTCCCCCAGTGGCCAATTCCACGCTGTGCAGACCGGACAGTGCCTCGGGCACGACGACGCGGTCGGCTGGCTACTCGAGTGGTCGCACGCGCCGCTGGGCTACCTGCAGCTTTCGCACCCGGACGATGCCGGCCGCCGCCAGTGGACTCCGGCCATGACGGGTGGGCCGGCCGAGATTCGCGAGCAGCTCTTCGCCGATTTCCTGGAGAAAGGTGTGATTCGCCGCGCCCGGCTCCGTTCGGCCCTGGTCCCGGCCCCGCGTCTGACCGAGGTGGCCGGGGAGTTGTTGGCGGAGTTTCTGGCCCGACCGTTGCCGCTGACCACTTGAAACGCCCGGGCGGCCTGGCTCTTCGCCCTACCGCGGCTGCCGCGCGAGAGCCCGGCAGGGCGGGGCGCGCACTGCAAGCGCCCGGCGAAGCCGTGCCTGCCCGCCTCACTCGGCGGGCCGGCGTTGCCCGGTTGGGGCCGGTTCGGCTACAACCCGCTCCAGGTCGCGATCACCGGACCTGGCGGTTCTCGGCCGCGGTTCGCAGGGCAAGGGGAGTAGGGCATGCAGGTCGTCATCCTCGCGGGCGGAATGGGCACGCGGCTGGCCGAGGAGACCGCTTTGCGTCCCAAACCGATGATCGAAATCGGCGGCAAGCCCCTCCTGTGGCACATCATGCAGATTTACGCGGCACACGGTTGCCGCGATTTTCTCGTGGCCTGCGGTTATCGCGGCGAGCTGATCAAGGAGTACTTTCGCAACCTGTTGATTCACCAGAGCGATTTCATCGTCGATCTGGCGACCGGCCAGCTCGACCTGGTCCGCCCCAGCGCCCTGGACTGGCGCGTGGGGGTGATCGATACCGGCATCGCCACCCTGACCGGCGGCCGGCTGTTGCGCCTACGGCAATGGCTGGCCACGGGCACCTTCATGGTCACCTACGGCGACGGGGTAGGAAACGTCGATATCAACCGCCTGCTGGCCTTCCACCGCCAGCACGGCCGTTTGGCCACGGTAACCGCGGTGCGCCCCCCGGCCCGGTTCGGCGGCCTGGTGCTCGAGGGGCAGCGGGTTCGCGAATTCTCTGAAAAACCCCAGGCGGGCGAAGGCTGGATCAACGGCGGCTTTTTCGTGTTCGAGCCTGCGGTGCTCGACTACCTGAGCGGAGACGACACGGTGCTGGAGCGCGAGCCGCTGGAGCGCTTGGCGACCGACGGCCAACTCATGGCCTACCCGCACGACGGCTTTTGGCAGCCGATGGATACCCTGCGCGAAAAGCAATTGCTCGAGAGCTTGTGGAGCAGCGGCCAGGCGCCCTGGAAGGTGTGGACATGAGTTTTTGGAGCGGACGCAACGTGCTGGTCACCGGCGCCACCGGGCTGCTTGGCTCGGCGATGGTGCCCGAGCTGCTGGCGCGGGGGGCGGAAGTTACCTGCCTGATTCGCGATCACGTGCCCCGCAGCCCGCTTTGGACCGAGTGTCGCGACCGGGTGAATCGGGTAACGGGCGCGCTGGAAGATTTTCCCCTGTTGGTGCGGCTGATCAACGAATACGAGATTGACACCGTCTTCCACCTGGGGGCGCAAACCATCGTGGGAACGGCCCTGCGCCAGCCGCTGAGCACCTTCGAAGCCAACATTCGCGGCACCTGGCATCTGCTCGAAGCCGCGCGTCAGTGCTCGCGGTTGGTCCAGCGGGTGGTGGTGGCCTCGAGCGACAAGGCCTACGGCGTCCACGAACGGCTTCCCTATACCGAGGACCAACCGCCGCTGGGCCGGTTTCCCTACGACGTTTCCAAGTCGTGCGCCGACCTGATCTCGCTGAGCTACTTCCACAGCTACGCCACGCCGGTCGCCGTGACACGCTGCGGCAATCTGTTCGGGCCAGGCGACCTGAACTACAACCGGCTGATTCCTGGCACGATCCGTTCGCTGCTCCGGGGGGAGCGGCCCCTGGTGCGCAGCGATGGAACCTTCGTGCGCGACTACTTCTTCGTTCGCGACGCGGTCGAGGCCTACCTGCTCTTGGCCCAGTCGCTGCCCGGCCCGCAAACCAGCGGCCAGGCGTTCAACTTCGGCACCGAAACGCCGGTTTCGGTGCTGGAACTCGTGAAACTGCTCAGCCAGGCTTGTGGGCGAGCCGATCTCGAACCAGTGGTGTTGAACCAGGCCACGCACGAAATTCCGCGCCAGTTTCTCGATTGTGGCAAAGCCCGAGAGGTGCTGGGCTGGAAATCGCGCTATCGCCTGGCCGACGCCCTGGGCGAAACCATTGCCTGGTATCGCGGGCAGCACGTGTAGCCTGCTTGCGGCAACGCTTCGGCGTCGGGCCGCGCGCCGCTGGGCACCGGGTTTCAGGTTGCCGCTCGGCGTTGGCGCCGAGCAGCTGCCAGCACCAGGCCCGCCCATCCCGCGAGTAGTAGGCCCAGGGCTGTCGGTTCGGGCACGGTCGCTCCGGTTAGCGCGGGGGTAGTAGGCCGGGCCGCGATTCCGAAGGGGCTGCGGAAGCCCACCGGGGTGTCGGCGTATAGCGAGCCGATGCCCGCCGGACTGATCGCCACGATCTTGTTGAACAAGTAATTGGTGACGAGCAGATTTCCCTGGTTGTCGAAGGCCAACCCGCTGGGTGTGGAGAGACCGTCGGCCAGGTCGGCAAACACGCTCCCCACTCCGGCCGGCGTGAAGCGAAATACCTTGCTCAACAGGGCGTCGGCCACGTATACGTTTCCGGCGGAGTCGAGGGCCACATCGAGCGGCGTAAAGATTCCGTCGGCCGCGTCGGCAAACACCGTTGCCACGCCGGCGCTGTCGAACTTCAGAATCTGTCGCGACCCCAAATTAGCCACGTACAGGTTGCCGCTGGCATCGAGCGCCGCGCCGAAGGGGCTGTTGAGCCCATCGGCCGCGTCGGCGAACGGAACGCCGACCCCCGCCGCGCTGACCCGGGCAATGGTGTTGGTCAGGTAATTGGTGACAAACACGGTTCCATTGGGGGCGATTGCCAGCGAAGTGGGGAAAATCGCCCCGTCGGCTGCGTCGGCGAAAACCGTACCCACGCCCGAGGAATTGAAGCGCGTGACCCGGCTTTTCAAGATGTCGGTCACGTAGAGGTTGTTGTTCGCGTCGAAGGCGACGTCGAAGGGGGTAAGCAAACCATCGGTCGAATCGGCAAACACCCCCCAGCCCCCAGAGGAACTGCGCAGGTAAGCGCTTTTATTCTCCAGCGAGGCGACCGCCACCGGGGTGGAGGTGACCGTGGGCAAGGTGCCGGTCAGATTCAGGGTGCCGCTCAGCCCCAGCGAGAAGTTCAGCGGGGTGGTCTGATAGGCCGCCGACAGGTTAAGCGGGATGGACTGGGTTACCGTGTTGCCCGACACGGTCACGTCCATGTAGGCGTCGGCGGGAAAGTTAAAAGTCAGCGGTGCGTTGGTGAAATTAAACGTCGGGCTGCCCAATTGGCCGCCGACCAGGCCCGTGGCTACGGTGGAAATAGTTCCGCCGTTCAGCAGCAGCGAAGCACCCGCCAGCGGAATACGGGTTTTGCCCGCCGCGAGGGGGGGCGAAGTAAACGGGTTGGTCGGCCCGTTGCTGGTCAAGCGCAGCGAGGCACTGCTGAACGTAACCTGGCCCAAGAGCTCCAGGTCCACGCCCACGTTGCTGGCGTTGCCGAGGTTCAGCGTGCCCCCGCTGAGCTTGCCAGCGGTCGCCACGGTGCCGAAGCCGGACTGAACGCCGAACGTCAGGTCCTCGGTCAGCGAGCCAGTAACCGGGACGGTGACGGTGCCGGACCGCATCACCTCCGGAATCGAAAAGGTCAGCCCGAGCGTGCTGCTGGGGTTGACGTTCAGCGTGATCGTCGCCGCCGAGACGGGGTTGATTAGCAAGCCAAGGGCCAAGAGCCACCCTCCCAGGCGGCCTGGCTCTGGCAACCGATCAGTGCGCACGACCCCTCCGTTCCAGGCCGCGTAGTCCGCGCGGCGAAGCGGCAAGGACTGGCTAGGCGTCCCCTGCCTGGGCTCAGCCCGGCCGAAGCATCTCGGCCAAGAAAGCTCTCTGTTCCGTTCCGGTACCGCCAAGGGCACGGCCTCTGGTCGAGAACCGGGGCCAAGGCGTTGCGATGCGATCCTAGCGATTGGCAAGCAAAAAATTCAAGAAAAAACCCAAGCGGAATTCTCCGTTCTTGGCAAGCGAATTTTTTATGCCAATTCGACAGAAACCGGCGAGGTCGCCACCCGCTGCTGGCCGGCGCCTATCGGCGATGGCGGGCGCCGGCCAGGACCGGGCTTACGGGCCGGGCACCGCTGCCCTCGTGAGGCGGTCGCGCACCGCCTGCCACGCATCCAGATCGGGGGGAAAGTCCACAACAATCCGGTCCAGCCCTTGGTCTTCGAAACGGTGCAGCTCCCCGTACATGCGCCGCGCGTATTCGGCCGGTTCGGGCCACCGTACTCGCTCGACCCGCTCGGCCCATTCGGCCGGGAGCTCGCCCCCTTCCCCGGCCGGTCCATCGTCCGAAAACCTCAGCCAACCGACCCGGCACCCCAGCGACACCCAATGAAGAACTCGACCCAGCGACTGGCCAGGTTCGACCAACTCGAGTGGAATCCGGGGGCTGTAGTGTCTGGCCAGTTGGCCTGGCGAGCGCAGCGGCTCAACGCTGGCGGCCACCTCCACCGGGCTTGACCTTGCCCCGCCCGGCGCCTGCTGGCCCAAGCTGGCCGGTTTGCTTTGCGGTTGGCCCAGCACGGAACGCCCTAGCGTTTCGGTGAGCTGGCCCGCGGTAATCGAGCCGGGGCGGAGCACTCGCGGGACTTGCCCCGTCAGGTCGACCACGGTCGATTCCACTCCGAATTCGGTCGGCCCGGCATCCAGGATCATGGCGACCCGACCGTCCAGGTCCTTCCAGGCATGGCCGGCGGTGGTGGCCGAGAGATGACACGAGCGGTTGGCGCTGGGGGCTGCCAGCGGCGCTCCGACTTTCCGCAGCAGGGCCAGGGCCACGGGGTGGGCCGGCATTCGCAAGGCCACGGTGCCCCCCCCGGCAGTCACCCGATCGGGCACGCACGGGTCTTTGGCCAACACCAGCGTTAAAGGGCCGGGCCAGAATCGTTCGGCCAATCGCTGAGCGTCGGCAGGCCAGTCGCGGACCAGCCCGCGGGCTTGTGCCAGGTTGGCCACGTGCACAATGAGCGGGTTGTTCGCGGGCCGCCCCTTGGCCTGAAAGATTCGCTCGACCGCCGCCGGGTCGAGCGCTAGGGCGCCGAGGCCGTAAACCGTTTCGGTCGGAAAAACCACCAGCGACCCGCCGCCGAGCAGCGCGGCGGCTTGCTCGATCAGCTCTGGTTCGGGCGAGCCGGCATCGACCTGCCGCACGACGGTGACAAGGGGTAAGGCCATCTATGCGAGCGTAGCCTGATCGGCTGGGCCCCTACAAGCGGCGCCGCTCGCGAAATCCCAATCGGCGGCGCTTGCCACCCCCAGCGCGTCGTGGTCGGTGCTCGCTCCCGGGGGCAGGTGCCGGGTAGAATTTGTCAGGGTTGGCGTGCGACCAGGCGAGGGGCGTAGCGCCCTGCGCGTGGTGGAGCCTCGGGGCGATCGCGCGGGGCGGGGCAGTCGCGGAGAACCGATGGCTGTTTGGCAGCGGGCAATACGGTTGGTGCGCGCCGACAATTGGTGGGCCAAGATTCCCCCACTATTGGCCATCGCCTATGCCCAGGCGCTGCTGAGCAGGCCGAGCGCCGAGCGGTTTCTCGGGGAAACCCTGGGCTTGCTCGTGGCGATTTTCGCCGTGGCAGCCTACGGGCACGTGGTCAACGACCTGTACGACATCGAAGTCGACCAGAAAGCCGGCAAACCCAACTCGATGGCCCGGCTCAGCCGGGGGGCGCGTCGCGCCGCGGTGGCCTTAACGCTCGCCGTCGCCTGGCTGCCCGGGTTTTGGCTCCACTGGGGGCCGTTGGCCGGGGCCCTCGTGCTGGTGAACTTGGCGTTGCCCACGCTGTACTCGGTTCCGCCGGTGCGGCTGAAAGAGCGTGGGATTCTGGCGGTGCTGGCCGACACGCTCGGGGCTCATGCCGTGCCGACCCTGCTGGTTTGCGCGGTGCTAGCCGACTTCGACCGCGGCACGCCCCGCGCCTGGCTGGCGCTGACCCTAACGGCCACGGCATCGGCCTTTCTGGCAGGCCTGCGGGGGATTTTGCGTCATCAGCGGTTCGACCGCGAGGCCGACCTGCGGGCTGGTATCGAAACCGTGGCCACGCGAACCTCGCCCGCGGAGTTCGCCCGGTACCTGCGCTGGGTTTACCCGGCTGAAATGCTGGCGCTGGGGGCCTACCTGGCGGTTTTGACCAGGCTCACGGGCGCCTTGGTCCCGGTGTTCGTGGTGTTTGGCCTGATCGAACTGACCCGCACGGCGCTTGATTGGCGCTTTCGCTTTCAGCCCGACGACCAACCGAGCGAACCGTATCGCCCGCTTACGAACAACGTATTTTACGAGCTTTGGCTGCCGGTGAGCCTGGCCGCGGCCGTGGCGGCCCGGCAACCCAAGCTGGCCTGGCTTCCGTTGGCCCAGGTGTTGGTCTTTTGGCCCACAGCCGTAAGCGAGCTCCGCGATTTGTTAGGTTTGGCGAGCACGCTTGCGGCCCACGGGCGACGATGGTGGCAACAGACCTGGTTCGATCCTCGCTTACGGCGCTGGCAGCCCAGCAGTTGGGGAGGCCCGGCTCCACGAATCCGGCCGCTCGCCCAGCAGGGCGACGCCATACGCGTGCAGCCGCGCCGAGGCCGCTGGGCCGGCACCCAGGCGGCCACGGTTCAGGTGGGGCGTTCGGCCGGCTCGTTGGGAACCGGTCAGCCCTACCGGGTTCGGTTTCGAGCCCGGGCCGAGGCCCCCTGCGTGCTCTGCTATGGAGTGAGCCGCGACGATGGTTCGCGCCAGGGACTAGGGCTTTCGGCCGCGGTTCGCTTAAGTGGCCAGTGGCAAACCTTCCTGGCCGACTTTCTGCCCACCGAGGATTGCCCAGAATGCCGGGTGTTTCTGCTTGCCGAACCGCTCTCGACCACGTTGGAGCTGAGCGATTTGTCGCTGGAGCCCTTGGGAGAGCGACCGTTTTGGCAGGTGGTGTGCGCCCCGCATTACCAGGTCGAACGCATCGAGGCGGGCGGAGAAGAGCCCCCGGTGCGCTTACAGTGGCTGCCGGCCGCGCCGCCGCGCGAGGCAACGGGCCACGGCGAAACGCACCCCGCGATTGAGTTTCGGCTTTCGCCCGGCGCGCTCGCCCCGGGCCGGCCGGTTCGCGCTCGGGCGGCATTACGGTCGGAGGGCGAACTCACCGTTGCCGTGGCGCTGAAGGAGGCGAGCCCCCCTTGGACCGTACTCAGTCTCGCTGCCCAGTGGCGAGTTTCGTCCGAATGGCAAACCTTGGAAGTTGATGGGCTCCTGCCTGTCGATTCCGCGGAAGCGGTGTTGGTGCTTCAGCCGGAGAGCGAGCGGGGCTCGCTCGAGATCGGCCCGGCACTCTGCGAGGCTGTGCGGGGCGAAGTTCCGCTGGTGCTGGAAACCGTGCCCGGGGCCGGCGGCCAGGTTGTTCGCCAGGCAGATTCGGCCTGGCGAAGGATGCTGCCGCTTCCCGGCCCCGATCGCCAAGCCAGCGACGTGCGCTGGGTAGTGCCGGGACAGTCGATTCATCGCGGCCAGGTTTATCGCTGCACCCTGCGGGCCCGGTCCGATGCCCCCCGCGACCTGGTGGTCGACCTGGTCGAAAGCCGCCCTCCCTGGCGAGCGCTGGGGCTTTGGAGCCGGGTACCGCTCGATCCGGCCGAACGATCGTACCTGTTTGAGTTTCAGGCGATCGAGAGCGAACCGGCCGCACTGCTGCGGTTTCTCTCCGGCAGCAGCGACACCCCCTGGGAACTGGCGCAGCTTGAGTCGGAGCCGGTATCGGGCGCAGTGTTTTGGGCCTTGGAACAGGCCGCGGGAGTGCGCGCCCGGCTGGTCGAGGGGAGCTCGCCCTCAGGGTGCCGGGTCGAACCGGTCCGAATCGACGGGCTTGCCGAATCGCTTCGATTGGTGCGCGGCCCCTGGCCCTTGGCCGGCGCCGGGGTTTACCGCCTGAGCTTATCGGCCCGGTCGGACGTGGCTCGCCGAGCAAGCTGGCGGGTCGCACCCGTCGATGGCGCCGACATCGTCCGCGGGGGGCAAGGTACCTTGGCCCTGGGGCCCGAACCGCACCGGTACCCCTGCGACCTGATCCTGGACGGCGTCGAGTCGGGCGGCCTGCTGGGCCCCACGGCGGTTCAGGTCGAGCTTTTGTTCGGTGCGGATGCCGCCCCCTGCGAGATTCTGGCGATCGAGCTCAAGCCGGTCGCCGCCGATGCTACCCGAATGCTCGACCTGCGCTCTGGAGGCGCAGCGCACCTCGAAGCCGACTCGCCGCAAGCCGGCCAGGTCAAGGTTTGTGTGCACGATCCGGGGCAGCAGCCCGACGATGTGCTCTTGGGCTGTGGCTGGTGGAAACCCGAGGCGCGCGGTTGGTACCGCGTGGCACTCGAGGTTCGGGCCGATCAGCCGCGGCAGGTTCCCTACTGGGTCGCCCTGGCGGTCTCGCCCTGGACGACGCTTGCTCCCCGACAAACCGCCCAGTTGCACGGCGAGTGGCAAACCCTGATCGCCGATTTCCAGGTCGATTCGCCCGGATTGCCACTGAGGTTGGTGCTGGCCCTGGGGGACCAGGCGGGCCCCATCGAAGTGGGCAGCGCCAGCCTGACGCCGTTGCCCGAGCAGGCCGGCTGGCAATGGCTGGCCAGCCAGCAGGCCCAGGGGTATTTAGCCTTGGTCGAACGGGAATCGAGCTCGCTCAGAGGGGCGCGATGCGCGCCGGGTGACGGCCAACTTTGGCTCGCGCGGCAGCCGTTCGCCGTCCGGGGCGGCCAGCCCTATCGGGCTGTGATTTCGGCTCGGGCCGCGAGCGAGCTAGCGACCCAGCTACGAATTTCCCAGGCTGAAAGCCCCTGGGAGCTCTTGCTTCCCGATCAGGCGGTTGGGTTGGACTCGCAGTGGCGCGGGCTGGTGGTTGAGTTTCTGCCGCTGCGCGACGAGCCGGCTGTGCGGATCGCTCTCGAACTGCCACCGGGTTGCCCGCCGGTCGAGGTGGGGTCGGTGCAAGTGTTTTCCGTCGCCCAAGCCGGCTGGTCGATCGACGGCGCGTCGCCGCCGGGCTGGCAGTTGGAGTGTCCGCGGGGCGAACCAGAGGGGATCGCCGCCGCGTATCGAGGGCCCGGCGAGTCTCCGGCGCCAGGCCGGCTGCTCTGGTCCGCGCCCGAGGTTGGTGGCGAGCCGGTGCGGATTTCGATGCGTGTCCGCGGCGATCGTCCCTCGGCGGTTCGCGCCACGCTGGCCCAGGCCCAGCCCCCCTGGCAAGCGCTGGCCCCGCCAGCGGTGTGGCAGATCGACTCGGAGTGGAAAACGCTGGTGGCCGACCGTATACCCTGCTCGGCTGCATCGGCGGCGCGCTTGGTTCTCGAAGTTGAGCCCGCCGCGGGGCGCGTCGATTTCGAGCGGCCGCGGTTGACAGAAATTGCTCGCCAGCGGTGTTGGCAACTCGCGGTGACCGAGCCGGGTCAGGCGATGTGCGTGGGGGCCGACACCCCGCCGAGAAACCAGGTGCGGGTTCAAGTTCGGCGCCCCGGCACGGAAGCCGGACAGATCGCGCTGCAGGGCGCGCCCCTAGGGGTGCGAGGAGGGACTCGCTATCGGGTTCGCTTCCGGTTACGGGCAAGCCAGGCCGCCCGAGTGACCGCGTCGGTAGCCCAAGCGCACGAGCCCTGGAGCGGCTTGGGCCTTTGGACCCGGTGGAACCTCGATTCCACTTGGCGCACCTACCTGGCCGACTTCGTGGCCACGGCCGACGAGGACCAGGCTCGGCTGCTCGTTCTGTTGGGCGAGGTAGACGGCGAAGTCGAACTGGATTTCGCCGATCTGACCGAGCGGCCCGACCGGCTGCCGGAACTGGTCTTGGGGGGCGATGCCGCCGCCGCGCTGGTCGAATCGGAGGAAGACCCCCAGACCCTTGAGGTGGTGCTGGCCGAACCGGGCAGCGAGCGGTGGCACGTCCAGCTTTCGCTGGGTGAGTTGGGCGTGGTCGCGGGCAAGGCCTATCGCCTGTCGCTGGTGGGTCGGTCGGAAACTCCGCGGCGGCTGGGCTGCGTGCTGATGCAAGCCGCCCCCCCCTGGCAGACCTTGGCCGATTACCGCGAACTGGTCCTCTCGGCGCCCTGGGAACAACACGAGACTACCTTCGTGGCCCAGGCCGACGACCCCCGGGCCCGGGTCGTGCTGATGCTGGGCATGGAGTCGCCCGGGGCCTGGCTCAAGTCGATCGTGGTCGAGCCGATGCCCGAGGGATAGCCGTGGTTGTGCTGCCCGCCCGGCGGGTGGTTATGATGGGGGTTTCAGCGGTGGATGCCGGTTCCGAGCGAGTGGTTCGGCCGGGTAGGTGTGGGGGGAGACGCGAGCCTTGCGAATCTGCCTGGTATCGTGCGAGTATCCACCGTTTCACGGGGGCGGCATCGGAACCTACGCGGCCAATATCAGCCGCTACCTGGCCGAGGCCGGCCACGAAGTGCATGTGATCGCCAATCGCTGGGCCGACTACGAACGGGCGGACCACGGCCTTTTTCAGCCGCGGGTGCAGCAGGGCAACTTGTGGATCCATCGGATCGATGCCCTGCGGGCCGACTACGGCCCCCGGCCGGCCTATGCCCACGCGGCCGACCCGCTGGGGCAGATTTGCCGCATCTGGGACTGCTCGCTGTTCTGGTCGATTCACGCGGCCGAGGCGCTCGAGCGGCTTTGCCGGGAACACCAGATCGAGGTGGTCGAGTTTCCCGAGTGCTTCGCCGAGGGGTACCTGGCCTTGCGCCGTCGGCGGCTAGGGCTGGGCACGGCCGACGTGCCGATGACCCTGACCCTGCACAGCCCGATTTACGAGGTGACCGAGTACAACCTGTATCGCAAGTACCGCGGTTGGTTTCAGCGCCGCAACATGATGGAGGAGTACTGCATCCGGCACGTCGATCGCATGAGCTGCCCGAGCGCGCATCTGGCCGGAATCGTTTCCCGCAGGCTGGGTTTGGACCCCCGCGAGCAGCCGATCGACGTGATCCACAACCCGATGGATTTCGATTCGCTGGGAGATCTGAGCCATTTGCCGCCGGAAGACAACAACTATCGATTCTTGCTCTTCGTGGGCCGCATCGAGCCGCGCAAGGGGGTGAAGGAGCTGATCGACGCCGCGGTGGAGTTATTGCCCCGCCACCCAGACCTGCACCTGAAGCTGATCGGGCGCGATTGCGACGCGGGCGAGGTGGCCGGCACGATGACCCAGTACCTTTGGAGCCGCGTGCCGCACGAGCTGCATCACCGGATCGGTTTCGAAGGGTTGGTGCCCCGGGCTGAAATATTCGCCCGATACGCGTCGGCCACGGCCTGCGTGTTTGCCCCCCGCTGGGACAACTTCCCCAATACCTGCGCCGAGGCCATGGCCTGTGGCGGGGTGGTGATTGCCGCCGACTACAGCGGCATGGCCGAAATGGTGGAGCACGAGCAATCGGGCATGCTCTTTCCGGCCGGCAATCAGCAGGCCCTGGTCGAGACCATCGAACGGGTCGTGGGAGATTCGGCCCTGCGCGATCGGTTGCGGCAACAGGCCCCCGGGCGCATCCGCGAGGTGTGCGACCCGGCCACGAGCGTTCGCCGGCGATTGGCCCATTACGAGCGGACGATCGAAGACTTTCACCGCAAGAAGCCCGCGCGCCGGCCAGCTCGCGCTGCGCAGCCCCCCAGGGCCCGCGTGGCATTCATGCTGCCCAACCACACCGGGGTCGAGGCCCAACGCCACTCGCTCCGCTCGGTGCAAACGGCCGCCCAGCGGGCCGGCATCGAGCTCGACGCCTGGATCGTCGGCACCCGAGTCCACTCGGTTGCCAAGCAAGCACCGCCAGACGTGTGCCTGGAGAACTCGGGGGCCTGGGAAGACAGCTCGGCACTCGACTACTGGCTGGCCCAGTTGGGCCAATCTCGGCCCGACTATTTGTTCACGCTCTACCCAGGCGAAACCGTGGACCCGGAATACCTGTTGCATACCGTGGCGGTGCTCGACCACGAGCCTCGGGTGGCTTGGGCCACGACCTGGTGCAAGAGCCTGAGCGAGCGGTACCCGTATCCGTTTGCCGGGTTCGATTTCTCGCTTCCCCTGGAGATGCTGTATTACCATCCGGTGCCGTTCGCCCTGGTGCGGTATGCGGCCCTGATCGAGGTGGGGGGGTGGAACCCCAAACTGCCGGCGGGCTGGCAAAGCTGGGACCTGTACCTGGCGTTTGCCCAGGCCGACTGGGAGGGGCTGGTCGTGCCCGAGTGGCATGCCCACTACCTGCCCGAGGCGGGGAACGACTTGCGCCCGCCGGACCACGAGAAGGCTTACGAATTGGTGCTCGAGGAAATCATCCACCGCAATCGGCGGTTGTTTGCCGAGCACGGCGGCCACATGTGGCTCAACCAGGTGACCAACCCGGTGTACCAGCTACCGCCGTATCCCAAGGTAAAGCAGTACCTGGGCAAGCTGCTGCGCGACGGGCTGGCCCGCTCCAAGCGGTATTGGAATCGCCGCTAGCGGAAGCTGTCGCGGGGGAACCGAAAGGCGTTTTTTCGGCGGCCGAGCGTGGTTGGCCCGCTCGGTGGGGAAAGTAGGCAGGGCGCGAAAACCGTGGCGAGGCCGCTGCGCGATTACCGGGTGGTTGTGGGCGCCGGGTATTTCAACCTGAGCGGCGTCCATGTTTTTTCGATTCACCTGGTGCGCGGGCTGCTGGCCCGCGGCGTCGATGCCCATCTATTCATGACCGAGCAAGAGACCGACCTGGTGGGGTTGCCGCCCGACGCGATGCCCATCCCCGCGGATATTCCGGTGCGCCGGCTGCCGCTGGCCAGCCGGCAGGCGAGTTGGGCCGATCACTGGGTCGCCACGATTCGCTACCTGGAATCGCTCGAGCCTTGCGTGTATTTGCCGGTCTGCGATTTTCGCCACTCCTGCGTCAGCCCAAAGCTTCCGCCCGGGGTGAGCGTGGTGGGGTCGATCCAAGGCGACGACCCGGTGCACTACGACCACGTTGGCCGGTTGGGCGCTTACTGGGACGCCGTGGCCTGTGTCTCGCAGCGGTGCGCCGACCGGGTTGCCGAGTTGGCGCCCCACATGGTGGGCCGCATCGCCACGATTTCCAATGCCGTGCCCGTGCCCGAGGTGCCCGCCGAGCGAACCGGCGGCGCGCCGGGGCCACTGCGGGTGATTTATCACGGAGTGCTGAACACCTGGCAGAAGCGCATTTTGGATTTGCCGCAGATTCTGGCCCGGCTCGACGCGATCCAGGTTCCGATTCAGCTCACCGTGCTCGGGGGAGGCCCCCAGCAAGGCGAACTGGCCGAGGCCTGCCGCCCCTGGGTCGAGCGGGGCCAGGTGCGGTTCGGCGGTATTGTGCCCAACGACCAGGTGGGCCAGTTCCTCGACCAGCACGACGTGTATTTGCTCACCTCCCGGTTCGAGGGCATGCCGCACGCCATGCTCGAAGCGATGGCCCATGGCTGCGTGCCCGTGGTGAGCGACGTCGACAGCGGCGTGGGGGAAGTGGTCGTCAGCGGTCGAAACGGTTACCGGGTGCCGATTGGCGACGTCGACGCGTTCGCCGGCCGGCTGGCCCACCTGTGGCGCGACGCCGATTCGCGGCGCGCCCAAAGTCTGGCCGCCCACGAGACGGTGCGCACCGGCCGGTACAACGTGGAAACCATGGTCGACCAGTACCTGACCCTGCTCGACCGAGTTCGCGCCGACGCGCGGGCGGGTCGTTACCGGCGGCCCGGCGGCCGAGTGCTTCCGCCGCCGCCCCAGATCGACGGGCTTTCGATCTTTCCGGTCGAGCATGGCCCCTTCGTCGAGGAAGTGGAGTGCCTGCTCAGTCCCAGCGCCGCGGCGGCCGCGCCCGGGGTCATGCTGCGGCGATGGGCCAAACAGACCTGGCAGCTCCTGCGGCGCCGCGGATGAGCGGCCCCGCCGCGGGAAAGGCAAGCATGCCGCGCGACGTCGTACTAACTCTGAGCTGCGGCCGGCTCAGCGGTGTCGACGTGTTCTCGGTGCGGCTGGCCCGGGAGCTATCGCGCCGCGGGCATCGTGCTCGAATCCTCCTGGCGGACCCTGACCAGTGGGCCAGCGACCGCGTGCCCCTGCCGGGCGACGTGGCGATCGACCGTTTGCCGGTGGGGCGCTGGGCCAGCGACCGCCGCCGCCAACAAGCGCTGGTCGATTACCTGGGCCAACGCCATCGGGAACATCGTGGGCCCGTGACCTGGTTTCCCGGCTACCAGTTCGACCTGCTCTGGGCCGTCGATCGCCTGCCGAAGTCGGTGCGGCCCGTCTTGGTGCTGCATAGCGACGAGCCGTTTTACTATAAGCACGCCCTGCGCTGGGCAGGCCAGGCCGCCGCCCTGGTTGCCGTCAGCTCGGCCGTGGCTCGGCGGTTGGCCTCGCACGACCCTCGCCTGGCCGGCCGGACCGAGGTAATCGCCTACGGAGTGCCAGGACGCTCGACCCCGCGGCTCCCCGCAGGACAGTTCCAGCGGCCGCTGCGGGTGGTATACCTGGGGCGGTTCGAAGAGGAGCAAAAACGCGTTCTCGATTTGCCCGAGGTGATCCGCCATGCGCTGGCCCGCGGGGTCCGCGCCGAATTTCACTTCTATGGTGCCGGTCCCTCGCTGGGGGCGCTGCGAGCCAGGCTCGAGCGGCTTCCCAAGGGGGCTAGCTGGAGGATCCACGGCCCGATCTCATCCGACGAAACGGCAACCGTATTGGGCGAGGCCGACGCGCTGGTCTTGCCTTCGGCTTGGGAAGGGCTTCCTCTGGTGGTGCTCGAAGCCCTGGGCCAGGGGTGTGTGCCCGTGGTCAGCGACTTGCCGACTATTCCCCGCGAGATTGTCGACCCCAGCACGACCGGCCTGCGGGTTGCTCCCGGCGACTGCGAAGGTTTCGCCCACTCGCTCGAACGGTTGGCGGGCGATGCTGCCCTGCGAGACCGCTACTCAACCGCCGGGCCGGTTTGCCTGGCCGCCGAGGGCCTGCGTTTGCAGGACATGGCCGATCACTATGAGAGGCTGATTCAGCGGGTCCTCGACCACGGCACGGAGCCGGCCGACCAACCGGCCCCGAACTGGCCGCGACCGGCCTGGCCCGAGCGCGTTCCGCGCGCCGCGCGCCTGGCCGGCAACCGGCTGCTTGCCCGATCGCGCGCTCGTGGGCGAACCTCGCCCCCCGCACAAGCGGCGCGGGCCCCGCGATGCGTGGCCCTGTTCGGAAGTTTGCCTCCGCTGCGGGGGATCAGCACCTATTGCTACGAGCAGGCCCATGCCGTGGCCCGGCTGCTCGAGGTGGATTATCTCACCTTTCGCAGCATGTACCCGGCCTGGTTGTACCCGGGCGGAGGTTTGGCCCCCGACCCTACCTTTCCGCCGATCGATGACCCGCGGATTCGCGTTCATCGATCGCTCAATTGGTACAACCCCTTGGGCTGGTGGCGGGCGGCCTGGAAAACGCCGGGCGAATTGCTGCATGCCCAGGTCTGGAGCCTGCCGCTGTTGCCGGCGGCGGGCACGCTGCTTGCCGCCATGCGGCTGCGAGGCCGGCCCTCGCTGGTTACCGTGCACAACGCCGACGTGGCCGACCAGGCCTGGGCCTATCGCTGGGGGCTGGCCCTGGTGCTGCGCCTGGCCGACGGCGTCGTGGTGCACGCCCCCGGTTCGCTCGATACTCTGGCCGACCGCTTCGGTTACCCTCGCCAGCGAATGTGGGTGGTGCCGATGGGCGTAACCGAGCTTTACACCGACCCGCATCTCGAGCGAGCCTCGGCTCGGCAGCGGCTGGGAATTGAAGCCCAGGGGCCGCTGATCCTGTTCTTCGGCGCGATCCGGCCGTACAAGGGACTCGACGTGCTCATCGACGCGCTGGCCCAGGTGCGTCGCGAAGTGCCGGCGGTGCGTTTGCTCGTGGCCGGCAAGCTTTGGGAGCCCTGGGACCGCTACCAGGCGAAGATCGACCAACTCGGCCTGGCCGACTGCGTCCATACCCGGTTGGAGTACATACCCACGGCCGAGGTGAAATTCCTGCTGGCCGCGGCCGACTGTGTGGCCCTGCCCTACTTGCGGTTCGACGCCCAGTCGGCGGTGGGAATGGCCGCCCTGGCCCATGCCTTGCCGTTGGTGGTTAGCCGCGTGGGGGGGTTGGCCGAGTTGGTTGGCCGCGACGATTGTATCGTCCCGCCCGGCGACCCCGTTGAGCTGGCCAAGGCCCTGGCACGGGTGCTGAGCGACGCCGATTTTCGGGCCGAACTGTCGGCCCATTTGCAATCGCGGGCCGCGCACCATTTCGACTGGACGGCGGTGGGCGCGGCCACGGTCGATATCTACCGGCAACTGCTCGCTTGAGGGGTGCGGCTCCCAGTTGGCCCGGTCTCGCTAGCTTACGCCCGCGGCGTCGCTTGTCTTGAACCGACCCGGCGGGGCTCCCTATACTCCGCCCCCCCGCGGCCCGAACGGAGTCGGTTGCAAGGAGACGTGCTGTGCATGCATGGATGATGTTGATCGCGGCATTGCTGGCCGGCCCGGCGCGCGATTGCCCGCAGTTGCCACTGGCCCCGGCCGTGACTGGCGATCCCTTGGGCTGGGTGGCCCTGCTCACCACACCCGACGAGCGCCAGCCGGAGACGAGCAGCGGAGCGCCCCCGGCAGTTGAATCGAGCACGGGCCCGGCAGCCGAAACCGAGGCCAGCGACGCACCGGGGAGTGTGCCTGACCCCCTGCCGGCAGCGGCCGAGGCGACGGTGCCCGAGAATGGCGCGTCGAAGGGGGCGGAACCCGCTCTCCCTGTCTCGGCGGCGGAGCAGATTTCGCGCTTGGAGCGCCACATTGCCGACGACGAGCGGCACCTGGCCCAACTCAAGGCCGAGCTGGCCGGCCCCGAGAAGGATCGGGCCCATGCTGAGTTTCGAGAGCTAGACCGGCAGCTCGAGCAGCTAAAAGCCGCGCTGGAAGCGGCCGGCAGCGAGCTGCCCGAAGCCGAGCGCGCCGCGCAGCAACGAACGATCGACGAGGTGAGCAAGAAACGGCAGTTGGCCGCCGAGCGATTCGACCTGATCCTGCAGAGCCATGAAACTTTGGCCGAACAGGTAGCGATTCGCACCGAGAAGATCGTCCGCGACCGGCAAACGCTGAGAAAGCTGCTGGGGGAAGAGACCGCGGACGAGCCGCCGCCGACCGCGACGGCTCGCCGAGTCGAAGGTAGCACCGAACCGGGAGTATCGCCTCCGGGCGCGGCGCCGCCGAGCAGCCAATCTCCTCAGCACCCTGCCGACCCCGCGGCGCCGCCCGCGAACTCTCTACCAGTTTCGCCGTTGGCGGGGGCCGTGTTGCAGGGGCTCGCCGGCGGTACGACCGACCCGGCCAGCGGGGCCAGCGAAGCGGCCACGGTGGCACCCATCCGACCCGAGAGCCCTACGATCGCCGAGGCCCGCGCCGACGCCGAACTGAAAGAGGCAGCCGCGGTTGCCGCCGAGCAGGCGGCCGCGGAACTGGCTCGCCGGGCGGAAATGGTGCGCCGCGAAATCGAACAAGTCCGCAAGCTGCTCGACAACGCCCGCAAACGAGCCGACAACGCCGATCAGACGGTGCGAGCGCTGGAAGGCGAATTCCAAGCCCAGCTCTTGGCCGGCGGCGACCCCCAGGCCCTCAGGGCAAGGCTCGACGAGATCGCCAAGCATACGGGGCTTTCGCGTCAGGTTCGGGCCGAGGGCCGCGAGCGGGCCATCGACCTCGATCGCCTGCAATCGCAACTGGCTGAACTTCAAACAGGCGAGATCGCGGCCCTGCACGAGGCCGACGCCAAACGGAAAGCCGCCGACCAGGCCCGGCGCCGCTTGGAGTGGTTGGGCAACCCGTTCTCGCCGCAAAACCTGCTGGGCTGGATGATTCACCACGGCCTGACGATCGTGGCGATCTTGCTAGCCATGGCGGGATTCATCTGGGGCGCGCGCCACTTGCAAGAACGAATCGTGGGGCTGGTCACCTCGCGCAGCAACCGCGGCACGCGCGAAGATCACGAGAACCGTGCTCGAACGCTGGTCGGCGTGGTGCGCTACGCCATGAACCTGGCGATCGTGACCGGCGGAACCCTGATGATTCTGGACGAGATCGGCATTTCGATCGCGCCGCTGATGGGGGGGGCCGCCGTGCTCGGCCTGGCCGTGGCCTTCGGCGCCCAGACGCTCATCAAAGACTACTTCACCGGTTTCATGATCCTGCTCGAACAGCAGTACATGGTCAACGATGTGATCCAGGTCGCCGGCGTGCAGGGCCAGGTCGAACGAATCACGCTGCGGGTCACCGTCCTCCGCGACCTCGAGGGGCGAGTTCACTTCGTGCCGCACGGCGAAATCACCTCGACCACCAACATGACCCACGGCTGGTCACGGGCCGTGTTCGACATCGGCGTGGGCTATGGGGAGGACGTGGACCGGGTCATCGCGGTGCTGGAAGACCTGGCCGACGAATTGCGGAACGACCCTGAGTACGGCCCCTTGATCCTGGAGCCCGCCACCATGCTCGGCGTCGACCAGTTCGGTGAGTCGGCCATTGTGATCCGGTTCTTTCTCAAGACCAGGCCGCTACGGCAATGGCCCGTGAAGCGCGAGTTGCTGCGGCGAATCAAGAAACGCTTCGACGAACTGGGAATCGAAATTCCCTATCCCAGCCGGACGCTGCACATGCGCGTGGCGGGTTCAGGCGCGTCGGCCGAAACGATGTTCCTCGATGCATCGGGGAGCGACGAGCCGGGCGCCAGCGGCGGCTCGGCGATGGTCGCCTAACGGGGAGCAATCTCCCAGACGCAGGGATTGGTCGACTGAAATCCTTGGACTCACTCCCGCACTTGCACACCGTTCCTCGACCGGTCACGGGGCGGCGTTTGCTAGCGGTGTGCGCTTAGCCTGCCGCGCGTCAGCATCAGGGCGAATCCCAACGCGATCAGGATCACTCCTCCCGGTTCGGGCACCTGCTGAACGCCTTGAGAGCCCGGAACGTTGGCGGCCCAGATCGCGTAGTCGGCGGTGCCCACCACGCCGTCGCCGTTGAAATCGCCCGACTGCCAGAGCCGAGTCTTACCGAACTGCGCGGCCCAAATTGCGTAGTCGGCGGCGCCGACGGTTCCGTCGCGATCGGCGTCGCCCGGCGTGCGGGGCGGGGCGGCCTCGAAAACGAAAACTCGGCCCACGGCCGTACCGTTTTCGTTGCGATCGTCGGGGGCGGAAATGTAGAGCTCGTTGCCGATCGCGGCCAGGCGCGAACCGAAGCGTTCGCCCGGTTGCGGTGACGGGTCGGTAAACCGGTACAGCAACTGGCCAGTGGGGCCGTCGTACAACAGGGCCTGTCCGGCGCCGTCGTCGGCTCCCGGGGCGCCGACCAGAATCGTATCGCCCACGATGAGCAGGCTAGCGCCGAATTCGTCGTCGCGCTCGCCGTAGTAGTCGACTTGCCGGAACACCTGCTTGCCGGTCTGGCCGTCGATCACGAAGGCGCCCCCCGAGCCAAAGGCGGCATCGCGGGCCCCGATGGCTATGAGCGGGCCCGAGGTGTCGACGCCGTAACCGAAAAGCGCCCCCGCTTGGGGAATCGGGTTGTTGATCGTCCGGGTCAACGCGCCCGATTCGCGGTCGAAGAGGAACACCGCTCCGGTGTTTCCGGCCAGCGCGCTGTCGCGATAGGCACTCACCAGGAGCTGATCCTGGTAGTTATCGACGTAGTAGCCGAAGCGGTCGCCGTCGGCAGGCGAGGGGTCGTACAGCGTGTGCAGCAGTTGGCCGGTTTCGCCGCTGAATAGGAACGCGGCCCCGTGCAGCGGCCCGCCGGAATTGTCTTTGTAGGCCCCCACCAGCACGTCGTCGCCGATCAGGGTCGAGCGGGAGCCGAACCGCTCGTCGGCGCCGGGATGGGGGTCGTAGAAGGTATGCAGCAATTCGGCCGTCTGGGCGTCGTATAAATACGCCGCGCCGGCATCGACCGCGCCGGCGTCGTCGTCCAGGTAAGTACTGATCAGAATCCGGTTGTCCGAGGCGTCGATCCAGCGACCGAAGAAATCGTTTGCCGCCGGCTGCGGATTGGGGATCGTCGAGCGGACCTCGCCCGTTTGGGGATCAAGTCGGTAGACCAGGCCGGCCTTTTGCTTTCCCGCCACGGGTTGGCCCACGGCGCCGACCAGCAATTCATCGCCCCGGGCCGCCAGTGCGAAGCCAAACCCCCCGTTGCCGAACGGCTGCGGGTCGCTGAGCGTGCGGAGCAAATCGCCCAGTTCGGCGCGGGCCGCGCCCAGGGGTGCCAGAGCCAGGGCACCCCAAACCAGGGCCACTCGAACCAATACCGACCGAACCAATACCGACCCGAGGGGCCTGGGGCTAACAATGGAAACGATCAACCGATTACGCATCGAAGCAGACTCAAGGGTGGATTTGCGGGGCGTCGGCCGGGGCGCGGGCGATTAACGGCCAGGCAGCGCAGCGCTCGGGCTCGCGAACTTGCGCCGAGTAGGTTCCGAGGACTCCGCGGGCCTCCCCGGATCGGGGGCCGGGCGTGGCGTCCAATTGATTGTAATTGGTTTCCGCCGTCCCGGCGCGGTTTATTCGCTCGGGGAGCCCCCCCGCGGCCAGCTGCTGGGTGCCGCTGCTGCCCGGGCAAACCCACGGGTCGGCGCGCAAGCCGCCAGCATCGCCCGATCGAAACTCGAAGCTCTCGGCCGGGATCGGGCGAGGGGCGCGATCGAGATGGCGGCCCACTATTGCGATTGCGGCCGGGCGGGGCCGCTTTGCAGGAGCCGCATGCCGTTTATGGTAACCACCAGGCTTGCCCCCACGTCGGCGGCCACGGCGAGCCACATGGCGGCCAGTCCCAGGGCTGCCAACACCAGCACCGTGGCTTTGACCACCAGGCTGAGCGAGATGTTCTGAACCAAGATGCGGTGGGTTTGCCGGGCCAGGCGAAATAGTTCCGGCAAGCGATCGAGTCGTGGCGCCAAGGCCACCACGTCGGCTGTCTCCAGCGCGGTGTCGCTGGCCGAGCGCCCCCAGGCAATGCCCAGCGGGGCCGCGGCCAGGGCGGGGGCGTCGTTCACCCCGTCGCCCACCATGGCCACGTCGCCGCGGTCGGCGGAAATCCGTCGCACGATCGCCAGCTTGTCGTCGGGCTTCAATTCGCTGAACACGGCGCTGGGCTCGATTTGAAGCTGCCGGGCCACGGCCAGCGCGGCCGATTGCCGATCGCCGGTGAGCAGGTAAAGCTCGTGCATCCCCAGGGCCCGGAGCTGTGCCAGGGCGGCGGCGGCCTCGGGGCGCAGCTCGTCGCGCAGCCAAAACGATGCCAACACCTGGTGCTGGTGGGCCAGGAAGAGTTGCAGTCGCGGGCCGTCGCCGTCGCTTGCCGAAGGCGGCAATTGCGATTTCGATTCCTCGGTCGACGACGGCCCCAGGCCGTTTTCGGTCAGCAGCCCGGCCGAGCCCAATACGTATCGGGTACCATGCACCTCGCCCGCCACGCCCAGGCCGCGCCGGGTCTCGAAACCCACCAGGGGCGGAATAGCCAAGCCACGCCGCCGGGCCGCGTCGACGATCGCCGCCGCCACGGGGTGCTCGCTGTGCGATTCCAGGGCCGCGGCCAGGGCGAGTAGCTCGTCGGCCGAATGGCCATCGGCGATCGGTTCCAGATGGTCCAAAGCCAGTCGGCCGGTAGTCAACGTGCCGGTTTTGTCGAACAACAACCCGCGGATTCGCCCGGCGGTTTCCAGGTGTTGGCCCCCCTTGATCAGGAAACCTTGCCGCGCGGCGCGCACCAACCCGCAAACGACGGTGACCGGGGTCGAGATCACCAGGGCGCAGGGACACGCGATCACCAGCAGCACCAGCGAGCGGTGCAGCCATTGTGCGGCCGGCACCTGGGTGGCCCAGCTCCAGCCGAGCATTTGGCCAAGCCAGCCGGCCAGCGCCAACAGCACCGCCAACACGATCACCGTCGGGGTGTACCACCGGGCGAAGCGATCGATCTGGCGTTCGGTTTTCGAACGCGTGGCCTGGGCCTGTTCCACCAGCCGGGCGATGCGGGCCAGCGTGCTCTCGGCGGCGATTCGCCGCACGCGAACGTCGAGCGAGCCCTCGCCGTTCAGGTAACCGGCGCAGAGCGCCGCGCCCGGTCCCACTTCCAGCGGCAGGCTCTCTCCGGTCACCGCGGCCGGATTCATGCTCGAACTGCCCGACTCCACCTGGCCATCGACCGGCAGGCGCTCGCCCGGGCGCAAACGAATTAAATCGCCCACGGCCAACTGCGCGGGTTCCACGTCGACCCATTGATCCGCTTGCCAGCGGTGGGCCACGTGCGAGGCCAGTTCGGCCAACCCGCGCACGGCCCGGCGGGCTCGCTCCAGGGTGTATCGCTCGAGCCAGAGCGAAACGCCAAACAGAAACATGGCGGTGGCGGCTTCGAAGGTGTCGCCCGTGGCCACCGCGCCGAGCGCCGCGAGCGACATGAGCACATTCATGTCCCAGGTGCCCAGCCTCAGGGCGCGGGCCGCCGCCAGCAGCACAGGGCCGGCCGAAATCGCCGTGGAAAACACGGCCAGGCCCCGGGCCGCGGCGCTGGCCGGCGCGCCCCAATACCAAGCGGCTGCCGCCAGCAGCAAGAGCCCGCCCAGCACGGTCGAGGCCGATTTCCAGCGGGCGCCCAACGGCGGCGGGGGCAGTGGGGCCGTCGCCTCCGAGGGCTCGATCCAAGAGGTCGCCAAACCCGACCGAGCGATCGCGGCGGCGATTTCCACCGGCGTGATCAGCCCTGGATCGTACTGGGCCCGCAGGGTTTGCTGAATGTAGTTGGGCTCGTAAGCGGCAATACCCTTTAGGCCCGTCAACGACCGAGCGACCAGCGCCAACTCGTCGGGACAGTCGAGCCCGGTCACCCGAAAATTGGCGGTTTGGGCTTCGCGGGGGTCGGGCAACGCGAATCGTCCGTGGGGGGTGTTTGCGAAGCACCCCTGACGGGGGCTGGGTCGGAGCGGCAGTGCGACGGGCGAATTATAGAACAGCCGGGCCCGCCCGGCAGCGCACTCGCGGGAAAACGGGCGCGTCGAGCGCGTCCCTCGGGCCCCCTGGCCAGCACCCCGGCCGTGCTCCAGAATGCATCTGCCCGGGCAGCCACGTCGGCCGTCGGGGCGACGGGCCATACGGCCCCGGGGGGTTCCACCAGGGATCATTCACCGCATGAAGGTTCGCAGCACCACGATTCTTACGGTTCGGCATCGAGGTTTCGTCGCCATGGGGGGCGATGGTCAGGTCACCTTGGGGTCGTCGATCATGAAGGCCGACGCCAACAAGATTCGGCGCCTGGGGGGCGGCTCGGTGCTGACCGGTTTTGCCGGGGCCAGCGCCGACGCCTTTGCCCTGCTCGAGCGGTTCGAGGCCAAGCTGAAAGACTACCCCGCCAATATCACCCGCGCCGCGACCGAGCTGGCCAAAGACTGGCGTACCGATCGGGCCCTGCGAAGGCTCGAAGCCCTGTTGGCCGTGGCCGACGCGCATCACACGTTGCTGGTCACCGGAACGGGCGATGTCATCGCGCCGACCGACCAGGTGCTGGGCATCGGTTCCGGGGGCAGCTATGCCGTGGCCGCGGCCCGGGCCCTGCTGGCGCACAGTTCCCTTTCGGCCGAGGAGATCGTGCGGACGGCCCTGGAGATCGCGGCGGGCATCGACATTTATACGAATCAATCCATCGTCGTGGAGCAATTGCCGTGCGCGAGTTGACCCCCCGGCAGATCGTCACCGAGCTCGATCGCCACATCGTCGGCCAGAATCAGGCCAAGCGGGCGGTGGCCATTGCGGTCCGCAATCGCTGGCGCCGGCAGCGCCTGGCGGCCGACCTGCAGGGCGAGGTGGCGCCCAAAAACATCTTGATGATCGGCCCCACCGGCGTCGGCAAGACCGAAATCGCCCGGCGGCTGGCCAAGCTTACCGGCGCCCCGTTCATCAAGGTCGAGGCCACCAAGTACACCGAGGTGGGCTACTACGGCCGCGACGTGGAAAGCATGGTTCGCGAGCTGGTCGAGAACGCCATCGGCCTGGTGCGCGAGCAAATGCGGCGCGAGGTCCAGTCCGAGGCCGAGCGCCGCGTCGAGGAACGCTTGCTCGATCTGCTCGCGCCGACGCCGGCCACGATCGACGTTTCGCCCGATGTTTCGAGCGGCCCCGAGCGGTTTCAGCGCACTCGCGACAAACTGCGGATGATGCTCCGGTCGGGCGAGCTCGAAACTCGGCCCGTGGAGATCGTAGTCGAGAAAAAATCGGCGCCCATGATGTTCACCGGCATGGGCATGGAGCAGCTCGACGTGGATCTCTCGGGCATGTTCGACAAAATCCTGCCCAAGCAAACCGTCCGCCGGCAGTTAACCGTGGGGGAAGCTCGGCGCGTATTGTTCGACCAGGAGTGCGACGCGCTGATTAACCCCGAGCAGGTCCATTCGCAGGCGATTTCGCTGGCGGAAAACCTGGGGATCATTTTTCTGGACGAAATCGACAAGATCGTGGCTTCCGAGGGCAAAGGGGCCGATGTGTCGCGGCAGGGGGTGCAGCGCGATTTGCTGCCGATCGTCGAGGGCACCACGGTGCAGACCAAGTACGGCTACGTGCGCACCGATCATGTGCTGTTCATCGCCGCCGGGGCGTTTCACCGCGCCAAGCCCAGCGAGCTAATGCCCGAATTGCAGGGGCGATTTCCCCTGCGCGTCGAGCTCGAAGAGCTGAAGGAAGAAGACTTTGTTCGAATTCTGACCGAACCCACGACTTCGCTCACGCGGCAATACGCCGCGCTGTTGGCCACCGAGGGGGTGGAGTTGGTCTTTCAAGCCGACGGGGTCCAGGCCCTGGCCCGATACGCCTTTCAGATCAATCAGCGCACCCAGAATATCGGAGCCCGGCGGCTGTACACCATTCTCGAGCGGCTACTGGAAGAATTGAGTTTTGAAGCCGCCGAGATGGGCTCGGGGCGGGTGACGGTCGACGCCGCCTATGCCAAGCAGCGGCTCGAGTCGGTGGCCGAGGACGAAGACCTGAGCCGGTTCATTTTATGATCAGGCGGTAAACGCGCAGGCAGCACCCCGGTAACGCCCCCTGCCGCGGCTGCGAATGCCCCGCGCCCGATCGGTGGGGGCTGCCTTGTCAGCTTTCGATCTGGCCCGAGTTTAAAGCTCGCCCAGCAGTTTCTTCCAGCGGTCCCAGGCGTCGGCCCGGCCTTTCACATTGGCGGGCGTCGGGTCGGGGCCCTCGCCGGCCCGCATGAAGCCGTGGCCGGCATCGACATATTTGACCGGCTCATAGGTCTTGCCAGCGGCCTTCATCAGCGCTTCGGTCTGGTCAATCGTGGAATTCACCCGGGCGTCGTTACCGCCGTAGAAGCCGTAGACCGGACAGGTGATCTTGGCGATCTGGGCCGGATCGTCGGGGCCATTGCCGTAAAAGACGAAGGCGGCCTTCACCTTGGGGTTGTTGGTGGCGAAGCGGAAAGTTTCCCGGCCACCCCAGCAGAATCCGCACACGGCCACCTTGCCGTTAGCAGCGGGCAGGGCGGCCAGGTAGTCGACGGCGGCGTTCAAGTCGGCCGTAATCTGCTCGGGGTCGAGCGTGGCGATGACCTTGCGGGCGCCGTCCGGTCCGCCCAGTTCGGCCGTGCCGCCCCCTTGCGGCCCCTTGCCCGAAAGCAGATCGGGGGCGAGCGCGATGTAGCCGGCCTCGGCCAACTGATCGGTCAGGCTGCGCACCCAATCGGCCAGGCCGAAGATTTCGTGAATCACAAGTACCGAGGTGGCTTTTTCAGATACCTCGGGAAACACCAAGAAACTTTCCACCTCGCGGTCGCCGTGCCGCACTTTGACCCACTCCTGGTGGCGGGGCGATTGTTCCAGTTTGGCTTTGGCCCAGTCTTGAGCCGCCGCAGGACAAGCTAGGCAACACCCCAACACGATCGTGGTGCAAAACGCAAGTGGGCGCATGGTGGATCACTCCGGCGCTACGTAAGGGAACCAGGAATTGGGCGGCTCTGGCCTGGCTGGCGGCGCAGCGCCGGCAGATTTCCGCTGAGCGCGCCGCCAAGGAACCCGGGCCGCCCGGATCGTACCACGCCAGGGCCCGCGATGCACGCACCGGCCAGCGTGGCGAACCCGCGAGCGATCGCTTTACAGGGCCGGGTCGCGCGCCGCATACTGGGCCCCCGCGGTAGCCTGCGTGAGTCGCCGCTAGGGCAAGGAGCGCTTCGACGTGCAGAGGCTCTCGGTCAACCAGATGACGACCTATCGCTGGTCGTTCGACGAAGACGTGGCGAGTTACCTGCGCCTCGGCATTGGCGCTATCGGTGTCTGGCGGCAGAAGCTGACCGACTTCGGCGAGGAACGCGGCATCGATCTGTTGCGCGAAAGCCGGCTCACCGTCTCCAATTTACTCTGGGCAGGAGGCTTTACCGGGGGCGATCTGCGCTCGTTTCGCGAGAGCGTCGACGACGGGCTGGAAGCGATCCGCCTGGCCGCCGAAATGCAAGCCCGGTGCTTGGTGGTCTATACCGGGGCCCGTTCGGGTCACACCCAGAACCATGCCCGGCGGCTCTTGAAAGACGCCCTGAAGGAGTTGTTGCCAGCGGCGGCCGCCACCGGAGTTCGGTTGGGGTTGGAACCGATGCACGCCAACTGCGGCTACGAATGGACCTTTCTCAGCGAACCGGCCGAAGCCCTCGAACTGGTTGAATCGCTCGATTCGCCGCAATTAGGACTGGTGCTCGATACCTACCATCTGGGGTTTCAGCCCGATTGGACCGATTGGATTGCGCGGCTGACCCACCGCACCACGGTGGTGCACCTGGCCGATAGCAAGCAACCGCCCGACCGCGAACAGAATCGCTGCCGCTTGGGCGAGGGGATGATCGCGCTTCCGGCCATGGTCGCGGCGCTCGAGGGTGCCGGCTTTCAGGGGTTCTACGACTTGGAGTTGCTCGGCGAAGAGATTGAAACCAGCGACTACGTCGAGTTGCTCGAGCATTCCAAGCAGGCATTTGCCGAACTACTGCCCTAGCAGTCGGTTGAAATATGCCACCGCGGCAGATTTCATCGGACGGCCAGGCCGCCGGTGCTTGAACGGCGTCGGCGTTGGCACGCGCCAAGACTCCCGAGAGGGAAAGTGTGCCCCACGCTACCGGCTAGGGCCCCCCGGAAGCTGCCGGCTCGGGAATCACCTCGTAGCAGGCCAGCCGGTCGCGCCCCCGCACGTAGAGCAGTCCGCGAGAAACAATCGGCGCGGCCCAGGCGGGGTATTCCAATAGCCGCCGCGGCCCCAGGTTGGCCGGGTCCAGCCCCTCGGTCGCCGGCAGTTTGGGGACCAGAGCCGAAACCGGGTCGAACTTGTCGGGGTTGGCTCGAAGCAGGACCAGCTCGCCGTACTCGCTTAGACAAATGAAGTGGCCGTCGAGGTACAGCAGCGAAGTCCGGGCCAGGTTGGGCTGCGACCAGCGCACGGCGCCCGTGGCCAACTCGATGCAGCGCAGCTCGGCGTTGTTGGAATGGCGACCGCTCGAACCGTAGACAAAACCCTCGTGGTGCACCGGCGTATTCCAGTGGGTTTGCAAACTTTTCTGCCGCCCCTTGGCGGCATCGGACCAAACCACCTCGTAGCCGCCGGGCCGCACGGCCAGCAATGCCGCGCCGGGGCCGTAGGTTTCGCTGATCAGCACCCGGTTGCCGGCCACCACGGGATTGCTGGCATTGACGCTCTCGAGCAGGGGGGCCCGCCAGGGAAAGTGAAAGTCGAGCTGGCCCGTCCCCGGCTCAAACCCCAGCAGTCCGCCGCGGGCCCATACGAAACACCAGGCTCGCCCTTGGATCGTGGCCAAGACGGGGCTGGCGTAGCTGGCCAACTCGTCGCTCAATTGGTAGCGGACTTCGCCCGTATGTTTCTCGAAAGCCACCACTGCCGAGCCATTGCCGCTGAGCCGGTCGAAGGCCACCTGGCGGCTCTCGGGCGGGCTGCCGCCGATCTGAGCGATCAGCAGTTCGCCGAACACCACCGGAGTACTGCCCACGCCGAAAAAATTCTGCACGACGCCGAAATCGCGGGCCGTATCGGCTTTCCAGATCAGTGTTCCGTCGACGACCCGCAGGCAGTGCAGCATTCCCTCGGCGCCGAAGATGTAAACGCGATCGTCGTCGACCACGGGCGAGCAGCGCGGTCCGTTGTCGTAGCCGTACTGGTCTTCGTAATCGGTCGGGTAGCGGAATTCCCAGAGCGGCTGAGCGGTCTCGCTTTGCCAACATTGGAGCCGGGCTTCGTTCTCCACGCGATCGAACAGAAACAGCCGGCCGCGCGCGATCACGGGCATTCCGTAACCGGTGGCCAAGCGGCGCTGCCAGAGCAGCTTGGGGCCCTCGGCGGGCCAGGGGACCTGGAGCCCCACTTCGGCCGATTTGCTGTCGTGGTGCTCACCGAGAAAGCAGGGCCAATCGTGGCCCTGGCGGCGCAGCGCCAGGCTCGGTACCTCGCCCCCGGCGGGCGGCGTAAGCCCAGCGGCGAGCAGTAGCGCCGCGGCCCAGGTCCGCATGGCGCCACGGTCGAGGCCCAAACCGATGGAACACCCCATGTCGATTCCGTTCGTTGTTGTGGCGAATCGCGCCGCGGCGGCTGGTAGCGGCACTGCTCTGGGGGCCGTGCGGCGCCCTGCTTCGCAAGCAAGACAGATCAGCGCCGGCCCGTTAGAATTCGGGGAAACCTAGCCCAACGCCCGGCACCGGTAGCCGCTTCGTCGTCGGCCGGGGGTCGGCGAACCTGAGACAGGATGGTCGCATCGTGCTGGCAGTGTCAACCCGCGTGCGCATTCCCGACGACGAGCTGGAGTTTCAGTACGTTCGCAGCAGTGGACCCGGCGGGCAGAATGTGAACAAGGTGAATTCCAAGGCGGTCTTGCGGTGGCGCGTGGCCGCCAGCGGGGCACTGCCCGAGGATGTCAAGGCGCGGTTCCTGAGCCGGCACGCCTCGCGGATCACCGGGGCAGGCGAGATTTTAATCGCCAGCCAACGGTTTCGCGATCAGCAGAAGAACACCGACGACTGCCTCGAGCGCTTGGCCGCGCTGGTTCGCGCGGTGTTGGTGCCGCCCAAGGCCCGGCGCGCGACGCGTCCTACGGCCGCGGCCAAGGCCCGCCGGCTGGACGAGAAGCGTCACGCGGCGACCAAGAAGCGGCTCCGCCGTGGCGGCGAGTGGTAGCCTGCCGCTGCCCCGGCGGCGATCGACGAGGGGGCTTGGCGAACGGCTGGCGAGCGGCCTTGCCGCCGCCCCGGCCGGGCCAACGCGGAGTGCGGCGGCGGGTGTTGCCCGGGCCGGCCGTGCGGTATGCTACGGCTTACCCGCTCGCTCGGCCGCCGAGCGGGCTGCCTCGTCTTTTCCGTTTCCGGAGCCCGCGGCCGCAGGTTGCCAGACACAGGCGGCAGGCCAGGGGCTGCGTCTGTAGTCGGGCGGATCGCAGAAGACTTGCGATGGGAGGGTCCCATGGACCGCAAGACACTGGCGGAACAAGCGCAGATCGAGGATCAGGCTTTGCACCACGTGATGCTGGCGCTCAAGACCGCGCTGGCGTGGCAGGTCTCGGAAAGCGGCGTGGGCCGCAAGCTTTCAAGCGTGCGTTTCATGGCCCAATCGCTCGAGCGGCACCTGCGCCGGCTCATGGCCTTGGAGGAAGACGGCGGTTACCTGGCGGTTGTCACGGAGACCAAGCCTTGCCTGAGTGAGAAGGTCGCGCCGCTGCACGCCGATCATCTCCGCTTCGAGGAGACGCTCGATCGACTGATGGGCAACCTCCGCCAACTGCAAGACCACCCCCAGCGCGACGCGCTGGACCTGGCTTGCCATCGGCTCGACACGCTGATTCAGGAAATCGATCGCCACAACCGTGCCGAGGCCGCCCTGGTGCAACAGGTGCTTTGCGAAGACGAAGGGGGCGAAGGCTAAGCCTTGGGCGCGGGCCGCAGGCCCTCCGGCCGGCCGGGGCGGCCCCCCGTGGTTTGCATTCCCCTCCCTTCGGTGTACTATCGTTCGCTAGAAAGGGGTGCCCGGCCGTGCGGTTGGATTCCGACCGGGCGGGGTGCCCACCAGCGCCGGTTTTCTCCCCGCGCGGTCAGCCGTCCGGGGCGTTTCGTTTTCCGTTGGCCACTGGGGATCAGCCGCATGGCGATTCGTCGCGATCTGGACCGAGTGCTTAAGGACTGGCCGTTCCAGCCCGGCTCGGTTGGGGTGCGTCTGATTCGCGCGAGCGACGGTCGCGACGTACTGCAAATGCGGGTCGACTTGGGTGTGTTGCAGCTCGAAGTCGAGCGCCGCCCGGACGGGCTTCGGCCCGGCGGGGCCGATACCTACCTCGACTATCTGCTTGGGCTGGAATTCCACCGCGGCGAGCGCTTCGAGCTGAACGAAGAGCAGTGTGCCGAGGTGGAGCGCGAGTTCGCGCAGTTCTACCACCGCCGCATCTGTTGGCTGGCGCTCGAGGAATTTCGTCGCGCGGTGAGCGATGCCGACCACACGCTGGCCCTGATGGACCTGGTCAAGCGCCTGTCGCCCAGCGAGGATTGGACGGCTGCCCACGAGCAGCATCGCCCGTTCGTGATCCTGCAGCGGACCCAGGCCGAGGCCCAGGCCGAGCTTGTCGAACACTCGCCCGAGTCGGCCATTCAGGCGGTAAACCGGGGGCTGGCCCGGTTGCGCGAGTTCTTCGTCGAGTACGAGGCGGAAGACCGGTTCGACGGGGACGAGATCGTCGGCGAACTGGTCGAACTGCGCGAGCAGCTCCGCAGCGAGCACGCGGTCGGGCGGACCTTGGAAGAACAATTGGCCGAGGCCGTGGCCCGGGAACAGTACGAACTGGCGGCCCGCTTGCGCGACCAGATTAGCAAAGCTCGACAGCAGCCCGGCGTTTGAGATCCATCCCCGCCCGGGCAAGTCGGGGCTTCGAGCGTGCTCGCTTGAGCCCAACTGGAGCGAAAACGCCCCCCGCGCGTGGGACGGTCCGGTTGGTTCAGTCACGCGGTTTGTAACGCTTTGTAATCATCTGTACACCAAGGCCGCCGGTGCCGGGCCGGTGTTTTTGCGGCAAGTTGTTTTCCCAAAAATGGTTGCGGTATTCGCAGCGAATCGCCCAGCGGACTGGCACGACGGTTGCAAGGGTAAATGCCCGGTCAGGGAGTCCGGCCAACCCAAGTCAACAAGGGAGTGCGACCATGTTGGTACTTTCGCGACGACTGCAGCAACAGATTGTCATCGACCAGCGGATCACCATCACCATTCTGGGCGTGAAGGGCAAAACCGTTCGCGTCGGCATCGAGGCTCCCCAGGACTGCAAAATCCTCCGCCGGGAGATCGAACTTGAGCTCGATCCGGCGCAGTGGAACGCTCCGCCCAGCGGGGCCGAGGCATCGCCGCAATCGGAGCCAGCCAGCGAGCACGCCGCGGGTCCCCAGGAAGCTAGCAGCGTGCTGTCCCTTGCCCCCCAAGGCGATCGGCCGCGAGCCACGCGGCGAGTGCCGGGTGCATCGCCGCATCCGACGAACCAGGGAACGCGTCGCCCCACGGTGCGGCCCAGTTCGATTCCCACCGAGTGGCGGCTGCCGGATGCGGGGCAGGGCGAACGGGCCAGTGGCCAGGGTCCGTTGGCGTCGCGGGTGGCCCGCCGCCGCGCTACCGAGGGAGACCGGCTGTCGGCTCCGCTCGAATTGTCGGCCCCGCTCGAAGTCTGATTGCCCAAGCGAACCTGCCCACGCGGCCCGGGGTCTTGGTCTGCGTCGCGCGCGGGGCCCCGAGCACGGGTAGCCTGGGTCCCGAGTTTCTAGCGACAGCAGGAACCGGGGCTGGGCCAATGCCATTGGAAAACGGGTCGTCACCTCATTGCGATTCCATTCGTCTCCTCGTTCGTCCCTGGCAAGCGGGCGATGCCCCGCGAGTTTTTCAGGCCGTGCGGCAATCGCTCGCCGAGCTATTGCCCTGGGCCCCCTGGTGCCATCCCGGATACGCGCTTGAGGAAACCGAGGCCTTCGCCG
Source organism: uncultured Pirellulales bacterium (assembly GCA_964399535.1). Classification (GTDB taxonomy): domain Bacteria; phylum Planctomycetota; class Planctomycetia; order Pirellulales; family CAYNRE01; genus CAYNRE01. The sequence continues at coordinate 214,162 of CAYNRE010000005.1, read as the reverse complement.
CCAGCCGCGCGGCAGCTTGGGCGAGCGCCGAGGATTTGTCGCTGGTGGTCGTGGCGCCCGACGGGTCGGTCGTGGGTGGTACGGGGCTCAACGCGATTGACCGGGTCCACAGCCGAGCCAACCTAGGGTACTGGGTTCGCTCGGACCAAGCGGGCCGGGGCGTGGCCACGGCGCTTGCGGCGCGCGTCGCCCGTTGGGGTTTGGAGGAGCTGGGTTTCGCGCGGATCGAAATCGTGGCCGCGCGGGCCAACCATGCCAGTTGCCGCGTGGCTGAAAAAGCGGGCGCCGTGCTGGAAGGGTATCAGCGGGCCCGCGTTCGCATTCGTGGCCAAATACACGACGCGGCTTCCTACGCGGCGGTCGCAGGCGACCTGTCTCGGTTGCCGCCGACCCCGGCCTGGCTCGACTGGCAGGTGCCGGTAATTCCCCACGCGGTTCGCGGCTGGCTCGACCCACCCGCGGCGAGCCGTTAACCCCCGCAACGCACCCGGAAGATTCCGGGGCGGCAACGGTGTTCGGGGCGCTGCCCAGATCGCGCGGTTTTTCGGGGTTGTGAGCGGTGCCGATTCGGCCCACACGTCCACTCCCCCGGGTTGCCAACCTGCTCGGACCGGCCGATGATGGCCGCCACGAGGCTCGCGGCGAGCCCGACAGCCGGCGCGCGGGCCGAGGATGTTCCAGCCACTAGCCGAACACGACCTGGTGCTTTGGGGAGCCGGGCATACCCATGCGCACATCGTCCGCATGTGGCGCATGCACCGCCTGGCCCGGGCCAGCCTGACCCTGGTGACCGAACTGCCCTGGGCGACCTATTCGGGCATGCTGCCCGGCACGCTGGCCGGGCTGTATCCGCCCGAACGAATGCAAATCGACTTGCGTCGGCTTTGTGCATCGGCCGGAGTGCGGCTGGTGGTCGATCGTCCGGTGGGGCTGGACCTGGCGGGGCGGCGACTGAACTTCGCCGATCGCCCCAGCCTGGCGTTCGATACGCTTTCGATCGGCATCGGATCGACCCCCTCGCTGGGGTCGCTTTCCCCGGCCGCGCCGGGCGCCGTGGTGCTGATCAAGCCCATGCAAACATTTCTCAAGCGGCTCGAAGCTAGGCTCAGCGCGCTCGGGCGGCTCGAACCGTCGGGCAGGGCGCTGCGCGTGGCCGTGGTGGGCGCCGGTGCCGGCGGTGTCGAGGTAGCCTGCTGCTTGACCCCATGGTTGCGCAAACACTGGGGCGCTGGGCCGATTGCCATCGGCCTTTACGACCGCGGTTCGCAATTGCTTCCCAGCTACCCAGACGGAGTGCGGCGGCTGGTCGAGGGCGAGCTGGCGCGCCGCGGGATCGCGCTGCGGCTGGCCGAGTCGGTGGTCGACGTCGACCCCGCCGGGCTCACTTTTTCCGACGGAAGCCGTGAAGACTGCGACCTGGCGGTGTGGGCCACCTCGGCCGCGGCGCCGCCGATTTTGAGCCAGTTGGGCCTGGCGACCGACGAGCGCGGATTTCTGCTCACTCGGCCCACGCTGGAAAGCTGCTCGGCAAGTGGTGTTTTCGCCGTGGGCGACTCGGGCACCATCAGCGGGCAGCCGACGCCCAAGGCGGGGGTTTACGCCGTGCGCCAGGGTCCGGTGCTGTGGCAAAACCTGGGGGCGCGCCTGGCAGGCCAGCCGCTTAGCGAGTACCGGCCGCAGCGCGGGTTTTTGTCGCTGTTGGCCACTGGGGACGGGCGGGCCATTCTGAGTTACCGCGGCCGCGCGGCGCGCGGCCGCTGGTGCTGGCGGCTCAAAGATTGGATCGACGGCCGATTCATCGACCGCTACCAGCAGTATCCGCCGCCGCCGGCGATGCCCCGGCTTGCACCGACCACGGGCCAAGTGCCTTGCGCCGGTTGCGGTAGCAAACTGGGGGCCGACGTTTTGCGCCGGGTGCTGGCCAAGGCCAGGCTGCCGGCGCACCCGCGGGTGCGGCTCGGGCTTGGCCAGCCCGACGACGTGGCCTGGATCGATGCCCCCTCCGGCAGCGGCGTGGTGGCCACGGCCGACTTCTTCACCGCTTTCGACGACGACCCCTATCTGGTCGGGCGGGTGGCCGCCTTGCACGCCGCGAGCGACCTGTGGGCCTCGGGCTGCCGGCCCGTGGCCGCGCTGGCGCTGGTGACGGTGCCCCGCGGTCTGGCCGCGAAACAGGAATCGCTGCTGGGTGAGCTGCTGGCCGGCGGGCTCCGCGAGCTCGACGCCATGGGCGCCGCGCTCGTGGGGGGCCACACCATGGAGGGCCAAGAGCTCAGCGTGGGTTTTTCCTTCCTCGGAGACCCTCCCTCCGGGCCGCTGCGGACCAAGGCGGGGCTTGAAGTGGGGGACCAACTCGTGCTCACCAAGCCGCTCGGCACCGGCGCGCTGTTGGCGGCCAATATGCAAGCGCGCTGCCGGGCCGAGTGGTACGAATCGCTCGTCGGGCATTTGCTCCAGTCCAACCAGCCCTGGGCCGAGGTCTTCAGCGAACTCGAACTGACCAGCTCTACCGATGTGACCGGCTTTGGTCTGGCGGGCCATCTTCGGGAGATGCTCGAGGCCAGCGATTGCCAGGCCGAATTGTGGCTCGATGCGATCGAACTGCTGCCCGGCGCCGGTGAACTTCTTTCCGCGGGACTCGAGAGCACGCTGGCGCCATCGAACCGCCGCGCCGAGGCCGACCTTGAGGTGAGCGAGCCCCTACGGCGGCGCCCCCAGTTCGCGGCGCTGTTCGACCCGCAAACCTCGGGCGGGCTCTTGGCGGCCGTACCCAGCGCGCTTTGCGAGCGCCTGCTCGCGGCGGCCCGGCAACGGGGCTTGCCCGCGCCACAATTCGTGGGCCAGGTAACCCTTCGGACCGGACCAGAAGAATCGGCCGGCCGGCGGCTCGTCGTCCGCCCCGGCTCGGCGCGATAGAATTTGGGCCATGCCGACCGACCTTATTCTCGGAACCGCCGGGCACATCGACCACGGCAAGACGGCGCTGGTCAAGGCGCTGACGGGCGTCGATACCGACCGGCTTCCCGAGGAGAAACGACGGGGAATTACGATCGACCTGGGGTTTGCCCAGTTGCCGCTCGGCGACTACCGCCTGGGCATCGTCGATGTGCCGGGGCACGAGCGGTTGGTGCGCAACATGCTCGCCGGGGCCACCGGCATGGACCTGGCCCTGCTGGTGATCGCGGCCGACGACTCAATCAAACCGCAAACCCGCGAGCACCTGGAAATCCTCAGGTTGCTGGGGCTCGCCAGCGGTGTCATTGCCCTGACCAAGGCCGATCTGGTCGATCCCGAATGGCTGGCCCTGGTGACCGACGAGGTTCGCCAATTCGTGGCCGGCACTTTCCTGGCCGAGGCCCCGATCGTGGCCACCAGCGCCCGCACGGGCCAAGGGCTCGACGCACTCCGCGCCGCGCTATCGGCGGCGGCCCAAGTGGCCCTGGCCGCGCGGACTCGCTCGGCGGCGGGGCCCTTTCGCATGGCAATCGATCGGGCATTTACCGTCGCCGGGCACGGCACCGTGGTCACCGGCAGCGTCGCCAGCGGACACGTCTCCGTCGGCGAGGAATTGGAGATTCAACCGCTCGGCATACCTGTCCGCGTGCGAGGTCTTCAATCACACGATCACCCGGTTGAGCAGGTCGCCGTGGGCCAACGGGCGGCCCTGAACCTGGTGGGGGTTCGCCACGACGAGCTGGGCCGCGGGCAGGAACTGGCTACGCCCGGCCACCTCAGGCCTGCCCGGGTATTATCGGTGCGCCTGCAACTGGTGAGCGGCGCCGGGCGGCCGCTGGCCGACCGGGCGCGGGTGCGCCTGCACCTGGGTACCGCCGAGGTCATGGCTTCGGTGCGGCTGCTGGAGGGTTCGCGCTTGGCGCCGGGCGAGTCGATGCTGGTGCAGTTGTTTCTGGCCCACCCGGTGGCGGCCACCTGGAGACAGCCACTCATCGTACGGAGCGAGTCGCCCGTGGAAACGATCGGCGGCGGCGTGGTGCTGCTGGCCCAGTCGCTCACGGTGCGTCGGGCGCAAACCGCGGCGGTCGAGGCGATCGGCCGCCTCGATTCCGACGACCCCGCAGTTCGCATCGGGGCCGCCATCGAGTTGCTCGGGCTGCGCGGGTGGCAGCCGGCCGATTTGCCCCGCCTGACCGGCGTGGCTCAGCCCGAGCCCGTTTTAGAATCGCTCTTGGCCCGGGGTGAATTGCGGTCGCTGCCGGTTTCGCCGAGCGAGCAGGCGATGGTCCACCGCCGAGCGATCGAGGAATTGGCCGAGCGAACGGAGCGAGCGCTCGAGAAGCTGCACGCGGCGGCTCCGCGAAACCCCTGGGTACCGCTGGCCACCGTGCGACAGCGGCTAGCCTACCTGGTGGCGGGCCACCTGGCCGAACCCCGGCTCATCGATGCCGCGCTGGCGCGCTTGGTTAGCGACCAGCGTTTGCTGGCAGGGCCACGGGGGGTGGCGCTGCCGAGCCACCAGGTGCGGCTGGTCCCCGCCGACCAACAGGCCTACGACGCGCTCCTGGCGAGCTTGCGCCGGGAGGGGCTGCAGCCGGCTACCCCGGCCCAGTGGTCGGCCGAGTTGAAGCGAAGCCCCGCGAGCGTGATCGAACTGTTGCGTTTGGCGGTCGATCGCCAGGAGGCGGTCGAGCTAGCTTCGGACTTTTTCCTGAGCGCCGAACATTACCAGCAGGTGTTCCAGGTGCTTCGGCCCGCGCTTTCGGCCAAGGCGGGGCTGACGGTCAGCGAGATTCGCGATTTGCTGGGAACCAGCCGTAAGTACGCGGTCCCGCTCTGCGAGCACCTCGACCGAATCGGGTTCACGCGCCGTCAGGGAGACCTCCGCGCCTTGGCCGCGGGCACCGCGGCCGGTGCCGTTCAGCCCGCCGATGGCTCACGCGGCGGCCAAACCGGGCTTGCCGGGGGGGCCAAAACTTAGGAAAACTGCCGACCAAGGTTGGCCCACCCGGGCCGGCAGGCAATGATGAAGCCGTGGCCCGCCCGGCGGACCCAGCCCGGCGATGGTCGCTCGCGGCTGGGAATCGGCCCACCCAGGACGGACGGTCGCCTCAGGAGGAATCGGACTGATGCGCGTGTTGGTGACAGGGGCGGCCGGCTTCATTGGCAGCTATCTGGTCGAAGAACTGTTGGCCCGCGACTACCACGTGGTCGGGCTCGACAATTTCTCGAAATACGGTCCGCTCGAGCAGGCTAGCCTGAGTCATCCGCGCTATCGCCTGGTAACGGGCGACGCGAAGGATGCGAGCCTGCTCGTCGAGCTCTTGGCCGACTGCCAGCATTTCGTGGCCGGCGCGGCCCGGATCGGCGGCATTTCGTACTTCCATGCGTACGCCTACGATCTGCTGGCCGAGAACGAGCGCTTGGCGGCCGCCGCCTTCGACGCCGCGCTCGAGGCTCGCCGCCAGGGAAGCCCGCTCGAAAAAATTACGGTGATCAGTTCCTCGATGGTCTTCGAGGGGGCGACCCACTTTCCCACGGCCGAGGGAGACGAGCGGCGCTGCCCCCCCCCGCTGTCGAGCTACGGGTTTCAGAAGTTGGCCCTGGAGTATTTTGCCCGCGCGGCCTGGGACCAGTACCAGCTTCCCTACACCATCGCCCGGCCGTTTAATTGCGTCGGCATTGGCGAGCGGCGGGCCCTGGGCGACCGCGAAGTGCTCTCGGGCAACGTCAAGCTGGCCATGAGCCACGTGGTGCCCGACCTGGTCCAAAAGGTGCTCAAAGGGCAAGACCCGCTGCACATTCTCGGCGACGGCCGCCAGGTGCGGCACTACACCTACGGGGGCGATTTGGCGCGCGGCATTCGGCTGTGCCTGGAGCACCCCGAGGCCCGCAACGAAGATTTCAATCTTTCCACTTCCGTCTCGACCACGGTGCTCGAGCTGGCCGAGCTGATTTGGCGGAAAATTCACGGTTCAGACCGGCCGTTCCGCACGGTGAGCGACGAGCCGTTTCCCCACGACGTGCAGCACCGGGTACCCAGCGTGGAGAAGGCCCGGCGGGTGCTGGGGTTTGAAGCCCAAACCAGCCTGGACGAAATTCTGGACGAGGTGATTCCCTGGATCGCCCAGCAGGTCGAGATCGGAACGATTTGACGATGAGCGTGTCTCCATCGACCCAAGCCCGCGGCCTTCGCAGCGCGGCCCCCCCGCCGCTCGCGCTGGTGGTGCCGGTTTACAACGAGGCCGAGAACTTTCCCCAGCTGGTGGACCAAATCGAGCGCCATGTGCCGCAGCCGCTGACGCTGTACATGGTTTACGATTTCGACGAAGACACCACCTTGCCCGTGGCCCGGCAACTGGCCGCCAGCCGTCCCTGGCTGGTGCCGGTGCGAAACGATTTGGGAAAAGGGGTGGTCCAAGCCCTGCGGGTCGGGTTCCGGCAAGTGACCAGCGGACCGGTTCTGGTGGTCATGGGCGACTTGTCCGACGATTTGAGCGTGGTGCCCCGGCTGCTCGAGTTGTATCGCCAGGGCTACCAGGTCGTTTGCCCCAGCCGCTATGTGCGCGGCGGCCGGCAAATGGGGGGGCCCTGGCTCAAACGCACCCTGAGCCGCGCCGCGGGTTGGTCGCTGTACCTGCTGGCGGGTTTGCCGACACACGACGCCACGAACAATTTCCGGCTGTACGATGCCGCGCTCGTGAACCAGCTTGGCATTGAAAGCGAAGGCGGGTTCGAACTGGCCCTGGAGCTTACGGCCAAGGCCCACCGCCACGGGGCCGCGATTGCCGAAGTGCCCACCACCTGGCGTGATCGTACCGCAGGCGAGTCTCGCTTCCGCCTGGCCCGCTGGCTGCCCAAGTACCTGCGCTGGTATCGCTACGCCCTGGCGACCCGCTGGCTCGGCCGGGGGCACGGCGGCCGGCGTTCCTAGCCGAGCGTCGAAGCAGGCACGGCGCCGCGGGGTTCGCGTTGGGGCGGTCGGTGGCTTTCAGCCGCCGGCTTGGTGCGGCCTCGCCGGGTAGTATTTCGGCGTGGCCTGCCGCATGATGGACCCCCAGGGGGAAACCGGGGATATGCCGCAAGCGCCGTTCGTCGAACCAATCGCTCCCCGCGCAGCGGCGAAGGGGCATCGCCGTGCGCGGCGGTCGCCGGCGGGGGTTTGGGTCTTCGCGCTACTGGCCGCGGGGGGCGCTCTTCAAACGGCGAAGCCGATCCTGGCTGCTGATCCGCTCCCGGTTCGAACCAACAGCGTCAGCCAGCACTGGGCCGCGGGGGCATTGGCACTGGAGTATGAAGAGTTGCCGCCGGCCGTGGTCGAAAAGGCGGTGCTCTCGCTGGCCGATGCCCTGGGGGTCGTTGTTTACACCCGCGCGCTCGACGAGGTGCAGCGGTTCCGCGCCGCGGCGGCGGCGATGCCGCCGCGAGCGGCCACGGCAGCCCCATTAAGCGACCTTTCGGGCGCTCCATCGACCGCGACTCCGGGGCCGGCGCCGCTCGTCAACGGCAAACCGGCCCTGGCCGCCACCGAATTGGCGGCCACCGAATTGGTAACCGGGGCGTTGGTTTCGCCGGCCAGCGCCGCCGCAATCAACGCCTTCGCCATTCACGGCGCCGAGATCGACGACAGCAATCTGCGCAACCAGCTTCGAGCCGGGTGCGTGGCGATTCCCGCCCCGCTGGCCTGGGCCGAAGCCCAGGGGGCAAGCGGCCGTGAGCTGGTGGTGGCCCTGGCCATTAGCTTTCATCTCAGCGACCGTCTGGCCACGCTGGTCAATCAGCAGCCAGCCGGCGAATTGCACCGCCGCGGTTGGATGCCTAGCTCGGTCTGCGGCGCCCCGGCTGCGGCGGCCGCCGTGGCACGGCTCGCGGGTCTCGATGCCGAGCAAACCGCATCGGCCATAGGGCTGGCGGCCGGCGATGCCAGCGGAACCTTTCAGTACTACGCCGAAGGAAGTGACGAAAAGCGATTGCACGTTGCCCGCTCGCAACGCCTGGCTGTCGAAAGCGTGGCGCTGGCGGCGGCCGGTTTTCACGCCGCTCGAGCTAGCCTGGAGGGCCCGGCTGGCTTGCTGCGGGCCACGGGGTATCGCGGCGACGTCGACCCGCTTTGGGCCCCGCTGCGCCCCTGGGACGGTGTGCTGCACGTGAAGCCAAAGTACTACGCCTGTTCTCAGGGAGTGATCCCCTGGCTGGAAACAGTCGCCCCGCTGCGGCCGCCGGGAGGCTGGCCCGTCGACCAAATTCAAGAAGTGGTATTGTCGATCGACAGCCCTGCCGATTCGCTCTATGCCCGCAAGATCAACGAGTTTCATCCCCCCCCCACGCCGCTCGACGCCCAGTTGAGCGTCAACTTCAGCCTGGCGCAATTTCTGATACACGGCTCGGCCTTCGTCGACGACTTCACGGCCGAACGGCTGGCCGACCCCCGGCTGCTCGGGCTCGCTGCCCGGGTGCGGGCTGAATTCGATCCTGGGCAGGCCGGCCGGCTGCGGGTGAGGCTTGCCAGCGGAGAGCAGATCGAGGGGCGCTACTTGCTCGAGCAACTCGAGGCCCCTTACAAGGCCGACGGGGCGGCTTATCGCGCCAAGTTCGATCGCCTGGCCGCTCGTCTTTCGGCCGAGCGGCGTGAGCAGCTCTGGCAGCATCAGCTCGGCGTGGCCGCTGCCCCCAGCGTCGCCCAGTGGGTCAGGCAATGGGTCCAACTCGTTGGCAGCCCGGCTCCGCGCGATTAACCTGAATCATTCCCAGTCCCGCGGCGAACTGGTACCGGCGATGGTTGCGATACAGCGTTGCACGGCGGCGATTTTGGTGCTTTGCCTGGGAGGAAATGCGCACATGCTCAAGGCCCAGTCGGCCACCGATTCGCCGACACCGCCCGCCGAGTTGGTTGAAGGCGAGATGGCCACCGACCTGGTGCCCAGCCCCCTGGCCTACGCGGCGCTGGTGCCGCGAAACCTGGCCCCGGGCGAGCGGTTGCCGTTGGTTTATTTCCTACACGGCGGAGAGCAAGACCGCCGGCTGCTCGGCAACCTGCGCGAGGTGTTCGACGCCGCCTGGGCGGCCGGTACGCTGCCGCCCGCGGTGATCGTCACGCCCAGCGCGGGCCGCTCGCTCTACCTCGACACGCTGGACGGGGCCGAGCGCTGGGAAACGCTGCTCACGGGCCCGCTGCTGGACCACCTGCGCGAGCGGTTCCCGGTTCGCGACGACCGTCAGGGCACTTTGGCCTGTGGCATTTCCATGGGGGGCATGGGCGCGCTGAACCTGGGGTTCAAACATTCCGACCAATTCCTGGCCGTGGCGGCGCTGGAGCCGGGCATTATGCCCGCGCTCGAGTTCGACCAAATCCCCAAGCGGAACGGGTTTTTTCGCGCGCCGCGCCTGCTGCAGCAGCTCCACGGTTGGCCGGTCAACGCCGCGCACTGGGCCGACAACAACCCGGCCTCGCTGGCGATTGCCCGGGCCAACGAGATTCGCAACTCGGGGTTGAAGATTTACTTCGACGTGGGGGACGAGGACACGCTGCATCTTGACGACGGGGCCGAGTTTCTCCATCGCACCCTGCGCGAGCAGGGAATTCGCCACGAGTACCACCTGGTCCTCGGCGCCGACCATGTCGGGCAGTCGATTCGCCCCCGCCTGGCCGAGGCGCTGGCCTTTTTGGGCCGGGCGCTCGATCCGCCCGCGGTCGATGAACAGGTTCAGCAGTTCCGCCAGACGATGGACCGGGTCAAGAAGCTCCAGGGCGTGGATTAGTGATGGCCCCCCGGCGGGCCGAGCGAATCGTTCCGCCAGCGAAAAGCCGGAAGCCGCGGCCAAATCTCGGTAGCCCGTGTCGCCCGGCGGGGTTGTTGGGTAGGGTTGACCCTTTGCCGGAAACTAAATTCATGAGGCGCCTCAGTGACAAAGCTCACCGCGGAAGGATGTCGCTCACGCCGCTGGCGGCTGGCCGAAACCGCCGCCCGGCTCCCCGGGGGTTGCGACTTGGTACTGTTGGCCGAGCCGCGTCACCTGGCCTGGGCCGCGGGCTTTGCGACCGATCCGTTTAGCTTTCGCGCGGCCGGCGCCAGCGCGCTACTGCTGCTGGGGGGCAAAGGTCAGGCCACGCTGGTTGCCGACAATTTGCAAGATGCGTTCGCCTCGCGGGCTCACGCGGACCATGTTGAGCTGGCGAGCTGGTACCGGGGCAAGGCCTCGGCCGCGGCCCGCCCGATGGCGCTAGCCGAGGCGGTTGCAACCCAGGTCGAGGCCCGTTTCCCCGGAAATCGTCTCGCGGTCGATGGGGCCGTGCCGGCGAGTATCGTGCGACGCCTGGCTGCCCTGCGCCCGCAACTCGAGGTGGTATCGATCGACGACCAGCTTCGCCAACTCGAGCGCCCCCGCGACCCCGACGAGCTGGAGCATTTGGCGGTTTCGCTCGACGCTTCGGACCACGCCCTGGCCGTCGCTCACAGCGAAGTGCGCCCCGGCCAGTCCGAGCTCGAAATCTGCCAACTGGTCCACCAGGCAGCGGCCCAAAGGCTGGCGCGGCCCGTCGTGGTGTACGGCGATTTCGTATCGGGTGAGCGCTGCGAAGCTGGGGGCGGCATGCCCTCGGCCAGAACGGTGCGGCCGGGCGAGTTGGTGCTGCTCGACTTTTCGGTAGTCGTCGACGGCTACCGGGGCGACGTCTGCCAGACGCTGATTTGCCAGGGCCGCGCCAACGACCTGGTTCGCCGATGGCACGAGTTGTGTCTCGAAGTGCACCAGCGAGTTCAGCCGCTCCTGGTGCCCGGCACCCCGGCGCGCGAGATCGACCGCCTGGCCCGGGCAACGTTTGCCGCCGCCGGGCTGGCCGAGTGCTTCACCTCGCACACGGGGCATGGCATCGCCCTGGGCCACCCGGATCCGCCTTACCTGGTGCCGGAATCCAACGATGTGCTCATCGAGGGCGAGGTGGTCGCCATCGAGCCGGGCCTGTACCAGCGGGGAACCGCCGGCCTGCGGCTCGAACACGATTACCTGGTTACCGCCCGGGGACCCAAGCAACTGACGCACCACGAATTCCGCTTGGAGCAGGCGGGCGCGTAACCGTGCGGCGGCTTTGAATTGCTGCCCGGGCCGGGGGCGTGGAGAGTTGTGCGCCCCCGAGCGGGGACAATGCCGTTCGCGGTCGCGCGGGCTAGGACCTGGGGCTGGCCGGTTAACTGGCAACTTCGCCCAGCCGCCGCGAAAGGTCGTCGAGCCGCTGCGAGATTTCGTCGAGCGCCATCGGCAACGGCGGGTCTTCGGCGGCGTCGACGTACCAGGCCGGCGCCGAGCGCTTCGTCGAGATGGTCGGCTCACCGCGTCGCGGCGCGGCCTCGTCGTCGACCGAGCGATCTTGCCAGAGCCGGTCGAGTTGCAGAATGACTCCCAGCAACAGCCCGACCTGGCCGACCAGCGTGAGCGGCACCCCAAGATCCCACAGGTCGGACCGGCCCGAGGCAATCGACCACCCGACCAGCACAAGTCCACAGGCGAACCCAGCCATGCCGGCCGAGAGCATGAGCCAGCCCAGCCAGGGAAATCGTTTGCGAATGGCCTCGGCCACGACCAGCGACCAGGCCGAGGCCTGACTCGGAGCGGCAGGGTGCGACTGGCCCGGGCCACCCGCCGGCGAAAAGTCGGCAAGCTCTCGGCGCCACCGCGCCGCGGGCAAGCGGTTCTCGTTTGGCCCCGATTGGTTCGGCGTTTCCGCGGCGGCCGCGCGGAGCGCGACTCGCAAGGCTTTTGCCCGGGCCGGAGGGCGAACTCCCGCACAGCACGAGGCCGCCCGGTCGAGCATGCGTTCCCAAGACTGAATGCGACGATCCCAGTGCCACAGCTTCCAAGCAGCGTCGATGGCCCGTCTGGTTGGGGCCGCCGGTTCCGCGGCGATTTCGCTCTCAACCGCGCCCGTTGGGTCGGGGCCGGGTAAGAGGTCGAACTCGCTGCGGGGGGCGGGCATTTCCCGTGGGGAATGGCCCTCCTCGGACCGATCGGTACCCCCAGGCGTGGGCTCTGCTGGCCCGGGCCCTTGCGGCAGGCGAGCCGCCCGGTGCGCGGGCTGAGGTGCCTGGTCTTGCCCAAGGGGAAGCGGCAGCCGGAGCTTGCTTAGCGTCTGATTCAAACGCCGCACCTGGGACACCGCTTCGCCCAGTTCATTGGGGCGAGCGGCCGTGGCGTGCGCATCTGTCGACGCCAAAGCGGGAGACGGCGAAGGGGAACTTCGAGGATTCGACGGTTCGGCCTCTTCGTCGCAAAGCTGCCAGCCGGCTACCAACTCGATCCCAGGGCCCGCGAAAATCGGTTCGGCAAGGGCTGGGTCGACCGGGACCGGCCTCGGGGCCGATTCCACCGCGGCGGGCTGAACGTGGCCCTTAGCAGCGAGACAGGCGGCTAGCTCCGTGGCGACTTGAACACCGGCTTGCGTCGTTTCCAGAGAACCATCACAGCGCAGGCAGTGGGGCCGGCGGGCAGGGCCGCGCGGCACCGCGGGAACGTCTTGTCCGCACTGCCTACACCACATCGAACACCGATCCCAAGTTATCCGGACCTCAAACCGTTGCGATGCGAGGGCCGAGCCACCGGCTCGGCGCGAGTGCCCCGTCGCCGAAGGCTGGTATCTCGCTCAGTGGATCGGTTTTCGCAGGTGGCAAGCTGTAGCGATTCCGAAGACTTTGCCGGCACAAACCCCCCATTGTAGTTGGTTGTCAAGCGGTTCGAGGCCAAATAGCCAACGCACGATGTCGCTCGCGCGAGTAGGTGATTGTCCATCGGTAGGCTGTGAAATAGATAAAACCGATAAATTTTCCGAATTTCTCTTGAGATCGGGCGTGGCTTGGGTAGCATCAGCGGCATTGATCGGGGGGGGCCAAGGATCCCTTATCTGAGGGAGGATCGCCAATGCTTTTTCTTTTCGCAGCTCGTTAGCTTGCGAATCTCCAACCCGTGATCAGGCGGGGTCCGGCCAAGGCTGGGCCGTTTGCTGAAGCGGTGCGACGGTGCATTTCCGTTGCACAGCCCCCACCGGTGCCACGGTGGCCGCAAGCGCTATGGCGCCATGCCGGAAACCGCCGCCCGCGGTGATCGCCGCCTGGATCCAGGTTGTGAGCACCGCGCGCCGGGCACGCGTTGCCGGCCGGTCGCCTTGAGCGTCTGGCCGAGCCGCTACCCGCCGCTGGTTTTCCGAAATTGCTTTCTCAGCGAAACTCATTTTCGAGAAAGGTCGATCATGACGCGTTTTTTGAACTTGCTTGCGCTAAGCGTGGTAGTCAGCGGCTTGCTGGTGCCCTCGGCGATGGCTCAGACCGGACCGTCGATGGCCGTAGAGCCGCTGAATCTGACCGTGGCCAGTGGGCAACCCATCGACTTGTTTTATCCGAATGAATTCGATCCGTTTCACCCGAAAGACCTGTTCCTCGACATCGTGGTAACGTCGCTCGACCCTCCCGGCACGGCCGGCACGCTGTTTTGGGCATACGACTGGATCGATCTGTCCGGGCTTCCGGTCACGACACCACCGGGTCGGATCGACCTGCCTGGCGGAGCCTCGGCACCTGTGAAGGATTCGTTCCGGATTCCGTTTTGCCCGCAGCAAGTGTCGCTGCACTTCAATTCCGACGGCAACTTCACCGTGCAGGGAACCTTTACTCACATTTGCGTGCCCGAACCGGCGACCTGGTTGCTGGCCACGCTGGGCCTGGTTGGCGGAGTCTGGCTGGCTCGCCGGCGACGCTAACCTGGTTCGAAGCGGCGGCTGGGGCGCTGGCTGGCGTTTGCCGGCTGGCTCACCCGACGGCCGTGATAGCGCGTTTCTTTGGGGAACCCCTGCCACGCAGCAGGGGTTCCCTTTTTTTCCACCTAATGCCCTAGCTTCGAGGGCAAATTGCTGGCGCGCTCTCATCGAATCGATTCCCACGGGCCCGATGGAAGCGATTCCGCACCCGGAAATCACGGCGTCGAGGCGGCCCGAACCAAAGCTCGGGCCGGCGGGCAAGCGGTTCCTCAAATCGCTGAAATACCGCAGGCGCCGCGATCGAGGTGCGCAATCCATCGAACGACGCCAGCCCGGCGAATCCCTTCCCTGGGCGGGCTCTAGTCGGCCGCCGCGCTGCCGGGGTCGGCACTGAGCGACTCGTCACCGGCCGCATCCGCCGTGGCTGGCTCGTACCAATCGCCGCGCAGCCAGTCGGCCAGAATGCCGATCTGTTCGGGCGAAAGTCGCGGATGCTGCCCGAGCCCGAAATTGGGCATCGCCCCGGTCGTCTCGTCGGCTTTGTGGCCGTAGAAACGGGGCGCCGACGGCTCGGCGAGGAAGGCCCGCAGCCACTCGGCCGAACCGTAGCCGGTGAGGTCGGGAGCGGTTCCCTCCTCGCCTCGATCTCCCCAACGGTGACAATCGGTGCAGGAGAAGGTTTCCAGGGCGGCCTTCCGTCCGGCCTCGATTCGAGCGACATCGACCGCGTCCTGCTGCGCCTGATCGGGAAAGTGCCCCTCGGCCGAAAGGGCGATCACCAGCGACTGAAGCGCGGCCCGCTGCGCCTCGTCGGGCTCGGCCAGCGTGTCTTTGACCCAGGCCACCATGTCGCCCGAGGCGTGCCGGGTGGCGCCGAAATAGTCGCGCGAATCGACGCGCGCCGGGTCGAGCAAGCCGGCGATCCAAGCCCGTCGCCCGAAGCCGGCCAGGTTCATTCCGGCGGAGGAGTCGGTCACGGGAATCAGCGCGGGCCCTTCGGCCGGGGCGAAGCTATGACAACTGGCGCAGTGCTGCTCGAAGAGGATGGGGCCCTCGGTCTTGGGGTCGCTGCGCAAGAGCGTCACGGCCCCGGCCGGGGGAATGCCCGCCGGCGCGGAAGCCAGCTGCCGCGCCCGCTCGGCCTGGCGCTCGGCCCGGGCCACGGCCTGCTGATAGGCTGGGTCGGCGTTGTCTTCGCGCAGCGCGGAAACGGTGAGCAACAGCACCCCGCCGAGCAGCATCAGCAGGAAAGCGATGTTGAACCGGTGCCCCAGCTGCCAGCGGCCCACCACAGGCATCAGGGCAATCACCCCCAATACCGCGCTGGGCACCAGCACCGCGCCGAGAAACTCCTGTGTTTCGCCGTGAAAGAACTTGAGGAATTGAAACAGGAACAGGAAATACCACTCGGGGCGGGCCGCCGAGTAGCTGCGTGAGCCATCGGCCGGAGCGCCCAGGTCGGCGCCCAACTGCTCGCCCAGGGGGCCGGAACCCAGGCCCTGGGTCAGCCCGGGCCAAACAATGAGCAGCAGCACCACGACCAACACGGCCAGGCAGGCCACGGCATCTTTGAGTACCTGATCGGGCCAGAACGTAGTGTCGGGGCCCGCCGCGGGGCGGTGGGCGTGAATTCCGTGGCGGCGAAACAGCGCCACGTGCAAGACCAGGAACATCACCAGCGCGGCTGGCAGCACCCCGGCGTGTAATGCGAAAAACCGGGTCAGTGTGTGGTGACCGTAGGTGGTACCGCCCACCACGAGCTTTTGCAGCGGGGCCCCCACCACGGGCACCACGCCCATGAGCTTGGTGGCCACCTGGGTGGCCCAGTAGCCTTTCTGGTCCCAGGGCAGCAGGTAGCCCGTCAGCGAAAGGGCCAGCACAATCTGCATGAGCACCAGGCCCAGCCAGAAATTGATCTCGCGCGGGGCGCGGTAGGCCCCGTCGATCACCACCTGCATCAGGTGTACGGCCAGCAACACGACCATGGCCTGGGCCATGAAGTGGTGCAGGCCACGGAGGAGCCAGCCCCCCTGCATGTCGTACTGGATGAAATACACGCTTTCCCAGGCGGTCTGGGCGCTGGGGCTGTAGGCGGTCCACAACACGATGCCGGTAATCGCCTGCACGAAAAAGGCGAACACCAGCGTGCTGCCCCACACATAACGCCAACGGGCGCCGCCGGGAACACGCTCGTACAAAGTCTCGTGAACCAGCCCGGCCAGGCCGGTGCGGTCGTCGAGCCAGGTCCAAAGCCGGTTCATGATTCGGGAATTTTCTCCGCCTTGCCGGCACGGAAATTCTGGAACCGTACCCAAACCTCGCCCTGCGCCAGCCGCTGAGGGTCGACCTCCAGTGAATCCAGGTCACGCGGCGAGGGGCAATCGGGCCCGATTCGCTCGCCATCCCGCTGAAAGGCGCTGTCGTGGCACGGGCAGCGAAACTCGTTTTCGCTCCGCAGAAAATCGACGAAACAGCCCGCGTGGGGGCAAACCGTGTTCAGGGCCAGCACCTGGTCATCCCCCTGCCGCATCAGGTACACGCTGCCGATCGGCTGGGCCAGGTAGCGATTCCAGGCGTCGGTGCGGTCGGAGACCACGGGGAACTGCCGAGGGGTGCCGTCGGCCGGGAGCGACTCCAGGTCGGTGATCCGCAGAAACTGGCCCAATCCCTCTTTGCGCCGCAGTGGATCGAGCAGCATCCACAGCCCGGCCGCCATGGGAAAGACGCTGACGATGCCGCCGATGGCGATGGCCGCCAGGCGGGTCAAGAAACCTCGGCGATCGTCGGGCGACGTGGCCGGCGGCGGCGTGTGCGAAGGCATAGGCGGGTAGCGAATCGAGGGGGAGGGCGAAGGGGCTGGAAACTCGGGGACGGATCGCAACGCGCCCCCGCGAGCGGGATTATCGTCGTGCCGCGCGCACAGCGTCAAGCACCGCGGCCAGCGCGGCATCGAGCGGGCCAGCGACCATGGCCCCCGCGGCCGCGCGATGACCGCCGCCGCCAAAGGTTTCGGCCACGCGGCTGACATCGAGGGCCGACCGGCTGCGAAAGCTGACTTTGAATCGCCGGTCGACTTGTTCAACGAGCAACAGCGCCACCTCGGTACCGGCCACGTTCAGGCTCAGATTGATCACATCCTCGGTGTCGGCCGGCTGCGCGCCGGTTTCGTCGAAGTCGCTCCGCAACACCCAGGAATACACCACGCGCCCCGCTTCGACGGCGGTCACGCGCTGGAGCATCCGGCCCATCAGCAGCAGTCGCTCGAGCGAGTCCTGCTCGTATAAGTCGCTGTACACGTCGGCCGGCTCCACGCCCGCGTCGATCAGCCGGGCCACGGCGCGGTAGGTGCCCGCCGAAACCGAGCGAAAGCGGAACCAGCCCGTGTCGGTGGCGATGGCGGCGAAGAGCGGCCGGGCGATGTCCTTGGTCAGCCGTACTCCCAAGGCGTCGGCGGCGTCGATCACCAGGCGGCCGGTGGCCTCGGCCTCGGCGTCTTTGAAGGTTTCAGCCCCCAGGTCATCGGAGCTGACGTGGTGATCGAGCACCAGCCGGGCAGCCTTGCTCTGCCGAAGCGGCTGGGCCAAATCGCCCAGTTGTCCCCAGGCGCTGGTGTCGAGAATCATCCACGCGTCGCAGCGGGCCAGGTCGTCGGCCGTGGCCCCTTGGCCGATGGCGTCGATGCGCCCCCGGGGATCGATGAATTTGAGCCGGTCGGGGGTGGCCTGGGGGTTGATGATCCGCACCGATTTGCCGAGCGACTCGAGCACGCCGGCCATCCCCAGTTCGCTCCCCAGGGCATCGCAGTCGGGGCGCACATGGCTGGAGAGCACGAATCGCTGGTGCGGCGCCACCGCGGCGGCGAAACGTTTCCAATCAATCGGCATGGCGGTCGGCCCCCTGACTTTCTGGAAGTTGCCGCGACGGGTTCGAGCGGTCTTCCCCCGCGGCGGCCGCGCGGGCCGCGACCACGTCGGCCTGGAGCTGGGCCCGAAGCGCGTCGACCCCGTCGAACGGGCGCGTGTCGCGAAGCCGGACCAGGAAATCGACCTCGAGCGGCTCTCCGTAAAGCTGCCCGGTGAAGTCGATCAGGTGCACTTCGACCTTTAGGGCATCTTCGCCGAACGTGGGATTGGCTCCCAAGTTGATCGCGGCCGCGTAGGGCTGACCCCGCCAGTTGACTCGGCCGGCGTACACCCCTGGGGCGGGTAGCAAGGTGTCGATCGCGCCCAGGTTGGCGGTGGGAAACCCGATGCGGCTGCCGCGGCCGGCCCCGTGCGTGACCATGCCGCGAATTCGGTAAGGCCGCGTGAGCAGCCGGCGGGCCTGTTGAACCGCGCCGCCGGAGATCAGCCGCCGAATGCGCGAACTGGAGACCGTTTCGCCCTCGACCACCAGGGGCTCGACAACCTCGAGCTGAATCCCGGCCTGCCGGGCGAACTCGGCCAGCACCGCGACATTGCCCGAGCGGTCGCGCCCGAAATAAAAGTTCGGTCCCTCGACGATGGCCCGCGCGTCGAGCCGCTGGCGAATAATCTGGTCGAAGAACTCGCGCGCGGTCAGCTTCAGCAGGGCCTCGTCGGTCGGATAGGCCAGAACGGCGTCGACCCCCAACTCGGCCAGCAAGCGGGCCTTGCGATCGGTCCAGGTCAGCGGCGGCGGGGCCTGGTCTGGCCGCAAGAGCCGTACGGGGTGCGGGTCGAACGTGAAGACCATCGAACGTCCGCCCACGCTTTGGGCCTGGGCCACCAGCCGCTCGCAGATTCGGGCATGGCCCAGGTGCACCCCGTCGAAATTGCCGATGGCCAGGGCCCCGGAGCGAAACTCTTCCGGGAGCGCGTCGAGGCTACGCAGTAGTTTCACGGTGGCGGTGATCGCGGCAGAGCAAAGGTTCGGAAGCGTTGGGCAACCGGCCAGGCGGCCTTACCCGTTGCGATTATCTGGTCGCCGCCGCAGGGGGTCAATCGCCACGGCTGGCCCAGGCGCGGCTTGTTACGAACCAGGCTCTGGTCCCAGGGAGACGTCGGTCCGCGGCCAACCGGCGGGCAGCAGCGACAACAGGAGGGCTTCCAGCTGCTCACCACCGGCGAGTACCGCGAGCTCGATCGCCAGGGCCCAAAGCGGGCGCGCCCCCAGGCGCTCGAGCTCGATTTTGACCAGGTCTTTGTGCGTGGTCAGCAGGGCATCGACCGGCAAACCCTCGGCCCAGGCGGTCAAATCGTCGAGATCGGGTCGAGTGTAACGGTGGTGATCGGGAAACTCGCGCAGCGCCACCACGTCCAGGCCCGCCTGAGTGAGCGTGGCGGCGAACCCGCGGGGGTTGCCGATGCCGCAAAACGCGGCCACTTTGCGTCCGCGGCAAGCGTCGAGCGCGGCGCGGTCGTCGGCCGCATTGCGCAGCCCCACGGGGCGATGGGCCAGTTCGATCCACAGGGCCTGCGGAGCCAATCGCGCCACCTGCTCGCGCAGCTCGACTCGCCGCTGGGGGCTGACCAGGTCGGCCCGCGACAGCCCGACCACGTGTGCTCTCCGCAAGGCCCCGGGGGGTTCGCGCAGCAAGCCGCGGGGAAAGAGCCGCCCATAGCCCCAGGGTTCCAGCGCGTCGAGCAACACCAGGTCTAAATCGCGGTGCAAACGGCGGTGTTGCAGGCCGTCGTCGAGCACCAGGAGTTGGGCTTCGAATTCCTCAATGGCCAGCCGGGCCATGGCCACGCGATCGGGGTCTTGCAAGTGCGGCACATCGGGCAACAGGTCTTCCAGCTCCAGGGCCTCGTCGTTCGTGCCCGACTCGCCCGCTCCGTAGCCGCGGCTGATCAGCGTTACGCGCACCTGGCGCCGGCGAAACCAGCGTGCCAGCCAGGCCACCATGGGGGTTTTTCCGGTTCCGCCGAGCGTCAGATTGCCCACGCTGACGACCGGCACCCCCACCCGCTCGATGCCGCGTCGCCCCGAATCGAACTGCCAATTACGCCAGGCGACGCCGGCCCGGTAACCGCCCGCGGCGATGCCGAGCAGGCCCCGCAGGCAGGCCGCCGCCGGGCCGCGCCGCTCGCCCGAGATCAACTGGTGAAACTGCTGGGCGTCGATCACCCGGGGTGCTCCTGGCAAGCGGCATCTGGAGGGCGCGTGTGGGGGGGCCGCTTAGAGCGTGGGGCCGATGTTCCAAGGGGCGAACTCTTCCTCGCCCAGGCCGTGAACCTCGCTCTTGGTCTTCCGTCCGCTGGCCACCTGGAGCAGCAGCTCGAAAATCTCGCGGCCCACCTGGCCCACGCTTTGCCCCTTGAGAATCACGCCGGCGTCGACGTCCATGTCGTCGAGCATCCGCTCGTACATGGGGGTGTTGGTGGCGATTTTCAGCGAGGGGACCGGTTTGCAGCCGAAGCAGCTACCACGCCCCGTGGTGAACGCCACCAGGTTGGCGCCGCTGGCCACCATGCCAGTGACGCTGGCCGGGTCGTAGCCGGGCGAATCCATGAAGACGAAGCCGCGAGCCTGAACCGGCTCGGCGTAAAGGTACACACCGTTCAGGGCGGTGGTGCCCCCTTTGGCCACCGCGCCGAGCGATTTCTCGTAGATCGTGGTCAGCCCGCCGGCCTTGTTGCCCGGCGAGGGATTGTTGTCGATCTGAACGCCGAAGGCGGCCGTGTATTTCTCCCACCAACGAATGCGCTCGATGAGTCGTTCGCCGATTTCGCGGGTGCGAGCCCGGCGCGTGAGCAGGTGTTCGGCGCCGTACACCTCGGGGGTCTCGCTCAGAATGGCGGTGCCGCCGGCCGCCACGAGCAAATCGGCCGCGGCCCCCAGCGCGGGGTTGGCCGTGACGCCCGAGTTGCCGTCGGAGCCGCCGCATTCCAGGCCCAGCACCAATTCGCTGGCCGGAACGGTTTCGCGGCGCACGTCGTTGGCCACGGGCAAAAGTTCGGCCAAGCGGGCCAACCCGGCCTCTACGGTGCGCTCGGTGCCTCCCTGGTCTTGCAGATTAAGCACCACGGGGGGGCGCGACGTGCCGCCGCCGATTTGCACGAGCCCTTGGTCGGCGACCAGGTGGGCAATTTGCCCGGTTTCGCAGCCCAGCCCCACCAGCAAATACGCGCCCACGTTGGGGTGCCGGGCAAAGCCGGCCAGCACCCGGTTGAGCTGGGCATGGTCTTCCCCGCCGAATTGCATGCCGCAGCCGGTTTTGTGCGTAATGGGCAGAATGCCGTCGACCTGGGGAAAATCGCAAAGGGCGCGCTTGTCGAACCGCGCCGCGATGTACTTGGCCACCGATGCCGAGCAGTTGACCGAGGAAATAATGGCCACATAGTTGCGGGTACCTACCCGGCCATCGGCCCGGCGATAGCCTTGAAAGGTGCGGCCCGTAAGCGGCGTGGGGTCGGCCGGTACCTGGCTGGCATAGGCATAGTCGCGCGAGAATTCCCCCGCCGCCAGGTTCATGGTATGGACCCATTGCCCCGCGGCGATGGCCCGGGTGGCGAAGCCGATGATCTGGCCGTACTTGTAAACCGGCTCCCCCTCGGCCAGCGGCGCAACGGCGAGCTTATGCCCCAGCCCCACGGCTTGGGAAAGCTCGATCGGGCGGCCGTCGATCTCGACGACTTCGCCCGCCGCCAAATTGCGAGCAGCCACCGCGACATTATCGCGCGGATGCAGGTGAATGACCGAAACGGCGGTAGTGGTCGACATAGAAAACAACCCGGATCGGGCAGGGCCCGGCAACGTCTGGGGCGTGGGGCGGTGGGTAGCGTCGTGGCGGCCGCCTAGCGGTCGGCGCCACCTGGCCCATCGTGGTCGATTCTCGGCGCCAGTTCAACTTGCCCGGCTATTTGTCCCCGCGGGAACCGCCAAGCGAAACAGACCGAAGATCTCCTCCCGTGAAAGCCCCAGGTGGGCCGGGGCCTCGGTCTGGGAGAAAAGCGATTCGAACAGCTCGCGCTTGTCGCTGAGCACCTGGTCGATGCGCTCCTCGATGGTTTGTGGCGTGAGGAATCGCGTGACGGTGACCGGCCCGGCGGCCCCCAACCGGTGGGCCCGGCAAATGGCCTGGTCCTCGACCGCTGGATTCCACCAGCGGTCGAACAGAAACACGTATTGGGCGAACTGCAGATTCAGCCCCACGCCGCCGGCCCCGTAGCTCATCAGCAGGACGGGGCGGCAAGGGTCGGTCTGGAACGTGCGGAGCACGGCCTCGCGCTGGCGCTGGGGAACCTGGCCGTGGTAGGCCAGCGGCGCAAGCGCTGAGAGCCGTTCGGCCAATTCCTCGAGCGTGGCCACCCACTGGCTGAACACGATGGCCTTGCGTCCGCTGGCGGCGATTTCTTCCAGATCGGCGGCCAATCGCTCGGCCTTGGCGCTCTCGCCCGTGGCCGGATCGAAGTTGCAGATTTGTTTGAGCCGCAGCACCAGTTCGAAGACGTGCTGAATGGTGGCCGCCTGGCCCATGCCGGCCAGTCGGAGTACGCCTTCTTCCTCGGCC
Organism: uncultured Pirellulales bacterium; assembly: GCA_964399535.1. Lineage (GTDB taxonomy): Bacteria > Planctomycetota > Planctomycetia > Pirellulales > CAYNRE01 > CAYNRE01. The sequence goes on along the minus strand of CAYNRE010000005.1, from coordinate 191,993 downwards.
AAACGATAGGTTTCGCGCTGAGCCGCCGAGAGGTCGAGCCGGGCATCGCGCGTGAGCCGGGGGGGCAACTCGGTCAGCACCTGGTCTTTGGTGCGCCGCAGCACATACTCGCCCGCCAGCTTGGCCAGGCGGCGCACCTTGGTTTGGCCGTGTAAATAGCCCGGGGCGATAAACTCGAAGATGCCGATCAGGTCTTCGACGCTGTTCTCGACCGGGGTGCCGGTGAGGGCCCAACTGCGGCGGCGGCGAATCGAGCGGACCGCCTCGGAGGTGGTGCCGCTACGGTTCTTGATCCGCTGCGATTCGTCGAGCACGACCAGGTCGTACGGCCGTTGGCCCCCCCCCACCCAGTCGCGGTCGCGCTGCACAATCTCGTAGTTGGCCAGCGTGACCGGTACCTCGGCCGATTGCCATTGCCAGCGCCGCCGGGCCTGGTCTCCTTCGACCACGGCCAGGGGAATCTCGGGGGCCCAGAACCGGAATTCCCGCTGCCAGTTCGAAACGAGCGGCTTCGGGCAAACCAGCAGAACCCGGGCCAACTCGCCCGAACGCAGCAACAGGCGAATGGCCAGAATCGTCTGCATGGTTTTTCCCAGCCCCATTTCGTCGGCCAGCACGGCCGCCACGCGGGGGTAGAGGAATGCCACGCCTTCGAGCTGGTAGGAAAACGGGGCCGCCGGCAAGTCGATCGCCGCGCCGCTGAGCCAGGCCTCGAGCGGCGGTTGAAGCAAGTAGTAGAGCCGGTCGACGACCTTCACGGTGTCGCTGGGGGGCCGCAGTCGGGTAAACAACTTGCCGCGGGCCGGTGCCAGGGGGGGCGGCTGGCTACCCGCCACGGCAAGCATTTCGGCGCGAGGCGGTGGCGGGTCGGTTTTCGTCTGCCAGCGGTCGACCGGTTCGACAAATTCGTAAGAGTGAACCCGGGGAGGTGCGGACCCGAGCCGGAGCGAGAGCACGGATACCTCGATCCGGGGCCAGGAGAGCGAAGCGACCGCCGGCGGTCGCATGGGCAGCGGTAGGCCGGGAGCCAAGAACTCGGCCGGAGGCGGCTGGCCGAACTCCCAGGAGCCGACGATCGGTGCGGCCTGGGCCTCGGAGGATGCCTGCCAACTCAGGGCCCAGCGCACCTCGTCGCTCCCAGCCCCGCCGGTCGTCATCGGCCGCTCCCCCGCTGGGCCTCGTCGATGGCCTCGCGAATGCGAGAAAAGGGTTCGCACAGGTCGAGCCGCTCGGCGAACTGGGCCAGATGACGGGCGATGATCGTGCGATCGGCTGCGTGCGATACCGGCACGGTTAGCCGGAATTGCCCGAGCGTGAACTGGTGCAGCCCAGCCACCGGAGGGTGCCCGGCGTCGACGCGGAACCTGGCTCCGCTGTCGGTTGGCGAGGCGACCGGGGTTTCTTCCGGCGTCTCGCTCGGCGCGACCAAGGCCACCGGCAGGGCGGTGAAATCGCGCAGGCTCAGAATGGGGGCCACGTCGGTGCATACCACGGCCGGACGCACCTTGGCCTTGTTGATCAGCGCTCCGCCAATCTGCTCGCCGTAGAGATAGGGGCGCAGTGTCGGTCCATAAAGTATTTCCTGAGCACGACTTGGCTTTACCGGTGCGGTGCAGTGAAACTCCAGCGGCCGGCCGCTTTCGTTCAGCACCAGGTAGCCGCCGAACAGCCCATGTTGGGGGTGTTCAACGACGGTCAAAAAGCCGATCGCCGCCTTGCCGGTTGAAGAGCGTACCGCCTCGCCGTCCATGAACCATCCTTGGGTGTTCGGTCGAGATCTGCCGGGCACGGTCCCGGTGAGCGGGCCCGAGCTGGCTGCGAGCCCCCGGCGGCGACCACATTGATCGGGGCAGCCGGCCACGCGACTTTAGCGGGAGGGTCCGAATCGTTTGCGGTAGGTTGGGGATGGCAAGCGGCGAGAAATGCGGCGGTTGGGTGGCTGGCCTGGAAGCTCATGAGTTGCGTGAGGGCCGTCGCATTTTCCCCAATGGAGGGGTATTCGGCGTGAGATCGCTGGGCTTGGCGAAAGAATTCCAGATGGCCAGGCGCAATTCCCCTCCGGTTAGTGGTACGGCGGCTTGACACCCCCCTTGCTCGCCTATAGATTCAACCGATTACGGCGAACCCAAGTTCTGTCGTAAGAACGATTTTCGATTCGGCGGAACGATCCGCGGGGCGGATCCGCTTGGGGTGGTTCGACCTCAAGGGGCGAGGCCTGCGGAGAGGCTCTGCGCTCGGGCGGCGAGAAGTCGACCGTGATGGCGTCGATTGCACTGGTCGGGGTGTCGAAGCGGTTCGGTCCCCAGGTCCGGGCTTTAGACAACGTAAGGTTGGCCGTTCCGCCGGGCGAGTTGGTGGCTTTGGTGGGGCCCAGCGGTTGTGGCAAGACCACGCTGCTGCGGCTTATCGCCGGGCTGTTGGAGCCCGATTCCGGCGAGATTCGGATCGACGACCGCGACGTTTCGCGCGTTCCGCCACATCGGCGGGGCGTGGGCATGTTGTTTCAGGATCAGGTTTTGTACCCGCACCGCAGCGTGCGGCAGAATTTGGCCGAAGCGCTGGCCTGGAGGCGCGCGGCTGGGCTCGGGTGGTTGTCCAGGCTGAGGGGCCCGGCGGCTACTCAGGCGAGCAGCGACCGGCAGTGGATCGAGCGCTTGTTGGCCGACTTGGAACTTGCCGAGTTGGCCGACCGGCGACCGCAGGAGCTATCGGGAGGACAGCGGCGACGAGCGGCACTTGGGCGAGCGCTGGTGGGGCGGCCCCGGCTATTGCTGCTCGACGAACCGTTGGCGGGGCTCGATGCCCCCGGGCGCAAGCAACTGCGACGAGCGATGAGGCGACTACAGAGGGAGTGGCAAATCACCACGCTGTACGTGACGCACGACCAGGAGGAAGCCCTGGCCGTGGCCGACCGCGTGGCCGTGATGGGACCGGGCCAGGTGCTGCAAACCGGCACCGCCGAGGAGGTTTACGACAAGCCAGGCAACTGGCAGGTCGCCAGCTTCCTGGGGCCTCGCGGGATGAACCACTTCGACGGAGATTGGTACCCAGAGTCCGGCGGCGGCAAGTTACGGGCTGGCGCAAGCGCGTGGCGCTGGCCGGCCAGCGTGGCCGGGGCCGCGCTCGGGGGTCGGGTGCGGTTGGGAGTCCGGCCAGAGGGCGTGGTGCGGCTAGCCCCGGGAGAGGCTGCCCCGGAGGATTGGCTTACGGCCGAAGTTGAGCTTTGCGAGCGGGAGACCGACGGCGAGCGAGATTGGTATTGCGTGCGATGGCTCAGCCCAGCGGCGCCCCCGGGCGCCCGTTGGTGGGTCGCCGGCGCACGAGCCGCCAGTTGCCCGCCGAGCAACTGCCCGGGAATTAGGTTTCAAATTGGCTGGCCCGCGGGGGCCTGTCACTGGTTCGATCAGCAAACGGGAGAACGACTGCCAGTCGTGGAGCGACGAGCGTACTGAAGTTCCGGCCGGGTTTTTGCGGAATCGAACCCGGGTGAGAACGAACAATTCGGACAATTCGCACAACTTGAACAATTCGGACAACTCGAACAATTCGGTGAAAGGCGCTGTGCCCCGATGAATGCCAACGAACTGCTGCGAATCGTCGATTCGATTCACCGCGATAAGAACATCGACAAGGAAATTGTCTTCGAGGGAATCGAGGCGGCGCTCATCTCGGCGGCCAAGAAGCACTACGGCGAAGATCAGGAAATCATCGTTCAGATCGATCGCCGCGACGGCACCATCACCGGTAGTCGGAATGGTATTCCGCTCGATCCCGAGGAAACCGTGGGGCGCATCGGCGCGCAGACCGCCAAGCAGGTCATGATCCAGAAGATCCGCGAGGCAGAGCGCGACGCCCTGTACGATGAATACGATGACCTCAAGGGCCAGTTGGTGACCGGCACCGTGCAGCGCTACGAGGGAGGCGCCGCCACCGTGCAACTGACCAATGTCGAGGCCATCCTGCCCCGCAGCGAGCAGATTCCGGGTGAATCGCACCACCCCAACGAGCGGGTTCGAGCGACGATTTACGAGGTGCGTAAACAAGGCACCCGGGTGCGCATCGTGCTCAGCCGCGTGCGGCCCGACCTGGTGCGGCGATTGTTCGAGCAAGAGATTCCGGAAATCGCCGATGGGGTGATCGAAATTCGGGCCATGGCCCGCGAGGCCGGTTACCGCACCAAGGTGGCCGTGGCCAGCATGGACCCTCGCGTCGATTGCGTGGGCGCCTGCGTCGGGGTGCGCGGCAATCGAATCAAGAATATTGTCGACGAACTGGCGGGCGAGCGAATCGACATCGTCCGCTGGAGCGACGACATGCAGGTGCTGATTCCCAACGCCTTGCAGCCGGCCGAGGTGGAAGAGGTGATTCTGTGCCAGATGCTGGGCCGGGCCATCGTGTTGGTGCGCGAAGACCAACTCTCGCTGGCCATCGGCCGCCGGGGCCAGAATGTACGGCTGGCCAGCAAGCTGGCCGGTTGGGATATTGAGATTATGACCCGCGAAGAGCTCGACGATCAGATCGAGCGGGCCGTGGCGGGCTTCAGCTCGATCGAGGGGGTCGACGAGGGGCTCAGCGAAAAGCTAGTCGGCGAGGGCTTCTTGTCCTACGATGATTTGTCGATTATCGAGCCCGACGCCCTGATGGAGATGGGCGGGTTGAGCGAGGAACAGGTCCAGTCGATCGTCGAGGTGGCCGAGTCCAAGGCGGCCGAAGCCGAAGCCGCGGCCGCGGTTGAGCGGCGTCGGCAGCGCGAGCAGCAGCGGATTGCCGAGGCGACGGCCGCAGCCGAAGCCGCCGACGAGGCCGAAGCTGCCGCGGCCGCCGCCGAGCGCGGGCCCGATGAAGCCGCCGCCGCGACCGACCAGCCCGAGACCGAGATCGCGGAGACCGAGGAGCCGGCTGCCGACGAGACGATTGCCGCGGGAGAATTGGCCGAGGCAGAGCCAGCTCCCGATGCATCGTCGGGCGAGGAGGCGACCTAAACGCGGTGCGCCGCGGAGCCGCTCGTCGCGGGGCCAGGGTGCCGCCGCGGGCGCGCGGGGGGAGCGGAAGCGGCTTGGTCCGCGCCGGCCGTGCGGAAACGGGGGGCCTTCCCCCCCAACCGCTGCCCGGAGCCAACGTACCCCATGGCGGAGACGTGTGTATGCATTCGTAGCGAGAACTAGTGACCGAGTTATGGCGGCCGGCCTGCCCCCGAACGATGTGGGGCAGCGGAGCCGCGGGAGAGAACGCACTTGGCTCAACGCATTTACGCGCTTGCCAAAGAACTGAAGCTGGACAGCAAGGACCTGGTCGACATCTGCGCCAAAGCGGGGGTCACCGGCAAGGGGTCGGCGCTGGCCAGTTTGACCGACGAAGAGGTGGTCAAACTGCGCGCCTATTTAGCCAGCCCGCGCGGACCGGCGGCTGCTTCGGCGCCGATTCCCCCGCAATCGCCGAGCGCCCCCGCGCCGCCGCCGATTCTCTCGCCCACGCCCCCCGCGCCCCCGGCATCGCTCAATCGCCCGGCCACCACGGGCCCCATGCGCCGCGAAGACTACATCGCCCCGGGGGGCATCTCGGGTCGTCCGCCGGTGTTACCGCCGACGAAGCCGAATATGCCCGCGCGCTCGGATAAACCGCCGATCGACGTGAAGCGCCGAGGCGGCTCTGGGGGCGAGAGCGCCAGGCCGCCGCTGCGGGTGCCGCCGGCCGTAAAATTTGCGCCGCTGCCGGGTGGCGGCTCGCCCCCGCCGCCGCCGCCGAGCGAACCCGCTCCGCAAAAGCCCGATATCAAACTGCCCATCGACGCCATTCGCGCCGGTCGCGCCGGGGGGGCCAAGCCGCTGCAAGAACATATGCGCAAGCATGAGCAGCGGCGCAAGGCCGAGGCCGACACCCAGCGCGGTCCGGCCGGGCCGGCGCGGGGTCCGGCGCCGCCAGTCACACCGGGCGAATTGCCGCCCTTGGGGGGCCGCGACCGGCCTCGCCGGGGCACGGCACGGCCCGGAGCGGCTGCTGTCGGGCCCGGGGGCGAAGGGGCCGCGCCCGCAGGCGAGTTGGGGGGTCGCGAGGCCCGGCAACTGAAACGCCGTCGCCCAGGCTCGCGCCGCCGCGACTCGGAAGATGAATCAGGTCGCTCGGCGCCCTTGCGGATGCGGCGCCTGGGCACCAACACCGCCGCACCCCGTAAGAGTAACGTCGTGGTCGAACTACCTTGTACCGTACGCTCGTTTAGCGAAGCGATCGGCGTGCCCGTGCAGCGCGTCCTGGCCAAGCTATTGACCATGGGCAGCGCCAGCAACATCAACGCCAGTCTCGATGCCGAGTTGGCCGAGTTCCTCGCCGTCGAATTGGGGGTCGAGGTCGATTTCAAGCAGCCGGTCGATCTGGAAAACGAACTGATCGGCGCCCTGGACCAGCCCGACGACGAGGCGGGCCAGGTCGAACCGAGGCCGCCGGTGGTCACCTTCCTGGGGCACGTCGATCACGGCAAGACCTCGCTGCTCGACCGCCTCATCGGCATCGACGTGGTGAGCCAGGAAAGCGGTGGCATTACCCAGCACATTCGGGCCTACCGCATTGAGAAAGACGGCCGGCCGATCACTTTTGTCGACACCCCGGGCCACGAAGCCTTTACCGAAATGAGGGCCCGCGGCGCCAATGTGACCGACATCGCCGTGCTGGTCGTGGCCGCCGACGACGGCGTGATGCCGCAAACCGAGGAAGCGATCAGCCACGCCCGAGCCGCGGAAGTGCCGATCGTGGTGGCGCTGAACAAGATCGACCTGCCGGGGGTTAATCTGGATCGCATTTACCAGCAGCTTTCCACCAACGGCCTGCAGCCCACCCAGTGGGGCGGCGAAACCGAAGTGGTGCACACCAGCGCCCTGAAGGGAACCGGGCTGGACGACCTGTTGGAAACCCTGCTCACGATGGCCGAGCTGCACGAGTACAAGGCCCAGGTAGACCGGGCGGCCACGGGCACCTGTCTCGAGGCCGAGCTGCACGAAGGCCGCGGCGTGGTGGCCAAAATGCTCGTGCAAAAAGGCACGCTGCACGTGGGCGACGTGGTGGTGTGCGGCGGGGCGTATGGCCGGGTCAAGGCCATGTACGACACGCTCGATGCCCGCAAAACCTACGACCAGGTCGGCCCTTCGACGCCGGTGAACCTGACCGGCTTGAACCTGGCCCCGGGCGCGGGGGACCACTTCTACGTTCTGGACGACATTGCCCAGGCTCGCGAAATCGCTGAGACCCGCCAGGCTCAGAGCCGGGCGGCCTCGCTCAGCGGTGCCCGTAAACACGTGACCCTCGAAGGCCTGTTCGAACAGCTCGGCAAGGACGACGAGGTCAAAACGCTCAACCTGATCTTGCGGGCCGATGTGCGCGGATCGATCGAGGCGATTCAGAAAGAGTTGACCAAGCTCAGCCATCCCGAGGTGCAACTGCGGGTGTTGCAGGCCACGGTGGGGGGCATCACCGAGGCCGACGTGCACCTGGCCGACGCCTCGGATGCGATCATCATCGGTTTCAACGTCGTGCCTGACGAAAAGGCCAGGGTACTGGCCGAGCAGCGCGGCGTTCAGGTGCGCCGGTACGACATCATTTACCAGGTAACCGCCGACTTGAAACTGGCCCTGGAGGGGCTGCTCAAGCCCGAACAGCGCGAGGTGGAAGTGGGCCGGGCCCTGGTGCTGCGGTTGTTTACCATCAGCCGCATTGGCACCGTGGCGGGCTGCCGGGTGCTGAGCGGCACGATCGAGCGCAACGCGCGGATTCGCGTGATTCGCGAGAATCGCATCATCGGCGACTACGGCCTGGATTCGCTGCGGCGCGAGAAGGACGATGCCCGCGAGGTTCGCGAGGGCCTGGAGTGCGGCATGAAGCTGGTCGGGTTCAACGACCTGAAGGAAGGGGATGTGCTCGAGGCCTACAAGGTGGAGGAGATCGCCCGCACGATTTAACCCACCTGGGCCGCGGGGAATGGGCTGAAAAGCAGCGTTCGCCCCTGGGGTCGGCGGTGGTCGTGGGTAGCCAAGGGGGCGGGACTTCGCCGCAGTTTGAGGAACGGTAACACGTTATGTCATCTCGCCGGGTCTTGAAAGCGGCCGAAGCCGTCCGGGAAGTCGTGAGCATGGCGATCCTGACGGAACTGAAGGATCCGCGCGTGCGCGACGTGACGGTTACCCGCGTGGAAATGACCGCCGACATGCGAACCGCCAAGGTTTACGTTTCCATCCGCGGCGACGAAACCCACGAGCGACTGACCCTCCGCGGGCTGGAGAGTGCCGCCGGGTTCTTGCAAAGCCGGATCAAGGATCGCATCGATACCCGCTACACACCGCGGATCGAGTTTGTGCTCGACCAGGGGGTGAAGCAGTCGATTGCCATCGCCAAGATCCTGCGCGACGTGCTTCCGCCCGAGGCCGAGGCAGCGGGCGAGCATGAGGAGTCGGGCGAGCATGAGGGCGACGAACTGAGCGACGAGGCGGCGGACGATGCTCCGAGGCTGGGCGCGTCGGCCCAGCAGGGGCAAGCCAGCCCGCCGTCGCACGAGGAACCTGTCTAGCGGCCGGTCGAAGGATTCGACAGGCTGCGTGATCGCAGGGAGACGCGATCGCGAGAATGGCGATGTAAGTCGTTGTTCTGCGCTTTCGCGAGTAGCTCCGCTGCGAGATTGGCGCGGGTTGAAAAAAAGCCACGACGGCTCATTGGAATGGACTGTTCAGGAGCATATCAGGGCCGCCGCCTGAGGCGCGGCAAACACGATCGACAACCTTCCTTTCTCCCCTGAGTTACCCGAGCGGAACGCGGCCGTGCCCGGGAGGCGAGCAGCCCCCTGGCCACCGTCCAGCCCCCCGCCGCGGGCCCCCCAGAAAAACGAACTGCACACCGAGTATGGCCACACCTAGTCGCAACGCCCTGTTGACCAAGCTGCAGAAGACCCTCAAGAAGCATTACAAGCCCGTCGAGCCGCCGGCACGCCCCGTGCTGGAGAACCTGCTCTTTGCCTGTGTGCTGGAAGACACTCATTACGGCCCGGCGGAAGAATCGCTGCGGGCCCTGCAGGCCACGTTCTTCGATTGGAACGAAGTTCGCGTCAGTACGGTCAAGGAGCTGGCCGAAGTGCTCTCGATGCTGCCCGACCCGGCGGCGGCCGCTACCCGATTGAAGCGGGTGCTGCAAGGAGTGTTTGAAGATACGTATTCGTTCGAGCTCGAGTCGCTGAAGAAGCAGAACCTGGGGGCGGCGGTGAAGCGCCTGGAGAAATTCCAGGGGACCGATTCGTTTATCGTGGCCTATGCCGTGCAGACGGTGCTGGGAGGGCACGCCATTCCGCTCAGCGGCGGCGTGCTCGATGCGGCGCTGGTGCTTGGATTGATCACTCCCGCTGAACGGTCCAAGAACCAGATTCCAGGTCTCGAACGGGCGGTGCCCAAGAGCCGCGGGGTGGAGTTCGGCAGCCTGGTTCACCAGTTGGGCGCCGATTTCGTGGCCAACCCCTACGGCCCCGAGTTGCACAAGCTGCTGCTGGAAGTGAATCCCGAATGCAAGGATCGCTTGCCCAAGCGGCTGACCAAGAAGCAGAAGGAAGCGGCCGAGGCCGAAGCGGCCGTCAAGGCGGCCGAAGCCAAGGCCGAGCGGATTCGTAAGCTGGAAGCCGCGCGAAAACGCGAGGCCGCCAAGCTGGCAGTCAAGAAGACCGAATCGGGCAAGCCCGCGCCAGGCGCGGCGTCGGCGAAAAAACCGGCCGAATCGCCCGTGAAACCCTCGGCCAAGAAGAAAGAGGCGGCGCCCGCCCGGGGGGCCGAAGCAAAGCCGGTGGGAAAGGCCAAGGAATCGCCCGCCAAGGCGAAGGAAAAAGAACACGCCAAGCCCAAGGAGGCCGCCAAGAGCAAGGAGGCTCCGGCCAAGCCCGCGGCGAAACCCCCCGAGGCTGCCAAGCGAAAAAGCCCCTCGGCCACGCTCGCCAAGCGCAAGCCTCGCTAGCAGGGGCGTTCTGACCACGTCGGCAAACCCTTGCCAGCGCGGGGGCCGCGAGCGATGGCCGCTGAGTGTCCGTAGGCGGCCGAAGCCGCGGGCGATAGAATCTGGGCGGGCAACCGTGGGGCCCGCCGAATCGAACCGAGTTTGGACCTGAGCAGCGAAAAGCGTCAAGGCGGGCGCTCGCTTCGCAGGCCGCTCCACGACACCGGGTGCCGCCGGAACATCTGCGGCGGGGCGCGGTGTGGCCGCCCTAGGTCGATCGCACACCGCTGGTGGAAAGGGATTTTCGCATGGCCGTCGAGTGCCGCGGGTACCGCTGGGTTGGGTTCGCCGGGTTGCTTTGCGCATGCGCGGCCGCGGCCAGCGCGGCGCCGCTGATCAAGCCGCCGGCGGCCTCGCAAAGCACCACCGATGGTGTTTTGGAACTCGACGAGCCGATCGAACCGCTGGTGCCCAAGGCCAATCGCACCTCGAGCGAAGAAGATCGCATTGCCGCGGTATCGTATTTCGCCGCCGGCCGCATGCTGGAACAGCAGGGAGATCTTTCCGGAGCCCTGCGGCGGTATCAGCGGGCGTTCCGTCTCGACCCGTCGGCGCTGTCGGTGGTGCGCGAAATTGTGCAACTGGCCTTCAGCCTGGGGCGCACCGAAGAGGCCGTGCGCTACGCGCTCAAATCGGTGGCGCTTGACCCCGAGGCCGACCCCGAACTGGTCCAGCGGCTGAGCGACCACCTGGCCGTGCGGGGCGAATTCGCCGATGCCCGCCAGTTGGCCGAACGGGCCGTGGTTCTGATCGGCGCCGATTCCAAAACCCTGCAGCGCGCGGTTCTGGCGCGCGACCTGGCCGAGTTGTACGTGGCGGGAGACGATTTTCAAGGCGCGGCCAATTCGCTCGACGTGCTGACCGCGGCCCTCCAGGGGCGCGCTGGTTGGAGCCTGAACGAGGAGGAAAAACGGGAGCTGCGCGGCGACCGGGCCGACGAGTTCTGGAGCCGCGTCGGCCAGGTTTACCTCGAGGCCGGCCGCTTGGACGAAGCCGACGCGGCGTTTCAGGCCGCGGAAAAAGCCGGGGCGGAAGCAGGCCTGTTGGCCTATCGCCGGGCTCAGGTGCTCGCCGCGCGCCAGCAAACCGCGGAAGCGCTCGCCGCGCTCGAAGCCTACTTCGATTCCGGAGAAACAAGCGGTGGCACCGGGCCCTACGAGTTCTTGGCCAAGCTCTTGACCGATGCCGGCCGCGCGGAAGAATCGCTGCCCAAGCTGAAATCGTTGGCCGAAAAACAGCCCGAGAATTTGGCCCTGGGTTACTCGCTTGCGGGCCAATACCGCGCGGTCGGCGAAACGGACTCGGCCGAGGCTCTGTATCGACAGTTGCTGCCCAAGTTGGCGGCCCGCGAGGCCCTGGTCGCCTTGATTGAAATCGACCGGGAAAAGCAGGACTGGAACGACCTGATCGACCTGTTGGGTATTTCGGTTCGCGAGCGGGGCGACCTGGAGCAGCTGAGTCAGGGGCTGGAACCCCTGTGCGCGAACACCGACGCCCTGGCCGCCGTCTGGAACGCGGCTCGGGCCCGCCTGCCCCAGGGGGCCCAGAAACAGCTCGATTTCGATCAGGCGCTGGGCCTGGGCCTGCTGGCGCTCCAGGCCAAACAGACCGACGTGGCAGCCGAATTCTTCGGCGCGGCCCTGCGGTTGGGTACGCCCGAGGATGCCCCGCTGGCCTACCTGCGGTGGGGATTCGGCCTGTTGGAACAAGACGCTTACGCCGAAGCGGCCACGGTGTTTCAACAAGCGCTCGATAGCAAGGCGGTGCCCGAGGATACCCCCGATTTCCGCTTTCACCTTTCCGGGGCCCTGGAAATGACCGGCCGAACGGACGAGGCCCTCGAATCGGCCGCGGCAGCGATTGAAGTGGCCGAAGCCCGGGTCGAGGAAATGGGGGACAAAATCTATCGCCTGTATCCCCGGCCGGCTTGGGTACGCTACCACGCCAAACGCTACGCCGAGGCCCGTGCGGCCTACGAGGATTTGATCCGCCGATTCGACAACGTGCATAACTCGCCCGTGGTGCGCGAGACCTTGCGGGATGCCCGCTCGGCCCTGTCGAACCTTTGCGTCTTGACGGGCGATATGACCAGCGCCGAAGAGTATCTGGAAGAGATCCTGGACGAGTATCCCGACGACGTCTCGGCCTCGAACGACCTGGGATACCTCTGGGTCGACCAGAACAAGAACCTTGATCGTGCCCAACGAATGATCGAGCTGGCCGTCGCCGCCCAGCCCGACAACCGCGCCTACCGCGACAGCCTGGGCTGGTTGTATTTTCGGCAGGGGAAGTACGAGGACGCGGTCCGCGAGTTGGAGCAGGCGGCCCAGGGAGACGAGCCGGTCGATGGCGTGATCTACGACCACCTGGGAGACGCCTACGCCGCGGCCGGGCGCGTCGACGATGCCCGGGCGGCCTGGACCAAAGCCGCCGAAGCATTGCTCAAGTCGGGCGAAACCGAGAAGGCCGCCGCGGTCGAGGCCAAGGCCGCCACGGCGAGCAAGGCCGAGTAGTTCAGCGCCGCGCAATGGCCAGGGCTAAGGTTCGGCCGCCAGGCCAAGCTACGACGCGCTCTGGCCCGATTTCAGAAACCGCTCGACCCGCGAGCGGCAGGCCGTGCATCCGTCGCCAGCACCGGTGCGGCGGCGAACCTCGTCCAGGTCGCGAAACGGGCACTCGACGTGGGCATCGCGCACCTCGTCTTCGGTGACGCCGAGACAATGGCAGAGAAAGCGCGATTGGGTTTGGAGTCGCGGGCTCATCGATCCGTGTTTGGGGGCCGTCCCCCCCAAGTCCGTCTGGTGACGATACTGAGTCTCAATATCGGCCGATGGGGTTAGCTTAATGAGCCAGCCCTTTGTCGTCAAGCATCGGTTACCCAGTCCCAAGAATCGGCCGGCTTTGCGGGGCCAAACGCGCAGTTTGGCGCGATCAGAACGCAACCGCCGAGGGGAAAACGGCAGCTCGGGTGTCACCTAATCCTAATGGGGGGGTGGTGGGGATGCAGGCGTGTTGTGCGGAGCGAGTCCGCTCGGGCGGGGAACCGGTCGCCGGCTTACTTGGCAACTCGGTTGCGGTAAAGCGAGGGCTCGACCACGGCGGCCATCGCGGCCGTGTCCAAACCGTCGAGAAAGTCGCTCAGTTGTTCGATCTGAGACGCAGGATTGGCAAGCATTTCGTTGTAATCGATCTCGACGTATTCGAACGTGTCGGGGTGGGCGTCCATGTACCCGGTGACCTTGGCCAACTGCGCCCGGTAAATATCCATCAGCCGCTCTTTGGGCAAGTCGGCCGTTTGTTTGCCATGGCGCTCGAGCATCACATCCTGCGATTTGACCACTTCCTCCAGCCGTCGCCGCATGAAGACCACGCGGTACCGGCTGGCCAGCGGCAGGTCGAGGATGATCAGGTGGACCAGCTTGACCACCTTGCCCACGCCCTCGGCCACCCAAGAGGCGTCTTCCTTGGTTTTCTTGACCGGTTCGAACTCGTAGTAGCCGTTGGGGTTATCGTCGTCGGCCACACGCAGGTTGTCGACGAGGGCCGGCATTCCCCCTCGCTCGAGCATCCGCATCATCATCGAGGTGCCCGAGCGGGGAAGCCCCGAAACGACCGTCAGATAATCGCGACTGCTCACCTGAGCGCACTCCTGTGATTCGGCTGGGCCCGGCCGCCAGGCCGGCCGAAGGCCGTTTAGGCCAAGGCCGTCATCATGCTTGAGGGGGTCGGGGTCGTCAACCGGGCCACGCCCCCGAAACCTCGTACCCACGGGTTGTGTGATCGCGTCCTAGGTCAGGCGTCCCGCCCCCCGGGCGCCTTTCGCGGCGGAGTGCCGCAGGGGAAGCGATCGGGCAGCAGGTTTCACGGCCCGAGAAGAGGAAATCGGGTCGCCAACACAGGCGGGGGGCCGTCATTCCCAAGCAACGCGGGCCAGAACTTCCCGGGCTTTTCACCGAAATTTCTACCGGTGCAGCTCACCTTTGAGAATCGGGGCGACCCGCCAGTTGGCCTCTGGGCCGAATCGCAGGTTTTTCCCGGAGTGGCCGGCCGGCTGGTCACCGTAGATCGAGCGCACGACCCAGGTTTCGGCCGGAATCGCCAGCGCGATGGCCAGCACCAGCCCGGCCGCCGCCCAGGCAAGCCGCGAGGGAACCGGGGTGCCCGGCGCCCCCCGGGGGGCGGCGCCGGCGCGGGGAACCAGCAGTACCAGCGCCGAGGCGAGGACGGCATGGACCAGAATCACCCCCTCGGTCAAAAGGCGTGACTCGTGAAAGCCCGCCAGGGCCTTCCCAAAGTTTCCGATTACAAACGTCCAGAGCAGCACCAGGTACAGCAGTTGTCCGCGCCCCAACCAGGCCGAGGGCAGCAGGGCGATCGGCCGCCGGAGGTGGGCCAGCAGAAGCAACACAATGGCTGCCGAGGCGATGCCGAAGAAAAAGTTGAACCAACCCCAGGCGGTCCACTCCCAGGCGGGCCAGTTCCAGCCCTCGCCTGCCGGCCACCAGGGGGCTTTCATCGTCTCGGGCATTGCCCGGTAAGCACCGGGATCGCCGCGCGTCCAGTCGTTCACGTTCTTGACCAGGTTCACGTAGGCCAGCAGCGGCAGCGAGAGCGTCACGGCCAACACCTCGGTCCAGCGCTGGCGCGGGGCCTGATCGTCGAGCGGCGGGTTGCGGCGGGCCAGCAAACCCATGACCAGCGCGATTCCCAGGCCGTTGATGAAGCCGTAGGTTTGCTCCAGAAAGCTGTGCCAATTGGCCGATTGCCAGTGTTTCCAGGAGGCGACCACGGCGGGGTCGGCCTCGAGGTGAGGGTTGCCCAGCGAAATCATCGCCAGCTTGATCGCGGCCGTGCCGGAGAAGCCCAGCCCGCCGACCGTGCCCGCCACGATGGCGGCCCAGGCCACCTGGGGTAGTTTTTCCTGGTAGCAGAAGACCAGCAGCCCCAGGAAGGCGCCGAGAATTCCGGCCCAGTCGTCGCTACGGGGTGGCGTGAGCCGCACCCCGGCCAAGACGGGCAGCACCAGAAAGGCCAAGAGCCAACCGCCCGAGAGGTAGCTGGCCAGGCGAATCAAACCCTCGGGACGGTGCTTGCGCCCGAGGTAAACCGCAAGCCCCAGCGCCAGCCCACACAGCCAGCCCACGTGCTCGGGGTGGGTGGAGAAAAAGTTGGGCCAGTTGGTAACCAGCTTTTCCGCGGGAAAGTTTTCCAGGTCTCCTTGAGGCCGAACCAACAGGCCGGTCAAGCTGGGCGCCAGCCCCGCGCGCTCGATGAGCTGTTGCGCGGCCCACCCCAGGCCGGCACCCAAAGTGGTGGCCAACCCCAGTTCGAGCACCCCGGCGAAACGGCGCCGCACCAGGTCGTAAACCACCGCGGCCAGCAGCACGGTCAGGGCCGAAAGCCAGTCGGCGTCGAACCAATACAGCGAGCTTTCCTGGCGGCGCATGGCGCCTTCGGCGGTTTGCAAGCGATCGATCAGCGCCGGCAGCCCGGCGTAAAGCACCAGCCACACCACCACCAGCGCCGGCAAGGCGCGGTACCACTGGTAGAGCCGGGCGCGGTCGAGCACGGCCGGTACGACGGTGCCGGCGCCGCCGAACGAACCCCAGAGAAACCCGATGAGAAACAGACCGGCGAACCCGAACACCTCCGTTTCGAGCTGTCCGCTATGGGTATAGCCGATCACCATCATGTAGCTGATCGAGCCGCCAAAGGTCCAACCTAGTCCGCCGAAGAGCGCGAAGTGGGCCACGCGCTGCTGCCAATCGGAGCGGGCCGAGACCAGGCAGGCGGCGATGGCGGCTAGCGCCCCGGGGAAGGCGGCCCCCAGCTCATGACCGTAATTGCCGCGGATTCCCCAGCCGATCGAGAGCGACAGGGCGACCAGCAACACCGACCAAAGACCAAGCGGCGAAACGAGCATCGGCGGATAGCTCCTCGAAGCGCGGGCAAGCGTTAGGGAAAGTGAGCCACGGGGACTCGATCGCCCCGCGCCCCACTTATCGCCGTGGTGGGACCGTACCTGGCTCGGCGGGCCGCCGGGCGACTAACCGAACATCGGTTCGCCGCAATGGGCGCATCGCCAGGGCTCGGGGCCCCGAAAGTATCGCCGGAGGGTCAGGGCTAGCCAAACAAAACCCCAAAGCCCCAGCGTCACCACGGTCAAGATGAGTTGCAGCGAGTGGTTGATGCGCGTGGAGCGGCGCGTGTGGGGAGTCCACTTGCCGCAGCGCTCGCAAGGATAATTGGCGCGACGATAGCCCATACACGATGCGCGGTCCCCGCTGACCCATCCGCCGCGCTCAACCCTGATCTACCCCGCTGAATTGGTTTGTATCCTAGCGACCCGGTGGGCCGTTTCCAGCGGCGAGCTTCTTTTTCGCGAAACCTTAAGACGCTCCGGTTCCTGTCGGGCAGATCACTGGGTGGTTGCTTGTCGGTGGGGCCGCCGACCGCCACTCGGCGCGACCCAGACGCGAGCCGCTCGCTTTGGGGGTCGGGTTTGGGCAGCCGGCGTTCGAAGACCATCCTTGCCGAGGCGCCCTCGGCATCGAACGGGTCGGAATTCGGTTTGGCCGCGCGATGGAATCCGTTCTAACTGGCGAGTCCGTCGCGTGACGGCTGCTTGACACCCCTCTGCCGGCCACCGGATACTTCTCGCTCGGCAACAATCCGGCGGCCCCCGGCTGGGCCGATCGGGGGAAGTCGGTACGGGTTTCGCCCGGGGCCCGGAGAAGGGCCCCCTCGGCCTTGGTGCCTTTGGCGGAAAGGGAGTCTGGTTTGAAGGAATTCGACTACGCGGCGGCGACCAGTGTTGACGAAGCGGTGAGCCTGTTGGCCGCCCAAGGGGATCGGGCCCGGGTCTTGGCCGGGGGAACCGACATTCTCGTGCAATTGCGCGAGGGGCAGCGCGATGCCTCGTTGGTGGTCGACGTCAAGAAGATTCCCGACCTGATGGAGATCACCGCGCTCTCCGGCGGGGCCTGGCGGATCGGCGCGGCGGTGCCGTGCTACCAGATTTACGACCATGTCGAGCTGGGGGCGGCTTACCCCGGGCTAGTCGACGCCGCTCGAATTATCGGCGGTTGGCAGATTCAGAGTCGCGCCAGCCTGGGGGGCAACCTGTGCAATTCGTCGCCGGCGGCCGACTCGGTGCCGGCCATGATCGCCCTGGGGGCCGTGGCCCACATCGCCGGACCCGGTGGCCCGCGGAGCGTGCCCGTGGCCGAGTTCTGCACCGGGCCCGGCAAGAACCAGTTGGGCCGGGGGGAATTTCTGGTGGCCTTGGAGCTCCCCGCCCCGGTGTCGCGGGGCAGTTCGGCGTATTTGCGGTTCATTCCGCGTAACGAAATGGATATCGCCGTCGTCGGGGTCGGCGTAAGCGTGCAACTCGATTCCGCGGGCAAGACGGTCAAGTCGGGGTGCGTGGCCCTGGGGGCCGTCGCACCCACGGCGGTGATTGCCCAAGAGGCGAGCGACTATCTGGCGGGGCAGCCGGCCGGTGAGGCCACGTTCGCCCGCGCCGGAGAACTGGCCCGAGCGGCTGCGCGGCCGATCAGCGATCGCCGTGGCCCGGCCGACTACCGCACGCACCTGGTCGGCGTGTTGACCAAGCGGGCCTTGGTCCAGGCGGTGGCGCGTGCCACAGGGGCGAGTATCCAAGGCCATTAGTTCGGGCCGACTGCGATTCGTTTAAGCCAGGGAAAGGGCTGTGCCAAGGAAAGGGCTGGGCCCGGGAAATCGCGGGGCCAAAACCTAGGCAGGGCTGGCCGGGGCCGGCCGATGGCGGCGGCAATTCAATTCGAGAACCGACGTTTCGGGAAGGTGGTCGCTCGGCATGGCGAAGCAGACACAGGTTTCGGTCACAATCAACGGCGAGCTCACCGAGTTTCTCTGCCAGCCGCGGCAGAGCCTGCTCGAGGTGCTTCGCGATACGCTCCGCCTGACCGGGGCCAAGGAAGGCTGCAACAACGGCAACTGCGGCGCATGTACCGTGCTGCTGGGCGGTGTGCCCGTCAATAGCTGCCTGGTGTTGGCCGTCGAGGTCGAAGGCTCTCAGATCGAAACGGTCGAAGGGCTGGCTCAACAGGGGCATTTGCACCCGGTTCAGCAATGTTTTCTGGAAGACGCCGCGCTGCAGTGCGGCATTTGCACGCCCGGTTTTCTGGTGGCGGCCAAGGCCCTGTTGGATCGCAATCCGCGGCCCAGCGAGCACGAGATTCGCCTCTATCTGGCCAACAATCTCTGCCGGTGCACCGGCTACGACAAGATCATTCGGGCCGTCCAGCACGCGGCCGAGCGTTTGGAAACCAGTTCGGTCCCGGCAAAGTAGTTTCGCGCACCGCTGGAAGCCGGCGTTCGCCTGGTGGGCGGGCCAGGCACCAGGCGAGGCGAACCCGATTCGAGCATCAGCAGGCAAATACGAGCAAACCGGGCACCTAATCCCCTTCGAAGAAGACTTCACCGAGGAGACTCGGACATGAAAATGTCGGCAGCAGGCGGCCAACCCGCGTACCAGGTGCTCGGCACCCGGCCCATTCGCCACGACGGCGTCGACAAGGTGACCGGCCGGGCCGTCTACGGCAACGATCTGCAACTGCCGGGCATGGCCCATGGCAAGATCTTGCGAAGCCCGCACGCGCACGCCCGCATCGTGCGAATCGACACCAGTGCCGCCAAGAAGCTGCCGGGGGTCTACGCCGTGGTAACCGGCGCCGATTGGCCGGACCTGAAAGACAAAATCGCCGAACTGGGCGAGGGAGCGATTAACCTGGCGCACCTGGCGGGCAACTGCTTGGCGCACGACAAGGTGCTGTACAAGGGCCACGCCGTGGCCGCCGTGGCGGCCCGCGACATTCACCTGGCCGAACAGGCCCTGAAGCTGATCCAGGTGGAGTACGAGCCCCTGCCCGCGGTGACCTGGGTGCTCGACGCCATGAAGCCGGATGCCCCGATTTTGCACCAGGGGTTGACCACCGCCGGGCTGGGGACGGGCTCGTCGGGGCCCACGAACGTATCGCTGCACATTCAGTTCGAACAGGGCGACCTGGCGGCGGGGCTGGCCGAGGCCGACGTGGTCGTCGAGCGCGAGTTTCACACGGCCAGCGTACACCAGGGCTATATCGAGCCCCACGTGGCCACGGCCCTCTGGAACTCGGACGGCCACTTGAAGATTTGGGCCTCGACCCAGGGTTCGTTCACTTGTCGGCAGCAAACGGCCGAACTGCTGCAGATTCCGGTTTCCCGGGTGACCGTGGTGCCCTGCGAAATTGGCGGCGGCTTCGGCGGCAAAATACCCGTCTATGTCGAGCCGGTCGCGGCGCTGCTCAGCCGACAGTGCGGCCGGCCGGTCAAGATTGCCATGGCCCGCGACGAGGTGTTCGAGGGAACCGGCCCCACGCCGGGCTCGTGCGTGCGGGTCAAGCTGGGCGCCAAACGCGATGGCCGCCTGACGGCCGGCGAGGCCTGGCTGGCCTACGACGCCGGCGCGTATCCCGGGGGCATGATCGGCCCCGGCTGCATGTGCGTGTTCAGTTGTTACGAGATTCCCAACGCCCGGGTCGACGGATTCGACGTGGTGCTCAACAAACCGAAGACCGCCGCCTACCGCGCGCCGGGTTCGACCCAGGCGGCGCTGGCCACCGAATGCGTGATGGACGAGTTGGCCGAGAAGCTGGGCCTGGACCCGCTCGAGTTCCGCTTGCGGAACGCGGCCCGCGAGGGAACCCGCCGGGTCGATGGGCCCGTGTATCCGCGGATTGGGTTGGTCGAGGTGCTCGAAGCGGCTCGTGCGAGCGAGCATTGGCGCTCGCCGCTTAGCGGGCCCAACCGGGGCCGGGGCGTGGCCTGCGGCTTTTGGTTCAACATCGGGCTCAAGTCGAGTTGCACCGCCCATGTGAATCCCGACGGCACGGTAACGCTGATCGAGGGGTCGACCGATATCGGCGGCACGCGCACCAGCGTGGCGATGCAACTGGCCGAAACCCTCGGCATCACCGCCGAGGCGGTCTTGCCCCAGGTGGCCGACACCGACAGCGTGGGTTACACCGACGTGACCGGCGGGAGCCGGGTGACCTTCGCCACGGGGCTGGCCGCCTACCAGGCGGGGCTCGATATCATCGCTCAAATGAAAGAACGGGCGGCCCAGCTTTGGGAGTGCCTGGCCGAACAGGTGGAATTCGCCGAGGGGAAGTTTTCCCACGGCAAAAAGTCGAACACCTTTGCCGAACTGGCCGCGAAGCTGCCGGAAACCGGCGGCATGATCACGGGCCGTGCGTCGGTCGATCCCCAGGGGTCGACCAACGGTTTCGGCGCCCACATTGCCGACGTGGAAGTTGATCCGGAAACGGGCAAAGTCACCATCCTGCGCTACACGGCGATTCAAGATGCCGGCAAGGCGATTCACCCCAGTTACGTCGAAGGCCAGATGCAGGGGGGCTCGGTGCAAGGCATCGGCTGGGCATTGAATGAAGAGTACTTGTTCGACGCGCAAGGCCGGATGCAGAATGCCAGTTATCTCGACTACCGCATGCCGACGGCGCTCGACTTGCCGATGATCGAGACGATCATCGTCGAGGTGCCCAACCCAAGCCACCCCTACGGAGTGCGCGGCGTGGGCGAAACGCCGATCGTGCCCCCGCCCGCGACGCTGGCGATTGCGCTGCACAAGGCCACGGGGGTGCGGATGAGCGAATTGCCCATGTCGCCGCCGCGTCTGCTGGCGGCCATCGAGCGGCACCAGGCCGCGACCAAGTAAGATCGCCGGCGGGCCCGTGCCGTCGTCGACTCGAGATACGGATTTCATAACCAAGAACCCGCGGCAGCCGCCGCACCGGTGGGGGATGGCCACGGTTTTTATTCCGGCGCCGCTGCGAAGCCTGGCCGGCGGACAAAAACAGTTCCAGCTCGACGGGGGCTCGGTACGGCAGCTCGTAGTTCAACTCGAGGCCGCCTGCCCGGGCATGGCCGAGCAACTGGTCAAGAACGACGCCCTGGCCTCGGGCCTGGCGGTTTCGGTCGATGGAGTGATTTCCAACCGGGGATTGGCGACCAAGGTGGGGCCCGCGAGCGAAGTTCACTTTCTGCCAGCCATTGGCGGAGGATAGCGCGTGGTACCCGGCGCCGGAGGCGCTTGGTTGCACGCAAGGGGACAACGCTGGCAGAATGCCCAGGGTGAAACGAACTTCGCACAGTGAACGTGTCGCCAGCGGGGGGCATTGCGAACGGGGTGGTGGCGCCGGAAGGGAGAATGTGAATTTCCCTCGGGTAACTTGAACCGCTGGACCGCAGACCGCGTAACAGGTGGGTCCGCCGCGGCGGGGCAGGGCCGAGGTGTGTGAAGTTGAAAGGTCGGGGCCAACTGGGTGCTCACCCCCCACGCGGCCCCAAGGTCAGGTACCAGGAAGTTTCCAATTCGGGGCGAAGGGCCGATGTGGCCCGCGAGCAGTTTCATTTCAGGAGACGAGAGCATGAAAAGCGTGTTGAGCCTAGTTGCGTTGGCATCGTTGGGTTGGGCCGCCGCCGTGGTCGCGGCCGAGTTGAAGAGCGGCCCCTCGGTGGGCGCTCCGCTTGCTCCCTTCGAGGTAGTGAAGGTAGCGGGCGCCGTCGGCGACGGGGTCGATCAGGGCGAGGAACTCTGCTATCGCTGCAAGTACGGCAGCCGGCCGATGGTGATGGTGTTCACCCGGGCCAAGAACGACGGCGTGGCCAAGCTGGCCAAGAAGCTCGATGCCACCGTGGCTGCCCACAAGGCTCAGAAGCTGGCTGCCTTCGTGAATTTTGTCGGCGGAGAGCGGAGCGAGTTGGAAAAGGCTGCCAAGTCGCTCGGTTCCAGTGAGCAGATCGAGCACGTGGCCCTGGTCGTGCCGGTCGAATCCGAAGACGGGCCTGCCGACTACCGGCTGAGCGCCGATGCCGATGTGACCGTGTTGCTCTGCGCGCAAGGCAAGGTGATGCAGAACATCGCGCTCGAGGCCGACTCGCTCAGCGACAACCAGATCAACGACATCATCGCGGGCGCCGAGAAGCTGCTGAACTAGCAACGGCTTTTCGCCCGCCGATCGGCACCAGGGTGCCGCGCGGTGCATGGAACCAGGCCGTGGCCGGCTGTCTCTCTCGCGGAGACACGGCCGCGGCCTTTCTCTTGCGCCTGGGAAAGCCGCCCCTTCGGCCCAAGCTGCCCAGCGTAGCAGCGGCCGCCGGGAGGGGCCCGGGGGGAGCCAAGGCTTTGGAGCGCTTTCTTACGCGAATGCTTGTAGTTTTTACCGAGCGAGGCCGCGGCTGCGCGAGGGCCCCGGGCTTTCGGGGCGCCCCCCGGAAAGATTTTCTCGCCTTGCCGAAAGGGCGCCTTTTGCAGTAGTTAAACACTCTGCGAAGGCGCGGCGTGCGATCCTTCCGAAGCCTAGCGGCGCGCCAGTTGCCTTGCGGGTGACCACCTCTGCCGAGTCCCTCTGAAGATTGCGACAAGGAAGTCGCCACCGGGTCTTGGCGCGCCCGCTCGCAAGGAGTGTACAGACCATGATGGTCGGAGTCGACACGCCCGCGACGCTTGGTTCCTTGCTCGGATTGCTGATGGCGGGGCTGCTTACCGCCTGGCTGGCGCGTTTGAGCATCGGCTCGCCCTACCAGGGGGCGTGCCAGGGTTTATTCTTCGTGGCGTTTGCCGCGGTGGGAATCAGCATCGCGATTACCCACACCTGGGGCCCCGGCTGGTGCTGCGGTTCGGGCAGCGTACTGGCCGTCATGTCGCTGGCTGCCGTGGTCGATGTGCGGGGCCAATGGCGCCCGAGCGACCGTGACGAGCACGCCACCCACTAACTTGAGAGCGGTGCCGGGCGGGCGATTGGTTGCCGGCCTTCGCTAGAGTCGCCAGAGTGCGCCTCTGCGCCTGACGACGCCGGGGGGGCGTAACGGCGAGCCCCCGGGTCGAGCCCTCACGGACCGCAAAATCGAAAAAAAGCTTCCCTTCGGCACAACCGGCAACCGACACCTAGATAGCGGGCGAGGGTTGTCTCGGCGATCGCGCCAGTGCCCCCGGCCCGAAGCGCAAGCAACCGGCGGCGGCCCAGCCAAATGCCCGCCTCGGAAGCCTTGGCCCGGGTGGTTCGCACGGCGAGCCGGCGGGCGTGAACCTTAGTCGAAGCCGGGCACTCGCAAGGTGCCCGGAGGCCGGACCAGCCGCGGACTTGGCCCAAGCGTGGCCCAGCGACCGTCGAGTAGTCTGCGAACACGATTCAGCCAGGAGGGGGAAGCATGCGTTCGTTTCTTGTAGCTTGGGCGGCCGTTTTGCTGTTGGCCGCGCCAGCCATGGCGGCCGAGCCGGCAGATCAGGCCGTGGCCCAGCAAGTTGCCCAACGGCTGAAATCCAGCGGGCAACTCGAAGGTTATTCGATTGGCGTGAAAGCCCAGGGGGGCACGGTCTGGTTGCGGGGCGAGGTTAGCAGCGCCGCGCAAGCCACTTCGGCCATTCGCCTGGCGCGAAGCACCCCGAAAGTGCGTCAGGTGGTCAACAACCTTACGGTTCGTTCTCGTCCGGCATCGGACAGCGGAGTGAGCCCCTCGGCTTACAACGAGCCGGCCCCGCCGGCGGCCGTACCGCCGCGCGTGGCTCGCCGGGCCCAGATTGAAACGGGCGAAATCGAAGGCGCCACGATGGAGCCGGGCTACGTCGGCGGCGGGCCACTGCCCATGGCCATGCCGGGCGTGGGGGGCTCGATCGCTCCGGCCTACTACGACCAGCCGAACCTGCCCAACTACGCCTGGCCTACCTATGCGGCCTACCCGAATTATGCCGCGGTTACCTATCCGAAGCAGTACTCGGCGTCGGCCTGGCCCTACATCGGCCCCTTCTACCCGTATCCCCAGGTTCCTCCCGGCTGGCGGAAGGTGACTTTGGAATGGGACGACGGGTGGTGGATGCTCGACTTCCAAGACTAAGTGCCCGCGGCGGAGGGCGCTTGCAACGCCGCCCGCCGGGTCGCCGAACCAGCCCACAGCGCCCAGAGGCCCAAGGTCTCTGGGCGTTTTCTTTTTCCCGAGGCGCAACCGAGGGCCGATTGGTCCGAAGAACCGGAAAAACCCGCAAGTCCGGCAAAGTTTCACACGATAACTAAGCCAGGACGTTTTCCGGACCAGGTCTGAGTGATCTCGCCGGAAAGGGGTCCCAGGCAAAACGCACGCGCCTTGGACACATCGCAGGCCCAGTGTGGGCCGTACACGAGGAAGACCGGTCATGGCGATCAATGGCAAACAGCTCTGGCTCGGATTGTGTCTGGCCGTGCTCGGCGGCAGCGTCGGATGCTACAGTCCGCAAAGCCCCGGCGCAGCGGCGGGACCGAACATCGGGCTCCTGGCCTATCCCATTCCGGTAAGCCCGTTCTATCAAGACAAGCAGGAAGACAAGTTCTGGGAACACGAACGCTATAAGCGGGTTCCGGTGCTGGGGCCGATTACCGCTGGCGGTCCGGCCGTAGCGCTCGATCCTCCCTCGGACGACGAAATCATGCGAGCGTTGGAACGTGCCCATCCGACCGAAGGAGGCGTGCCGTTCATCGCCGAAATCCAGCGCAACAATGTGCGGATCACCAAGGAGCTGATCGCCGACTATGTCGATCCGCCGCGCGTGTACCCGCTGGTGGGTCCGGCGCAGCAGCACCACGCTCACTACAAATGCACCATCTACTACAGCGAAACCCGCCGAATGGGCTGGCCGCTGCCCTACACCGTCACCGACGAGGATTCGCGCGAAGTGGTGTATGTCGACCACAACCACTTGCACCGGGTCGATCCGGGCGAGCCGTGCGACTGCGACATTTCGCAGGCCCATTAACCAACCGGCGGGTCGACGCCGCCGAGCCGGCGCACCGAGCCAGGTTTCCGACCAGGTGCAGCCCAGGCCAAAGAACCGCCGGGGGGGCCCGCTACCAGCGAGGCTCCCCTTGGTCGTTTGAAAGGCCGTGTGGCCATTGGCTTGAAGGCCGGCCTGGGGAGATACGCCCCCCGTGGCGCCTCGGCGAGGGCCTGGCAGCAGCGCACTCGACGGCCGATTCACGCCGCTCTCCGGGCCATGCAGCGCCCCCACTTGCCGATCCGCCGGCGGGGGTGGCAGCCGGGCGCCGACCTTGCCAAGAGCTTGTAGCGGCCGGGCCATCAGAGGTACGATCTCTTTACCCCAGGCGGCGGGGCCTTGATCGCGCTCGCCGACTGGCCAACTCGTGCCTTTATCGCGATACCGCCAGGTCCGAGCCCGGTCGATCCGTATGAATCGCAATTTCACTGCACGATGGGCCAGGCCCCGACTCCGGACGAGTACCGTTCGCCGGTTTGCCGCGGGCCTGCTGGCGGCTTGGCTCGCGCTCGGCGGATCGCTGGCTCCGTCGCGGGCAGTGGAGCCGCCCGACGATCAGTACGCCCTTGGCGCGGGGCACTACTCGCGCGGCCGCTGGGAATTGGCCGCCGAGGCATTCGCCAGTTTCTGCCAGGCCTATCCCGATCACGCCAAGGCGCCGCGGGCCTTATTCTTTCTGGGCGAAGCCGAAGTGCAGGCGGGGAAACTACCGGCGGCCCGAGAGCACTTCGCTCAATTCCTGGCGAAGTATCCCGACGACCCGTTGGCTCGCCAGGCGCAGTTTCGCGCGGCGGAAGCCGCATATTTGACGCACGATTGGGCCGCGGCCCAAGCGCAGCTCGAGGCCTTCAGCGCCCGCTACCCCGACGACGATTTGAACGCCTATGTGCTGGTTTACCTGGGCGAAGCGGCCTGGGAAACCGGCGCGGTCGACCGCTCGGCCCAGTGGTTTGAGCGGGCCCTGGCCAAGTACCCCGCGGGGCGGCTGGCCGCGGATGCCCGCTTGGGGTTGGCACGCGCCCAAGTGCGCCAGGGGAGCGCGGACCAGGCGCGAGACGCGTTCGAAGCGCTGGCCGCCGACGAAAAGTCGCCGCTGGCCGCCGAGGCCCTCTGGCAGCTCGGCTCGCTGGACTACGGCGCCCAGCGTTACGAGGCCGCGCTGGGGCATTTCGAACGTTTGGTGCGAGCCTATCCCTCGTCGAGCTTCGTGCCGCGAGCCCGCTTGGGCGAGGGCTGGTGCCTGTTTCAATTGCGCCGATTTACCGAAGCCGAAGCCCGGTTTCGGCCCCTCGTCGACGACGCCCAATCGGCCGCCGATGCTCGCTACTGGCTAGGGCTGACTCTCTTGGGTCAACAGCGCTGGGGCGAGGCGCTCGAGGAACTGTCGGCGGCCGAGAAGGCGCTTGCCAGCGCCGACCCGCCCGTGAGCTGGCGAGCCAGCGCCGTGTTTCATCGCGGCACGGCGCTGCGGCGATTGGATCGCGGGGCCGAGGCGGCCCAAGCCTGGCAACAACTCGTCGACCAATGGCCGGCCGACGCCTGGGCCGACGATGCCCTGGTTAGCCTGGCCGAATGGTCGCTGGAGCAACGCGACTATGCCGCCGTCGAGCGGTGGCTCGACGGGTTGGCCGAGCGCTCCTCGGAAACGGCCGCCACGGGCGGAGCCGGTGCTTTCCCCGCCGCCGATCCCGCGGTTCGGCTGGCCGCGGTGCGTCTCAGGGCCCGCTCGCTCGTCGAGCAGCAACGTTACGCGGACGCGGTACCCCTGTTGGACCAGTTGCTCCAGGAAACGAGCGACCCCACGGCCCTGGCCGGCGACCGGTATTTGAAAGGGCTGGTGCTGCAGAAGCTGGGACAGGCTCAGGCCGCCCTGGATCTGCTCGAAACGCCCGCGGGAACCGGCGTGGCCGCACCCGAGTCGGCCCTGTTGCGGGCGACGGCTTTGGTCGAACTGCGGCGCGACGGCGAAGCGGCCGAACAGTTGGAAGGCTACTTGAAGCAGTTTCCCGATAGCCCCTCGGCGGCCACGGCCTGGGCCCAGTTGGCGCTCTGCCGAGCTCGCCTAGGCGATCGCGCCGGGGCCGAGGCGGCCTACGGCGAGTTGTGCGCGAAGTTCCCGCAGAACGAGGCCCTACTGCCCACGACCGCGCATCTGGCCGAGCTGGCCTTTACGGCTCAATGGTGGGACTGGTCGGAGCCCCTGTTCACGCGGCTGATCGACCAGCCAGGCGACTCTGCCCTGGTGGCGCGGGGCTATTCGGGGCGCGGATGGTCGCGATGGAAACTCGGCCAGCGCGAGGGCGCGGCGGAGGATTTCGCGGCGCTGGTCGCGAACTATCCAGAGCACCCCCGCGTGGCCGAAGCGCTGTTGGCCTGTGGCCGGTTGGCTGAGGAACGCGGCGATTGGACCACGGCGCTGGGCCACTATGGCACGCTGATCGCGAAGTATCCCCAGGGGGCCGAGGTGCCCGCCGCGCTTTTGGCCGCGGCCCGAGTCAACGAGCAACAGGGCGATCCGGCCGCCGCCGAAGAAGCGTATGCTCAATTGGCCGAGAAGTTCGCCGACCAGGTCGAGATCGACGCGGTGCAGTACGAATGGTCGTGGGTGCTGCTCGAACTGGGCCGGGCCGACGAATCGACCGAGTTGCTGCGGCGGCTCTGTCAGGAACATCCCCAGAGCCGGTACCGGGCCGACGCCACTTATCGGCTGGCCGAGCGGGCGCTAGCCGCCGGCCGGCTGGACGAAGCCCGGGCGTTGGCCGAGCCGCTGATCGCCGAATCGACCGATCCGGCATTGTTGCCCTATCTGCTCTACCTTAGCGGCCAGTTGTCGGCAGCCGAGCAGAATTGGACCGCGATCGAGGCCCCGCTCGAGCGGCTGCTGCGGGAGTTTGCCGATCATCCGCTGGCGCTTCCCAGCCAGTACTGGCTGGCCGAGGCCGATTACCGTTTGGGCAATCTGGAGGCGGCGGGCGAGCGGCTGGCGCGGCTGGCCCCGCTGATGGCCGGGCGCCAAGAGGGCTGGGCCGCCCAGGTGCTGCTGCGCCGGGCTCAGGTGCTTGCCCATGCCAACCAGTTTGCCGAGGCGCGCCAGGTCGCCGGAGCAATCCCGGAGAAGTTTCCCCAGTTCGAGCAACTGTATGAGGTCGATTATCTCATAGGGCGATGTTTGGCCGCGGAAGGGGAGTTTGCCGAGGCCAGGGACGCCTACCGGCGGGTTTGCCGATCGGCGGCGGGAGCCAAGACCGAGACGGCGGCCCGCGCCCAGCTCATGATCGGCGAGACGTTTTTCTTCGAGGAAAACTACGCAGCCGCCTTGCGGGAGTATTTGGCCGTGGAAATCCTTTACGCCTTTACCGATTTGCAGGCCACGGCCCTGCTGCAGGCGGGCAAATGTTACGAGCAATTGGGCGAATGGAAACAGGCGGCCGAGTTGTATACCCGGCTCGAGTCCGACTTTCCCGCCGCCGACGTGACGGCCGAGGCCCAGCGCCGCCGGGAATCGGCGCAGCAGCAGCTTTCGGCCCAACGATCTTAATGCCAAGGTTTTGAACGATGTTGCCGCTCTGCACCACCGCTGGCCTTCGAAGCCCCGGAAAACCGGCTCGCCTGATCCGGGCCGTGCTCTGCTTGGTGCTGCTGGGGCTGAGCCCGTTGCTGACGCCGGGCGGGTCGGCAAGCGCGCTGGCGCAGGCCCCTGGCGGACAGGCCTTTGGGCCGGGTCAGCCGCTGGCCGAAGCCCCTCCGCCCGCCGCGGAAGAACCGGTGTCGGGCGAATCGGCCGCCGCGGCGCCGGCGGCGCAGCTGATTCCAATCGGCAATTTTTTCGACATCATGCGCGAAGGCGGCCTGCTGATGTGGCCCATCTTCGGCTTTTCGCTGGTGATGGTGGCCTTCATCTTCGAGCGGCTGATCAGCCTGCGCCGCAGCCGGGTGATACCGGCGGCTTTCGTGCGACGGTTTCTCCACCAGCTCGAAGAAGGTGTGCTGGACAAGGACGAGGCGATCGCGCTCTGCGAGGAGAATCCCAGCCCCGTGGCCGAAGTGTTTGGCGCCGCGGCCCGCAAGTGGGGCCGGCCCGCCGTCGAGGTCGAGCAGGCCATCTTGGATGCCGGCGAGCGCGTGGTGAACCAGTTGCGCAAATACATTCGCGTTTTCAACGCCGTTTCGACCGTTACGCCGCTCTTGGGCCTGCTGGGCACCGTATTCGGCATGATCGAGGCTTTTAACGCCATCGCCAGCACCCGGGCCATGGGCAAGCCAGAGCTTTTGGCCTCGGGCATTGCCCAGGCGCTGTTGACCACGGCGGCCGGCCTGACGGTGGCCATTCCGGCCCTGATTTGCTACTTGTACTTCATCGGTCGCGTCGACCAGTTGGTCGTCGAGATCGATGCGCTCGGGCAAGAGCTAGTCGGCACCATTTCGGCCGAGGCCCTGGCCGAGGCTCCGCGGTCGAAGCCCTCCGGGAGCCGGGTGCGGCGGTCGCAGCAAGACTCGGCCGCTTGAGAGGACCCGCCCGATGCCGCTCAAGACGCACGTCGACGATTTGCCGGCGCTGAATCTCACCTCGATGCTCGACGTGGTCTTTCTGCTGATCATTTTCTTCATGGTCGGCACGAACTTCACGCAGCCCGAGCACGATCTGGACCTGCAGGTGCCCACGGTGAGCGAGGGAGGGCACTTACCCCAAGTGGGCGAGAAGAAAGTGGTGAATATTTTCGCCGACGGCCGGATCACGCTCGACCGCGCCGAAGTCGACTTGGAGCGATTGAAGACCAGCCTGGCCGCGGCCCGCCAGCAGAACGATACCCTGGCGGTGATGGTGCGGGGCGACGCCTCGGGCACGTTTCAACGCGTGGCCGAGGTGCTCAATGCCTGCAAGCAGGCGGGCATTTCCGACTTGGCGATTTCAGTCAGTTTAACCGCGGCCCAGCGCGCCCAGCGCTAGTCCCATCCTGGCCCCCTGGGCCCGGCGGCCCGAGCCTGTCGAACCGGAACCTAACCCAATGCCCCTGGGGGCTTCGGCCCGCGGGGCTGAGTGCGGCCATGAACGACTGGCAACTGGATCAACTGCTCGAGCGGGTCGACTCCCAGCAGGTGTTCTGGGGTTTGCTCACCGGCGGCGTGTTTGCGTTGATCCTGATGCTGCTGGTGCTGATGTGGACCCGGTGGGGGCAATCGCAACCGCTGCGGAAGTGCCTGTTTCTTTCGGCGCTGACCCATCTGCTGTTGGTGGTGTACGCCAGCTCGTTGCAATGGGCCGCCGCCACGACCGCGCCCCCCGGCGAGGATGAGCCTTCGGTACAGATCTCGTCGATCGAGTTTCTCCCGCCCGATTTACCCGCGGAAACGGCCGACGCCTCGCCCGCGGACCAGGCCAGCGACGCGGCCGACGCGGCCTTGGCTGCCGCGGCCGCCGACGCGGAGCCCATCGAAACCGAGCGCGAGCGGCCCGAATTGAGCGAGCCCGGGCCGCTGGAGCGCGAGGCGGCCGGTCCGCTGCCCGAGGTGCCCGACCAGTTGCCCGTGCCCGAGTATCCGGATGCCGAGCCCACGCTGGCCGACGCCGACGCGCAGGCCTGGGAGGTAGCGGACGACCAGCGGCCCGAGCAAGCGGCCGAACCGGTCGCAGCGCCCGAGTCGCCGACGGCCACCCGGCGCGAGGCGGCCGCTCCGCCACCTCCGCCCGCCCCGGTTCCGCGCGACCGGCTGGCGGCCGACGAGCCCGCGCCTCCGATTCCGCAACCGATTCCGCCCGATGCCCAGCCGGCCCCGGCTTTGGAACTTGCCAGCCCGTTACCGCAAATGTCGGACGCGGTAATTACGCCCGAACCAGCGCCTGAGCTGCTCGGTCCGAACGACTCCTCGGCGGGGTTGCCCCCACCCGCCTCGCCGCTGGCCGAGGCGGCCCTGCTCGACGCTTTGCGGCCGCTGGCGCCCACCGCGGCAGCGGGTACCGCGTTGGTGCCCCCCGGCGAGGCTCCCCGGCCCCAGGCGGGCGAGCTGCCGGCCGAGCGGGTGCCCGAGGTGGCCGGCGGCCTGCCCGGTTTGCCGGCGTTGCCGACGGCGCTATCGCTCGAGCCCAGCGAAGTGCCCCTGCCCGGAGCGGCAGCGGGGGTACCGCTGCCGTACCAGGAACGGGTCATGCCCGATCGGGCTAGGCTAGTCCGCGAGCGAGGCGGTTCCAGCGAGACCGAGGCGGCGGTCGACGCCGCGCTCGCCTGGTTGGCGGCCAACCAAAGCGGCGATGGTCGCTGGGATGCCCAGCGGTTTGGCGCGGGGGCGGGCGCTGGGACTGACGGCCAGAACCGCGGCCGAGCCGGCCTACGGGCCGACACGGGGATGACCGGACTGGCGCTGCTGGCCTTTCTGGGGGCCGGCCACACGCATCTGGCGGGGCCTTATCAAGATACTTTGCGCCGGGGTCTGGAATTTCTGCTCAGCCAACAATCGAACGACGGCAGTCTCAGCGGGCAAGCCGATTCGTTCGCCGCGATGTATTGTCACGGCATGGCCGGTATCGCGCTCAGCGAGGCCTTTGCCATGACCCGCGATCGACGTTTGGAGCGTCCGGTGCGCCGCGCCGTGGGCTACACGCTCTCGGCGCAGCATCCCTCGACGGGCGGTTGGCGCTACAAACGCGGAGACTTGGGAGACACGAGCCAGTTGGGCTGGCAACTGATGCTGCTCAAGAGCGCGCAATTGGGGGGCGTGGAACTGCCCCCCGCCGCGCGCGAAGGCGCCATACGGTATTTGCGTAGCGTGTCGTCCGGCCGGCACCAGGGGCTGGCCAGTTACCGGCCGCGCGAACGGGCCACCCGCTCGATGACGGCCGAAGCCCTCTTTTGCCGGCAGCTATTGGGACTCACGCGAGAGAATCCGGCCGGCGACGAAGCGGGCGATTTCGTGCTGGAAGAATTACCCAGCGCGGGGCAGCGAAACCTTTACTATTGGTACTACGCCACGCTTTCGCTGTTTCAACTGCAGGGAACGCACTGGCAAACCTGGAACCAAGCCCTGCAAGAGGCCCTGGTGAGCACCCAGCATCGCGAGGGCGAGTTGACCGGTAGCTGGGATCCCCAAGACACCTGGGGGGGCTACGGCGGACGCGTCTACTCGACGGCCTTGGGAGCCCTGTGCCTGGAGGTTTATTACCGGTACCTGCCCCTGTACGACGTGGCGGGTCGTCGTAGTGGTTGGTTGCGTTAGCAGCCGACCGTTTTCGCCGCACCCTGGCAAGCGGCTAACCCCCGCCGGGACACGGCTTTGACCCTCGGGTTTCGGCCCCGCACGGGGGAAACTAGGGGGTGCCGCGGGCGTGGCTCCGGTTTGACACCCCTAGGCGGCCCAGTAGAATTGCTAAAGGCGAACGGCGCTTCGCTTTCGGCCGACGTGGGCCGGACGAGGGCGCCGGGATGCCCAATCGATGAGACACAGCCCTATGGCTCCGTTGCTGGCAATTTTTGGCCTGGGCCCCGGCGAGCTCCTGATCTTCGCGGTGATTGTCTTGCTGTTGTTCGGCAATCGGCTGCCTAGCGTCATGCGTTCGCTCGGCCGCGGCGTGGTGGAGTTCAAGAAGGGGGTTTCGGGCGTCGACGACGAACCGGTCGACGCCTCGCTGCCCCGCAACGATTCGAAGTAGCCGCGGTACCTGGGGGCGGCGCCAAGAAGTGCTCGCCCAACCCACCGCCCGGCCTGGCAGGCCGCCGCGAGGAAACGCCTGCTGCCGATAGACATCGGGCGGCGTTCGGGATCGGTCCCTAAATTGCCAAGCGTGCAACGACTGGTAAGGAGTAGCCGATTTGCTGCCGGGAACGGGGATGAACACCGTCGCCGAGGAAATGCCCGCGCTGGCGGGCTTGCTGACGGGTCTGGCCCAGGGCAATGCGGGCTGGGCGGCACTGTTCGGTTTTCTTCCCGGCATTTCGCCGATGGAGCTGGTGATTCTCGGCATTGTGGGGGTTTTGCTCTTCGGCAGCCGGCTGCCCGAGGTCGGGCGCTCGCTGGGAAAGGGCTTGCTCGAGCTGCGCAAGGGCCTGAAGGGCATCGAGGACGAATTGCATTCGGCGACTTCGCTGGTTTCGCGGCCTGCCACCGCGAGCCGCCCCCGCAGTGTGGTTGAGTCGGACGAGCGCCTGGAACCGACCGCACCGAAGTTCGAACCACCGACCGCGGCGGCCGATTCGCCCCAACCTGGCGGCGAACCGCCGACCTCGCCCTGAGCGAGCAGGTTGGTTTTGGGTCGGGCGGATTTTCTCCGGATACCTTGAACCTGGACGGGCAAAACGTATCTTGTTTTCAGTGGAAGTGATCGAACCGGCCCGCCGATGGGTGGCCCGGCCCTTGGGCGGCTAGCTCAGTTGGTTAGAGCGCGATCCTCACACGGTCGAGGTCACAGGTTCGAGCCCTGTGCCGCCCACTTTTGCGGAATGCGATGAGCCGCATTTCGCCTGATGCCCCGATCGACAGGGGTTGAACCCCTGGCGAACAGGGGTTTTTTCATGCGCCGGCCGGTTTGCCAACCGCTTCCGTGGTGGGGAGTCGGCCGGCCCAAGGTTGCGCCGACCTGGCTGGGTTCGCTTTCAGAACGCCAGCGGCAAGCTGCCGTACCGGCTGCGAATGGCCTCGGTCCTCGATGCCGGGCCGGCTATCGGCCGTGATTCGCTGGGCGAGAATTCCAGCCTGTGACGCGTAGACCAAGTGCCGCGCGAAGGATCGGGCCGATGCGCCAGGCGCAGAAAAAAACCCTCGACTTGCGAGGGTTTCTTTCGGGCCCCGGCTGCTCAAATGCCAGGCCGTTTTCAATTGGAAAGTAGCGGGGACAGGATTCGAACCTGTGACCTCGAGGTTATGAGCCTCGCGAGCTACCGGACTGCTCCACCCCGCGCCATTTTGGCTCGGCCCACGGCTCGAGCCGCGGCCGCCAGTGACTTCGATTATATCGGCCACTCGCCAGGAGGGAAGGCCATTGGCCGAGTAATCCGATCGGCATTCCTCGGCGAGCGGCACTAGGTCGATCCGTAGAATCGCTACAACCTTAGCGAACGGTCCGCGTTTGCCCCCACCGCCGGTACCAAGTTGCCAAGTGTCTGGCCAGAGGTGTTGCGTACCCCCCTCGGGCGCCAACGCGGTTTCGTTGGCAGCCCTTTGAGCCGGGCCTAGACTTGACACATTGCGCCCCGCCGCGGCCGTGATCGACCGATCGGGGTAAGCGGCGGCAAGTCGAACCGCGCGGGTACGTGGCCCGCCCCAGGCCGCGGCACGCCCCGCCGGTACAGAACGATCGTGGCGATGGCTTCGATAGAACCAACGACGGGTCTGGGGATGAGCCCCTCGGGGCTGCCCAGCGCGGGCCGGACGCCGCCCACCGCGGCCCTCCCGGCCGAAGCCGAAGTTGTCGGCGCCGAGCAAGTCGCCCAGAGGGCCTCTCCCTGGCTGGTCAGCGCGGTGATCCACCTTTTAGTGTTGATCCTGCTTGGGTTGATCGTCATCGCGCGGCAGTCCGAGTTTCCGGTTCAGCTCGAGGCTTCGCTCACCGACGCAGTGGGGGAACAACTGCTCGAGGAAGACCTGGCCCTGGCGTTGGAGCCCAACTCGACTGAAGAACAGGTGATTACCCTCTACCAACCGGAACTGGCCGAGGACCCGTTTGCCGCGCCGCCCGAGTTGCAGTTCAGCGACGAGGGAGAGCAGGCGACGCCCCCCTTGAAGGCGCCGCAAATCGGCCTGGCGCTGCGAGGGCGGGACGAGGGGATGAAGCAACGGTTGCTGGCGGCCTACGGCGGAAACGGCGAAAGCGAGCAAGCGGTCGAAAACGCCCTGCGGTGGCTGGTCAAGCAGCAGCGCGACGACGGGTCGTGGCGGCTCAATGGGCCCTATAAAGACGGGGCCGGTTTCGACAATCCGGCGGCGGCCACGGCCATGGCGCTGTTGGCGCTGCAGGGCGCGGGCCATACCCATCAGCTTGGCAAGTATCGCCAGCACGTCTCCGATGGTGTGGCGTTTCTGAAGAAACTACAAGACGACGACGGCAATTTCTTCCAGGCCGGCGGCCACCACGATTGGTTCTACACCCAGGGCCAGTGCACCATCGCGGTCTGCGAATTGTTCGGCATGACGGGCGATTTGGATTTGAAGGAGCTGGCCGAGCGAGCCATTTGGTATTGCTGCCGCCAACAAGACGAAGCGGGGGGCTGGCGCTACGGCCCTGGTTCGGGCAGCGACTTGTCGGTCACCGGCTGGGTGCTGATGGGATTGCAAAGCGGGCGGATGGCCGGGCTCGAGGTTCCCTACGAAACCCTCAATCGCATTTCCGAGTATCTCGACCGCGTGGCCTTGGAAGGGGGAAGCCGGTACTGCTACCAGCCGAAAATGGCTCCCAAGTTGTCCATGACCGCGGAGGGGTTGCTCTCGCGGCAGTATCTGGGCTGGGGCCAGGGCGATCCGCGCTTGCTGCGGGGGGCCGAGTTTCTGGTGCTCGACGAGAACCTGCCGAGCTACCGCCAGAGGGATGTTTACTATTGGTACTACGCCACGCAAATGCTGCACCACTTGGAGGGCCCGCATTGGGAGAAGTGGAACAGCAGCATGCGCGACCTGCTCGTTAAACATCAGGAACGATCGGGACCCGAACGCGGAAGCTGGGATCCGATTCGACCCACGCCCGATGCCTGGGGCCACCAAGGTGGCCGACTTTATGTAACCTGCTTGTCGGTCTACGTGCTCGAGGTGTATTACCGGCACCTGCCGCTGTACACGGGCGTGGCCGCTGCCCAGTAATCGAGTACGCCGGGCTTCTCCGAGCCGTGCGCGGGTGCGGCCGCTGCACTCTTTTGAGGGGTGGCCGACAATGCCTTTGGCGCAGGATTTGCACCACCCCTCAGGGTGGGTTAATTTCCCCTCCCAAGGTTGACTGGGGTCCGCACCGCGTTATTTTCAGGGGCCAGTTGGGGGGTGAGTGATTGGTCGTCCGGGTAATCGCATTTGCGATTGGCCTCACGCTTCTTGCCGGCTCGACTTTTAATGGATCGCCTTCCGTCCGCGACGGCCATTCGGCGGAACTCCTCGTTACGGCTGCTCCCAAATTCGACGACGGGCAACCCCGGTCGGGCGACAGGCTCGCTGCGACCGCCCTTGGTTTTGGAGCTGAGTGGTTGAGGCGCATCGCTTGCTCGCCCGAGCCTAGGGGCGAGTCGGCTTTGCCCTGGGCACTTCAGCGGTGTTTCTGCGGCCTTTTGCTTGGGAGGGACGCTCATGAACGCGCGTAACCTGGTGGGATTGTTCCTGGCCCTCTTGGCCTCACTGGCAATCGCGTGGCCCCCGTGCCGGGCTGGAGTGATGGTGCCCGGCGGCGTTGCCGGGGGCACCCCCATTGGATCTTGCGGGGTCGACTTCACCTTCGACTCCGGGGCCGATCAAACGCTGATCAGCCGGGCCTGCGCCATGGCCATGGGGCTGTTGGCCGACGGCGACAACGACGGCACGCCGGACCAGGCAGCCGGCTCGCGCGATTTCAATGGCGGTGAGGTGAAGACCTGGTGCTTTAACAATATCGCCGTGGCGGCGATCGACTCGGCGGGCAACAACTGCGTGACCACGACCACGGTTTACGTCTCCAAGAGCAACGACAGTTGGGGCTCGGCCGACCTGCTCGGCAAGCCCTGGCAAGACGCGGTCGACGCCTGTTACCGGGCCAAGACCAACTCGGTGAAATGGCCCTGGGAGCAGCCGCCGCCAGCGGCGCCCAAGAAGGTGGCCGCGCCCGTGCCCGACACCAAGCAGGGGAACAACGTGAAGTCGGTGTTCGAGGGAATTCGGTTTTTTTCGGGCAGCAACGCGGTCGATGTGAACATGGCGGTTTACAGCGGCAGTGGCTACTCGATCATTCCGCAAAGCGCCGCGGCGCTGTTGGGGGCTTCGCCGATCGGGACGGTCAATCTATCGGTTGCTGATCCGGAGTTGCTCATGCGGCTGTCGTTCGGCAGCCAGAATGCCACGCTGCAAACCATCTTCCCAGCCGTGATGGTCGATGCGTTCGACCTGGGCATCGGCCCGCTGGGCACCTCGACAATCGTGCTCGTGGCCAACGACTCGAACAGCGATTTCGGCATCCTGGGCGACAACCTACTACAGATCGGCGATCCGACGCACGCCGTGCTGTATGCCTCGAACGACGCGCTGGGCGACACCGCCTTGTACTATTCCGAGATTCCGGAGCCGGCCACCTGGCTCTTGGCCTCGCTGGGATGGGCGGGGGTGGTAGCCATTTCTGCCCGGCGGCGACCGCGGCGCGGCTAGTGGCGGGGCAGCCGCTCGGCCAGGCTGCCTGACCAACCCCGGGTTCAACCGCGTGCTCGGCGAGGTTCATCGCTCGGTGGACCTCGCCGCGGCCGCGGAATCGTTCTTCCCGGAAAACGCGAATGGCGGCCGGGCCGCTGGAGTTTGCCGTCGGCGCCGTGCTATCTGAGTGGCACGCCGAGCCCGGCGGACTTTTCCGGGCGCAATGGGCCTTTCGCGCAGGCGCATGGGTGCCCCCCGCCAGAAAATCACCGGCAAGCGCCGCACCGGCGACCGCTCGGTCTGGGGTTCATTGCTTGGCGGCTACACTCCCGCGAAACGGCCTGCTAGGCTGGTTCCCGGCGTTTCCTCGACCGGCGACGCTTCAAGGGGCCCGGGGCTGCTCGGCTGATTGGTTCGCCGGGCTTCACGTCGTTTTCTTGGCGGGGATGATTCATCATGCGCAGCTTGGCGGTCGCCGTTACCTTGCTGTTCCTGGGCTTGCCGGAGTTGGGCTCGCTGCTGGCCGACGAGTCGGCCAAGCTGGCGGGACTCGAGGCTCCAGTCGACGTTTACTTCGACGCCCACGGCATTCCGCATATCTACGCCCAAAGCTGGACCGATGCCGCTTGCGCGCTGGGTTATCTGCATGCGAGCGATCGACTATTTCAAATGGAGGTTTTGCGCCGCGGCGCCAATGGGCAGACGGCCGAGCTGATGGGGCCCGACCTGGTAGAAACCGATATCCACATGCGGTTGATGGGCCTCCGGCGCAGCTCGGAAGAATTGTGGGCGCAAGACGATTTGCCGGCCGAGTTTCGGGCGGAGCTGGAGGCCTACGCCGTGGGGGTCAACGCCCGAATGGCCGAATTGAAGCCTTCGGAGATGCCGCCGGGGTTTCAAGAGGCGGGCATCCGGCCGGCCCCCTGGACACCGGTCGATTCGCTGGCGTTTAACAAGTTCATGGGGCTCGATCAGTCGGGCACGATGGACGACCTGTGGATGTCGATGCTCATCGAGCGGCTGGGCCAGGTTCAGGTCGATGAGCTCTGGCCGATCGACCGGCCCTATGAGGTTCCCATCGTGGAGCACCAGACCGATCGCACGAAGCTGGCAGCCGCCGCTCGTTGCCCCGTGCCCGCGGGGCTCGAGGCCACCTGCAAGTTGCTGCTCGAGCGTGGTAGTCGGATTCAGTCGTTCGCCCGGGGGCCGCACTTTGGCAGCAACAACTGGGCGGTCGACGGCAGCAAGACCGCCTCGGGGAAACCGGCGCTGGCCAACGACCCGCACCTGGGGTTCAGCCTGCCCAGCCTGTGGTACACGGTGCACCTTTCCGTGAAAGGTAAGAACCTGGCGGGAGTCAGCTTTCCGACCTCTCCGCTGGTGGTGATCGGCCATAACGACCGCATTGGTTGGGGGTTTACCAACATGCAGGCCGACGCCATGGACTACTTTTCGGAGAAGATCAGCGACCAGGACCCGCGCAAGTACACGCATCGCGGTGAAACCAAAAGCCTGAGACGGATTCAGGAAGAAATCAAAGTTCGGGGCGCGCCGCCACGGAAGCTCGATTTGGATTTCACGGTTCATGGGCCGCTGGTGCCCGGGCTGCCCAACCCCGTGTCGGTGCAATGGACGGGGCACGGGCCAACGCGCGACGCGATCGCGCTTTGGAAGCTGAGCCGGGCCGGCAATTTACAAGAGTACCTGGCCGCGCTCGACGAGCTGGCGGTGCCCGCGATGAACGTGGTCTACGCCGACGTCGACGGGCACATCGCCATTCACCCTTGCGGCAAACTGCCTCGCCGGGCGAAAGGGCAGGGGCGCGGCGTGGTCGACGGTTCCACGGGCGAGTTCGATTGGAAAGAATTCATTCCCCGCGCGGAGTTGCCCCTGGCGGTGGACCCGGCCAGCCATTTCGTGGCCTCGGCCAACGGGCGGCCCCAGGCGCTTGACGATCCACACTACCTGGGCTGGGCCTGGGATCCCAGTTACCGCACCCGGCGGATTCACCAGTTGCTTTCCGAGGCTCGCGCCTTGGATCTCGATTCGCTCAAGGCGATTCAGTACGACCACTACGATCTTTGCGCCGAAAGTTTTTTGCCGACCTTGTTGGCCGCGGTGAAACAAAAGCCGCACGACGACCCGCTGGCCCGAATGGCCATTCACGAATTGGAGGAATGGAAGTACCAGTGTACGGTCGAGAGCGTTGCCCCCACGATCTGGGCCCAGTGGTTCAACCTGTATCGCAGCCAGGTCTGGGACGATGAATGGGAATCGCGGGGAATCGAGCGGGCCGACGGTTCCTGGGGGTTCTCGGGCAACAACCGTCGCGAGCCGATGTTGGAAGTACTCGAGAGAATGACTCGCGAAGAACCTCGCTCGCAGTGGTTCGACCACCGCGGCACGCCGCTGGTGGAAGATCGCGACGCCATCGCCCAGGAATCGTTCCGCCAAACCTTGGCTCAACTCCGGATGAAATTCAGCAACGACCCGGCCAACTGGAAGTGGGGAAAGATCAATCTCTTGCACGTGGATTCGCTCTTGCCCAGGCCGGAACTGGCCCGCGATGGTGGGCCGGTGGTGGGGAACGACTTCACGCTGAACCCGGGGGGCAACTTGGGGCAGGTCGGCAGCGGGGCGAGTTGGCGAATGCTCGTCGATTTCGCAGACACCCGGCAAAGCGTGGGGGTTTACCCGGGCGGGCAGAGTGAGAATCCCGCTAGCCCACAATACGCCGACCAGATGCCGCTTTGGGCCCGCGGCGAATACACGCGGTTGTACGCCATTGGCACGGCGGCGGAACTGCCTGCCGAGGCCCGGGCCAGGCACTTGGCGCTAACCCCTTAGCCACGGGTCTTACTCGCTCGGCGCTGCGGCTAGGGGGCCGGTTCGGCTTCGGCCAGGTCCAAGGTAGCCAGGGCCAACCGCCGGGCCAAGCGGGCCAGGCCGGGCACCTCGTCTGCGTTGGCGATTACCGCGGCGGCGCAGCCCTCGGCGGGACATCGCAGGAGGAACGAGGTGCCTCCCGTGGTTCCACCCGAGTGCGAAACCCAGGTGCGCCCCTGGCGATCGGTTTCCACGTTCCAGCCCAGTGCGTAGGCGAGCGGTTTGCCGCCGCTAGTTTGGCCCGGGGTTTCCATCGCGAGTTTGGTTTCCTGAGCGAGCAGCTTTCCCTCCTCGAGTGCCAGATGCAGCCGACACAGATCGGTGGGGGTCGAAAGGATTCCGCCGCCCGCCCATTTTATGCTCAGGTCGACGGCGGGGGCGTTCTGCCATTGCTTGGCCGATCGCCGGGTATAGGGGCGCGCTCGATGCGGCACCAAGTCGGCGGCCTGGTCCAAGCGCGAACTGGTCATGCCGGCCGGCTCGAAGACGCGGCTGGCAAGGTACTGGCCGAACGACTGGCCCGAGGTTTTTTCGACCACGCCGGCCAACAGGTTGTAGCCGTACGTGGTGTACGAAAAGCGCTCGCCGGGGGGAAACAGCAGCGGGTCGTCGCGAAAAATGCCGATCGCCTCGACCAGACTTGGGTAGTGACGGGTCTGCAGGAATTCGCCGGGGGCGTAATGCCGAATCCCCGAGGTGTGGGTAAGCAAATGCCGCAGGGTGACGGGCCCCTGGGGTTTCTCGGGAAACTCGGGCACGTATTGCTGGATCGGGTCGTCGAGCGAGGCCCGCCCCTGTTGAATCGTCTGCATCAGCGCCACGGCCGTAATCGACTTGGAGATCGAAGCGATTCGAAACACGGTCTCGGGCGTGCAGGGAACTTCGTGCTCCAGGTCGGCCAGGCCGTAGCCGGCGGCGAACCGTACCTGGCCCTCGGCGGCCACGGCCACG
Organism: uncultured Pirellulales bacterium; assembly: GCA_964399535.1. Taxonomy (GTDB): domain Bacteria; phylum Planctomycetota; class Planctomycetia; order Pirellulales; family CAYNRE01; genus CAYNRE01. The sequence continues at coordinate 151,021 of CAYNRE010000005.1, read as the reverse complement.
GAAAGGCCCGGTGGGCCGAGTTTCTGAAACGCGGTGCGAGCGATCTGGTCGAACCGCTCGGGCGAGGCATCGCCGGCCCTTATTGCGCCCGGCACCAAGTACCACAGCGCTAGAGCAACCATCCAGGCCCGGCGAATCGAGGGGCGATCAGAACGCATGGCGCAACCTTGTAAAGAGGTGTTTCGACACAAGGAAACGGGGCGGGGCCGCCGCGGGCCGGATTTGCTTCTTGAAACCCCCTGGCGCCGGGGGCCGACTCGTTTGCCAGCCGTTAACCAAGCGATATTGATACACTGCTTGAAGCGGGTTGTCGCCTGAACCGGGGAAAACCATCCACCGCGACCAGCGCCCTGGGCGCGCGGCCAGACCATGTGCGAACTCGTGGCGCGGCTGTCGCGGTTCCGCTGGCCCTACCCCGCGGAAGCGGAGCGGGATCGCGGCGATATCGATCGAAGGGAGGCCAACGATGCGAACGAGATTCATCGTGGCGCTTGTGGTGGTGGTCGTGGGTACGCTCGCGGTGGCCGGGCTGGCCGGGGCCTGGCTCAATCCGGAGGGTACTGGGATCGCCCCCGGCACGGTGCTGCGCCGCCAGGGGCAAGCTTCGGTCGTTTCGGTCGACCCGCGCGAGGCCGCGATGAATCGAGCCATCGAGCAGGCCCGCGAGTCGCTCGATCCGTTCCTGGAGTTGGTCAAGCAGCCAGGGCCAGGGCAACGCGATTTCGAAGTGAAGGTTCGCTATTCCGTGCCGGACCACGATGAGCACCTGTGGCTGCATAGCCTGGCCTGGGAGGGGGAACGGCTTTGGGGCACCCTGGGAAACCAGCCGGTGTATGTGAAGCAACTGCACGAGGGCCAACGCGTCGAGATCGACGTGAACCGGATCACCGACTGGACCTATTACGAATTCGGCCGCCGGGTCGGAGGTTTCACCATGCGGGAACTGGCCGACGACGTGGGGCCCGAGGAAGCCGCCGAGTACGACTATCCCGGCGGTCGGCCAGGCCAAGGCGCCGCTGCCGGGGTGGGCGGTGCCGGCCCGGAATAGCCCCGCGGCCCGCTCGAAGCAGTGGCGAAGCTGGGGGATGGGCGGGGGCGTGAATTCGGCGAGCAGTGGGGTTTCTGAAGTTTTCAGGTTTCTTTCCTTGCCTGGGCCGCGCGGCCAGTGGGCGTCAGAATCGACACCACCGGCAAGATCGCGGCGCGAGGCGGCCGGATTCCCCAGGAAGTCGCCTGGGGGCACCCGCCACTCGAAGGGAGACGAGCTAAGGTTCAACGAGACACCAGGCTGGGCCGCCTTGCAGCGCCTGGCCCGTTGGGCGTGGTTTCACCTCGTACTCCACGCACCGTGGGTCTTGGGTGGGGGAGTTCCGCACATGCCGCGACCGATTCGCAAACAACTGTTCGTCGATCCCAAGGTTCAGGGCACGCTGCTGTTGCGGGCCGTGATGTACTGGGTGATGTGCCTGACCGTGATTACGTGCATGATCCTGGTCTGGCGGATCTTGACCGGCCCCGCCCGCATTTTCTACACCCACTTCGACGACATGTGGTTTCACATGGGGCCGGCCCTGGTGGCGTCGTTGCTGTTGCTGCCGGTGGTGCTGCTGGACGTGTTGCGGACGACGAATCGATTCTCTGGCCCGGTGTTCCGCATTCGCAACGGCCTGCGGCACCTGGCCCAGGGCCTGCCCGTGGCGCCCATACACCTGCGCCGGGGCGATTTCTGGCACGAGCTGGCCGAGGAATTCAACGCCGTGGCGGCCCGAGTTCAAGAGCTGGAGCGCAACCAGGCCGATCGCGAGCCCGACGATTTCGGAGTGAGTGAGCCGAGCCTGCCCGAAACGGCCGCGCGGTAGCCTTCGGCCGGCGCTTGGTTCAACCGGCGGCGGCATCGCCCTCGACGGCGTCGCGAGCTTCGAGCACGTGGCGGACCACCGAATCCATCCGGTCGGCGTCGGCAAACGGCGAGAGGACATAGCTCTTGAGGGCCACGATCGGTTCGCCGTAGTCGCTGAGCCGGTAGCAATCGGTGAGCGAGATGGCCACGCCGCGCCCCTTGAGCGCTTCGCCGAGCACGTGCTGGTAGATGCGCCGGTTGTACTGATTGTGGGCCAACAGCCGCGGCCGATAGCTGGGGTCGGTTCGCTCGCGCTGCTGCACGGTGAACGTATCCACGCCGCGAGGATATACGCGGAACAGTGTGACCGGCCCCACGTTGGCCCGATTCAGCACCGACAGGTCGGGGTGCGATTCCAGCTTCTCGCGGAGGGTCTCGGCCATCTCCACCGCATGGCCCAACAGAGTTTGCAGCCCGGTCCGCCCCAAAAGCAACAGGTTGGCCAGCGCCGCCAGCGGGCCCGTGGCGCTGCGGCTGGTCTCGAGCGTGTATCTGCCCGGGTGGTACTCGCCCGTGCGGTAAAGGTAGGGCATTTGCTCGCGGTTGCGGGCGATTCGGTCCAGGTCGACGCCGTCGCGGAACAAGACGAGCGACGACACGTAGGGGGCGAACCCGGTCTTATGGAAATCGATGCCGATCGAATCGGCCTGGTGCAGTTGAGCGATCCAGCGCGTCGCCGCGGCTAGCGAGCGCACCGTGCGACCGCGGAACTGGAGCGGGTTGTCGGCGAAGTCGTAGTGGTTGAAGACGCTCCAGGCCCAGCCGATGACGGCGTCGGCGTGCACGTGGGGGCGGTAGGCCAACTGGAATTCGTTGGCCAGGCGATTGCGCAGCTCGACCATGCCCGCCAGGTCGTCCAGACCAAAGGCGTCGGTGGTGCCGAGCGTGGCCACCAGGGCGGCCACGGTGCGACCTTCGCCCTGGGCACGTCGCCAGGCGGCTTCCAATTGAGCCAGGTCGATCGCGTTGTCGAGCTGCGTGGCCACGCGCCAAACCTGGTTTTCGCCGATGCCCAGCCAGGCCGCCGCGCTCTGGCAAGCGTAGTGGCTCTGATCGGAAGCCAGCACCACGACGTCGTCGCGCAGTCCGCGCTGCGAAACGCCCGGCAGGGCTTTTTCCAGCCCCACCTTCAAACCGTAGAGCAAGGCCCCGCTGCCTCCGAAGGTGAACACGCCGCGGGCTCGCCGGGGGTCGTAGCCCACCAACTCGGCGGTCATGGCGCTGACGCGCACCTCGGTCTCGGCCGGCCGCAGGGCACCCTCTTCGCTACACAGGTTCGGGTTGTAAGTGGCCGGCAGCAGCACGCCGATGATGGCGGCAATCGAGGGGGGCGGCACCACATTCACCTGGCATCGCGGATGCCCCCAGATGAACATGCCTTCGAGCGACTGGACCAGCTCGGGGATCACCTGTTCCAGGCTCCGCCGTTCGTCGGCCAGCCGGGCCGAGCGGGCCTGGTCCCAGCGGGGCTCCACGGGCCCCCCGAGAATCGGCGACTGACCCTTGAGGGCGTCGATCTGGTCCAGGGCTCGCGAGATGGAATAAACGAAGTAGGCGTCGTGAACCGGGTCGGAAATCGGCTGGGGAAACGCCGTTCGCAGGGCGTCGAGCTCGTCACGGTAGCGGGGAGCCATCGTCGAATTTCCTTGCTCGGCGGTCGTATCGCCCCGAAACCACGGGGCCCGCCCCGAAAACGGGCCCCGCAAATCGCGGCCAGGCCGCGACGCCAGGCGCCAGGCTAAGAGCTTAGACGAAACACCCGCTCGGCGTTTTCGCGCAAGAATCGCCGCTCGATCTCGGGTGCCAGGCCCAACTGGCGGGCCTGCTCGGCGCACTTCTCGAAACCAAGCATGGGAAAGTTGGTGGCGAAGAGAACTTTGTCGCGGCCGAACGTGGAGAGGAACTGAATGAGCGACGGCGGGTAGTAGCGCGGCAGCCAGGCCGAGGTGTCGATGTACACATTGGCATGCTTCCAGGCCAGGCCGATCATCTCGTCGGTCCAGGGGAACCCGATGTGGCCCCCCACGATGGTAAGCTCGGGAAAGGTGAGCGCCACTTCATCGAGGTAGGGAATCGGGCGACCTGGCTCCGAGGGGAACAGCGGGCCCGTGTGCCCCACCTGGCAACAAAACGGAATCCCCAGCTCGATGCATTTCACGTAGAGCGGGAAATAGAACTTGTCGTTGGGCGGGCGATTCCAGAGCCAGGGCAACAGGCGCAGGGCCTTGAACCCCAGCTCGACGACCGCGCGCTCAAGCTCGTGGACCGCTCCCAGAGGGCGTTCGAGATTCACCGACGCCACGCCCACCAGCCGCTCGGGAAACTCGCGGACCATTTCGGCGACCTGGTCGTTGGAGATCAGCCATTGGCCGGGGCGGTGCCAGGCGGTGAGCAGGGCCCGCTCGATGCCGGCCCGATCGAGCATGGCAACCATTTCGGCGGCGGTGACGCCCGTTTCGAGCAGCTTGGCGCTTCCCGATTGGGCAAAGAGCCGCTCGAGCTGCGGCATCCGCTGAAAGGTGCCGGCGATGGCGGGTTGAGCCCAAACGTCGATCGCGGAAATCACACCGGTCCTCCCATGCGAAGTTTCGTGCCGTTGTGCGGGTGGCGCCCAAGTGGCCCCACGGCCCAGGAAATCTAGGACCCCCGTCTGGCTGGTGTCAACTCGCGGCCCCCGGTTGTCAGGGCGCGGCGCCTCCTGCCTCGTGCGCCACGGCTTCACCGGTTGCTTGTTTGCCCGCCGCTATCGCGCCCGCGCGACGCGCCCGCCAGCGCTGGTCGAGCCACCACAGTCCGGGGCCGGCCAAGGCCGCGCAAAGGGGCATGATCGGGTGCCGGAATCGGGCGGTCGCCGCCGGTCCGCCGGAAACCAGAACCAAGTAGCCGATCCAAAGCCCCCAGAGGAGAACCAGGGCCGGCCGGCGCCTGAAGATCACCGCGGCGCCCACCAGGGCCAACAAGTAAGTTGTCGCCAGCGGAAGCCCCAACACGATTTGCAGAGCCAACAGTCGGGGCTGCTCCTGGGCCATCTGCCGCGCGGTGGCCCATGGCCCCTGGTCAACGCTGGTGGCCAGCCAGCCCGCGGAATCGGCGGCCAGCGGGGTCGGCCGCAACAGTTCGCTGCCACCCGGGTCGAGCAGCATTCGCAAGCAACCGGCCCCCTGAATCTGGCAGGCCAAGCCGGGATAGTCGGCAATCACTTGCCGAGCCCGCCGGCCAATGGCCTTCAGGGCTGGACCCAGCGGGTCGCCTGCCCGGGACGGTGGTTGGTCCGGCGCGTACTGCGCGGCCCAGCGGGTTTCGCCCTCGTCGTAGCCCCACTGGCGCCGCACGTCGAGATAGGGTCGGCCTGTAGCCCGCGCTTCGACGGCCGCCGCGAGGTAAAAATATTGGTTCACCGGGCTGATTCCCGAGAAGCCAGGAAAGTTGCCTCGCAGGAAGTTGCGCAGTTGCCAGCCGCCGAGCGAAACCAGTGCGCAGATCGCCAGGATCAACGGCCAGCGCCAGCGTGAAACTCCTGGCCCGCGGGGCCCGGCAGCCAACAGCCAGAGCCCCAGCAGTGGCACCAGCCCATAAAACGCCGGCCGTACGAACACGGCCAGCAGCAGCCCCGCCACGGCCAGGACGCCGGTGCGGTGGCGGGCGGAACTGGTGGTGGCGTCGTGCCAGGCGCTCCACCCGAGGATCGACGCCACGAGCAGGGCCGTGGCCAGGGTTTCACTAAGAATCTGACAGGCGTAGACCAGCGAGAGCGGTTCCACGGCCGCCAGGCAGCCGGCCCCCAGCGCGGCCGCCGGGCCGGTTCCGCTGCGGGCCGCCAACCCAATAACGAGTCCCACCGTGGCGGTGCTGATAAGCATTTGAGCCGCCAGCGTGACGGGTACCACCTGGCCGATCGCGCCGCATAGCGCCAGCAGCGCGGGGTACCCGGGTGTGCGGATCAATTCGGGTCGGCCCGGCGGTGGGCCCGGCCGATCGAAGCGTCCGGCAGCGCGCCAGGTTTCGGCAAGTTGCAGATAGCCCTGCGAGTCGGGCTGTTGCCAGCGGCGCGGGGTGTCGCTGCTGCGGGCAACGATGGCCGCCCAGTACAGCCGCAACGCAAGCGCGGCGACGAGCAAGGCGAGTACCGCGCCGCGCGCGGGTCGAGTGGTCAACGGGCCGACATCGCTCGACATGAATCGCTCGCTCGCCCGCGCTTTCCCCGCCCCGATCGGCCTGGCCGCGGCGCTCTCGCAAGCCGCGACGCCTGGTGGGCGCCCTCGCCAGGGAGGCCCCCGGGCGTCCATCATAGCCCCCGCCGCGCCGCGCTGGTACCGTGCCCGCCGACCTGCAAGACCGGCGCGCGAAACGCGATACGCCGCGCCCAACCTGGCTGCTTGTTCCCGCACAGTGGGCGGTGTATTCTCGGTCGGCGGAGCGGGGCGGGGTTTGGGCTGGCGAGGCGCGGGGGGACCGGTTTATGCGGGCTGTGCGTTGGGCCATGGTGGGAATGCTGGGGCTGTGGGTCGGCACCCTCGTGGGTTGCGGGCGGCCCGCTCCGGTTGAAGATGGCTCACCAGCCCGGGTGTTTCGCGTGGCGGTGATTCCCAAAGGGTCGAGTCACGATTTCTGGTTTTCGGTGCGAGCCGGGGCCGAAAAGGCCGACGCCGAGCTCGACGATCTGGAGATTACCTGGAAGGGCCCGGTCAGCGAGGGAGACACGGCCGACCAGATTCAGATCGTCGAAAGTTTCATCGCCAACGCCTACGACGGCATTTGCCTGGCTCCGCTCGATGCCGTGGCCCTGCGCAAACAGGTCGACCAGGCCCAGGCGAACAACATTCCGGTCGTGATCTTTGATTCGGCGCTGGCCGATCAGCGGGGCATTGTCAGCTACGTGGCCACGAACAACGAGCGCGGCGGCCGGGTGGCCGGCGAGTACCTGGCCAAGCTGCTCGAGGGCCGCGGGAATGTGATCCTGATGCGCTATAACCTCAATTCCCAGAGCACCGAGGAGCGCGAGCGCGGGTTTCTCGAGGCCCTGGCCGGGTTTCCCGAGATCAAGCTCTTGGAGTCGGAAAAGCACGCCGGTCCCGACGAGGCCGGGGCGATCGCGCTCGGCGAGCAGCTCGTGGCCAACTACGGCAGCGAAATGCAGGGCATCTTCTGCCCCAATCAGTCGACCGCTTCGGGAATGCTCACCGTGCTCAGGCGGGCCAACCTGGCGGGCAAGGTGAAATTCGTCGGCTTCGATGCCGGCGAGAACATCGCCCAGGGAATCGCCAAGGGCGAAATGCAGGGCACCGTTCTGCAAGATCCCGTGAAGATGGGCTACGAAGCGGTCCGCACCATTTACGATCACTTGCACGGACGGCGCGTGGCCGATCGCGTGGAGATCTCGGAAACGCTGGCCACGACCGAGAACGCCCAGGACGAAGACGTTCGCAAGCTGCTCGACCCTCCCACGTCGCAGTAGCGGCGCGAGGCCGGTGCGCCGCGGGCTCGCCCCCTCACGCGCCGACGCTAACTTTGCACGTCGCCAGTTGCCGATGCCCGACGCTACCCGACTGGAAATGACCGGCATCTCGCAACGGTTCGGCGCCACCCAGGCGCTGGCCGATGTTTCGCTGGCCGTTCGCCCGGGCGAGGTGCGGGCCCTGGTCGGCGAGAACGGCGCCGGCAAATCGACGCTGATGAAGATTCTGGCCGGGGCCCTCCGGCCCGACGCGGGGCGGATGACCGTCGACGGCCGGCCCTACGCGCCGCGTCATCCGGCCGACGCGCTGCGCACGGGCGTGGCCATGATTTACCAGGAGCTGAACCTGGCCCCGCACCTTTCGGTCGAGGCCAACATTCTGCTGGGCCAAGAGCGGCACCGTGGCCCGTGGCTGCGGGCCCGCCAGCAGCGCCAAGCCGCCCGCGCGGCGCTCGCCCGGCTGGGGCAGGCCGAGTTGCCCCTTGAGCAAAGCGTGGCCACGCTCAGCCTGGCCCGCCAGCAAGTGGTCGAGATCGCCCGAGCCCTGGCGTCCGAAGCCCGGGTGCTGGTTTTCGACGAGCCCACCAGCTCGCTCACCGAGGAAGACGCGGCCGAACTGTTTCGCGTGATTGGCGAGCTCAAGCGGAGCGGGCTGGGGGTAGTGTACATCAGCCATTTTCTCGAAGAGTTGGCCCGCGTGGCCGACACCTTTACCGTGCTGCGCGACGGCCGGGTCGTGGCTCAGGGCAAGCTGGCCGAGACCTCACTCGACGCCCTGGTGACGGCCATGGTCGGTCGCGAGCTCGATCAACTGTTTCCTCAGGTGCCGCACACGCTCGGGCCGCCCCTGTTGGAAGTGGCCGGGTTGCCTGGCCCCTCGGGTTCGTCCCCCGTGGGGTTTACGCTGCGGCGGGGAGAGATTCTGGGCCTGGCCGGGCTGGTGGGGGCCGGCCGTAGCCGGCTGTTGCGGCGGCTGTTTGGGCTCGCGCCTCGCGCCGGCGGGGTGGTTTCGGTAGCCGGCCGGAGGTTGGCCGCGGGCAACCCCCGCGCCAGCATTCGCGCCGGCTTGGGGCTGGTGAGCGAGGACCGCAAACAGGAGGGGCTGGCCCTCGAACTTTCCATCGCCGATAACCTGACGCTGACCCGGTTGGCCCCGCACGCCCGGTTTGGCTTTCTGAACTTGCGACACCGGGCCGACGACACGGCGCGGTGGATGCGCGAGGTGCGCTGCAAGGCAGCCGGCCCCGACCAGCCGGTGGGGCGGCTCTCGGGCGGTAACCAGCAAAAAGTAGCGCTCGCCCGGCTGCTGCATCAAGAGGCCGAAGTGCTGTTGCTCGACGAACCGACGCGAGGGATCGACATTGCCGCCAAGGCCGATTTGTATCGGCTGGTGGGGCAATTGGCGGCCGGGGGAAAGGCCGTGGTGATGGTCAGCTCTTACTTGCCCGAGCTGTTGCACCTGTGCGACACCATCGGGGTGATGTGCCGCGGGCAGCTACGCGAAGTAAGGCCGGCCAGCCAGTGGACCGCCGAGTCGATCATGCATGCCGCCACGGGGCGCGAGGTGCCGGCGTGACCAGCATGATGGCAACCGGCGAAGGGAATTCCTCGGGCGCGGCCCGGCTGGCGCGAGCCGCCTGGCAAGTGATTCGCCCCTTGATTGGCCTGCTGGTGGTGGCGGGGGTGTTCCTGGCCTATCAGGCGGCGGCTCAGCCCAGTGTGCCGTTTTTGAGCACCTTTCGCCTAACGCTCATCGCCAAGCAAACGGCCATCGTGGGCATGGGCGCGCTGGGCATGACCGTGGTGATCATCGCGGGCGGCATCGACCTGTCGGCCGGCTCGGTGCTGGCCCTGACCTCGGTTACGCTGGCCTTGGCGCTAAAACAGGGCCTGGCGCCGCCGCTGGCGGTGCTGTTGGTGCTGGGCGTGGGGGCCGCGGCCGGCGCGCTGAACGGGCTGGCCGTGACGCGGCTCAAATTGGTGCCGTTTATCGTCACACTCGGGACGATGCTCATTTTTCGGGGGTTGGCCGAACAGGTCGCCGACCAGAAGAAGATCCAGGCTCCCGCTCCCGATTGGCTCGCCACGCTGCTCGACCCGCCCCCGGCCGGCAGTTGGCAACTGGTGTGTACCGGGGTTTGGATCGTGCTCCTGCTGGCGGTGGTGCTGGCGGTGGTGCTGAGGTACTCGGTTTTTGGGCGGTATGTGTTCGCCGTCGGTTCGAGCGAGGCCACGGCGCGGCTCTGTGGCCTGCCGGTCGAGCGAATCAAGGTGGCCGTCTACGCGCTCACCGGCCTGTTCATGGCGATGGCGGGCATCTTCGATTTCAACAATCTTTCCCGCCAGGGGAGCCCCACCAGCGGCCAGGGGCTGGAACTGGAAATGATCGCCGCTGTGGTGATCGGGGGCGGTAGCCTGAGCGGGGGGCGCGGCAGCGTCCTGGGCTCGCTGGTGGGGGCGGTCACCATGACCACCCTGCGCAGCGGCTGCGTCTACGCCGGCGTGAGCGACCCGATCCAGAAACTGGTGATCGGGGCGATCATTATCGCCGCGGTGGCGATCGACCAGTTCTTCCACCGCCGCAGCGCCAGTTAAACGCGTCTTTAGCGGGTCGCGGGCGAGCCATTCGCCCGGCGGCCGCGACCAGCCCCCCCCTATTTTCGACCGAGGTTGCCCCAGCCTTATTTAGCTGGGGTTGCCGAGCAACTCCCGCTTGCGGGCGATGAACTTCAGGTGATGTTCGAGGTGGCCCACGTATTTCTCGACCATGTGCTCGAGCGTGACCAGGCCGTCTTCGCTGTGAATGCCGGCTCGCTGGAAGTCTGCGGGCTTAAGCCGCCGCAGAATCTCGCCGGTAAGCAGGCGATTGCGGCGAAACACCTCGCAAGCCTCGCCCGCGTCGAGCTCGTGGGGGAAGAGCCGCTCGATGAATCGCGTTTCGTTATAGCCGATCAGCAGGGGGCGATCTTCGGCGATCACCCGCTTCATGCGGTCGGTGCCGATCAGGTCGCTATCCATCAGGTGAATGGCAATCTGTTGAATGCTCCAGGTGCCGGGCACCGGAAAGGCGCGAAGTTGTTCAGCCGACAGGCCCTGGAGGGCCGCGGCCGGCTGAGTGGCACCGGCCAGAAAACGCGCGACGAGCTCTTGCATGGAGTCCTTTCGTTTGGCTGTGCGACTGAGGGGAAATGCATCCTCGCGGAGCAGTAGGGTCTGGCAGCGTGGCTTCGACAGGAGCAGACGCGGCGCGGGGCGCCCAGGTTCACTTTCTCTTGCGGCCGGGGCGGCCGGCGCACGCCGTCGGTGGCAGGGAGTCTGGCGGAGCGGGAAAATTGCACAGCGGCACGCTCGCGGTGGGTTCGGCCAGGATCTCGGCCAGGCTCGTCGCTTGCAGGGCACTTTCCACCTGGGCAACCGCGGCATCCATCCGACCGTGTAAAGGGCAAAGCCGCGAGCCGTGGCCAGCCAGCCCCAGGGGGCAGGTGCGAATGCGCCGTAGCGGCTCAACCGCGTTAACCACTTCCAGAATCCGCAGCTCGGCCGGTGAGCGCGCCAGGGCGACCCCGCCGCGCAGGCCCCGCTGGCTTACGACGAGTCCCGACCGGCCCAGCGACTGCAAGACCTTGGCCAAGTAGGCGGGCGGAACTTGGGTGGCGCGGGCGATGGCGCTGGTCGATTGCGGGCCCTGGCCCTGGCTGGCCAGGTAGACCATGGCGCGCAGGGCGTATTCGACGGTGCGCGAGAACATGGGGGCCAGTTTCCTCGAGGGGGGGTCCGACTCACGCCGATACCAAGCCGCGCCATGATACGCTGGTCGGCCCAGGCCCAACAGCAACCCGGCCCTATCGTGCCGACTCCTGGTGGCCCTGCGCAGGCGGCTTTCGGGCCGAACCCGGCGTGGTTACACTTGCCAGACCGGGTCCGCGCCGCCGCCCCAACTCGGGGGGGGCAGCCTCCCGGAGGGCGTAGTCTGTCGACCAGCCAACCAAGGGTTGAACCGCACATGATCGACGTTTCCGGACGAGCCGAGGCGACTGCCTTGCCGACGAGCCGCTGGCATGAACTGGCCTCTCAGGTGCAAAGCGGGCACCGGCTGACCCTGGACCAGGGGCGGGCCATCTTGCAGTCGCCCGATACCGAGCTTCCCGATCTGTTGGCGGCGGCGTTTCGCCTGCGCGAGGCGGCTTTCGGCCGCACCGTGCAGTTGTACTTTCTGATGAACGCCAAGAGCGGACTTTGCCCGGAAGACTGCGGCTACTGTTCCCAGTCGAAAGTTTCGGACGCCGAAATTCCGCGCTACAACCTGCTCAACCGCGAGAAGCTGCTCGACGGGGCCCGGGTTGCCCACGAGCGGGGTTCGAAGACCTACTGCATGGTCATCTCGGCCCGAGGGCCCACGGATCGAGAGATTCAGGCCGTGGTGAGCGTGGTTCCCGAGATTAAGTCGCGCTACAACCTGGAGATTTGCGCTTGCCTGGGACTGCTGACCCCGGACCAGGCCCAACGCCTGAAGGATTGCGGCGTGGACAAGGTGAATCACAACCTGAACACGAGCGAGCGCTTCTATCCGGAGATTTGCACCACGCACACCTACCAAGACCGGCTCGACACCCTGCGGGCGGTGCGCGGGGCGGGCATGCAGCTCTGTTCGGGCGGTATCGTGGGGATGGGCGAGAACGACGACGACATCGTGCACATGGCCCAGGAGCTGGGGGAATTGGGGGTCGAATCGATCCCCGTCAATTTCCTCAACCCGGTCGACGGTACCCCGCTCTCGGGCACCTGGCGGCTGACGCCGCGCTATTGCTTGAAGGTGTTGTGCTTGTTTCGCTTCGCTTGTCCGAAGAGCGAGATTCGCATTGCCGGCGGGCGAGAACTACACCTGCGCAGCTTGCAGCCCTGGGGGCTGTTGCCAGCCAACTCGATGTTCGTGGGCGACTACCTGACCACGTCCGGGCAACCTCCCGAGGCCGACTACCAGATGATTGCCGACCTGGGGTTTGAGATTACCCGCCGCGAGGAAGTGGTGAGCGGACCCGCGGGCGCCCTGGCGGCTGAGGTTCAGGCCGCTTCGGCCCGCTAGCCGAAGCGCGCCCGAGCGGCAGCGCCGCGGCGCTGGGTAGTCGCTTGCCGGCGAGCTTACTTTGCCTGGGCGGCGCGGGCGAGCTCCAGCTTGTTCTTGAGCTGCTGGTCGGCCGGGTTGGCTTGTGCCAACTGTTCCAGAAGCGGAATCGCTTTGGCATACTGCTCGCGCTCAAGCCATACATCGGCCAGGTTGAGCGTGCCGGCGTGGGGGCCGGGAATCTCGTCGACCATTTTTTGCCAGATTTCCACGGCCCGGTCGATCTGGTCCTGATCGTACAGTGCGCGGCCCAGTCCGTTCATCGCGCCGCCAGCCAGGGGCTCGATGGCCAGGGCTTTTTCGAAATAACCCTGGGCTTGCCCGGGTTCGCCGCCGTTGAGCCAAAACCAGCCCGCCGCATTAAGCACTGCCGCATCGTCCGGCGCCTTGACCAGCAAATCTTCGAGCACGCGCTTGGCCTCGTCTCGGTTGCCCGAGTTCATGGCCTGCCAGACCTTGGCCACCTGTGGGCCGGCGCTCGACTGCGCGGGCGGTTCGATCAACTGCCGCAAGTCGGCAGGCAGCTTGCGTTGCTTGACCGCCTCGAGCATCCGCGCAACTCCCGGATCGCTGCTGCCCGAGGCCGCGATCTTCCGGCACCAGCGCCCGGCTTTTTCGAAATCTTCGCGGAGCAGGTAGATGCGGGCCAGACCGTACCAGGCGGCCGAGGCCTGGCTCGAGGCCTTGAGCAGGTATTTCTCGGCCTGATCGTACTTGCGCTGGGCCAACAGCAATTGGCCCATTCCGTTCAGCGCGGCGGCGTATTTGGGGTCGAGTTTCAAAAGGTGTTCGAAGGCCTGTTGGGCTTCGTCGAGTTGGCCACTGTTGAACTGGGACCAGCCGAGCCCGTTCCAGGCATTCAGGTTGCGGTCGTTGAGCCGCACCGACTCGCGAAACTTCTCGATCGCCGGGCCATACTGCCGCGAATTCCAGAGTTGCCAGCCCTCCTCGGCCAGGCGCTTGCTGGCTGCCGGGTCGCTGGCCGGCGCCGTATCGGCGGTGCTATCCGTCGGCGCGGCGGTCGGCTTGGTAACGGACTGCACGGTCGGTGCCGGTGTGGTCGGTCGTGGCGGCGTGGTGCTTTGCCAGGCCAGGCTGCCCAAAACCAAGAGCGTGGAGACGGTCATGAGAACACCCCCTAGGAAAAGCCAATGGCGGCGTCGCCGCCGAAGTTCGTCGGACTTGAGCGAGGCAACGAGCAGTTGGTCGGCACGGCGCATCGCGGCGTCGAGCTGCGCTTCCTCGCCGCGGGAGCCCGGGCTGCGCTCGGAACCTGGCTGCGATGGTTCTCGATGAACGGGCGACATCAGACGCTCCTTGCGGCCGACCGGCCAGTCAGATTCGCTTGATCATTTTGGCGGCCTCGGCGGCGTTGCCCTGGGCCGGGTCGACGGCGTCGAGCACGTTGCCGCGCAGCCGCTGGGTCTTGCCGATTTCGCCGCGGAGGGCTTCGATCACCTTGTCGAGCCGCGAGCGGATCGTGGGATACGAAACGCCAACCTGCTCGGCAATTTGCGTCAGGTTGCCTCCGGCCAGTACAAACATTTCAATAAACCGCTGATGTTCGACCGGTAGCCCGGCCAACCGGGCCATGGGAAACTCGGCCGTGATGTTCACCTGGCAGGTGCCGCAGCTCATCCGGGTTACCCGCATGGCCCCGCCGCAATAGGGGCATTCGTTGGAGACGCTGAGCGGCTGATCGGCCATAAGCTGGGGGCCTCCGAGCCAGAAACCAGACTCCGGGGATTGAAGAATCTTCAAATCCCGTGGGCCTGATTTGCAATATTATTGATTTATTTATCGACTTTATTCTTGTTTGTCAACTAAAACCCGGTGTCGATTTGGGTTTTCCAAAAAACGGCGTTTTCTTCGCGGTGCCCGGGCGGGCTCAGCATTGGATTGCCGGCGAACGACCGCGCGGGCCGTCGACCGGAAAGCGTCGCCGGACGAACCTGGCGGTGAATTGCGCCGACTGCCCATCGCGCTCGCTGAAACACCGCGGCGCCTGGTGAACCCGCCCCCGGGCGGGGTGTCGCCGCCTGGAACCAAACAACCAACAAGAACCGAGGAATCCGATGATGGGCCACCTCAACCGCATACGCGGGGGTCGCTGGGCATGGAGCCTGGCGGTGTTAGTCGGCGCCACCGGGCTAGCGCTGCCGCTTACGGCCGAGCAGCCCAGCTCAGGCGATTTGCCCGGGCCCGAGTACGATGCGCAAGGCAACCTGCTCCGACCCGAGGGGTACGAGCGTTGGGTGTTCGTGGGAACTTCGCTAGGGCTGAACTACATCGAGGGGGATGTAAGGCCGGGCCCGCGGCAATTTCACAACGTGTATCTGCCCGCGGCCGCCTTCGATTATTTCGTCGAGCACGGCGAGTTTCCGGAGCGCACGGTTTTTGTAATGACCAACAGTCCAGCCTCGCAGAACGAGGGGCCCGCGCTGATCAATCGCCATGGCCACTTCGCGGGAAGATCGCTGGGGCTCGAGGTGGCGGTCAAGGACGCGACTCACTTCGACGACGGCTGGGGTTACTTCATTTTCCCATCGGCCACGGGCCCGCGAACCAGCGCCAAGGCGTTTGACCGGGAGTCGTGTTACGACTGCCATGCCGAACACGGCAAGACCGACAACGTCTTCCTGCAGTTCTATAGCGTGCTCGATGCGGCCCGAGAGCGGCGCCAGGCGACCGACCTTCGTTGACGGCGTCTGGCCGCGAAGGCCTCGATTCGGGTCGCCGGGGCCAGCTCGGTTGCCCGCGCCCCGGGGGTATCCCTGGCGGCGCTGGCCAGCGTCGCGCAGTGGCAACCTGCCTGGGGGGGGCGTCACCAGCGGGCGCGAACTCGACTGGTCTTTCCGCCTGAGCCCGGTTCGAGGCAGAATTGCCGTCCGCCGAGCCCCGGCTGCCGCCTGCCCTCAGCGGGGCGTTTTCCCGGGCCGGCCCCCGGATAGTCGGCGGCAAACCAAGCGGAGGGATTCGCGTGCAGCGGCTGCGGCATTATTGCGGTTATTTGCTGGTTCGCAGCCTGATCTGCGTGATTCAGGCCCTTTCGCTCGAAGCCTGTGCCTCGATGGCCGATGGGCTGGCCTGGCTTTTGGCCGATCTGTTGGGGGTACGTCGACGGGTGATCGACGACAATTTGCGCCACGCCTATCCCGAGCTGACGCCGCGCGAGCGAAATCGGTTGCGGCGCAGGATGTGGTCGCACTTGATCCTGTTCGTGACCGAAATCGCCCACGTACCGCGCAAGATTCACGAAACCAATTGGCGCGATTTCGTGCGGTTGGAGAATTCCGACTGGATGGTGCGGGCCCTGTTGAGCGATCGGCCGCTGATGCTCATCTCGGCTCACTTCGGCAACTTCGAGTTGGCCGGCTATGTTCTGGGTCTGTTTGGGTTTCCAACCTACAGCGTGGCTCGCGAGCTCGATAACCCTTACCTGAACCAGTTTCTGAATCGGTTCCGCGGGGCCACGGGGCAGCACCTTGTGCCCAAGAAGGGTGGGTACGACCAAATCCTCGACCTATTGTCGCGGGGCGCGGCCATGTCGTTTCTGGCCGACCAGTACGCGGGAACCAAGGGGTGTTGGGTGCCGTTTTTCGGCCGCCCGGCCTCGGCCCACAAGGCCATCGCCCTGCTCTCGCTCGAACACGACGCGCCGATGATGGTGGGCGCCGCCCGGCGGCTGGGCAGGCCGCTGCAATACTCGCTCGAGATCAGTGCCCAGGCCGATCCGCGCAGCGGGGGCCCCGAGCTGTCGGGGGTGCGCGAGCTAACGACCTGGTACACCGCCGAATTGGAGAAGCTGGTTCGGCGGGCTCCCGAGCAATATTGGTGGTTGCACCGCCGCTGGAAGGATTCGCGTCCGGCCAAGTCGCGCCGACGCGCTCTGGCGGCTTGAACGGCCGGCCGCCGACCGGGCGGGCCTGGCCCGGCCTGCTTGGCACGGATCGCGGTTTCCGAGAGGGGCCTGGCAGTCGCTGCTGGTCAGGCCGGAAGCGCCGGCCGTATAATCGCGGCTGCCCGGAGGCGGCCAGTCGGCTTCCCCCGGGGCGATCAAGGCAAGCGACAGGCAAAACGGCAAGCACGCGGTTCCCGCCGAATCCTCCATGGCCCAATGGGTGCGCGCCATCTCGCTCGAAGAGCTTCCCTCGGGATCGGCCCGCGAGGTGCTTTGCGGCGAGCGGATCGTGGCTTTGTTTCGCCAGGGAGAGGAAGTTTGGGCGCTGGATGGAGTTTGTCCGCACCAGGGCGGACCGCTGGGCAAGGGGAGCTTCGATGGCCAGGTGGTAACTTGCCCCTGGCACGGCTGGCAGTTTCGCGTGGCGACTGGCGCCCACCTGGTCAGCCCCACGATCGGCCAGGCGACGTTTCCCGTTCGCCTGGTCGAGGGGGTGGTGTTTGTCGACCTGGACGGTCCGGCCTGAGCCCGCGGTGGGTTCTCGAGCCGGCCGGCGCGGCCGGGCGCAGGCCGAACGGTGGTTGTTCGCGGTGAAACGGGTGAGTGGTGTCGAGCTCTGATATTCGGTTTCGACCGTTTCGCAATTTCGACCCACCCGCGTTGGCCGAAATATGGCGGGCGCGCAACCAAGAGCGTGGCCTGATGCAGCCGATGTCGGCGGCGGTGCTCGACCACTTGGTTTTGTCCAAGCCGTATTTCGACCGCGAGGGTCTGATCGTGGCGGTCGATGGGCCACGCGTGGTGGGGTTCGTGCACGGGGGCTTCGGGCCTAACGACGACGAGAGCGGCCTTTCGACCCAGCTCGGCGTGACCTGCATGCTCATGGTTCGTACCGAGTACCGCCGGCTGGGAATCGGCTCGGGCTTGTTGGCCGAGAGCGAGAAGTACCTGCGCAGCCGGGGAGCCCAGGTGCTCTACGGTGGCGGCATTCGCCCCCTGGTGCCGTTTTACCTGGGCCTGTACGGCGGGAGCGAGCTTCCGGGCGTGCTCGATTCCGATGTCGAAGCCCAGCAGCTCTACCGCTCGGGCGGCTACCAGCAGATCGATCATTGCCTGGTGCTGCACCGCGAACTGGCCAGCTTCCGGCCGCCGGTGAATCGGCAGCAGATGCAGATTCGCCGGGGGACTCGGGTCGAGATCCTCGCCGATCCGCCGCCGGCCAATTGGTGGGATGCCTGTACCTTCGGTTCCTTTGAACGAACCCGATACTCGTTGGTCGCCACCACGGGCGGGGCCCCGCTGGCCACGGTGCAGATTTGGTCGATGGAACCGCTAGCCTCGACCTGGGGAGTGCGGGCCGTGGGGATGATCGACTTTTCGGTTCGCGCCGAGAACCGCCGCCAGGGCCTGGCCACGTACCTGCTGGGCGAGGTATTTCGCCTGCAACACGAGCAGGGGGTGGCCCTGGTCGAGGCCCAAACCATGCAGGCCAACACCCCGGCCCGAAGTTTGTACGCTAAACTAGGGTTCGTTCAGGTCGACGGCGGCGCGGTGTTTCGCAAGTCTTCGGGTTAACCGCGCCGACCGTTCGCCTGGCCGGGGGAACCATGCCGGCAGGCCGCCTTTCTCGCCGTCAAGTTTTGCTCGATGCGGGCTCGGGCTTTGCGTCGCTGGCCCTGGCTTCGCTGCTGGCGCGCGAGGGGGCCGCGGCCGATTCCGCCAGCGCTTCCAACCGGCTGCCGGGCCCAGGCCTGCATCATCCGGCCCGAGCCAAGCGGGTGATTCAGCTGTTCATGTCGGGGGCGGCCAGCCAGTGCGATACCTTCGACTACAAGCCGGAGCTGATACGCCGCCACGGTCAGCCCTTCGACCCGGGCGGCACCGTCGAATTGTTTCAAAGCGCGCCGGGCACGTGGATGAAAAGCCCCTGGGGCTGGAAGCAGCACGGCCAGTGCGGCCGCTGGGTGAGCGACCTGCTGCCGCAACTGGCCACCTGCGTGGACGACCTGGCGCTGATTTATTCGATGGTGTCCAAGTCGAATGTGCATGGCCCGGCCACCTTCATGCAGGCGACCGGGTTCACGCTGCCCGGGTTTCCGAGCATGGGGGCCTGGATCGGTTACGCGCTGGGGAGTGAGAACGACGACCTGCCCACCTTCGTGGCCCTGCCCGATGGCCGCGGCTTTGCTCCCAACGGGCCAGCCAACTGGGGCGCTGGCTTCCTGCCGGCCACGCACCAGGGGACCATGCTGCGGCCCGGGGCGGCCAACCCGATCGAGGACCTGTTTCCTCCTGCGACCCCTTGGATAACGCCCGAGAGCGAGGCCGAGGGCCGGGGCCTGTTGGCCGAGCTGAACCGGGCTCATCGCGACGCGCGGCCCGTCGATAGCCGGCTCGATGCCCGGTTGGCCGCCTACGAATTGGCGGCCCGGCTGCAACTAAGCGCCCCCCAGGTGCTCGACCTGTCTGAGGAAACGGCCGAGACCCGGGCCCTGTACGGCCTGGACGACCCGGTGACGGCCGACCTGGGCCGTAATTGTCTGGTCGCACGGCGGCTGGCCGAGCGGGGAGTTCGGTTTATTCAGGTTTGGAGCGGCGCCGACAATGGCTTTCCGCGGCGAAACTGGGACAGCCACGAAGACCTGGCCCGGGACCACGCCCAGATGGGCGCCAGCCTTGACCGGCCGGCCGCGGCTTTGCTGCACGACCTGCGGCGGCGGGGCTTGCTTGAGGAAACCATCGTGCTGTGGACCACCGAGTTCGGCCGCATGCCCTGCAGCCAGGGAGAAAAGGGGCGGGACCATAACCCCGAGGGTTTCACCAACTGGCTGGCCGGAGGAGGTATTCGGGGTGGCGCCACGTATGGCGCCACCGACGAGTGGTCGTTCCGAGCCGTGGAGCGCCCCACGTACTGCTACGACGTGCACGCCACGATTTTGCACCTGTTGGGCATCGACCACCAGCGGCTAACCTATCGCCACAACGGGGTCGATCGCCGCTTGACCGATGTCCACGGCCAGGTGCTCGACGAGCTCTTGGCCTAGCCCGCAGTCGAGCTAGGGGGCGGCCTGCTGCTGCTCGGCGGCGGCGGGGGCCAGGCGGTGGTCGTCCAGGAAACGCTCGACGCGGGCGATTACATCTTCCGTGGCGTCTTCCACCACGTAGTGCCCCGCCTCGGACAACCGGGCCACTTCCGCCTGAGGAAAGAAATCCAGGAATCGCTCGAGAAAATGGGGGGTGAAGCACCAATCTTGCATGCCCCAAACCAATAGCGTCGGCAGGTGCGCCAGTCGGGCCAGGCCGTTTTCGATTTCGGTCAACCGCCCATAGCTTGGATGCCGGGGGTGAAGCGGGATGTCGTCCACGAAGGCCTGAATGGCCCGGCGGCCGTGCCAGCCGTCGTAGGGGGCCAGGTAACCCGCCTTGACGCTGGCCGAAAAACGAGCGGGCTGGGTGGTGGCCATGGACAGCGCGGCCCGGGCAAACGCGTTGGCGCCTTGCACCGCCAATTTGCCCAACAGCGGCGTGCGGCAAGCCCGAATGCGCCAGGGCATGCGCTGGCTGCGGAAGGCGGCGGTATTAAATAGCACCAATCGGCGAAACCGCTCGGGGCGATCGACCGCCGTGCCCAGGCCAATGGCGCCGCCCCAATCGTGGGCCAGCAGCGTCAGGCGGTCGAGCTGGAGCGATTCGACCAGGGCCGCCAGATTATCGATGTGCCGCGCCAGGCGATATTCGTAGCTGCGCGGTTTGTCCGAGAGCCCGCAGCCCAGGTGATCGGGCACGATCAGCCGGTACCGGCCCCGCCAGGCTAGCACCAACTTGCGCCAGTAGAACGACCAGGTCGGATTGCCGTGGACCAGTAAGAGCGGTTCGCCGGTTCCCTCGTCGAGGTAGTGGTAGCGATGCCCGTCGAGGGTCAGATAGCGCGAAGTAAACGGGTACAGCGACTGCCAGGCGGGCGGCGGGTATTGCAGGGCTTTCAGCATGGCTTGCGTGAGGGCGATTCGCAAAGGGGCCCGGGTCGCCGCGCCCCGGGGCTGCCGCGACTGCTTTTGCCGCCCCCCGGGGGGCCCTTCGGCCCCGTCGACGGGCGGCGACGACCGGCGCCAGTTTTGCCGGAAACAGCGAGTATAGCGGCTGGCCGCCTAATTCGCCCAGCGTCGAAGGGCCCGGGGCACCTCGCAAGCCGACATGGCGCGGCCGCCCGAGAAGTGATAAACTAGAGCCGGCGGAACCGCAGACCTGTGGTCCGCAGGGCGCGCCGTGCGCTTGGGCTGCCGGCGCGGTTTTGCCGTTTCCCCGCGCGGCCGCTGGAATTTCGGCTCGGACACCTTGCTACCGTGAATGAACAAAGCTTTTCCCCCGAGTACTTCATCAACCGCGAGTTGAGCTGGTTGGAGTTCAACGCCCGGGTGCTCGAAGAAGCCGAAGACCCGACCAACCCGCTCCTGGAGCGGGTGAAATTTCTCTCGATCGCCAGTTCGAACCTGGACGAGTTTTTCATGGTCCGCGTGGCGGGGCTGCGCGAGCAAGCTTTCGGCGACGGTGCCCCCCAGGACTACACCCCCGACGGGCTGCGCCCGGTATCGCAACTGGAGCGGATCGGTCGCCGGACTCAAGAGTTGGTGGCGGCCCAGTACCGCTGCTGGAACGAATCGGTCCGGCCTGAACTGGCGGCGGCGCGGATTCGCATTCTGAGCCTGCCGGAACTCGACACCGCCCAGCAGCAAACGCTCGACCGCTTCTTTCAAGAGCGGGCTTTCCCGATTTTGACGCCGATGGCGGTCGACCCCAGCCACCCCAGCCCTCGGTATCACAACCGCGGGCTGTACCTGTGCGCCATGCTCGAGCGCAAACGAGGGTTGGGGCCCAAGCGGCTGTTTGCCGTGGTGCAATTGCCGCAGGTGTTGCCGCGGCTGGTGCCGCTCAGCCCCGCCGGCGCCGAGGAGCAGAATTTCATCCTGCTGGAGGACGCGGTCAGCGGGCGGCTGCCGGAGCTGTTTGGCGGCTTCGAGATTCTGAACTCGACCACGTTCCGTATCACGCGCGACAGCGACATCGAGCTGTTGGAGCAGGAATCGGACGACATGCTCCGCCTGATCGAAGAGCGCATTCGCGCCCGCCAACGCGGCCAGGCCGTGCGGCTCGAGGTGGCCGCGGGCGGCGACCCGGAGCTGATCGATACCATTGTCGAGGCCGAAGACCTGCAGGCACCCCTGTCTGGCAGCGACGACTACACCGAGGTTTACCGGATCCCGGGGCCGCTCGACCTGTCGGCCCTGGCCGAGTTGGTGGGGGTGCGGGGTCGCGAGGAGCTGCGCGACCCCCCCTTTACGCCACGGCTGGCCCGGGGCATCGGGCAGCTCAAGGGCGAGAACCTGTTCGCCACGATCGCCCGCCGCGACGTGCTCTTGCACCACCCCTTCGACTCGTTCGATACGGTGGTCGAGTTCATCCAGCGGGCATCGACCGACCCGAAGGTGCTGGCCATTAAGCAGACGCTGTATCGCACCAGCGGCGATTCGCCGATTGTGCGGGCCCTGGTGCAGGCGGCCGAGAACGGCAAGCACGTGACCGCGCTGGTGGAACTGAAAGCCCGCTTCGACGAGGCGAACAACGTCTCCTGGTCGCGCCAGCTCGAGCGGGCCGGCGTGCACGTGGTTTTCGGCTTTCTGGATCTAAAGACCCACTGCAAATTGTCGCTCGTGGTGCGGCAAGAGGGAGATGCTCTGCGGCGCTACGTGCACCTTTCGACGGGGAACTACAACCCGACCACGGCCCTGGTCTACACCGACCTGGGGCTGTTCACCGCCAACGAGGCCTTTGCCGACGACGCCTCGGCCCTGTTCAACCTCTTGACCGGCTACTCGCAGGGGCACCACTGGCGCAAGCTGGTCGTGGCCCCCGATCACTTGCATCGCCACACGCTGGAACTGATCGAGGAGCAGATCGACCGGGCTCAATCGGGCCGGCCGGCCTGGATTTTCGCCAAGCTCAACGCGCTGGTCGAGTACCGAGTGATCGAAGCCCTGTACCGCGCCAGCCAGGCGGGCGTATCGATCGACCTGGTGACCCGGGGCATTTGCTGCCTGCGGCCCGCTCTGGCGGGCATCTCGGAGAACATTCGCGTACGGAGCATTGTGGACCGGTTTCTGGAGCATAGCCGGCTGTTCGTGTTCGGCCCGCCCGACGACTGCGAGGTGTATTTGTCGAGCGCCGACTGGATGCCGCGAAACTTCTTCCGCCGGGTGGAAGTGATGTTTCCGATCGAAGCGCCAGAATTGAAGGAATGTATTCTGCAAGAGATTGTGCCGGCCTACCTGGCCGACAACGTGAAGGCCCGCGTGCTACTACCCGACGGCACCTATCAGCGACCGCGCGCGCCCGAGGGGGAAACCCTCTGGCGGGTTCAGGTGGAACTGGCCCGGCCGCGCCGGCAAATGGTGCTCGCCGAAGTCGAGAGCGAGCCAGCTTCGACGACCTTGGTCCCGGGGGCGAGCGAGCCCACTGCGACTTAGCCGGTCACCGGCCCGCGCCCGGCGGCAACCTGCCCCGCGAAACCCGAGGGGGCGTCTAGTCGATCGACCGGGAGTTGAGCTATCTTGCCCGGACAGCGTGCCAGCACCCTCTCCTGAGTTCCCTTGCGAGCCGGCCGATGGCCGCCAACCTGACTCCGCAGTATCTGAAGGCCGAAGAGCAGTACCGCCGCGCCACCACCTCGGAAGAGGAGCTTCAGTGGCTGCAAGTCATGCTTCGCGAGATGCCCAAGCACAAGGCATCCGAACGGCTGCAATCGGATCTGAAGCAAAAGATCAGCCGCCTCAAGCAAGAGGTGGAAACGCAGCGCCGCGCCCCCAAGGCTGCCCACTCGGTCCGCATTCCACGCCAAGGCGCGGGGACCGCGGTGCTGTTGGGTGGCCCGAACTCGGGAAAAAGCTCGCTCTTGCGGGCCCTGACTCGGGCCACGCCCGAGGTGGCTCCCTATCCGTTTACCACGCGGGCTCCGCTGCCGGGGATGATGCCTTGGCAAGACGTGGCGGTGCAGATCATCGACACCCCGCCGGTCACGGCCGACGTCATGGAGCCGTATCTGCAAGGCATGGTCCGTGGAGCCGAGCTGGCGTTGTTGGTGGTCGACCTGGGCAACGACGAGGGGATCGAAGCGGCTCAGGCGGTGATCGAGCGGTTTGCGGCCACCAAGACTCAGTTGGCCGCGCGGAGCTATCTGGACGAAGACGACGTGGGTTTGTCGTTCACGGCCTGCCGGGTGGTGGGTAACAAGATCGACGCCCCCGATGCCGAGGTGCGGCTCGAGCTGTGGCACGAGCTGGTGCCGCTCGATTGGCCTGAGCACCTGGTTTCGGCCGAGCAAGGCACGGGGCTCGAGGCCCTCCGCGACGCGATTTACCAATCGCTGGGCGTGGTGCGGGTGTACACCAAGTCGCCCACCGCCAAGGTCGATCGAGATCGTCCGTATACGGTTCGCCAGGGGGCCACGGTGGTCGAAGTCGCCGAACTGGTTCACCGCGACCTGGCCGAGAAATTCAAGTTCGCCCGGGTGTGGGGCACGGCCGTTCACGACGGCAGCACGGTCAAGGCGGACTACCAGGTTCATGAGGGGGACGTGGTCGAGATTCACAGCTAGCCGGGCAATGCGGCAGGGAGAATCTCGCGCAAAAGGTGAGCCGTTCCCCGGCGACTAGTTGGCCACCGCTGAATCACCGGGGGCTAACGGGGATCATGCGTCGTGGCCTGCCATCCATGCCAGCGCCGTCCCGGCCGCCGGCGGGTTGCGACGGCTCTGCCGCTTTGCGACTTTGCCCCCTGGCGCCGCTGCGTTTCTACTTCCAAACCCCCGGCCCCGCCTTGCGGGGAGAGAGTGGGCGCAGCCCCGGTGAGGAGCCGGGACACGGCGGGCGATTTCGTCGAGCGACCAAGGGGGCTCTTGCCCAGTGGCCCCCGTTCGTCGTCGAATATGGGCTGTTCGCTAGCCGCGCACCTGCCCGAGGTTCGACGATGACCAATGCCCAACTGGCCACGCTGCTGGACGAAGTGGCCGATCTGCTGGAGTTTCAAGGGGCCAATCCGTTTCGAGTGCGGGCCTATCGGCAGGCCTCGCGCACGATCGGCGACCTGACCGAACCGGTCAGTGCCATCGCGGCGGACCCCGAGCGCCAATTGACCGATCTACCCGGGCTGGGAAAAGACCTGGCCGACAAGGTCGAATCGTTGCTGCGCAGTGGGTCGCTGCCGCTGCTAGACGAGCTGAGGGCCCAGGTGCCCCCGGCGGTGTTGGCCTTGCTTCGCGTTCCCGGTCTAGGTCCCAAGAAGGCGGCCGCGCTCCACAAGGAGCTGAAAATCAACTCGCTCGACGACCTCAAGGCGGCTTGCGAAGCACACCAGGTGCGTGAGCTCAAGGGGTTCGGTGCCAAGACGGAAGAAACGATTCTGGCAGGGCTCGATTTCGCGGCCACGGCCGATCAGCGCATTTATTGGGCCACGGCCGACGAGATCGTGTGCGAACTCTTGGCTCATCTCGATCGATTGCCGGGCATCGCCGCCCGCGACGCGGCCGGCAGCTATCGGCGGGGGAAGGAAACGGTCGGCGACCTCGACCTGTTGGTGGCCGCCGCCGACGCCGGGCCGGTCATGGATCATTTCGCCCGCTTTCCCGATATCGCCCAGGTGCTGGCCCGGGGCGATACGAAAATGTCGGTCCGGCTTTCGACCGGCTTGCAGGTCGATCTGCGCGTGGTTCCGGTCGAGTCGTACGGCGCCGCCCTGCAGTACTTCACGGGGTCGAAGGAACACAACGTCGTGTTACGGGGCCGGGCCAAGGAAATAGGGCTGAAGGTCAACGAATACGGAGTCTTTCAGGGCGAGAAACCAATTGCCGGCCGCACCGAAACCGAAGTGTACCAGGCGCTGGGCCTGCCCTGGATTCCGCCCGAGCTGCGCGAAGCGCGGCACGAGTTCGAGTGGGCCGAGGGAGGGCACCTGCCCACGCTGATTGAAACCGACGACCTGCTCGGCGACTTGCATACCCACACCACGGCCACCGACGGGGCGGCCACGCTCGAGGAAATGGTCGAGGCCGCTCGACGCCGAGGACTGAAATACCTGGCCATTACCGATCACTCGCAGCGGGTCACCATGGCCAACGGGCTCACTCCGGCGAGGGTTCGGCAGCAGTGGGAGGCCATCGACCGGCTGAACGAGCACCTCAAGGGCTTTCACGTGCTCAAGGGAATCGAGGTCGACATTCTCGAGCGCGGCGGACTCGACCTGCCCGACGACGTTTTGGCCGAAGCCGACTGGGTCGTGGCCAGCGTTCATTACGGCCAGAACCAACCGCGCGAGCAGATTACGGCTCGCATTGTCGAGGCCTTGGCGCACCCCAGCGTTTCGGCGATTGCCCACCCCACGGGGCGATTGATCAACCGCCGGAAACCGTACGAAGTCGACCTCGAGGCGGTGTTTCAAGCGGCCCGAGAGCATGGCAAGTTTTTGGAGCTGAACGCCAACCCGGCCCGGCTCGATCTGGACGATATTGCTTGCGCGGCAGCCAAGCGGCACGGCATCCCGATCGTCATTTCGACCGACGCGCATAGCGTCGAAGGGCTCTCGGCCGCCCGCTATGGGGTGATTCAGGCCCGCCGCGCGGGATTGACCAAGGCCGACGTGGTCAATACGCGCCCCTGGGCCCAACTGAAAAAGCTGTTGGCCAAGCAGCATTAGGCCCTGGCCCGATTGCCTGGCACTTTCCCTCCGGATGGAGAAGCCCCCGGCGGCGAACCGGCGCTTCAGGCTCTTGGGCCGGGCGCGGGCGCTGGTCAAACGGCGTCCCCAGGCGATAGCCTTAAGCTGCGATCGATGGCCTGGGCCAGGATCCAACCCGGGGGGAACTTCCGGCGCGCTCCGGGCGTCCAAGGGAAAGCGGTAGTCGTGTTTCGTGCGTTGAAATTGCGAGGTTGGACCATGGCTGGTCGGTGGCTGGCGTGTCTCGTGGCCGTAGCGGTGGTGACGATGGGTTTGGCACTTTCGATTTCGGGCGGCGCGGCCCCTCGGCCGCCTGACTTCACCGACATCGTCGTGACTGGTCCGCAGCGAGCAGGAGGCAGCGCCCCGGCCGACGAGCGAGGGCTCGAGATCCGCCTGGGAGAGGCCGAGCCGAGCCGCCCGGGCGAGTCCCGTTTGAGGCAAGTAACGGGCGACCCGCTCACCGCGGAAGCGATCGCCGAGCTGTTCGCGCGGGTGCCGCCGCTGGAAGGGCAGGCCGGCGACCGGCAAGAGTTCGCCTTTCCCCCCGCGACGCTTCCGCCGCCCAAGCCCGGCAAGCAAGTCGAAGATGCCTTCCCGCCGCCGCCGCGTCCCGCGCCGGGGCCGGTGGCCGCGGGGCCGCTCGAAGTCGTGCAGCACATGCCCGAGGGAGAGGTGCCGCTTGCCGCGGAGCTGTCGCTGACCTTCTCGGCGCCCATGGTGCCGGTGAGCAGCACCGAGGAACTGGCCAGTCGCGAGTTGCCCGTTCGCCTGGTGCCCGAGGTGCCCGGCCAATGGCGTTGGCTGGGCACGCAGACCCTGCTGTTTCGCCCGGAGAAGCGGTTCGCGATGGCCACGCGCTACACGGCCGAAGTTTCGGCCGGGGTGAAGTCGATGGCCGGCGCCGCACTGGGCGAGGCCTTTGCCTGGAGTTTCGCCACGCCGGCTCCGCGGTTGGTTCAGAGCTATCCGCGCTACACCAACACGGTTTTGAAGCCGCTTTGTTTCGTGGCATTCGACCAGGCGATCGACCGCCAGGCGGTGCTGGCCAAAACGCGGCTAACGGTCGAAGGCAACGCCGGTCCGCCGCTGCGCCTGGCAACCGACGAAGAGGTCGAAACGCACCGCGATGTGGCCGAGCTGGCCAAGCACACTCCGGCCGAGCGGTGGCTGGCATTCGTGCCCCAGACCGAACTTGCCCAATCGCAGCAGGTGGTCGTACACCTGGGCCCGGGCCTGCCCTCGGCCGAAGGTCCGCTGACGACCGACGACGAACAAACCTACGATTTCCGGACCTATGGGCCGCTTCGGGTTACCGAGCACCGCTGTGCCTGGGGCGAAAACTGCCCCCCGCAGACACCCTGGGTCATCCGGTTCTCGAACCGGCTCGACCCGGCTGCGCTAGCCCAGCTGGCCGGAGGCGTGATCGGACGCATCGAGCCGGCCGTGCCGCACTTGAAGGTCGAGGTGCAGAACGATGCCCTGGTGCTGCAAGGCCAGACCCGTGCCCGAACTGATTACCGTGTGACCTTGTTGTCGGAGATTCGCGACGAGTTCGGACAAACCCTGGGGAGCGACGTGCTGTTGCGCTTCAGCGTGGGGCCGGCCGAAACCCAGCTCAGCGCGCCGGTGGGGCCGCTCGTGGTCCAGGATCCGCAAAGCGAACCGAAGCTGAGCGTGTACACGAGCAATTACGCCGCGCTGCGAGTGCGGGCCTTTGCCGTGGAAGCCAAAGACTGGCCGGCTTACCTAACCTGGCTGCAAAACGATCCTGGACTGCAGCCCTTGGCGGGCCGTGCCCGGCGGGGAGGGCGGGGTCGCCCCGGGGGCGCCCTGCGGGGTCCGCTGAACCCGCCCCCTGGGCGCGAGGTGTTCAATCGCATCGTGCAGGTCAACGGGCCGGCCGATCAGCTCAACGAAACCGTGGTGCGACTCAAAGAAGCCCTGCCCCAGGGGCTGGGGCACCTGGTCGTGGCGATTTACCCGGAAGGTAAGGTTCCCTCGCCCGACGAGCCGCTTCCCCTGGTGCGCACCTGGCTTCAGGTTACCCGGCTGGGGCTTACCGCCTTGGCCGACGAGCAGCAACTACGGGCTTGGGCCACTTCGCTTAGCGATGGCAAGCCGCTGGCCGGCGTGGAGTTTTCACTGGAGCCCGCCGGCCCTGGGGCCAAGTCGGCCGCCGACGGGGTGGCGGCGATCGACCTGCCCCCGGCCGAAGCCGAGCCGCGGTCGCTGCTGGTGGCCAGGCTCGGCGACGATGTGGCCTTGCTGCCCAAGAACTCGCGCTGGGGCTGGTACGGCGGGCGCGAAGGCTGGGCCAAAAGGTTGCCGGGCGAAGGGATTCTCTGGTACGTGTTTGACGATCGGAAACTCTATCGGCCCAGCGAGACGGTGCACCTGAAGGGCTGGCTCCGCCGCATCGACTGGGCGCCCACGGGCGATTTGTCGGCCTTGGGGGCCGAGCCCAGCCGAGTGCGCTACGAACTGCGCGACTCGCAGGGCAACGAAATCGGCCAGGGGACGGCCCAGCTCACGGCCCTGGGCGGGTTCGACTGCGAATTTCAACTGCCGGCCAACGCCAACCTAGGCACGGCCCAGGTTTCGCTCACCGCGCTGGCGACCGGCTCCGAGAGGGCCGTTTCGAGCGCTGGGCACGCGCTGGAGATTCAGGAGTTCCGCCGGCCGGAATACGAAGTGACCGCCACGGCCGCCTCGGGCACGGTGCTGCTGGGTGAGTCGACCACCATCGCGGCCCAGGCCAGTTATTTTGCTGGCGGCGGACTGGCCGACGCCGAGGTGCGATGGCAAGTGTCGTCGTCGCCGGGCAGTTTCACGCCGCCGGGGCGCGACGATTTCAGCTTCGGCACCTGGACCCCCTGGTGGCGCAGCTTCGACGGGCGCCAGAATCCGACCTGGAGCCAGTACTCGGCCCGAACCGACGCCGCCGGCCGGCACACGCTCAAGCTCGATTTTGTGAGCGTAACCCCGCCCAGGCCCATGAGCGTTTCGGCCACTGCCTCGATTCAGGATGTGAACCGGCAGGAGTGGAGCGCGTCGTCCCAGTTGTTGGTGCACCCGGCCAATCTGTATGTCGGTCTTCGCGCCGGCACTACCTTTGTGGGCGAAGGCGAGCGGCTGAGCGTGACGGCGCTGGCCTGCGACCTGGAGGGCAAGGCCGTGGCCGGCCGAGCTATCGAGCTGCGCTTCGCGCGGCTCGATTGGCAAGAGGTCGGCGGAAGCTGGGAAGAGGTGGAAGTAGAGCCACAGACCCAGCAAGTGGTCTCGGGAGAAGAGCCCGTCGCGGTCGAGTTTCGCCCGGCGGTGGGGGGGGCCTACCGGCTTACGGCCCTGGTCCGCGACGAGCGCGAGCGGCCCAACCAAAGCGAGCTGCGCCTCTGGGTTTCGGGCGGCAAGCTGCCAGCCCGGCGCGACGTGGCCCAGGAAGAAGTCGAGCTGATTCCCAATCAAAAACAGTATCAGCCGGGCGACACGGCCGAGGTGTTGGTGCGGACCCCGTTTGCGCCGGCGGAAGCGGTGCTGACGATCAGCCGGGGAGGCACGCTCCGCAGCGAGCGGCTTAGGATCGAGGGGGCCACGCACACGCTGCGAATTCCGATTGAGGATTCCCAGGTACCGAATGTTTGGGTGCGGGTTGACCTGGTGGGGGCCGCCACGCGCACCGACGATGAAGGCCAGCCGCTGGTGCCCGCCGCGACCCGGCCGGCGTTTGCCTCGGGCCAGCTCAAGCTGGAGGTGCCGCCGCTGGCCCGGCGTTTAAGCGTGACGGCGACGCCGCGGCAGCCGGTGCTGCGACCGGGTGCTGAAGCGGAAGTGGCCTTGGCCATCGCCGGGGCCGATGGCCGGCCGCTGGCCGGCGCCGAGGTGGCCGTGGTGGTGGTCGACGAAGCGGTGTTGGCCCTTACCGGTTATCGCCTCGTCGACCCGCTCGGCGTGTTCTATCCCGAGCGGGGAATCACGCTGGCTTACGACGATCTGCGCGCCCTGGTGCAGTTGACCCGGTCCGACCAACTGTTGCCGGTGGGCGGCGGCATGCAAGAAGCCAGTGCGATGCGCGGCCGTTATGCCGCGCCCACGGCGGCCCCCGTGCCAGAAATGATGGCGGCCGACGCCCAGGAAATGCGCGTGGGGTTAGCGCTGAACAGCAAGTCGGGCGCCGGCGGCGCGCCGCCGCCCCCGATTGCCCTGCGGAGCAATTTCGACCCGCTGGCGGCGTTCGTGCCCGCCTTGCGCACCGATGCCGATGGCGTGGCGGTGGCCCGATTTACCTTGCCCGACAACCTGACCCGTTACCGGGTGATGGTGGTGGCGGTCGACGAAGGTGGGCGGCGCTTCGGACTGGGAGAATCGACCCTGACGGCTCGGCTGCCGCTGATGGTACGCCCCTCGCCGCCGCGGTTTCTCAACTACGGCGATTCGTTCGAGTTGCCTGTGGTATTGCAGAACCAAACCACGGAACCGATGCAGGTGGCGCTAGCCGTGCGGGGCGCGAATCTGGCGCTGGGCCAGCTACCGGGCCGGCGTGTGACCGTGCCTGGGGGGGACCGGGTCGAAGTCCGCTTTCCGGCCCAGGCCGAGCTACCCGGCCGCGCGCGGCTGCAGGTGGTGGCCTCGTCCGAGACCGGGGCCGATGCCACGGCGGTGGAGCTACCGGTGTGGACCCCGGCCACGACCGAGGCCTTTGCCACGTACGGCGAGATCGACGAAGGGGCGATCGAGCAAATCGTCCGCGCGCCGGCCGACGTGGTACCGCAGTTCGGCGGTTTGGAGCTGAGCACTTCGTCGACCGCGCTTTCGGCCCTGACCGACGCGGTGATTTACCTAACCGCGTACCCCTTTGAATGTGCCGAACAAATCTCGAGCCGGGTGATGACCATCGTGGCGCTGCGCGATGTGCTGGCCGCCTTTGAGGCCGAGGGGCTGCCCTCGCCCGAGGCGCTCAACGAGCGCATCGCCGCGGACCTGGCGCGCTTGGGCTCGATGCAGAATCAGGACGGTGGATTCGGCTTCTGGAGAGCGGGCTACCAGTCGTGGCCCTACTTGTCGATTCATGCGGCCCATGCCCTGGCACGTTGCCGGCAAAAGGATTTCGCCGTGCCGGACGAGCTTTGGCGGCGAGCGCACGATTACCTGGTGAACATCCACGATCGAATCCCAGAGGATTACAGTCCCCAGTGTCGGCGCATGCTCGAGGCCTATGCCCTGTACGTGCGCCATTTATCGGGCGATGCCGTGGCGCTCGATGCCCGGGCCCTGCTAGGCCAGACGCCGGTGCCCCAGTGGCCGCTCGAAGGGCTCGGCTGGCTGATGTCCGTGATGGCCGAGGAAAAAGCGGGCTCCTCGCGGCAGTGGGCCGAGATCGGTCAGCACCTGGCCAATCGGGCGACGCAAACCGCGGGCGAAGCCCATTTCGTTACCAATTACGCCGAGCAATCGTACCTGGTGCTGGGCTCCGACCGCCGGGTCGACGCCGTGCTGTTGGGGGCCCTGATCGAGGCCGATCCCCAGAACCCGCTCGTGCCCAAGCTGGTGCGCGGGCTTTTGGCCCACCGCACGCGGGGGCACTGGGGTAATACCCAGGAGAATTGCTTCGTGCTCTTGGCCCTGGATCAGTACTTTCGGAAATACGAGGGGGCCACGCCCGACTTCGTGGCTCAGGCCTGGCTGGGGCCGCAGTTTGCCGCCGACCAACGCTACCAGGGACGCTCGACCGAGCAACACCAAGTATCGATACCGCTGGCCCTGCTGGGATCGGCCGGAACGGAATTGCCCTTGGTGCTGGCCAAAGAGGGAACCGGCCGGCTGTACTACCGTTTGGGACTGCGCTACGCACCGGCCAGCTTGGAACTGGCGCCCGCCGATTACGGATTCGCTGTCGAGCGGCGGTACGTGGCGATCGACCATCCGGACGATGTGAGCCAGGACGCCGATGGCACCTGGCACCTGAAGGCCGGAGCCAGCCTGCGAGTCGAGCTGAGATTCGTAGCGCCTGGGCGGCGCTATCACGTGGCCCTGGTCGACCCGCTGCCCGCCGGGCTCGAGGCCGTCAACCCGGCACTGGTCGGCGTGGCCGAACGCCCGCAGCCGCTGGGCGCGGCGAGCTGGGCCGAGGGGCCAATGCTTCGTGGCGGCTATTGGCCCTGGTGGCACTGGCACGAACACCAGAATCTGCGCGACGACCGGGTCGAGGCCTTCTCCTCGCTGGTCTACGGCGGTGTGTATACCTACAGCTACGAGGCCCGGGCCACGACGCCGGGGCGGTTCGTGGTGCCTCCCACGCGGGTCGAAGAGATGTACGCCCCTGAAACATTCGGCCGCACCGGCACCGACCGCGTGGTGGTGGAGTAACGCCACGCCGCGGGGAGGGGAAAAAAACGCAAGGGCGCCAAGGGGCGAGGCCGCAAAGCCGGAGAGGGGAGTGGAGGGGAAGAAAACGCAAGGGCGCCAAGGCGCGAGGCCGCAAAGCCGGAGAGGGGAGTGGAGGGGAAGAAAACGCAAGGGCGCCAAGGCGCGAGGCCGCAAAGAAAGAACCAGGTAAAGATGGATCCAGAGCAGGATCAAAACCGACGCCAAGGGAGAGGGGAAGTGTGGGTGCGGGAGAAACAAATCACGAGGTTCGAGGAAATCCTCCTCCCACAAGTTTCTTTGCGTCTTAGCGTCTTTGCGCCCTGGCGTTAGCTTTCCAGTCCTGGGGGGAGGTTAGCGCGAAGGCGCCAAGGCGCGAGGCCGCAATGCCGGAGAGGGGAGAACGTGAGAAGCCAGCGAAACGTGCCGGTGGGGATGGCGGGAAGTCTGCCGGCTGCTTGGCGTCTTTGGGTCTTAGCGCCCTGGCGTTGATTCTCCGCAGGGGCCTCGCCCTCCTTACCGCGTGACGAAGTTCACCATCTTGCCGGGTACTACGATCACTTTCACCACCTGTTGACCGGCCAGCAATTCGGCGATCCGCTCGTCGGCTCGGGCCAGGGCCTCGTGGGTCGCCTGATCGGCCCCGGCGGGCACCGAAACGCGGCTGCGAACCTTGCCCTTGATTTGAACGGGTACCTCGACCTGGGCCTCGTGCAGGTAAGCCTCGTCGTACCGGGGCCAGGGCTCGTAGGCCAGCGTGGTTCCATGGCCGAGCAGTTCCCACAGCTCCTCGGCCAGGTGCGGGGCAAAGGGGCTTAGCAAAAGCACCAGCGTTTCCAGCGCTGATCGCGGGCGGGGTTCGGCCTTGGTGAAAAAGTTGGTGAATTCCATCATTCGCGAAATGGCGGTGTTGAAGGCCATGTTGTCCAGGTCCTCGGTCACCTGGCAAATGGTGCGGTGCACCACGCGAAGCTGCTCGTCGGTGGGGGCCACATCGGCCACGCTGGGGTGCAGTTCCAGCGCGTCGGCCCGTTCGTTCACGACCAATCGCCAAACGCGGTCCAGGAAACCGCGCACGCCGTTGACGCCGGTCATGCTCCAGGGCTTGGTGGCCTCGAGCGGCCCCATGAACATTTCGTAAAGCCGCAGCGAGTCAGCCCCGTATTCGCGAACCACGTGGTCGGGGTTCACCACGTTGCCCCGGCTTTTCGACATCTTGTAGGCCCGGCTTTCGATCCGCGCGCCTCCGTCGATCAACACAAACCCCTCGCCGCGCTTTTCCACCTGGTCGGGAGAAAGCTTCACGGCTTCCACCCTCTGGCCCTGGGGCCCCACGGTTTGCCCCTCGGCGTTCTCGCGCACCTCGCCGGCCGGAACCCACTCGCCCGAGGCGGCCCGATAGCCGGTAAACTCGACTTCGCCCAGGATCATGCCCTGGTTGACCAGCTTGTGGAACGGTTCGGGCGTGGTCACATAGCCGCGATCGAAAAGCACCTTGTGCCAGAACCGCGAGTACAACAAATGCAGCACCGCGTGTTCGGCACCCCCGACGTACAGGTCGACCGGCATCCAGGCCCGTTCGCGCTGGGGGTCGACGAATTGCCGCTCGTTGGCCGGGTCGAGAAAGCGCAGGTAGTACCAACACGAGCCGGCCCACTGGGGCATGGTGTTGGTTTCCCGCTGATAGCGTTTGCCGTCGCGCTCAACGTAGAGCCAGTCGGCGGGGGCCTCTTCCAGCGGCGGCTCGGGGCGGCCGTGCGGCTTGTAGTTGGGCAGTTCGGGCAGATCGACCGGCAACTCGTCGGCGGGGACGGCGCGGAGGATGCCGGTGGGTTTTCCCTGCTCGTCCAGCTCGTGAAGAATGGGAAA
This sequence comes from uncultured Pirellulales bacterium, assembly GCA_964399535.1. Taxonomy (GTDB): domain Bacteria; phylum Planctomycetota; class Planctomycetia; order Pirellulales; family CAYNRE01; genus CAYNRE01. Next base: position 116,649 of record CAYNRE010000005.1, on the reverse strand, counting down.
CGGCTCGCCCCAGAAGTGCTGCCGGCTAAAGAGCCAGTCCCGCAGCTTGGTGTTCACCGCCTCGCGCCCGAGGCCCTTTAGAGCCAGGTCGGCCGTAATGCGGGTCTTGAATTCGGCGGTCGGCAGCCCGTCGTAGGGGCCGCTGTTCATCGCCTGCCCGGGCCGACCGTAGGGAATCTGGCCGGCCAGCACCTGCTCGCGCGGGCCCTGGCTGGTGTCGTCGCCGGGGTCGACTACCGGCACGATGGGCAGGCCGAACGTTTGGGCGAACTCGAAATCGCGCTCGTCGTGCGCCGGCACGGCCATAATGGCCCCCGTGCCGTAGCCCATCAGCACGTAGTCGGCCACCCAAATCGGCACCGGACGGCCATTGACCGGGTTCAGCGCGTAGCTGCCGGTGAAGACGCCCGTCTTGGTCTTGGCCAGGTCGGTGCGGTCCAGGTCGCTCTTGCGGGCCGCTTCAGTGGCGTAGGCCTCGACGGCGGCTCGCTGGCCCGGCGTGGTCAGGGGGCCGACCAGCGGATGCTCGGGCGCGAGCACCATATAGGTGGCGCCAAAGAGCGTGTCGGGCCGCGTGGTGTACACGCGCAAGACATCGCTTGCGGGCTTCGGGGGAAAGCCCGACTTAGCCCGGGCAGCGCACCACGAATCGAACTCTTTCCCGCGTTCGGCGGCCTCGGGCGCGGTGTTGGCCGGTTTGGTTAAATCTCCCAGGAAGAAATCGACCTCGGCCCCGGTGCTGCGGCCGATCCAGTTGCGCTGGAGGGCCTTGATGCTCTCCGACCAATCCAGGTCGGCCAGATCGTTTTCCAACCGGTCGGCATAGGCGGTAATGCGCAGCATCCATTGGCGCAGCGGAATGCGCACCACAGGGTGCTGTCCGCGTTCGCTCAGCCCGCCCACCACCTCTTCGTTGGCCAACACGGTGCCCAGCGCGGGGCACCAATTCACGGGGGCTTCAAGCTGATAGGCCAGGCGGTGTTCGTCTTGGTAGCGGGCCATGGCGGCAGGGCCTTGCTGCGCTACGCTCTGGGGAATGGGCAGCTCGGCGATGGGCCGACCCCGCTGCTGGGCTCGATCGAACCAGGTATCGAACAGCACCAGAAATATCCACTGCGTCCAGCGGAAATAGGCCGTGTCGGTGGTGGCCACTTCACGGCTCCAGTCGTAACTGAAGCCGAGCATTTTCAACTGGCGGCGAAAGTTGGCGATGTTCTTCTCGGTGGTGATCCGCGGGGGGGTGCCGGTTTTCTTGGCGTGCTGCTCGGCCGGCAGGCCGAAGGCGTCCCAGCCCATCGGGTGCAGCACCGACTTGCCCTGCATGCGTTGATAGCGGCAAACAATATCCGTGGCCGTGTAACCCTCGGGATGGCCGACGTGCAGCCCCTCGCCGCTGGGGTAGGGAAACATATCGAGCACGTACAGCTTCTCGCCTCGCGGCAATTCCGGCGCGCGAAACGTGTGGTTCTGTTCCCAGTAGGCCTGCCACTTGGGCTCGATCACGGCGGGGTTGTAACGCGGCATCTCGGCGATTCTTTTCCGGGCTTGTCAAAGGTCTTGCAACTACGGGCGTCTTGATTCTGCGGGGGCTCAGGCCAGGAGGCGGCCTGGGTGCGGCGGCGGGCTCGGGCAGCGGCGATTCCCGGGAGACACCCAAGGGTGGGGGGCTGGCGGGCCCTGGCGGCGGCGAACCCCCGGAGGGCTGCGCAATCGCGAGATTCTAGCGGTCGGTGGCGCTTCGGGCCAAGCCGGGGGGCGCCGGGCGGTTGCGCGCGGCGGGCCCGCCCGCTCGAATTGCTCTTGAGCCTGGCAGGCCGTTGGCGGTACAAGCCGCACGCTGATCTGGCCTTTCGGCGATTGCCCAGCCTGCCGCGGAGGGGGCAGATCGGTCTTTTCGATCGCTCGCAAACTCTCTTCACGCCGGCAGCGGGGCAGCATGCCCCCGACGACTCGGAGCGGCTCCATGGATCGGTCCGCGCTCTTGGCAATTGCATTCGCGCTGGGCACCTGGCTGTGCCCCGGTAACGCGGCCCAGGCGGCCGAGTTTCCCTACCGCGCCCTGGCCAACGCCCCCCAGGTGTATGTGCGCAGCGGGCCCGGTGAAAACTACTACCCCACCAGCCACCTGGCCCAGGGGGCCGAGGTCGAGGTGTATCGCCACGACCCGGGGGGCTGGTACGCCATTCGCCCGCCCGAGGGCAGCACCAGTTGGATTCGCGCCGACCAGGTCGAACTACTCGACCCCGACCTGGCCGTGGTGCGTGTCGAGCGGGCCCCCGCCCGAGTGGGCAACGAATTCAACGACACCCGCGACGTGATTCAAGTTCAATTGAGCCACGGCGAACAGGTGCGGGTACTGGGCGCGAAGCGGTTTGGCAGCGGACCAACCGCACAAACCTGGTACCAGATTGCGCCCCCCGCGGGTGAGTTTCGCTGGGTGCTGGGGCGGTTTCTCGATCGGGTCGACAACCCCGGCGCGGTCCCGGCCGCGGACGCCGGTGAGAGGGGCTCGGAATCGCTCGCTGGCGACGACCGTTGGAAGAGCGCGCCGCCGCGGCGGGCCCCCGTGCGGTTGGCCGGCGGAGACACAGCTGGCGGAGACACAGCCGGAACTGAGGACGAGTCCGCCGAGGGAGACGAGTTGAGCGCGGCAGACGAGCCGCCCCCGGGAGAGGATGACCGGTTCGAACCTCCTGCGCGGCGCTCCGAAATTGACCGTGCCGATGCAGCCGAGGCGGACGATACCTACGACGACGCGGAGCCGCGGCCGCTCGAAGCCGATTTCGATGAGCGGGATCTGGACTCGCGCTCGGACGATCAGGAACCGGAGGAGGACAACGGCGCCGACCGCGCCCCTCGGCGGCGCGATCCGTCGGGCGACCGGCACACCACTCGCCGGGGCGAACGCGAGCCACCTCGGCGCGAAACCGAGGATTTGTGGGCCGACGACGACGTCGACGAAACCGACGCCTCGGCGGCCACCGGCGACCGCCCAGAACGCGAGGCCCGCCGCCGGCAAGCTTCGGGCGGCGAGCGGAGTGAGCGGTCTGAGTCGTACGACGAGCCGGCCGATGGCGACGTGGAAGAAAGCCCCCGCCGTCCGCCCCGAGGGCGCATGGCCGCGCTCGACGAAGCCCCCTATCGCCGGCGCCCGGATCTCGGGGACGAGGCCCGCGACCTCGACGCTGGGCCGGTGAACCCGGCGGCGATTCCGGTGCGGCTGACGCCGCTTCCCGAGCGGTTTGCACCTGGGCAATTCGGGGCCTACCTCGACGAATTGGACCTGGCCCTCTCGGTGATCGTGGCCGACGAGCCCGCCCGGTGGGAGTTTCGGGCCCTGATGCGCCGCGCGGAAGATTTGTTGGCGCTGGCCAACTCGCCGACAGAGCGAGGTCAGGTCCGACTGCTGGCGAAGAAAATTCAAAAGTTCCGCCAGATTCAACAGCAGAACCTGGCCCTGGACCGAGGAACTTTCGGCGACGGCGGGGCCGAGCTACCCAGCCCGGGCGGCCTGGCGGGAACCCGACCGCTGACTTCGGCGCCCGGGTTGGCCCGTTACGACGGCACCGGACGGCTGACTCGCGTGGCACCCGGCAAGAGCGGCGACCCGGCCTTTGCCCTGCTCGATCCGCAGGGGGTGGTCCGGTTCTACGTGACCCCGGCCCCGGGGGTCAATCTGCGGTACTACGTGGGGCAAACGGTGGGGGTGACCGGCTCACGGGGCTACTGGCCAGAGATGAACACCCAGCACCTGGTGGCGCAGCGGGTCGACGTGATCGACGGCGGCTCGCTGGCCCGGTAGGCCGGGCGCCGGGCGGCTAGTCGCGCCGGGTGGACTTGCCCGGTTGGTCGAAGCGCTGCCTCGCGGAGCCGAGCCTTTCCCCCCGGGGGACAATAAAAACCGGGGTTTCCCCCGTTTGTCTGGGTCGATTAAACTTCCCGCCCCCCAGGCCCGCGTGCGCCCGAGCGCCCCGGCCAGGGTGCTTGGCCCCGAGCGTCCCGCCGCCCGGATGCGGCTCGACGCGATCGGTCCAGATCGTAGGCAGGTCCCAGGCAAAGGAAGGCCATGTCGACCCCCTCATCCGCCGAGACAGCGTCTGCCGTGTCGCCCCGGTCGCCCGTGCGATTGACCGTCGCGCTGGTGGTGCACGAAGAGCCCCAGTTGCTGCCCGACACGCTCGACAGCGTGCGGGGATTGGCCGACGAGATCCTGATCGTCGAGACCGGTTCGCCCAAACAAACCTGGCAATTTGCCAGCCGGCATGGTGCCCGGGTGCTGACCGGGGCCGCGCCCGAAGATCTCGCGGCCGCTCGAAATCTGGCCCTTGGCGAGGCTCGCGGCCAATGGCTCCTGTGGCTCGAGGCGGGCGAAGTGCTGACGGCCGAATCGCGCGAGGCGATCGCACAGTACCTGGCCCAATCGCCTCCGCCCACGCAAGCCCGGATGATGTATCTCGAGGCGCCGTCCTCGGCCCCGGGAGGCCGCGCCGAACAACAAGCGCAGCTGCGCTGGATGCCGCGGGTTGAAGGGCTGGAGTTTGTGGGGCGGGTCTGCGAAACGGCCCGCCCCGCGCTGATCGGGGCCGGGGTCTCCGTCGAACTGGCCGCCTGGCGGGTGGTTCGGAGCCGTGCGTGGAGCGACCTGGAACGCTGCCGCCGCCGCTGGCAGCGCGAGTTGCGGTTGTTGAATCTGGAGATCGAAGAGCACGGCCCCCGAGCCCAGCTCTTGCTTGCCCTGGGTGAGCTGGAGACCTCGCTCGGAGAGCCGACGGCTGCCGCCGGACATTTTCGCCGCGCTATTTCGCTCGCGCCGCGCGGTTCGCGCGAAATGCTCGAGGGTTTTTACGGGCTTCTGACCACGTTCGACGATACCCAGCCCGCCGGGCGCCAAGCCCAGTTGGCGGCCTGCCTCGAGGCGCTGGAGGTGTACCCCTTCGATGCGCAATTGCTTTGCGCGGCCGGAGGCTACCTGGAGGCGATGGGACAAACGGAGCTGGCGCGCCGATCGCTCGAAACCGCGGTGCGGTACGGTCAGGTTTCGCCGGAAACCTGGCATTTGGTCGAAATGGGAGAATTCACCGCTTCGCTGCTGGCCCTGCATTGCCAAACACACGGCGACGACGCCCAATCGGCGGCGGTGCTGGCTGAAGCCGTGGCACGGCTGCCCGGCTCGCACTACCTGAAGAACATTTATTTCGAGCTACTCGTCAAACTGGGGCGCACGGCCGATGCTTTGGCGCTGGTCGAGCCGCCGTTCGTAGCGCCGGCCGACCGCGACGGCTTGCGCTCGGCGGTGCGCGGAGCCTGCCAGGCGGCGAAGCAGAACTGGATACCGGCGCTGGCCTACCTGGAAACCGCTTACTCGTCGGGCTGCCGCCACCTGGTTTGCCTGAAGTGGTACACGGTAGCGCTGCTTTCGACGGGCGCCGTCGAGTCGGCGCGGCCGGTGCTGGCGGCCTGGCTCGAGGCAAGCCCCCACGACGCCGAGGCGCGCCGCTACCAAGAGGCGCTGGCGGCCTGGCAGCCCGCGGCGGCTTCCCCCGAAACGACTTCGCACGCGGCGGTGTCGCCCGCGGCCCCGCTGACCGCCGCCCTGGGCACCGGCGGAGATCTACGGCAGCTTCGGATCGACGCGGCCCGAGAACCGGGCAGCCTGCCGCTGCACCTGCGGTTGGGAGAAGCCTATCGCGCGGCGGGCGACCGCGAAGCGGCCCTAGCGGTGCTGCGCGACTTCGTCGAGCGGCACCCAACGCGGCCCGAGGCGGTCCGCCCACTTTGCGAACTGCTGATCGAAGCGGGGCAGGTCGCCGAGGCGGTCAGCCGGGCCAGTGATGCAGTCCTGGCGGCCGGCGGACCAGGGTTTGCCGCGTTCTTGCAGGCCGCGGACCATGGCGAGGCGCAAAACTGGCAGCGCGCGGCCGATTGCTTCGAGCGCGCCCACAAGGCGGGGTATCACCATCCGCTGCTCGTGCCGCAGTGGTCGATTTGCCTGGTCAAGCTGGGTCGATTCGAGCAGGCCCAGCACCTGTTGCGCGAGATTTCGTCGGTTGGCCCTCCTCACTTTGCCCTCGGTCCGGCGGCGAGTCGCCCGGCCGACGCCCGAGCGGCACAGGGCGCCTGAGCGGATTTGGCCCACCTATCGGGACCCAACGGGCCTCACCATCGTTCGAACCTCCGAGGGCAGTTCCCTGGGCCGCGACCGAGGTGAAATCGAAGTTTTTTCGCGGTGCGCTGGGCGGCCCTGGTCCTTGACAGCACGACGGGGGGTTCGTTACCACGGGCAGCAGGAGGGCGGTACCTGGTCGGGGCGTTTCGGCGGTTGCCGGGGGGCCCTGTCGCAGGCCGAGCGGACGAAGGCCGCCCGCTCGTGCTCGGCGCCCATCCGCCTTTGGACAAGGCGCCCCTTCGCTGGGAGTTTAGTCATGTCGTTGTCGCTGGTTGATGTGTGGGCGCCCGACCTGGTTGCCGAATCGCCCCTGGCCGGGGTGGGAGGCACGTGGGAATCGGGGATTGCCGGAATTTGGGCAAGCGGCGACGAAGACGAAGCCGATGACGACTTCGAGGACGATGACTTCGACGACGAGTTCGACGATGATTTCGAAGAGGAGTTCGACGAAGAAAGCGATCTCGACGATGACCTCGACGAAAGCGCGCTTGACGACACGGATGGCGACCCGGATTCCGAAGAGGGCCTCGAATCAGACGAAGATGACCAGGAAGCCGACGAGTTCGATGCCTAGTTGCGGAAAGCCTGGGGCCCTGCCGCCGGTCACGGGTGGCCGGTTCGCGCCGCTTTGGCGGCCGGTTGGAAACGCTGCGGTCGGCTCCAACCACTGGAAAACAGATCGTAAGAACCGGCACGAGCGGCGAGCCGCAGCGGCGGCCCAAGTGGGGGAGCAATCTCGCGGGTTTTCGCTTTTTTCCGCGGTTCGGGTAAGTAGTTCCGAATCGGTGTGTGGCACGTTCAGTTGTTTCGCAGGCGGTCCCCTTTATAATACAGCCAGCCGCCCGAGGGGCGTGTCCGGAGCTTGGCCGAGCGGCGTCGCCGGGGGACTCGGCTGGTGTGAGGGGCTTCGGTAGGGCCAAGAGACGTTGTTCGCGCCCGGATCGCTGGTTCAGGGAGCGCAGCCGATGAGCAAACCCGACGACAGCCCCGAATTGTCCGCGGCGCGGCCGCGCGGCAAGCGGTCGACGCTTTCGAAGATGCAGGCCCAGACTCAGCTCGACTTCGACGTCGACTTTTTCGGCCGGGTTCTGGCGCGCGACCCCGACTACGTCGATGTGCTGCGCTGCCAAGGCGAGCTTCTGACGCTGCGGGGTGAGCATCAGCGGGCCCTGGAAATCGATCGCCGGTTGGCCGATCTGCGGCCCCAGGATTGTATTGTGCGCTACAATCTGGCGTGCAGCCTGGCCATCGATCGTCAGACCGATGAGGCCGTGGCTCAACTGCGCCGGGCCATCGAGTACGGCTACGACGATTTCGGGTTCCTGGAGTGCGATCGCGACCTGGACAATCTGCGCGAGCACCCCGGCTTCGTGGCGCTGCTGAAAGAGTACCGGATCGGCGCCTAGCGGCGCTCGGGCTTCGTGCTCTCGGAGACTCGCGTCGGGCCAACCCAGTTCCGCCGGGCTAACCCAGTTCCGCCGGGCTAACCCTGTTTGGCGGTCGGCTGGTCCCGGCCATCGCAGAATCGTGGCGGTCCGTGGCTGGCGGACCTTTTTTTCAAGCACTGTCGCCATTGGCCTGAGACCTCCGCGACCATGGACGACCTCTGGACTCGGATTCAAGAGGCTGCCCAGGCGGTTCGCGCCGGTTGGAACGGCTCGCCGCGGGTGGGGCTGATCTTGGGGACCGGGCTCGGTTCGTTAGCCCGCGAGATTCAGACCGAGGCCGCGATCGACTACCAGGAGCTTCCCCACTTTCCCCGTTCCACATCGGTTGGCCACGCCGGCCGGCTGATTTGCGGGAAACTGGCTGGCCACGCGGTGGTGGCCATGGAGGGACGGCATCACGCCTACGAAGGCTACAGCTTCGAGCAGCTCACGTTTCCCGTGCGGGTAATGCGGGCCCTTGGTGCCGAGATTCTGGTGGTTTCCAACGCCTGTGGCGGTATGAACCCCCTTTACGCCGCCGGCGACCTGATGGTGATCGACGATCACATCAATCTGTTGCCCGGCAATCCGCTCGTGGGGCCCAACGACGACCGTCTGGGACCGCGTTTCCCCGACATGTCGCAGCCGTACGATCCGCAGCTCATCGAACGGGCCCTGGCCACCGCGCGGCGAAAAGACATCGTCTGTCACCGGGGCGTTTACGTGGCCGTGTTGGGGCCGAACCTGGAGACCCGGGCCGAGTACCGATTTCTCCGCGGCATCGGGGCCGACGTGGTCGGTATGTCGACCGTGCCCGAGGTCCTCGTCGCCGTACACGGCGGCATGCGGGTGCTGGGCCTCTCGGTGGTGACCGACCTGTGTTTGCCCGACGCGCTCCAGCCGGCCACGGTGGAGCATATTCTCGCCGTGGCGGCCGAGGCCGAACCCAAACTGCGGGAATTGGTTCTCGGCGTGCTCGGCGATTTGCCGGCGCGCTCGGCCTAGCGCGAGCCGAGTTGTCCGGCCCTCTTGAATTCGGACACCCCGTTTCGAACCAGGGCCGGGGGCGGGGCCGATTGAAAAAACACCCCTGCTGGGGTCTATTTCTCTATCCCGGTGCGCCGGCAGGGGGTTGCCCTTGCCCGGCGCGGCCCACTTCGGCCCAGACAGCCCCCTGGCGGGTGGGTGCTTGCCGGTGCCCGTGAACCATCGACTGAGTAATTGCGCGTTCCATGTTTCAGCCTGTTGAATCCCAAGTCAGTTTTCCGGCGCAGGAAGCGCGCGTGCTCGAATTCTGGCGCCGCCGGAAGGTGTACGACCAATCGCTCGCGCGCCGCGCCGGGGCGCCGCGATTCGTGTTCTACGAAGGGCCCCCCACGGCCAACGGTTTGCCTCACCCGGGCCATTGCCTGACGCGGGCCATTAAGGACCTGTTTCCCCGCTACCGTACGATGCGCGGCTACCTTTGCGAGCGCAAGGCCGGCTGGGATACCCATGGCTTGCCGGTCGAGGTCGAAGTTTGCAAAGAGCTGGGCATCCACTCCAAGGAAGAGATCGAGGCCTTCGGCGTCGAACCGTTTATCCATCGCTGTTTGGAAAGCGTGTTCCGCTACACCCAGCAGTGGGAGCGATTGACCGAGCGGCTGGGCTTTTGGATCCACCTGGACGACGCCTACGTCACCTATCACCAGAGCTTTGTCGAAAGTGTCTGGTGGGCCCTGGAGACGCTGTTCAACCGGGGGTTGCTGTATCAGGGTCACAAAATCGTTTGGTGGTGGGCCCAGGGGGGCACCGCCCTCTCCAGCGGCGAGGTGGGCCAGGGCTACCGCCAGGTGGCCGACCCCAGCGTTTACGTGCGGTTTCCGCTTAGGCCGCTGGCCCCGGGCGACTCGCAGCAGCCGCTTTGCGAGGACGAACCGCCGATCTCGCTTTTGGTGTGGACCACCACTCCCTGGACGCTGCCCAGCAACCAGTTCGCCGCCGTCAAGGCCGACTTGGAATACGCGCTCGTCCGCACGGCCGGCGAGGCACCCGAGTACCTGGTGGTGGCCGCCGCCCTGGCGCCGGTGATCGCCGAGAAGTCGGGGCACACGCTGGAAGTGGTCGGTAGTTTTCTGGGCAGCGAGTTGGTGGGCCGGCAGTACGAGCCGCCGCTGGATTACTTCGCCAAGCCGCTGGGCGATTGCCAAGGCCGACTCCGCGCGGGGGGCACCCAACCGCTGTATTGGCGCGTGGTGGCTGCCGATTTCGTCACCATCGACTCGGGCACCGGGCTGGTGCACGAGGCCCCCGCCTTTGGCGAGGTGGATTTCGATCTGCTGCAAAGCGAACAGGCCCGCTTCGAGCCGGGCGAGGGGCCGGACCTGTTCTGCCCCGTCGGGCCCGATGGCCGGTTTACCGCCGAGGTGCCCGAGTACCAGGGGCGCTGGGTGAAAGAGGCCGACAAGGAAATCGTGCGCGCGCTGAAAGCCAAGAATCTGCTCTTTCACCAGGAGCAGTACCTGCACGATTACCCGTTTTGTTGGCGGGCCGAGCAAGATCCGCTGATCCAGTATCCACGACGAAGCTGGTTTGTGCGCACCACCTGGTTCAAAGACCAGATGCTGGCCAACAACTCGAAAATCAATTGGCAGCCCGAGCATATTCGCGACGGACGGTTCGGCAATTTTCTCGAGTCGAACGTCGACTGGGCCCTGTCGCGCGAGCGTTATTGGGGTACGCCGTTGCCGATTTGGGTTTGCCAGCAGACCGGCCAGATGCAGGCGGTGGGGAGCTATGCCGCCTTGTTGGCCAAGCCGGGCGTGCAAGGCACCGAAGTCTGGGCGGCAGCCAAGGCGGCCCAGCCCGAATTGTCGGAGCACCTCAGGATTCACAAACCGTACATCGACGCGGTGACCTACGATTCTCCCTTCGCGCCCGGCGCTCGGATGCGGCGCGTGGGCGAGGTGATCGATTGCTGGTTCGACAGCGGGGCGATGCCGTTCGCCCAGTGGGGTTATCCGCACCAGGGCCAAACGCAGTTCAGCCAGCAGTTTCCGGCCGACTTTATCAGCGAGGCGATCGATCAGACCCGCGGTTGGTTTTATAGCCAATTGGCGATCAGCACCCTGTTGTTCGGGCCGGCGGCCGAATCGGAATCGGCCGCGCCGGCTCAGCCGCTTTCGGCGCCGGGCGGGGGCTCGAGCCAGGCCGCGCCCCCCGCGAGCGAATTTCCCCACCCGTTTCGCAACTGCATCGTGCTGGGGCTGATGCTGGGCGAAGACGGCACCAAGATGTCGAAAAGCCGGCGCAACTACCGCGAGCCGGGCGAGATTTTCGAGCGCTACGGGGCCGACGCTTTGCGGTGGTACTTCTTCGCCAACCAACCCCCATGGACCACGATTCGCTACAGCGAACAGGCCATTAAAGACAGCGTGCCCGAGTTCCTGCTGCGGCTCTGGAACGTGTACAGCTTCTTCGTCATCTACGCCCGAATCGACAACTTCGACCCGGCCGAATCGCTGCCGGGCAAGGTCGACAGCCTGGATTCCGAGGTCTGGACGGCGGCGCGCCCCGGCACCGCACTGCCCTGGCGGCCGGCGGGCGAGCGGAGCGAGCTCGACCGCTGGATACTGGGCTATTTGCACCAGACGCTGGTGGCCGTCACCGAGCGGATGGACGCCTACGACAATTTCGCGGCCTGCCAGGCGATCATCGGCTTTGTCGACGCGCTGTCGAACTGGTATGTGCGCCGCAGCCGCGACCGGTTTTGGGCCAGCGGACCCTCGCCGGCCAAGGCCGACGCCTACTGGACGCTGTACGAGTGCCTGACCACCACCGCCAAGCTGGTGGCGCCCTTCGTGCCGTTCTTGGCGGAATCGCTCTGGCAGAACTTGGTAGTTCAAGTATTTGGCGAGCGGGCCACCGAGAGCGTACACCTCTGCGATTGGCCCGAGGCCGATCCCGGGGCGATCGACCACGACCTGGTGCGGCGGATGAACCTGGTGCGCGAGATTGCCTCGGCGGGCCGCAGCACGCGGATGGTCGCCAAGCTCAAGGTGCGCCAGCCACTGGCCAAGGTCGAGGTGATTCTGACCCATCCCGCCGATCAGCCCTGGCTCGAAGCGCACTCGGCCCTGATCGCCGAGGAATTGAACGTGAAGCTGGTCGAATTCGCCGCCCGGGCCGATCAGTATGTGAATTACACGGTGCTGCCCAACTTGAAACGGCTGGGCCCCCGGCTAGGTAAGCAATTGCCCGCTCTGAAACAGGCGCTGGCCGCGGCCGACCCGGCCCAATTGCTGGCCGACTTGGACGAGGCGGGACAGGTCTCGCTAACCGTGGGCGGGGGTGAAGTGGCACTCGACCGTGAAGACCTGCAAGTGCGGCTCGAAGCCAAGCCCGGCTGGGCCGCCGCCCCTTGCGCGGCCGGGGTGGTGGTGTTGGCCACCGAGTTGACCCCCGAATTGCTTTCCGAGGGCTTGGCCCGGGAACTGGTGCACGCGATTCAGAACCGCCGCAAGGAGCTCGACTGCCAGTACACCGACCGCATTCGGGTCGGCCTGCTGACCGAGTCGGCGGCGCTGGCCGAGGCCGCCGGCAACTTTGCCGATTACGTGCAAGGGGAGACGCTCGCCACGCAATTGGTCTTGGGGCCGATCGAGGGAGTGAGTTCCGCGGAGCTGTCGGTCGGCGGCCATGCGGCGCGATTGGCGGTAGCGGTGGTGGGCAGCTAAAGGGGCGGCGTTGTCGCGACTGCCAGGAGGCTGCCCGGTGAATCGACTACTGCTGCCCAGCCCGGCTCGTGCGGCCGTGTTTATTTCCGGCGGCGGCACCACGCTCAAAAACCTGCTGGCCGTGATCGGTCGCGGCGAGCTGCCGCTGGAACTGGTGCAAGTGGTCTCCAGCAGCCCCACGGTACGCGGCGTCGAATTGGCTCGCGCGGCGGGGCTGCCCGTGGCCGTGGTCGAGCGAGCGGCCTTTGCCAGCGTGGCCCAGTTCAGCCAGGCGGTATTCGACCCCTGCCGGGCGGCGGGCGCCAGCCTGGTCGTGATGGGTGGCTGGCTCAAGCTGGTCGAAATTCCGCCCGACTTCGCCCATCGCGTGGTGAACATTCATCCTTCGCTGATTCCGGCGTTTTGCGGCCAGGGGTTTTACGGCCACCGGGTGCACCAGGCCGTGCTCGACTACGGGGCCAAGGTGTCGGGCTGCACCGTGCACCTGGTCGATAACCAGTACGACCACGGGCCGATTATTCTGCAGCGCACGGTGCCGGTGCTCGACGGCGACACCGCCGACCAATTGGCCGAGCGGGTGTTTGCCGCCGAGTGCGAAGCCTATCCCGAGGCGCTTCGGTTCTACGCGTCCGGCCGCTTGGCGCTCGATGGCCGCCGGGTGCGGGTGCTGGCCGAGTAGCAACCGGCTTTTTTCGAACTGGTTTAAGTATCGCTCGCCTCCGGGTGGGCATCTGGATGGCGGGCAGGGGGGCGCATTGCACGCATGGAACCCGACTTCGAATTCGACCCGGTTTCCGCTTGGAGCACGGGCCAGTGCGCCACCTTGGCCTGTATGCTCGAGGTAATCGCGCCGAAGCCGGGCAACGTTCACCGGGGCGCCGACTTCGAAGATGTAACCTGCGGCGATTTTCTGGCCAGCGCCGTGGCCATTGGCCCGGCCTTCGAGGCTGCCCCCGACAGGCCCCTGGGCCAAACCGTGTTCGACGCCGTGTTGGCCACCCGGCGCATGGTGGCCAACAATACGAATCTAGGGTTGGTGCTGGCCATGGCCCCGTTGGCCGCCGTGCCGCGCGACGAACCCTTGGCCGAGGGAGTGCGGCGCGTGTTGGGTGCCCTGACCGCCGAAGATGCTCGCGCGGTTTACGCGGCGATTGCGTTGGCCCAGCCGGGTGGGCTCGGCAAGGTGGACGAGCACGACGTGAACGGGCCCCCGCCGGCCAACCTGTTGGATGCGATGCGTCTCGCGGCAAACCGCGACCGGATTGCCCGGCAGTACGCGACCGATTTCCACGACGTACTGGCAGTCGTCGCGCCGTGGTTGGCCGAGGGGCTTGAAGCGGGCCAGTCGCTTGTGAACACCGTGATTCACACTTACGTGCGGCTCTTGGCCGAGTGGCCCGACAGCTTAATTGCCCGCAAATGTGGCGTGGAAGTGGCCGAGCAGGCCTCGACCTACGCCGGCCAGGTGCTGCGGGCTGGCTCGCCGGGCAGCGGGGAATATAACGAAGCATTGGCCGACCTGGATTTTTGGCTTCGCAGCGACGGGCATCGCCGCAACCCGGGCACCACCGCCGACCTGGTGGCGGCGGGATTGTTCGTGCTGCTGCGCGAGGGGCGGATTCGAGGACCGCTCCATTGGTAGGGCGCCGGCGGGCCAGAAACTGCCTGTCGGCCGCCGAGGGCGACTTGGAATCGACGGGAGGTGCCTGATTGCCCTCGCCCCGCCGTGCGGAAAGCGGGGGGGGAACGCCGAACTTGCATCATCCCCCGGTGAGTCACCGAGGGCTCCTCTGGCGGTGGGGCGGGAGAAAGATTGCGCTGCGTTTGGCGAACACAACCCGCGTCCCGCGGGCGACAAGTCCTGAGCACGGGCGACCGGAGAAACTTGCGGATGTCGGAAAGCTATTGGGTACGGCTCACGAAAGATTACCTGGTTTTCAGTGCCGGGCACTTCATCACCTACAACGGCGACACCTGCGAACGGCTGCACGGTCACAACTACCAGGTGACCGCCGAGGTGTTTGGTCCGCTCGACGAGAACCACTATGTCGTCGACTTCATCGCCCTCCGCGATGAATTGCGGCGACTGGTCGAGCCGCTCGACCACCGCATGTTATTGCCGCTGGCACACCCGCTGATTCGGGTCGAGGTGGGCCAAGACGAAGTCGAGGCCCGCTTTGGCGACCGTCGCTGGGTTTTTCCCCGCACGGACTGCGTGCTGCTTCCGGTGGCCAACACCACGACCGAACTGCTGGCGCGGTACCTGGGCCGGCAACTGCTCGATGCGCTGCAGGCTCGTACGGGCAAACGCCCCCAGCGAATCCGCGTCGAAGTGGACGAGTGTCGCGGCCAGGCGGCGGTGTGCGAACTGGTGAGCGAGTAGCCGGCCAGGCGAGTTGGCGGCGATCGCAATCGTAAGCGGGCCCAAGCCTTGGGCAGTTGCGAGCCAAGGGAACGGGCCCAGGGCCGCTAAAAGGGAAAGAACAGCGGTGTCAGCATCACGGTGACTACCCACAGCAACAGATCGAGCGGCACGCCAATCTTGACGTAGTCCATGAACTTGTAGCCGCCGGGGCCATACACCATCAGGTTGGTCTGGTAACCGATGGGGGTGGCGAAACTTTCCGAGGCGGCCACCATGACCACGATGATAAACGGCATGGCGCTCACTTCGAGCTGCGCGGCCGTGGCCAGGCCGAAGGGAAACATCAGCGCGGCCGCGGCATTGTTCGTGATCGTCTCGGTGATCAGCAGCGTGATGCCGTAGTAGGCCACGAGCGCCCAAAAGGGGGAGCCGCCCGCCAGATGAATCATGGCCCCCGCGATAGTTTCGGCCACGCCGGTTTTTTGCAGCGCCGTGCTAAAGCCGAACGAGGCGGAAATCGCCAGCAGCACCGACCAGTCGACGCTGCGGCGGGCGGTCGAGGTGCTGCAGCAGCGGGTAGCGATCATCAACCCCGCCGCAATCATCGAGGCCATCAGCATATCGGCAAAGTTCAGCGACACGATCAGCACCATGCCCAGGAGAATCGGCAGGGCCACGAAGGCCCGCTCGTGGCGCAGGGGCTGTGAGTTCTCCAAGCGGCTGACCAGGAAGAAATCGCGGTTGTTGCGGTGCTGGGTAAGAAACGAGGGGTGGGCTTCGAGCATCAACGTGTCGCCGGCGCGCAGAACGATGTCGCCGATCTTGCGCTTGATCCGCTCGCCGTTGCGGGCCACGGCGATGACCACCGCGTTGTAGTTCGAGCGAAACCGCCCGTCGCGGATGGTCTTGTTCACCACGGGGCAAGTATTCGACACCACGGCCTCGATCAGGCAGCGGGCCGCCCGGGGGGATTCGAGCTTGAACACCTGGTCGCCGGCGGGGATCAGGCCGCGAATCTTGTGCAGGTCGACCACCGATTCCACCACCCCGACGAAGATCAGGCGGTCGTTGGCCCGTAGCCGCTCGTCGGGGCCCACGGCGGGGAGCACGTCTCCCTCGCGCTCGATCTCGGCCAGGAACACCCCCTGCAAATGCCGCAGCCCGGCCTGGACCACGGTCTTGCCCACCAGCGGCCCGGCCGGGTCGACCAGTAGCTCCAGGGTGTATTCGCGGGGGTCTCCCAGGTCGGCGCTGAACGGTCGGCGATCGGGCAGGAGCCAGCGCTGGGTCAGGTAGATGAAGGCCAGCCCCACCAGGCACACCGGCAGGCCCACCGGCGAAATATCGAACATTCGCAGTCCGTGTGGCAGTTGGAGCGCCGCGTTGGCCGGGTCGTCGGCCGCTTTGCGCAGCAGGCCGTCGACGACCAGGTTGGTGCTGGTGCCGATGAGCGTGACGCAGCCTCCCAGAATCGCGGCAAACGAGAGCGGCATCATCAGCTTGGAAACGGTGAGCCGGTTTTGTTTGGCCCAGTCTTGCACGGCCGGAATGAGCATCGCCACCAGGGGCGTGTTGTTCAGAAAACCGCTCAGCGCGGCCACGGGCAGCATCATTCGCCCCAGGGCCTTGGAGTCGGTGGCGGGGCGGCCGAACAGGCGGTTGGCCAAAAAGGCGATGCCCCCGGTTTCGGTGACGCCGGCCGTGACCACGAATAGCACGCCAACGGTGACCATGCCCTCGTTGGAAAGGCCCGCGAGGGCTTCGGCCGGGGTGAGAATTCCGAAAATGAGCAGCACCACGACGCCGGCGATCAGCACCACGTCGGGGGCCAGCGACGAGGTGGCCAACAGCAGCAGTACCAAGACCAGGTCCGCCAGCGCGAACCACCCCTGCCAACCCATCGCGATCCGCTCCTCGCTGGGGAAAAGGCCCGTTCCCGTCGCCGGGGGCCCGCGCCGCCGGTCGGCGGGCGTCAGGCCGGCTGCTCGATGCGCTCCGATTGTTGGTGCGGGGGAACGACCACACCGCAGCTAATGATGAACTGCAAGGCCTGGTCCGCGGTAATGCCCATTTCGAGCACCTCGCGTCGCGGCAATTGCACGGTGTAGGCCGTTACCGGGGCCGGCGAGGCGGGGATCACCACCGACACCATCTCGCTCTCGTCGGCGACGCCTCGCACTTCGGGAACGCCCCCGCTGGTCAAGAAGCCCAGCGCCCAGACTCCGGTGCGCGGGTATTCGACCGCCACGACCAGCGAGTAGTCGACCCGCTGATCGCTGAGCATGAAGTCGGTGACCTGTTTGACCGCCGAATACACGTTGCGTACCAGCGGCACGCGGACGATGACCCGCTCGACCCAATCCCACAGGGCGCGCCCCAGACCGGCCGCCAGGAATCGGCCCAACAAATACAGGGCCAACAGAAACAGGACCACGAACACGGGCACTACGACCCGCGGCTGCAAGTAGCGATGGTCGACATAGCGCCGGTAGAGCTCGTCGGCCGTGGTCGGTAGCGGCCGAGCACCCGGGGCCGCGGAAACAGCGGCGTAAATTTCGTGCGGGATGAACTGCCCTCGCGGCAGTTGCTGGTAGAGCCGCCCCTGGTAAGAGACCACTGCCGGGTCGTCGGTTGGTTGGGCCCCCGGCAAATCGGTATGCACCTCGGCCAGCGAGCGAACCAGCACGACGCGCACGCCGCGGGTCACGGGGGCCAACACGTAGCGATTCACGGTGTGGCCGATCCAAAGCAGGATCAGGACGGTGAGCAGCGGAGGCAGCCCTATGCCCAACCCCCGCATCACAGCCTGGCGGATGGGGTGTCGGCGGCGGGTTCCGCCAGGCACCGGCGAGGGAACGTCCAGGCTCATCACACCATCGTCGAAAAAAAGGGGGGCATCGCTGGGTACGCTGTCCGACGAAAATCCCTTTGCGCTGGGCCTTATGGTAACCCCTGGGGCAGTTTCCGCCTACCGCAGCCTGGGGACCGGCCCGGGCCCTACGAGCCCGATACCCCCGTACGGCCCGCACATTGCAAGAACAGCGCTTCGTATTGGCCCACGACCGCTTGGGGATCGAAGCGGCGGCGAGCCTCGTCCGCGGCGGCCGCCGCCCAGCGGGCGCGCTCGGTCGGTTGGTCTAGTACCTGCTCCATCGCTTGGCTGAGTGCCGCGGCGTTTCCCGCGGGAACCAAGAGCCCCGTCTGCTGGTGGCGCACCAACTCATCGGGACCAAACGGGCAGCGCGTGGCGATTACCGGCAGGCCGACCAACTGGGCTTCGATAATCGCGTTGGGCAGCCCTTCCGAATCGCTGGAAAGCACCAAGGCTCCGGCGCTGCGCATGACGACATGGGGGTTGGGTTGAAAGCCCAGAAACCGGACGAAGGGGCCCACGCCGCGTGCGGCCACCTGGCGCCCCAGGTCCTGGCCCAGCGGCCCCGTGCCCGCCAGCCACAACTCGGCGCTATCCGGACGGCGTGCGAGTAATTGGGCAAGTGCTTCGACGGCCAGGTCGGGGCGCTTCTGGCGACTCAAGGTGCCCAGAAAGAGAAAGACGAACCGGTCCGCGGGGGCCGGCGGCTCACCCGAGGCGGCCTGCCGCACAATGGCCTCGACGTCGACCACGTTGGTCAGCGTTTGGCAGCGGGACGCGTCGAGCTTCAGGTGCTCGACCGCCGCGCGCGTGACGCCCTGACTGCAGCCGGCCACGCAAGCGGCGCGAGCCAGCGATCGCCTGGCCCAAACGAGCCAAGGCCAGGGCATATCCCGGCGAGGATCGTTCACCAGACGGCAAACCCAGGCGGGCCGGTGGCGTGAGCGCGCCAGGGCCGAGCCGGTGACCATGCTCACGTAGTGCAGTTGGCTGAACACCACATCGGGCCGATGGCGGTCGATCGCGTCGGCCATCCGGCGAATCGTGCGCAGCACCTGCCAAGGTCGCTGTTTGTCGAGCACTTCCCGCGGCAAATCGGCGGGGGGCGGGTAATCGAACCGATCGCGCCAAAACACCAGCCGGGTATCGAAGCGGCTGCGATCCAGCCGAGCGGCGAGCGCCGCGAACTCGCGCTCTGCGCCCCGACCGATCAGGTCTGAAATGGTCAGCAGCAGGCGAACGCGGCGATTGGCCAGACCACCAGGCGCCGAATGGGTTGCCGTCGAGGGGTTCGATGCCGCGTGCATGAGGCTACCTCGGATTAGTACCAGAGCCGTCCCGAGAGCTGGTTCAGCCGCCGACCGGTTTGCCAGGTGATCGGGCGGCGCAGGCGCAGGGCGGCGGGGAGCCCGGCCAGAGCGTCGCGAAATCCGCGGCACCAGGGCCCCCACTGGCCCTGGGCGGCTGCCCAGCGCGCGGTTTCCAACCACCAGGCAAGTGCCGTCGTTACGACACAGGGCCAGGGCAGGTTGCGAACCGCGACCCAAAGCCGATCGCGGGCATTGAAATAGGCATATTGGCCCTGGGGTCGGTCGCGGGGAATTTCATCGTGCTCGACGACGACCGCGGCGGTGTGCCAGATTCGCCAGTCGGCCTGGAGCAGGCGGTACGACAAATCCAGCTCTTGGCTGCCGTAGACCAGCGGCTCCCAGAACTGGCCGGCGTCGAGAAACACCTGCCGCCGCACGGCGAAACCGGCGCCGCAGAAATAGCTGCACTCGTAGTCTTCGTCGAGTGCCCGTTTGTCGCGGCGAGGAATCGCCTTGGGATCCTGCTGGCCGCTCCGGCCGGCGTGAATGGTAAGTGCCAGGCAGGCCAACCGCGGGTCGCGACGAAAATAAGCGGCGACCCGCTCGATCGCGGCGGTTCCGCCGACAAGCCGGGCATCGTCGTCGATGCAAAGGCAAATCTCCCCCTGGGCGGCCTGAATCCCGCGGTTGCGGCCGCCGGAGACACCCAGGTTTTCGGGCAGCGCTACGAGCCGCACTTGAGGGTAGCGCTGGCGAACGAACTGGGGGGTTCCGTCGGTCGAGCCGTTGTCGACCACGACCACTTCAGGGCCGCCATCGGCACGGGTGTCGCTACCGCCGTGGTCGCCGTCGAAGAGCGATTCGAGGCATCCGGCCAACTCGGCCCGGCGATTGTGGGTAAGGACGACGGTGGTAACCAAGGGAGAACCGGGCACTTGAAGTACCAGAGGGCTGGGCGAGGCAGGCGGACGCGGGGGGCGTTGGGCCGTGCGAGGTGCCAATCTGCAACGCGCGCTGCCAAAATGCAACGCCACGGTCGCGTGCGGACCACCTCCTAAGTGTGCGCTGGCCGCTCGTCGAGGGAATCGCAATTCCGCGAAAACGGGCCAAACCAACTCCTTTCCGGCCCGTTGGCGGCGAAAAACCAGCCCCCGGGCCGCGGGTTCGCCGGCGAAAGTGGCCGCGCCGGCAAGGGCCAACGTGTGGCTCTCTCTGCGTTCGGCACGGGGGTTGCTTTTCAGGTCTGGCGACTGACACACCTCGCCGTCGAGATTCATGCCGACGGCAGCAGGTTGTGTTGGAACCTCGGCCGCTTGCGGAGAACGGGCATCGCGCGAAGGATGCCGGCATCGCGGGCGGCGTGCAGGGCGTGGACCCGTGGCCAGATCGCTGCGTCCGAGCAGCGGCGCCCCTGACCATGACCACCTTTCCAACGCGTCGGGGCAGTCGCACGACTCCGTGATCCTCCCACCTGAATCGACTGTCCCGCAGAACTTGCCGAGCAAGAGCCCGGTCGCGCCCGCCAGGCGACCGGGCTCGCTTTCTTGTTCCCCCGACCGGCGGTTGCACGGGGGGCTGGCGGTGCGACCGGCAATCGGCCGCGGCGGGGCGCGTGGCGATTTCGAGACACCGTCGAGCGACGGCTGCGCTTTCTCGGGTTTCGTCGGCCGGGCATCCAGTTTCCGCGGCCCATCTGGCCCACCGTAACCGTGGCCGACCGTAACAATGGTGCCGGCTTTACGCCTGGATTGACCGAGGCCGGAATTGGCCTAGGGTTGGGTAGGTCGCCGCCGCGGCCCCGCATCGGTTGGCAGCCACGCCCATTCGTTTCGTCCGGGGCACGCACGAGAGCAACTCATGACAATCGCATCCATGCCGAGTGTATCGATGGCAAACGCACTCGCTCCCTCGGTGGCTTTCAGCCCGTCGCAAGTTCGAGCCTGGCTGCACGAAATCGCCGATCTGGCCCGCGACGCCGTTTCACTAGAGTCGTGGCTGACCGGGCTGGGCCAAGCTCTGGGCGATTGGATTGGGTTCGAGCGTCTCGCCTTGCTCACGCCGGCCGGCGACGGTTCGAATCTGACGGTGCGTTGGGCGGAAACGGCGCTACCGGCTCGATTGGTCATTGGCAGTATCGTACCGGCCAGCGAGTGGTCGCTCGCGCGGCTCTTGCGTCAGGGACGGACCAGCGAGATAGCCGATCTTTGCGACTACCTGCTCGAACACCCGGAGTCGCCGACCACTCGGTGCTTCGTCGCCGAATCGGTGCGCAGCCTGCTGCTTTGCCCGCTGGTGCTTACCGGCGAGCCCGTGGGGGTATTGGTGCTGACGGGCGCAAGCCCCCACCAGTTCAGCGAGCAGCAGCGAGCGCTTTGCGACCAGTTATCGGCCCACTTGGCGCTGTGCATCGAGCGGTTTCTGGCCACCGCCTGATCTGGGCGGTCTGCGCCGGGCTACCCACTTTGCCACGAACCGGTCGCGGCCGGGCCGTGTCCAGAATGGCTCCCCCCCCGTGGTCCTTGGCGGGGCGAGAACCCCCTGGGTATACTGCCCCGCGCGCGGCGCAATCGGCTCTCGGCTCCTGGGAATTTGGGGAGCCGGCTCGAGGCCGATACCGTCGCTTCGCACCGACTGATCCCCTCCGACCCATTGAGCGGCGACCATGACCCGAGTGGCGATTCTAGGAGCAACCGGTTACTCGGCCCTGGAGTTGGTGCGGATTTTGTTGCGTCATCCGCACGTTGAGCTGACCGTGGCCACGAGCCGGCAGGAGGGGAGCCCCCTTTTGTCCCAGGTTCACCCCTCGCTGGCCGGCCGGACCACGCTCCGCTGCGAGGATCTGGGCCCCGTGGCCGTGGCTTCCCGGGCCGATTGCGTTTTCGGCTGCCTGCCTCACGGTGTCACGGCCGACCTGGTGCCCCACCTGCTCGAGGCCGGGGCCCGAGTGATCGACCTTTCGGCCGATTACCGTCTGAAAGACCCCGACCTGTACACCAACTGGTATGGCGAAAAGCACCACGACCCGGGCCGGCTGGCGCAAGCGGTTTATGGCCTGCCCGAGTTGTTCCGCGACCAGATTCCGGCCGCCCGGCTGGTAGCCAACCCGGGCTGCTACCCAACTTCGGCTGCGCTGGCGCTGGCGCCCCTGGTCCAGGGGGGCTGGATCGATCCGCGAGATATTGTGGTCGACTCGAAGAGCGGGGTGTCGGGGGCGGGCCGGCAGCCGAAGCTGACCACCCTTTTTCCCGAGTGCAACGAAAGTGTTTCGGCCTACAACGTGGGGCGCCACCGCCACACGCCCGAAATCGAACAAACCTTGAGCACGGTGGCGGGCGAGCCGGTGGAGATTGTGTTTACCCCGCACCTGATTCCGATGGACCGGGGGATTCTGACCACCACCTACAGCCGCCCTCGCCGTGAAGTGACCGAGGAAAAATTGCTGGAGCGGTTTCGCGAGTTCTATGCCGACGAGCCGTTTGTGCGGGTCGTCGAGCACTTGCCGGGAACCAAGGATTCCAGCGGAACGAATTACTGCGATCTGACCGTGCGGCTGGTGCGCGGCCGGGTGATTACGATCAGTTGCCTCGACAACCTGATCAAGGGCGCCGCCGGAGCGGCGGTACAGAACTTCAACCTGATGTACGGGTACGCGGAAACGACAGGGCTTGTCGTGTAGGTCGTGTTTCAGGGTGGAACGTGGAAGACTGGGGTGTCTGGGGCTGGCCAGGGCGGGCCGCGCGGCAAGTGGCCCATCTGCCCCTGGCGCGCGGTTCGAGGCGGCGGCCAAGTTGGAAGCAGGAAACAGGCGCGCCAGCGCCGGAGCGACGATGAGCAAACTGCCGTTGGGATTTCGCGTTGCCGGGGTTCACTGTGGTCTGAAGCGCAACCCGCAAAAAGAAGACCTCACGCTGCTGGTCTCCGACCAGCCCGCCGCGGCGGCCGGCGTTTATACGCAAAACCTGGTGTTCGCGGCCCCCGTGGCCTATGACCGAGCCCGCACGCCGGGCGAGGGCTTCCGGGGCGTGGTCATCAACTCTCGAAACGCCAATGCCTGTACCGGCGAGCGGGGCGACGCCGACGCCCGGCGGATGGCCGAACTGGCCGCCGAAGCCATCTCGGCCTCGGCCGACCAGGTGCTGGTCATGTCGACGGGCGTAATCGGCGAATACCTGCCGATGGAAAAGATTGCCGCGGGAATCCGGGCGGCGGCCCCTCGGCTCGACCGCGGCGAGGAGGCCATAGTCGAGGCGGGCCGGGGCATGCTCACGACCGACACCGTGCACAAGTTCGCCACGGCCGGGGCCGAAATCGGCGGGCGGACGATTACGGTCGCCGGGTTCGCCAAAGGAGCGGCCATGATCGCCCCGCGGATGGGCACCATGCTGGCGGCCGTGCTCACCGATGCCCCGCTGGGGGCGGCCCAGGCCCAGCAACTACTCGGCTCGGCGATCGAAGACACCTTCAACTGCATCAGCATCGACGGGCACATGAGCACCAACGACACGGTGCTGCTGTTGGCCAACGGGGCGGCCGGCGGGGCGCCGTTGGCAGGCGCCGACCTGACCCTGTTTGCCCGCACGCTGCACCAGGTTTGCGCGGAACTGGCCAGGGCGATTCCGGCCGACGGCGAGGGCTGTACCCACCTGGTGACGATCGACATTCGCGGGGCAGCCAATCGCGATGCGGCCTATCGCGTGGCCAAGGCCGTGGCCGAAAGCCCGCTGGTGAAAACCGCCATCGCCGGAGGGGACCCGAACTGGGGGCGAATCGTCAGTGCCGTGGGCTACGCGGGAGTGCCGCTCGACCCGCGGGCGATCCGGCTCGTGCTGAACGGGGTCCCGCTTTATGCTCAGGGCGCCCCGCTGGTGTTCGACGAGGCCCTGGTCTCGCGATCGCTCAAAGAGAATCGCGAGACCCACATTGAACTGGACCTGGGGGCCGGGCCGGGCGAGCTTCGCTTCTGGTCGACCGACCTGACCGCCGAGTACGTGCGCCTGAACGCCGACTACCGCACATGAAATCGCCCCTGCGACGCATCGCCCTCGGGGCCATGATCCTGGCCGTGGTCCTGGGGGCCTCGGTTCTGGGGTACCGGCTGGCCGGGTGGAGCTGGGTCGACTCGCTCTACATGGTGGTGATTAGCGTGGCCACGGTCGGCTATCGCGAAATGGGGGAAATGACCGACGCCCTCAAACTGTTCACCATGGTGGTGATCGTCGTCGGCATCTCTGTCTCGGGCTATATCCTGGGCGCATTCGTCCAGTTGCTTACCGAGGGAGAAATCGAACGAGCGCTAGGGCAACAACGCATGAGCCGTGAAATCGAGAAACTGCACGACCACGTGGTGGTTTGCGGATTTGGCCGCATCGGCCAGCGCCTGTGCGAGGATCTGCACCGCCGCGGACGGGGGTTCGTCGCCATCGAATCGGATGCCTCGCGGATCAACAATGCTCGCGCCATGGGCTATCTCATCCTGGCGGGCAACGCCACGGACGACGAACTGCTGACCCTGGCCGGAATCGAGCGGGCCAGTAGCCTGGTCACGGCGCTGCCGGCCGATGCCGACAACGTTTTCATTACCCTCACGGCCCGGAACCTGAATCGCAGGCTGTTCATCATTGCCCGGGGCGAATTCCCCTCGACCCAGAAAAAGCTGCTCCAAGCCGGCGCCGACCGGGTCGTGCTTCCCTCGTTGATCGGGGCCCAGCAAATGGCCCACATGCTCACCCGGCCCTCGGTGGTCGAGTTCATGGAATTGGTGGCGGGCCGCAGCAAGCTCGACATCGAGGTTGACGAGTTCAACGTGCAGCCTGGCACCTGGCTCGAGGGGCTCTCGGTGGGCGAGGTCGAGTCGCGCCGTAAGCGGGGTTTACTCATCGTGGCGGTTAAGCGAGAGTCGCTCGGCATGTCGTTCAATCCTGCCCCCGAGTTTCAGTTCGCCGCGGGCGATATTGTCATCGTGATGGGCCGCACCGACGACATCGCCCACTTTCGCGACGGGACCGCCTGACGCCGGGGCGGGAACCGGAGCCGCGATGAACCATTACCTCGAGCGGGCGATCGACCAGAATTTCGCGGCCCGCCTGGCCGAGCAGGCCGATCTGGGGCGAGCCTACGCCGAGCAAACCGACTGTTGCTGGGTCGACAGCGGGTTGGCCAGCGATACCTTCAACGTGGTGTTTTGCCAGGGGCCCCACGCGGTAGCCTGCCTAGCCGACGCCCAGGCG
The DNA here is from genome assembly GCA_964399535.1 of uncultured Pirellulales bacterium. Taxonomy (GTDB): domain Bacteria; phylum Planctomycetota; class Planctomycetia; order Pirellulales; family CAYNRE01; genus CAYNRE01. The sequence goes on along the minus strand of CAYNRE010000005.1, from coordinate 91,567 downwards.
TATTTTCAGCGTCGGGGCGCGCCCTACGCGGTTTGGCTTGCGCCGGCGGCCCAACCAGCTTGCCGCCCCCTCGTGGCCAGTGGGGCCAACGCCCCGCAGCCCGAGTTGGGCATGACCCTGCCGCTGGCCGAACTGCGCCCGGCCGATCTGCCCGAGGGCCTGCAAATTGCGGAAGTGCTTGCGGCCGAAGAACTGCGGGCCTTTGCCGGGGTGCTGGCCGGCGCCCAGGAGCCGGTCGACCCCCAGGTGTTCGAGTTCTACCGGCGCTGCGAAGCGCGGCTTGCTCCCGGTTCGATTACCCGGCGTTTTCTGGTCTACGATGGCCCGCGGGCGGTGGCCACATGTGAGGTGTTCCAGCCAGGCTCCGTGGTGGGCGTCTACAACGTGGCCACGCATCCGGCCTACCGCGGCCGCGGAATTGCCGCCGCCCTGGTGGTGCGGGCGGTGCACGAAGGGCACCGCAGCGGGGCGAGCCTGGCGGTGCTTCAGGCCGACCATCGGGCCCAGGGGCTGTATGCCCGGCTAGGGTTCGAGCCGCGGGAGTGGTACGAGGTGTACGCGGTACCCGGTTAGCCGGCCCCTGGCTCTGGACGGGGCGGGCCGAGGCGATCCAGACGCTGGCTGGGCGGCGGCTGGGCTGGGTGACAGCCGCTGTTTTGCCGAGCGAATGTCCTCGATGCCCGGAAGGTTTCGGCCGCCGCCGGGGTTGGTTCGGGCCAAACCCCCAAGGGAGCCCGGCGCTGAGCCTTCTGCCGCCTAGACCCCCTTGGTAAAATCCCAGGCTTTCACTCACCCGACGGGCGGATATGGGCAAGTTGAGCTACAAGGATGCGGGGGTCGATCTGGGGGTCTACGCCCAGTCGATGGCTCGGCTGCCCGCCCTCATGCGGCGCACCTATTCGCCGCGCGTGCTGCGGCTCGACGGCGGCTTTGCCGGCCTGTTTCAGCTCGATTTCGCCAGCCCGCTATTTGCCCGAGGCTACCGGGAGCCGGTACTGGTTTCCTGTACCGACGGCGTCGGCACCAAGCTCAAGGTAGCCACGCAGGCGGGGGTTCACCACACGGTGGGGATCGACCTGGTGGCCATGAGCGTGAACGACGCCCTTTGCTGCGGGGCCGAGCCGCTGTTTTTTCTGGATTACGTGGCCATGTCGCACGACGATCCGGACCTTCTCGAGCAGATTGTTTCGGGCATTAGCGAGGGGTGCGTGCAAAGCGACTGCGCCCTGCTGGGTGGCGAAACGGCCATCATGCCCGACCTGTACCAGCGGGGCGATTACGATCTGGCCGGTTTCTGCGTGGGCGTGGTCGAGCGCCGCCGAGTGATCGACGGGCGGCAAATTGCCGCGGGCGATCTGCTTCTGGGCGTGGCGTCCAGCGGACTACACTCCAATGGTTTCAGCCTGGTGCGGAAGGTCGTGTTCGAGCACGCCCAGCTCAAGGTCGACGACTATGTCGAACCGCTCGGCCGCACGGTGGGCCAGGCCCTGCTCGAGCCTACGCGGATTTACGCCCGCGGACTGCGACAGATTTTGACGCACTACAAGGTCAAGAGCGTGGTCCACGGCATTGCGCACATTACCGGCGGGGGGCTGCTGGAGAATCTGGGACGCATTCTGCCGCCGGGGTGCCAGGCGGTGGTCGATCGGCAAGGCTGGCCCAAGCCCCCCGTGTTCACTTGGCTCAAATCGCTGGGCGAGCTGGCCGACGACGAAATGGACCGCGTCTTCAATCAGGGCATTGGCCTGGTGTTGGTGGTGAGTCCGTACTATGCCGACAGCGTGCGCGAGCAACTGCACCGCGCCGGCTGGGAGAACTGGCAACTGGGGCGAATCGTGGACGGGCCTGCCGGTGCGGTCTGGGCCTGAAACGCGGCCCCGCCGGCCCCGGAAGAGCAAACCATTTCCCTCGCAAAGGATGCAAGATGCCCGCCACGATGAAAGCCGTTCAGATGCGTGCCCACGGTGGCCCCGAGGTGATGCAGGTGGTCGACCTGCCGCTGCCCGAACCCGGGCCGGGCAAAGTGCGCGTACGAATCGAAGCCTGTGGTCTGAATTACTCCGACCTGATGATTCGCGGTGGAACCTATCTCGACCCGGTCCGCCTGCCCTACGTGTTGGGGCGTGAGTTTTGCGGCACGATCGAGGCCCTGGGCGAGGGGGTTTCGGGCTACTCCGTGGGGCAGCGCGTGGTGGGTTCGGCGCCCGGCGGCGCGCTGGCCGAGGCGATCGTGGTGCAGCCGCTTACGCTCATTCCCTGTCCCGAGGGGATGTCGGCCACGGTGGGGGCTTCGTTTCTGGTGCAAGGCATTACCGCTTGGCATTGTTTGACCGATTGCGGCCGGCTCCAGAGCGGCGAGACGGTGCTGATTCACGCCGCCGCCGGGGGCGTGGGGGCGCTGGCCGTGCAGATTGCCCAAGCCCTGGGGGCTCGGGTATTGGGCACCACCTCGAGTGCCGCCAAGTGCCAGGTGGTGAGCGAACTGGGGGCTACGGCAATCAATTACTCGCAACCCGATTGGGTCGACCGGGTGCGCGAACTGACCGGCGGGCGCGGCGCCGACTTGATCCTGGAATCGGTCGGCGGCGAGGTGTTCCGCCGCTCGTTTCAAGAAGCCCTGGCCGTGTTCGGGCGGCTGGTCGTGTTCGGCTGTGCCAGCGGCGAAGCGGTGTCGCTGACCAACGTGGAACTGCTGGGCTCGAACAAAACGGTCACCGGCTATTACCTGGGCGGCTATTTCCCGCAGCATCTCGACCGCGTGGCCGAGGCCACGGGTAAGCTGCTCGGCCTGATCGGATCCAAAGACGTGAAACCGCTGGTAGGCAAAACGTTTCCGCTGAGCCAGGCGGCCGATGCCTTTGAGCACATCGCCTCGCGCCAAAGCGTGGGCAAGGTGGTGGTGACGCCTTAGCTGCCAGTGCGAGCCAGGCTCCAGTGGCTACCCCGGTGCGGCTCCGGGCTCGGCCCCCTCGCCGCTGGGTAGTTGCCCCCACTGGCGCAAGGCTTCGAACACGGTGATCGCCACGCTGTTGGACAGGTTCAGGCTACGAGCCTCGCGGCGAATCGGAATCCGCAGCGCCTGGTCGCCTGCGTCGTCGATCAGTTGGGCGGGAAGGCCGGCCGATTCACAGCCGAACACCAGGGCGTCGCCCGCCTGGTAGGCAACGCTGGCGTACGACCGCTGGGCTCGCTTGCTGAAGTACCACCAGCGGGGCGCTGTCAGCCGCTCGCGAAGCTGCTGCCAATCGTCGACCACTTCATGGTCCAAATGTTGCCAGTAGTCCAAGCCGGCCCGGCGCAAATAGTAATCGTCCAGGCGGAATCCCAGGGGGCGAACCAGCCACAGCTTGGCCCCCGCCGCCACGCAGGTGCGGCCCACGCTGCCCGTGTTGTGGGGAATTTCGGGCTGATAGAGCACCACGTGCAGCCCCGCGGTGGGGCGCGGCGGCGTGCTATCGATCGCAGGGTGGGGCGAACTCGACATGGGCGATTCAGGCCAACTAAGCAGGGGTCAGGCAAAGTGCGGCCAAGCTGAGCAGCAGCCTAGCGGGGCGGCGCACGGCGCCAAGATTTCAAGTGCCCCCCAGCGGTTGCCCGCTGTCGCGTTCGACCACCGCCTGGCGAAACCCCACGGCTTCCGCCCGCTGCTTGAAGGCAACACCTTCGGGCGTGTGGCGGGCCACGCCGTCGAGCAAGGTGGCCAGCATCTGGGTGGTTGCCAGCCCCATGTTTTCATAGGCCTGGTTGATCACCATTTTTTGCATCTGCAGTTGGTTCTTGGGCACACTGGCCATGCGGCGGGCAAGTCCGTCGACCGCCGCGGAGAGCTGAGCGGCCGGAACCGCCTGGGAAACCAACCCGATGCGGGCTGCCTCTTGGCCGTCGATCAGGTCGCCGGTAAGCAAAAGCCGCTTGGCCCGTTCGGCCCCGACTCGGTAGAGCCACATGGCCGTGGTGGGGCATCCCCAGAGCCGAGCCGGCGGATAGCCGATCTGGGCGTCGTCGGCCATCACCACCAGGTCGGCACACAGGGCGATGTCGCTCCCGCCGGCCACCGCGTAGCCATGGACCTGGCAGATTACCGGTTTAGGGCTGCGCCATAGGCTCATGAAAGCCGACGTGCACTGGCTCATAAAGCCGTAATCGACCAGCGGGTCCCAGGGCATGGGCTGAAACCCCTCATGGAACCCTGGTTTCTCGGCAAACTCTTTCAGGTCGTACCCCGAGCAGAAGGCGGCTCCCGCTCCGCCCAGCACCAGCACATGAACTCGCTCGTCGGCGTTGGCGCGGGCCACGGCTTGTGCCAGCTCGCTGGGCAGCCAGGTGTCGATGGCGTTTAGGCGCTGGGGTCGATTCAGCGTGAGGTAGGCGATCCGCTCTTCCACGCGGTAGAGCACGCCCGGTGGCCCATCCGGACGCACCATGGGTTGAACCGCGCCGCTGGTGGGCTCCTGCGCCGCGTTCTTCGAGCCCGGTTGGGGGTTGTGTCCCGAATTCACTTCCGGCTCGCCGTGGAAAGAAATGTGAATTGCTGGCCCATCGCCGGGGCCAACTACCCCGCTTGCCTGGTCATCGTACGTTGCGAGGAACTGGCGACGCTAGGGGCCCTGGCCGCACTTGAGGGGCCCGTAGTTCGCCCACGTGTGGGTTATTGTCGCGGGTCGGCAGGCTGGGAAGAACGATGGGCGAATTCCGCTGCAAGTAGTTGGAATTTAAGCGGTTGAGCGCCGGCGGCGGCGGCTGGGCGTGAGAGCCTCGATCTGAATTGACCCACTGCGAGAGCACTTCTATAATCCCGCCGCCTCGTGGGTCAGGGTGGCGAAGTCTCGACTTGGTCGGCCCGGGCCGGATACAAACGAGGCTGGGGGGAGTCGTGGTGGAGCGCCCACCGGGCGGGCCACGCAGCACGAGCTTCGCGGCGCACGCCGGCGCGCGGCTCATCGACCGAGGCGTCTGGCGGGGTTTGCCCGCGCGCCGCAGGTCGGCGGCTTCCCCAGGTCGCCGCGAAGGGCTGTCTGCCGATCAGCCTGGCCCGCGGATCAGGCACAGGGAGGCGCCGATGGCCGGCCAGTCATCGCTCGACGCCAAAGAGCAGATTCGCCACGCGGTCGATATCGTCGACCTGGTGGGCGATTATCTGCAACTGCGCCGCGAAGGGCGAATCTACAAGGCCCTTTGCCCCTGGCACGACGATTCGCGCCCCAGCCTGCAAGTGAATCCCGAGCGGCAATCGTTCCGCTGCTGGGTATGCGACATCGGCGGCGACATCTTCAGTTTCGTGATGAAGATCGAGGGGGTCGACTTTGCCGAGGCCCTGACCATGCTGGCCGAGCGGGCGGGCGTGGCGCTCGAACGCCGCTCGGGGGCACAGGCCGGTTCGCGCGACGACAAGCGGCTGTGGTACCAGGCCATGGCCTGGGCCGAGCAGCAATATCACCAGGCCCTGCTCAATTCACCCGAGGCCGAACCCGCCCGCCGGTACCTGAGCGAACGACAAATTCCCATCGAGAGTTGGCGCCGGTGGCACCTGGGATACGCCCCGCGCGACCGGCACTGGCTGGGGCAACGGGCCCGGGAAACTCCCTACACGACCGCCGTACTGGAAACGGTCGACCTGCTCAGCCGGACCGAATCGGGCGAGCTTTACGAGCGGTTTCGCGGAAGGGTGCTGTTTTCCATTCGTGACCCCCAGGGGCGCCCGGTGGCCTTCGGCGGCCGGCTATTGCCGGGCATGGAGCAAACCAGCCCCGCCAAGTACGTCAACTCGCGCGAGACACCGCTGTTTACCAAGAGCGAGATGGTCTACGGGCTGGACCTGGCCCGGGACGCAATCACGAAACCCCAGCCCGACACGGGGTTGCGGACGGCGATTGTGATGGAGGGCTATACCGACTGCATCATGGCCCATCAGTTCGGGTTTACCCATGCCCTGGCAGTGCTCGGAACGGCGTTGGGCCCCCGGCATATCCGCTTGCTCAAACGGTTTGCCGACCGGGTGGTGTTGGTTCTCGACGGCGACCAGGCGGGCCAAACCCGCAGCAGCGAGATTTTGGAACTGTTCGTGGCCGAGGAGGTTGATCTGCGGGTTCTGACCTTGCCGGACCAGGCCGATCCCTGCGAGTTCCTGTTGGAGCGGGGGGCCGACGAGCTGCGAGTACTGCTTTCGCAAGCGGTCGACGCCCTGGAGCACCGGCTGCGGCTGGCCGTGGCCAAGGTTTCCGACCCGTCGAATACCCATGCGGCGCACCAGGCCATGGAATCGGTGCTCGGCACGCTAGCGAAGTCCCCCCGCTTGGTGGGAATAACAGGGAGCGCGGCGCAATTACGAGAGGATCAGGTTCTTCACCAATTGTCGGCTCGCTTTGGCGTGAGCGAATCGGCACTGCGAAGCCGGCTATCGGCCTTGCGGCGCGCCCAGCGCAGCGCTTCGCGGCGAAGTTCCGGTGGGCTTTCGGCCACGGACTCAGCAGCCGTGGCCCAACTGCGCATTTCGCCGGGCGAGAGCCTGCTGCTAGAGGTTCTGTTACAAGACCCCGGCGCGCTTCCCGAGATTCGGAATGTGGTATCTCCCGATGACCTGCCAACTGCGGATTGCCGGCGGCTGCTGGAGCGCTGTTTTTCGCTCTACGATTCCGGGGAAGCTCCGACTTTCGAGCGGCTACTCTTGGAATTCGATGATCCGCAGATGAAAAGTCTGCTGGTGCGTCATGACGAGTCGGGGCGCGCCAAGCATGGCGCGGAATTTGCAAGCGTACTGCGTCAGTTATTGGCCGACTATCGCGCGCGGGCCCAGCGGCGGGCCGCCCAGACCCAGATGTCGGCCCTGGCTGGTCGCGGTTTGAACGAGACCCAAGAACAGGAGGTGTTACAACAACTGATTGAAGCGGAACGTAGCCGGCGGGGAATTTCCCAACCCACGGAAGGGTAGGAGCCCGAGCCCGGAGTTCTCGCGAGCAATTGCGTTGCTTTCAAGCCGCGGGCGAGAACATAATCAGACAGCCGAGCGCAGTATGCGCAGGAGGAACACTTGTCGGACCCCATCGATCGCGAACTACAAGAACTGATTGCGACAGGGAAGTCGCAGGGGTATTTGACCTACGACCAGGTCAACGAGTACTTGCCGGATGACGCGGTCAATCCGGACAAGGTCGATGACTTGTTGGTGCTGTTGGAAGAGCAGGGGATTGAGCTGGTCAACGACGTGCCGGCGACGCACGCCAACGACGAGCTGCTCGGCAGCCGCTCGCTGGGAGCCTCGGGCGAGAACGGCCACGAAGCGGGTGCCGACGAGCACGCCGCCGAGGAAACCGGTAGCTGGCGCGAGGACGACGGCGGTCGTTGGAGCGACGACCCGGTGCGGCTGTATCTGACCCAGATGGCCGAGATTCCGCTGCTGACGCGCGAGCAGGAAATTTCGCTGGCCAAGAAGATCGAAGTGACCCGGCGGCGCTTTCGCCGCACGGTGCTGGGCTGCGAAGTGGCCATGCGCTCGACGGTCGAGACCCTGGAGAAAGTGCACGAGGGGGCCCTGCCCTTCGATCGCACCATCAAGGTTTCGCTTACCGAGCAGCTCACCAAGGAGCAGATCCTGGCCCGCATGCCGCACAACCTGAAAACGTTGCGGCATTTGCTCCAGTTCAACGAGGCCGACTTCCGCCGCGCGGTGAGCAAGCGCGTGGCGGGCGAAGAGCGGAACGCCGCCTGGCGCAAACTGCACAATCGCCGCAGCAAGGCCCTGACCTTGGTGGAAGAGCTCAGCTTGCGCACGCGTCGCGTGCAGCCGTTGATGAAGCGGATGCAGGAAATCTCGCGGCGAATGGACGAGCTGTGCGCCAAGCTGGCCGCCCTCAGCCCCGACGCCCCCGGCGCCAAGGACTCGCGAGCCAATCTGCGCCGTGAGCTGAAAGACCTGATGTTGCTCACCCTGGAAAGCCCTCGCAGCCTGCGGCGGCGCTGCCAGCGAATCGCCGGACAGTTTCGCGATTACGAACAGGCCAAGCGCGAGCTCTCGGGCGGCAACCTGCGGCTGGTCGTTTCCATCGCCAAGAAGTATCGCAACCGGGGTTTGAGCTTTCTGGACCTGATCCAGGAGGGGAACACCGGTCTGATGCGGGCGGTCGACAAGTACGAGTATCGCCGGGGGTTCAAGTTTTCCACCTATGCCACCTGGTGGATACGCCAGGCCATTACCCGGGCCATCGCCGACCAGGCCCGCACGATTCGCATTCCGGTGCACATGATCGAGGTGCTCAGCCGGTTGCGCAACGTGACGCGGAAACTGGTTCAGGAGATCGGCCGCGAGCCGACCCCCGAGGAGATCGCCTTGGCGGCCGGAATTGGCGTGGAAGAGGTGCGCCGGGTGCTGAATATCGGCCGCCAGCCGGTAAGCCTGGACCGCCCGGTTGGCGAGAGCGAAGACAGCTCGTTCGGCGAGTTTATCGAAGACGCCAGCACGGATACCCCGCTCTCGTCGGCGGCGCACGGCATGCTTCGGGAAAAGATCGAGGCCTTGCTCAAGACCCTGACCTTCCGCGAACGCGAGATCATTCGCCTGCGATACGGCCTGGGAGACGGCTACACCTACACGCTGGAAGAGGTGGGCCGAATCTTCAAGGTTACCCGGGAACGGGTACGGCAGATCGAAGCCAAGGCCGTCCGCAAGCTCCAGCACCCGGTGCGGAGCAAGCAACTGGAGGGTTTCCTCGAAGGAATCGCCAGTTAGCCTCGGGGGAAGCCCCCGGGGGCAGCATCCTGACAAATTCGCGCATTTTCATAGCAGCCGCCGGTCGCCAGACCGGCGGCTGTTTTGGTAGACTACCGGCCACCCCCTCGGCCGCGGAGTTACCCGCCCCATGCCAGTTTTGTCCAGTGTGTTGCGTTTGCTGCACCGACTGCATCGCCAATTGGAAGATGTTCACGGCCGCCTGGAGCGCGGCCCCCTGCAGCTTCGAGCCCGCCAGGCCGGCGTGGCCAAGCTACAAGAATCGCTGACCGCGGCCCAGGGCGAAGTCAAGGCGGCCCGGGTTGCCTCGGACCAGAAGCAACTGGCCCTGAAAACCAGCGAGGAGAAAATCCAGGGGCTCCAGGTCAAGCTGAACCAGGCCGCCAGCAACCGCGAGTACCAGGCCCTCAAGGACCAGATCGCCGCCGACCGCATGGCCGGCAGCGTGCTGCAAGACGAGATCCTCGAGCTCATGGAAAAGCTCGACACGCTCAAGTCCGCGGTGGCCGAAGCCGAGGCCGCCCTGGCCAAGGGGCGCGGCGAACTGGAGAAACAACAGCAGGCGGTGCGCGAACAGCAGTCGATGCTCGGCGACGAAATCAAGCGGTTGGAAACCGAACTCCGCGCCGCCGAGATCGATTTGCCCCAGGACCTGAAAGCCGACTACGCCCGGGCCATTAAATCGCGCGGCGCCGATGGGCTGGCGCCGATCGACGGGGATTCGTGCGGCGGCTGCTACCAACACATTACTCCCAACATGCTCAGCGATCTGAAGCTCGAGCGGGTGGTGTTCTGCAAGACCTGCGGGCGCCTGCTGTACCTGCCCGAAGACCGCAGCCCTGGTTCCTGAGCGTTCGCGCCCCCGGAGATCGGATGAGGGGCCGGGGGCCTCCTGAGCCCGGGAGGGCTTGCCCACCAGCGCGGTGGATGGCCGCGCGGGTACACCCCGGTTTGAAACTCGGAAAGCGGGCTGCTTCACCGCTTTACAGGGCCCCCCCTGCGGGACAGAATGCCAAGCGTAAGCTCTGGGGGCGCTTGCCCCGCCCCTTGGGTACCTCCCCGCGCGCTGCATGCCGGCGGGGAAAAAACCGGACCCCGGCTCGGGGCCGCCAGCCGCCAAACGATTTCAGCGAAAAAGGGAGCCTGCCGCGCGATGTCGGAAACCATCCCCATGACCCGGGCCGGCTACAACAAGCTCAAGGCCGAGCTGGAACACCTGGAACACGTGGAGATGCCCGCGGTGGAAGTCCGCGTGGCCAATGCCCGCTCGGAAGGCGACTTGCGCGAAAACGCCGAGTATCACGGGGCCCGCGAAACCCAGGGTATGTTGCAGGCCAAGATCAATCTGCTTCGCGATCGGCTGAACCGGGCCCAGATTGTCGATACGTCGACCGTGCCACGCGACCAGGCCTCGTTTGGTGCCACGGTGCTGGTCCGCGACCTGGATTTTGGCGACGAGGAGAGTTTCACCCTGGTGGGGGCCGGCGAGGAAGATTACGACGCCGGTAAAATCCTGATTACCAGCCCGCTGGCCCAGGGATTGGTGGGTCGCAAGGTGGGGGACAAGGTTGAAATACCGGTCCCGGCGGGCAAGCTGAGGTACGAGATTCTCCAGATCAAGTACGACGACTGATCGCCCCGCTCGGGGGCACCGGTCGGCTCTGCCGGGAAAACCGCGCCCAGTTGTGCCGCCAGGCCGTACGACCGGGGCCCCTGCCAGTCGAGAGGATGGTTTCCCGCATGATGGCCAGGCGATCGATCCGACTCGCGGTTCAGGCCGGCTGCTGGCTTGTCTTGCCGCTTTGGGCCTGGGCTGACGACGTACCGGCCCCCGCCTCGGCCGTGCCTCACCGCGCCGAAGAGGACGTGGTCTACGGCCAGAAAGATGGCCTGGGTCTGACGCTCGATGTGCTCACGCCGACAGAGAACGCCAAGCAACTGGGCATCGTCCTGGTCTCGAGCGGCAGTTGGCACTCGAAAAAATCGAACCTGATCGGCGAAGAAATCTCGCGTCGCGAGAAAGAGCATTGGGTGCAAGGGCTATTGCAGGGGGGCTACACGCTCTTCATTACACGGCATGGCAGCGCCCCGCGTTACTTCGTTCCCGAGATGGTCGAAGACATCCGCCGCGCGGTGCGGTTTGTGCGCCACAACGCCGCACGGTTCGGGATTGACTCCGGCCATCTGGGAATCACCAGCGGGTCGTCGGGGGGGCACTTGGCGCTGATGGTGGGCCTTTCCGGCGACGATGGCCGGGCCGACGATCCAGACCCCGTGGCTCGCGAAAGCTGCCGTACCCAGGCCGTGGTGGCCTGGTTCGCGCCGACCGATTTGATCAATTTCGGAGGCCCCGCGGGCTACAAGCAAATTGCCCTGGTTCGCAAGACCTTGTTCGAGGAAATGTTCGGCAAGGTGACCGACCTGGAGCAGCAGCTTCGATCGGTGTCGCCGATTGAACTGGTCACTTCCGACGACCCGCCGCTGCTGATGATTCACGGGGACCGCGATCGAACGGTTCCGCTGCAGCAATCGCAGGTGCTGCTGGACCGTTACCAGCGGGAAGGGCTGCCCGTGGAGCTCGTCGTGCACGCCGGGGGGGGCCACAGCGAATGGCCGGGAATTCTCGACGACTACCCGGCGGTGTGGCGCTGGTTCGACCGGCACCTGGGGCGCTTGGAATCGGTCGAGGCCGCGCCGGCGGTCGCCCCCTAGCGGCGCGCCGGCTTTCATTCGGAAGCTTTGGCCTCGGCGCTTGCGTCGCCGGGGTGCCGCAGCAACTCGCCCAACAGGCCCCGGCGCAAACCGAAGTAGCTGCGGGTTAAGTGGGCCTGGCTGCGGAACTCATCGTCGTGCATGAGTTGCTCGTGCAGTCGGCCCAAGTTGCGGCAGGGGACCGATGGGAACAGGTGGTGTTCCAGGTGATAGTGTACGCCGCAGGGGGCGATCAGCAGTTTCTCCAGCGGTGAGGCTAACACCGTTCGCGTGGCATTCAGTTCGTGAGTGCCGGGCGTGCAAATGTGTTCGGCCGTGGCTCGCATGCGATTGAAAAAGTGGAACAACGTGAGCGCCGGTAGGGCGTACAACCACAGGGCTGGCAGCCACCAGCCCGTGGAAATGAGCACGGCATAGACCGCAGCGGTTGAAAGCACGAAGGCAACCCGGTTCGTGAGCGGAAAATCGCGGCCGAGCGGCGTGAATAGATTCGCCCCCGGTGACCAGTGCACGAGCACGTTCTTCATCTTGTAAAGATTCAGGCCGAAAAGGCTCTTCAGGAACAAGGCCCAGGCCTCGCGAGGCGTCTTGGGAAAGCGAAAATCCTCGTCGGCTTGTTGCAGCACCCAGTCCGGGTCGTTCTCGGTATTGGTGTAGCGGTGATGATGTAAATGGGTTTTACGATAGAGCGAGGTCGACAGGCCCACTGGAAAGGCGCACGTCAGATCGCAAATCAGGTCGTTCCAAAAGCGATTGGTGAACAGCAGATAATGGGTGCCGTCGTGAACCAATACGCCCAGCGCCTGTTGCCGGCTACCGATGATCAGCGCCCCGCACAGGTACGACCACCAGGTGCCAACCCAAACGGCGGCCGAGGCGGCGGCAAGGATGACGACCCATTGCCGGGCGATCGTGAACGCCGACCACCAATTGCTTACTTGCGATAACCGGCGCACTTCGTCGACGTGGCGGCCGCGGCTGAAGCGGGGCAAGGGACCGACCAATTCGGCCTGCCCAGCCGCAGCCAGGGGAACGGACCCTGGCGAGGCGGCGGCTGGCTGCCGCCGCGGGTATGGCTCCTCCGCCTGCGGTTGAACCGAATCGATCGAAAGCCGCATACCGTTTTTTCCCCTTGGGAAAACCCTGGTTTCCCCTTGGGCCGCATTCCTTTGATCGCCCTCGCCAGGGCGACCGCCAACAAGCACTTAGAATCTCGCCCAGCATCGGTCCGACTAGGTCGGGGAGTGTCCTTGCTGATCATCGGCCAATCGCCTCCCGAACGTCTCTCCGGGTTGCCTCACCCTACCAAGATCGGGACAACCCGTACCAGGCGTCTGCGACCCCGTGCCGGGCGAACAAAGGTGGGCGACGTCCGAGGGAACGGAATCCTCGGGCCGGTGTGCCAAGGTGCACGCCGATTTGCCGAGGGCAGGCCCCGGAGAAGAATTTCTTGACAATCGGGGGGGGGTCGCTAAGCTCGCCCCAGGGTCGGGCATTCGCCAGGCCAGATTAAGCGCCGTGCAGTGCAACCTTTGCGCACGCCGTTCCGCGTTTTGCGCAGACTGGTCTTAAGCTTTAAGGGGGGGGCGCGCATGTTGAATTTCACCCGTGGTTTTCGCGCTGCGCTGGGCGTGGCGTTTCTGGCGTCGGCAGTTCAAGCGGCCGCCGGGGCACAGCTCTATCTCGACCCGCTCTACGGCTACACGAAAACGGCCGACGTGCTCTATGGAATCGGCAATACCAACAGCGGTGGCATGAACCTGCTGCTCGACGTTTACCAGCCCAAGGATATAGGGCTGGCACCGATCCAGGCGAATCGGCCGGCCGTGGTGATTCAAGACGGCGGTGCCTGGACCTCGGGCGAGAAGGACAACGGCCGCGTGGTCACTCCGGCCATTTATCTGGCGCAGCGCGGCTACACCGTATTCATTGCCGATTACCGGCAAGTGGGCGATGGCGCCATCTCAGGGCCCGGGCCCTGGCAGAACCTGAACTTCTCGGGCAACGGTAGCGGCATGGGTGGGCTGGTGAAGATTTACCCGGGCGCGAACATCATCCGTGCCGGCATCGAAGATTTCGCCACGGCGATCAGTTTCGTGCGCAACAACGCCTCGACCTACGGCATCAATCCCGATTTGATCGCGGCCGCGGGAGGCTCGGCCGGCGCCGTGAACGTGATGGACTTGCAGTACAACAACAACCCCGTGAATGCCACCTACCGGGCTCAGGCCGTGGTCGCGCTCGTGGGAACCATGTACGGCGACTGGGACCGAGTGCAGCCGGGAGGGCCGCCACTATTCCTGCTCAACAATGCCCTCGACCCGGTGATTTGGTACGGGCCCGACGTCGAGCCCAACCTGCACAACCGGCTGCAGCAAACCGGCATTTATTACGAACAGTGGATGCAGGACCCGGACATTACCGACCACAATGTGCACTACGACCAGTACCCGCTGGCCGACACCAATGACCCCTGGCTGGCCGACAAGTACGGCGACACCAGCAAGGATGTGCTCGAGCGAATGGCCGACTTTTTGGCCTACCACTTCGCCGGAGGACCGGTCGAAATTCCCCAGGGTCCCGTGGTTTCGGTGACGTCGCTCGAAGACCAAACGGTTTGGAATCTGGATATTTACGGTCACGCCACGGCGGCCGCCACGTCGGCCCAGGGGTTGTTTTCTCCGCTGGGAGCGACCCACGACGACGGAGGGAACCTGTTCGTGGGCGATTTCTGGCAGGGGAAGGTCTATAAGGTCGATGCCGCCAATCAGGTGTCGACCTTTGCCAGCGGCGCGGGGGTGACCACCCCCACCGGGCTGGCGGTCGACGGCGCCGGCAACCTGCTGGTCGGCAACTATCTGGCCGACCAGATCCACGCGCTCGACTCCTCGGGCAGTCCGACCCTGCTGGCCGATGGCACCCAATTGATCGATCAACCGTTTGCCACGGCCGTCGACCCGCTCTCGGGCGCGACTTATGTGGCGAATTTGGCCGCCAACCAGATTATTAAGATCGACTCGTTGGGGCAGGCCTCGGTGTTCGCCGACGCAAGCGATGGCCTGTTCACTCCCCTCTCGCTGGCCGTCGACGCTGCGGGAAACGTCTTCGTGGGCGATGGGCTGTTGAGCAAGATTTTCAAGTTCACTCCCTCGGGCGCCGGCAGCGTGTTTGCCGACACCGCCGATGGGCTGCTAACCCCCACCGGGCTCACCTTCGACGACGCGGGCACGTTGTACGTGGCCAACTACCTGGGCGATAACGTGCTGAAATTCAATTCGGCCGGCGTGGGCAGCGTGTTTTCCGCGGTGCATCGTCCGTTTGGCATCAGCGCGGTTCCCAGTTCGGCGAGCCTGAGCGGCTTTTCCGCCGTCCCTGAGCCTGGCGCCCTGGGCCTGGCCTTGTGTGCCTGTGCCATGCTGGCCGTACCAGCGCTGCGCACTGCGGGCCGGGCGGGCTGTGAACGGCAGGTAAAGCGGCCACCACGCTAGTTCGGCCAAACGGGGCCATAGTCGATTTCGATCCGCGGCGCCGGTCCACCAGGGGCCGCGGGCCGGTTTGGCTGGGCTTTCAGCAGCGGATCGACCTGAATTCCAAGCTTGGCAAGCTCGTCGAACAGCGACGCCAGATCCCACCAGCGCAGCGAATGGCACTCGCCCGAGACGAAGAATAGCTTGCTGCCGTCGCTGCTAAAGGTCATTACCTTAACCACCTCGGGGACCGGGAATTCCAGTCGTAGCCGCTCGGCGTCGGCTGCGGGGTCGACCATGGCGACAACGCCCAATTCGACCGGGATCGCCGCGATGGGCCGCACCGGGGAAAACGCGGGCGAGGCGGGCAGCGTGCTTGCGCCGCCGTACGCGATGCCCCGAGAAAGCTGCCAGGTATCGGTGTGCCATAGGTTGTACGACGAGCCGGTCGTGAGCAGCCAGCGTCCGTCGGGCGAAAACCGCGCCGCCGTGGCCGAGATCGGCAAGCGGGCTACCCGCTGCGCGGTAGCCGTGTTCCAGACCTCGAGCTCATCGCCGCGATCGCTGCCCATTACGACCCAATCGCGGTGCATTGCCAGGAAGTGGCCCTTGGTGGGGGCGAACAAGCGCGGATTGCCGTCCGAAGCGGTTGGCACGATCAGGGCCGAGGGGAGCACGTTGAAGCCGATCGAGCCCGTGGCCGCATCGAACTGGGGTGCGTAGTGGTTGGCGGCCGCGGTCCAATCGATCTTCGTAGGAGGTCCCAGGTTCACGCGTGGCGAGTCGCCCGGCAGTGTCGCAACGGGCCAGCGATGGATTCCAAGCGCGCCGGCGGTCCAAAGGTTTCCCTGGGCATCGAAGGTGAGCCCCAGCAGCCGTGGGGCCTCTAACCGGCCCATGATTTCCTGCCGGGCCCAATCCCAGAAGATCAAACCGGAGGGGCAGCTCAGGGCCAAGATGCGACCCTGGGCATCCCAGGGGCACTCGACCAACTGGGCCACGTAATCGCTGAGCCGGCCCAGGGGCAGTGCGCTCTGGTGCAAGATCGGGCTGTCGCCCACCTCGAGCACCTGAGTTTTTCCCCGATCAAACACCACGCCGATCCGCTTTCCATCAGGGCTGAATTGCAAATTGGCCAGATCGGCCCGGCCGGTGAACAGCACCTTGCCCTCGGACCAGTCCCAGAGGCGCAGGCCATCCCAGTTGCTTGTGGCCAAGATCGAGCGCTGGGGATGCATGCTGATCATGACCCCGCCGTTGGTGGCGCCGTCGAGCAGCGTCAACAGCCCCTCTTGATCGCGATCCCAGACGCCCACGTTGAGAGAGCGGTCGACCCCCGCCAGCCGCCGGCCGTCGCCGCTCCAGGCCAGTTGCGTAATCGGTTGAGGATGTTCGAGCTGGGCGCTGCGCCGTCCCCCGGGGAATTCAAACAGGTCGATTCCCTCGGCGACGCTGACGGCCAGCTCGGTTCCTCCGGGCCGAATGGCGGCGGCCAAGCCCTCGTTCACGGTCCAGCGCTCGCGAAGCGAAAAGGGCTCCAGTTCATAGAGCTGTGCTTCGGAATGGTTTTGAATGACCGCGAGCCAGTGCCCGTCGGCCGAGAAACCCACGGCTTGCCAGTTCACTCCTGGCAGTTGCGCCAGGCGCCGCGGCGGGGCGGGGGCCAGGTCCCACAGTTCAAACGCGGTGCCGTACTCGGAGGTGAGGGTCAGAAACCTGCCGCCGGGCGACAAGCCGGGGTGGGCGTGAACCACGGGGCTTTCGACGTTGGCCAACCGCCGGTGGTCGCCGGCGGCGTAAACCGCGCAGCCACCACCCCGGCGGGTCAGGGCGTAACAGCGAAACTGCGGATCGAAGAACAGGCGAAAGCCATCTTCGGGCCAAGGCAGCATCGCCTCGCCCAGGATCAGATCGAGCGAAGCCAGGCAGGCAACGGCCTCGTTGGCCACGCGGGCCTGGGGGCCGACCCGGGCGGCACGGGCCAGGCCTTCCAGGTTGGTCCGGCGCCAGCCAATTTTGTGCAGAACGCGGTTGGCCCGGGCTTCGGCCAGCTCGGCTTCGGCCATACGCTGGTCGGATTGCTCGCGGAGCGACCGCGCCAGCCGGGTCATGCGCAGCGCGACCAGGCTCGAGGCAACGCTAATCGACAAGATCAGCAGCCCGATTACGGTCAATAGCGAAGCCGGCACCGGGTTGCGCCGGCACCAGAGCCAGGATCGCTCGAGCGGAGTCGAACGCCGGGCCAGGATGGGCCGATCGGCCAAGAAGCGGCGCAGGTCTTCGGCCATGGCGTCGGCCGTGTGGTAACGAGCCCCGGGCTCTTTGGCCAGCGCTTTGAGTACGATGGTTTCCAAATCGCGCGGCACGCGGGCATCGAACGCGCTGGGGGCCGTCGGCTCCACGCGACGAATGTGTTCGAGCAACTGCCCGCGGCTGGCGCCCTCGAAAAACCCGCGCAGGGTGAGCAACTCGTAGAGCGTGGCGCCTAGCGCATAAACGTCGCTACGCCGATCCGACCAGCCCTCCAGCCGCTCGGGGGCCATATAGCGCAAGGTGCCGACAAAGTCGCCCGGCTCGGTCAGGCTGTAGCCATCTTCGTCCTTGACCAATCCGAAGTCGGTCACCCAGGTGTTCCCGCGGGCGTCGAGCAACAAATTGGACGGCTTGATGTCGCGGTGCAGAATCCCCTCGGAGTGGGCGTAGGCCAGCGCCTCGGCAACTTGCAAGCCGACGCGGGCCACGCTGGCGTAGAATGGCCCACCGCCCGCTCCGGAGGAGAATTCGCCTGTCCCCGCGGATTTGCCCGAGGCGCCTGGACCGCCGTGGTGGGAACTGATTGCCGAGTTCCGCTTGCGAGCCGGTTCCTCGCCCGATTCGGCGCCGCCCAGGCCGGGGTCGCCGGGGGCCGACAGGGCGTCGCCGCGCGAGTTGCATTCGGGCGATGGCGCTTCGGCCGCCGAAGTCGCGTCGGAACCATCGAATTGGCCGCGGAGCAGGCCCTGGACAATCGAAACCGTCAGCTCGTTTCCGGCCAGGGCCTCGGTCTTCGATTGGCGAAACGCCGGACGCAGCTTGCGCATGGCGTCGATCACCTGATCGAGACTTTGCCCGGCAATGTACTGCATCGCGTAGTAGTGCAGCCCGCCGCACTCCCCCACGCCAAACACGGGCACAATATGGCTGTGGTGCAATCGTCCGGCGGCGCGGGCCTCGAGCCGAAATCGCTCGAGGTGCACCGGGTTGAGCAGGCCCGGCGAGCCAAGTACCTTGAGCGCCACATGGCGGCCGAGCGACTGCTGAACCGCCTCGTAAACTACCCCCATCCCTCCGCGGCCGATCTCGCGGACGATGGCGAAATCGCCGATTTCGCGCGGGGTATTACGGTCGAGGGCCGGGCCCGGCGGCAGGGCGCCGTACCGCTGGTTGGGCGCGTTGCGCTCCAGCACCACCAGCGCGCCAATCAGATCCCGCAGTTGGTCGGCCAACTCGGGATACTGCTCGACATAGTCCTCGATGCTGGGACGCTGCCCGGCCCGATAGGCGGTGATAAACGTGTCGGCCAGCCGCTCGATCAAGTCGCGCTGAGACGCCGAAGAGTTGCCCATGCTTGGGTCCGTTGCCGGATTTGCCGGTTCAGGGTTCGCCACCCAGCAGGGGTACTAATAGGTCCTTGAGGCGGACCAGTGCCCGGGCGTAGCGCTTGCTCGCGGCCGACTTATCGATGGCCAGCACCTCGGCGGCCTCGCCATTGGAGAGCTGCTCGAAGTGGCGAAGGGCCAGAATCTCGCGATCGAGCGGCTCCAGGCTATTAAGCGCTTCTTCGAGTTTGATCGCCTGCTCGATCCGCACGGCGGCCTGGCTGGGCGAGCTGGTATGGCCCAGGAACGCCGCGGCCAGGTCGGCGCTCGAAGCTTCGGGAATCGCCGCATGGTACAGCGAAATTTCGCGGCCTAGTTCCCGGGCCTGGGCCCCCAGGTGGCGGCGGTGCTGTTCGATCAGCCGCTGGCCCGTTAGCCACCTGAGCCAGAGGTAGAACGACATCCGCGGATTCGAGGCGTAGGCCGGAAACTGTTTGGCGGCCACCAGGCTGGCTTCCTGAATAATGTCGGACGGGTCGAGCCGCCCGCGCAACCGGCGATCCATGCGCATGGCGACCAAACAGCGCAACCGCGGTCGGTGCCGCGTCAAGAGCGACGTCCAGGCATGTTGATCGCCCGTGGCCGCCTGGCGCACGAGCTGCTGGGTTTCGCTGTCGTCGGCGAACTCTGGCATCGTACCTTGCCCTGCGCACCCTTTATCGAGCCAAGCTATTAAACGCGAAACCGGCAGCGATGGCGACTGGGCGGCTTGAAAACCCGTCGACCCTCTTGGCCCGGCGCGGCCCTGAACCCAAGGACCTGCTCGACGAGCCGGCCGCTGGGCCAGCGCAAGAAGCCGGTCGATTCACCAGCGGACAACTGCGATTTATCGCTTCATTCTGGCCTTTTCTAAAGGTTCGATTGGCGCACCTGTCCCCAATTGTCCGCGCCTGCGTTTTTACTACTGGCAGAACCGTTCGACACGGGCCATCGGCTCGCGCGAAGGGGCCACCGGCGCGGCCTAAGCGAGCCGGATGGTCTTCGGCGCGAGCCAAAACCGTCGTGCGTGCGATGGTTGCTCGGCGGGCGAGGGTGCCACCTGGCGGTGTTCCACGGCCCGTTGGAAGCGAAGACTTGCCTGGATCTGGCGGGGGGGCAGCGCCAGCTTGCTGGGCACGCGGCCCGGGCCTGGCTGCCCCTGTTACTTTGCCTCTCGTTCGTTCATCGAGGAATCTGAAATGCCGCGCTGGCTTGCACGCCTCAAACGGTCCCGTTTGTTTGGCCGCCGGTCGCACGAGAGCCGCCGGTTGCGGATGGCTCCGCGAGTCGAACCCCTGGAAGAGCGGCGGCTGTTGGCCGTGGGAGCGGCCGTCGACCTGAACGGCACGACCCAGTACCTCACGGCTCCGACGCCCGGCGTTTCGCTTTCACAGATGACCATCGAAGCCTGGGTGCGCCACCAGGGAAGTGGCAGCGAGGCGATTCTCAGCGCCGGCTCGGACCAGAGTTTCATGTTGAGCATTACGGGCGGCAAGGTGCGGTTTCAGACGCAGCCCTTGGAGTTGCCGACGAACATCGTGCCGTTCGATGCCACGGTCTACGGGGTCACCACCATTCCGGTCGATACCTGGACCCACGTGGCGGTGGTATTCACGCCCGAGCT
Organism: uncultured Pirellulales bacterium; assembly: GCA_964399535.1. Taxonomy (GTDB): domain Bacteria; phylum Planctomycetota; class Planctomycetia; order Pirellulales; family CAYNRE01; genus CAYNRE01. Next base: position 71,425 of record CAYNRE010000005.1, on the reverse strand, counting down.
GTACACGCTGATCTATGTGAACGGAGTGTTCGAAGCCGCCGAGTTCACTCCCTACGCGGTGGGGGCCCCGCGATCGAACTTGACGATTGGTGCCAACGAGGTGACCTCGGGCGCCAGCACGGTGCGCACCAACCTTTTGGACGGCAACCTGGCCGAGGTGCGTTTGTGGAACACGGTGCGCACCCAGGACGAGATTCGCCGCACGATGCACACCACGCTCGGCGAACGGTTGCCGGGGCTGGTGCGCGATTGGTCGCTGGCCAGCTTCGGCCCGGAGCTGATCTCGGGCCAAACGCCGACGGCGGTGGGGCAGCCGGTTTTTCAGCTCACCACGCCCCGGGCACCGGTTTCGCCGGCCACGGTTCCGGTCGACGAGAACTTCGGCCAATTGCCGGCGGCGCTCTACGACGCGGCCACGGCTTATGTGAGCGATTTGGATTCGGCCTTGCTGGTGGGAGGGCGACGCACGATGCCCGGGGCCGTGAGCGATGTGTTGCTGGTCAACGCCAGCACCGGCGCAAGCTCGCTCTTGACCTCGCTCAGCCAGCCGCTGCGCGGGGCGGCCGCCGTCTACGCGCCGACCACCGGGTGGGTGTACGTGTTCGGTGGCATCGAAGACGACGGCTTCAATGCGAACTACCGCACCAAGCCCTTGGCGATCAATCCGCGGACCGGCGAGGTACGAACCCTGAGCCCGACGCTGGCTCGCCAGGTGGGAGCCGAAGCCGTCTGGGATTCGCAAACCGGCCGGGTGCTGTTGTTGGGGGGCGTGAATACCAGTGGCACGCCGCTGCGCACCGCCTATGTGTTCGACCCGGCGACCGAAACGCTGCAAACGCTGAACCTGCAAACCCCCGCGCTCTACGATTTCGGCGCGGCCTACAGCGAGGCGACCGGAAAGACGTATTACTTCGGCGGAACCGACACGGGGGGGGCGACTACCTCGAGCATCTACGAGATCTCGTACTCGCTGGCCACCGGCGCCGGCACCGCTACTTTATTGACGGCGCAGTTGCCGGCGAACGCCACGAGCTTGGCGCCGGTAGTCGATCCGGTAAGTGAACTGATCTATGTCCTGGGCAACTCGGGCCGGGGTCCCGTGGTGTTCGATCCCCTCGAGCGGCAGGTGTTTGTTTCCAGCATAGCCTATCCGCTCAACGCCCAGGGTGCCACGCGGGTGCCCAGCAGCGGTTCCAGCGCCGTGTACTCGCCCGTTTCGCGCCAGGCCGTTTTGCTGGGGGGCAACAGCACCGAGGCCTCGCTGAAAACCATCATGTGGCGGATGAAGCTGGGCGACGGGGCTGTGATTCCCCTGGAGCGGTGGGACTTCTATCGCCCCTTTACCGCCGGGAATATCACTTCGATCGACGGCGACGAAGCGGGGGTGGTCGTGGGCAATAGCGCGGGGCAGGGGGTGCGGTTGCTCGACGGCACCGCGGCCAACGGCGCCACGACCAACCCCGCCGCCGCCGCGGGGCTGAACAACCTGGGGCAAATCAACGGCGTGGCCTACGGCAGCGACGGCCGAATTTGGGTCGGCAGCGACGCCGCGGGCGCCTACGCCATTACGGCCGGCCCGCTGCCCAGCTTTACCCTGCTCCAGGCGCCGACGATTGCCTCGAACCGCGTGTTCGATATCGAACCCACCCGGCAAGCCTTTGGCACCGACAACGGACTGACCGGCAAGGCGCTCGCGTCGAACCCGGCGCCCTATTCCACCGTGCTGCCCGGCAGCCGTGTAACGGAGTTGACCGCGGGGCCCGGGGGCGAGGTGTGGGCCATCTCGGAGCGCAAAGTGCTGGTGGGCTCGTTCCTGACTACGGTCTACGAACTGCAACAAACCTATCCCATCGTGTACTTCGTCGGCCCTCAGATTCAGTCGGTGTGGCTGGCCGACACGTATTCCAACCCGGGCAACTACCTGACCACGCTCAAAGATCTGGTGTTCGACAAAGAGAACCATCTTTGGCTGGCTGGAACGGGATTGGCCCCCACGTTCTTAAACCCCGGTCAAGAGCGGCAGGCCACGCTGTTTATTCCCAACGCGGAAACCCCCGCCACGTTCAACCCGCTCTCGAACACCAACGGGTACGAGGCGGTAAGCATCGACGTGGATGCCGACAACCGCGTTTGGGTGGCCATCAACGGCGAGAACTCGGCCACCGGCGAGTTCGGCAAGCTTGGCTACAGCGGCGGTCTGACCGCCTACGAGGCCAAGGGCGTAAGCATTCGCACCACCGATTACAACTGGCTCAACGCCCCCTTGGGAAGCCGGCAGAACCGCGGCCAGGGGGTCTGGGACAGCAGTGTCGACCAGGTGGCTGCGGTCGACGAAAAGGTCTACGCCGCCCAGGACGGCGAGCTAATTACCCTGGCCCAACGCTGGCAGCAACTCGACGAAAACAACAACCTCGATCTCGAAGCCCTCGACGGCGTCTGGACGGCCCGGGGCCGAACTTTCTTCTCCTCCGGCTCGGGCACCTTCGTGCTGCAGCCCGACGGGGTCACTTGGGACAATCGCCCGGGCGTGCCCAGCCTGGCGGTCATGGACGACAGCCAGGGGCGCATCTGGGTGGGAACTCCGCTGGGGGTGCGGCTCTACCTGTCGACCGGCTGGGATACGCTCGACGACAAGCTCGGCACGCGCCCCACCGGTAGCATTCGAGCCCTGGCCGAAGACGCGCAGGGGCGCGTGTGGATTGGCGGCGACAACGGGCTGACGCTGTTCGACCGCGAGCGGTTTGTGTTCACGTTGACGCCCGCTAATTCCAGTTTGCCGAGCGCCCATATCCGCAGCCTGCTGGTGGACCAGAACAACCAGCTATGGATCGGCACCGACGCCGGGCTGGTCCGCTGGAACCTGAGCGGGGCCGAGAACATGCAGGTGCTGACCACGGCCCAGGGGCTTCCCAACAACACCGTGGTGTCGCTCGCGCAACTGGGAACGGGCGAGGTGGCCGTGAGCACCGCCAACGGGTTGGTGTGGTGGCGCGACGGCGGCTTCCAAACCCTGATCCCGCCCATCGCGGCCCAAAGCCTGCCGCTGGCGGTCGACGAGCTGGGTCGTCTGTGGGCCGGCAGCGCGCTTTTGAACGGAAATGCTTGGGAAGGCTACTACTGGACCGATTCCGGGCTGCGCAGCTCGCACGTGGCGGGCGTGGCCACGGACGGAGCCGACCGGGTGTGGTTCGTACACGCCCCCGACACGGGGGTGAGCGTCCGCGGTTCGATCTTGCCTCCGCTGCGCGACGCGGTGCCGCTGGTCAACAACGTTTCGCCCCGCTGGGGTAGCGGCCAGGCGGGCGAGAATGTGGTCAATATCATCGGCAGCGGGTTCGGCGCGGCGGGCGACGATCTGAAGGTGACCATCGGCGGCGTGGCCGTCACGGTGCTCTCGCGCACCGATACCCAAATTTCGGTGCTGATCACCAACCAGATTCAAACGGGCGAGGTGCTGGTGGTGCGCGGGGCGCGCCGGGCCGAGTACGCGCCGGGCGACGGCAAGGCCGATTTCGCGGCCATTCCGCACATCTCCTCGTACACTCCCACGGGCGGCAACGACGGAGTCTTGGTGACCGTTTACGGCATCAACTTCGACCGCGATGCCAAGATCAGCCTGGGCAGCGGGGTACCGCGCAGCGTGTCGTACGTCAGCCCTACCCAGGTACAGGTGCTGATCGCCGCGGGCGACACCGACGGAGCCCTGCAGGTATACAACGCGCAGTACCGGGCCAACGACGCCACGACCAACCGCTTCGTGGCGGCGGGTACGGTAACCTTTCATCACATCACGCTCACGTTTGATCGGGTGGTGCTCAACCAGGGCCTCGAGGCCTACGGCCTGTACACCGACAAGCCCACCCTGGCCCAATCGTACTTAATCCGCAATCAATCGCTTCGCGGACTGGGCTTTAAAGATGTGCTGGATGTGGATTCGATGCTCTACATCTTCCACACCCCCAGCGGCGCCGAGTATACCTATACCTTCACACAAGTCGATCCTAAAACGCCCGATAAGGCGTTCAGTTACACCGCGACGTTGGGCGAAGACAAAACCCTGTTGGCCCCGCCCACCGACGCTCAACTGCGCGATCTGGCCAACAGCTTCAATGTAACGCCACTGTATTTTCGCGAGGCCGGGCTAAACACGGTCGAAGTGCAGCTCAAGCGCCGGGCCACCGTGGTCGCCTCGACCTCGGTCACGGTGCAGGTCAACGAATCGGCCGTGCAGCGCATCTTGCTGGTACCCGTGATGAAGGAGGGCTACTCGGCGGCGGACCTGGCCAACTTGCAGCGAAACACCATGCTCGAATTGCTGCAGGCCGAGCAACGGGCATTGCCCATCGGCCGCATCGAGTTTGATTGGGCCTTCGATGTGCTGACCGAGAACTATTCCAGCCCGATTAACCTGGGCGGTGACGATGCCGGGACGATACTGGCCAAGCTGGCTTTGACCAACAAGCTGGACCGCATCAAGAGCCGTTGGAACGATCGAGCCTCGGGGCGCGACGTGGGCTTCGTAATGGGGATCATGGATGATCGGCTCCTGGTGCCTAACGGCAGTCCCGGCACCGCATTCGGCCCCGACGCTTTTGGCTGGGCAGGCGAGCTGACACTCGACGCCATCGACGCCCTCTGCGATGCCGCCAACGCGCTGATCAATACGGTAACCTTCGGCCTCTTGGGAGACGACGAGGAGTGCGAGATCGCCGCCGTGACCGGCGTCGCGCTCATCCAGGGCAACTCCACGGTCTCGACCTCGCTGACCGTCCGGGTTCCGCTCAGCGGCGAGTTTTCCCGGATTGTGACCCATGAACTGGGGCACCTCTTGGGGCTCGTGAGCCCCGACGCGCTGAATTACTCGGACGACGAAGCCGAGGTGGGACAGGTAGGGCACTCGCGGGCCAACGAAATGACGCTCTATCTGCCCAACGAGGCATATGTCCCAAAGGTGGCCTCGCCGAATTTCGCGATCGAACACACCTTCGACGCGCAAATCGCCGTCACCCAGCCGATTGTGAACCCGCTCTATCCAGTTTCGCAGGCACAACTTCGCCCGAACCTGGCCCCGCCCGAGGATCAATTTAGCGAGCGGGCCAAGTCTCTCATGAGTTACGCCCTAGAAAGAAACGATAAGACCGCGTTTTTCGAGCCATTAGATGTGTTCAACATACTGGGGTGGGAGCAGACGGCGGCGCTGGGGCATCTGGAGGATTTCCAGCGACTGAACGAGCCCGGCGGCCCCCTGCCTGCGGCAGCCTCTACGGCGGAAAGCTTGGAAGCAGGGGCGTCGGCCGTGGATCTCGACGCGCCCCGAGCCACCGCAATGGCCATGGCCGCCGCCAGCGGCCCCAGGCTGGTCATTGCCGGCCGGATCGACGGCCCGGCCGACCAGGGATCGATCGACTCGGTCGACTCGCTTTCCGAAAGCGGGGAAACAAGTCTTTCGTTCGACACCGGCTACTACCTGGTCCAGCGCGACGGCCTCGGCAACGAGCTGAGCCGAGTCGGGGTGCTGGTAGCCGAGGAGGTGATTGAACACCTCGACGGCCAGGTGCCGCCCGAGCACGACCACGGCCATGGCGACGACCACGCCTCGCGGGGCATGTTTTCGGTGATCGTGTCGCGGCAGCCGGGCGTAAGCTCGATTCAGCTTCTGCACCACGACGAGGTGCTGGCCACCTACGCACCCGGGGCCAGTGCACCCGCGTTGACCGTGGGTTCGAGCTTCGGAGGCACGTACACCAACCAGATGATTCCGATCAACGTGACGGTCTCCGACCCTAACGGCGACCCGGTGACGGTTTGGGTCAGCTTTACCAACGACCTGGGCGCTACCTGGACCTCGGTCGGCAGCCGCGTGGGAAGTGGGAGCATGACGGTGCCGGCCTCGATCTTGCCGGCCTCGACCTCGGCCGTGTTTAGCATCGTGGCCAGCGACGGTCTGCACGAAACGGCCTATATCACCCCGCCGTTCGCCATCGGCAATCATGCGCCCAATGCCTGGATCAGTTCACCGGCCCCCGCGCTGGTTCCCCTGGAAGGTGAATTGATTACGTTCGCCGGCGGCGCCATCGATACTGAAGACGGGCGGCTGGGCGACGCCAGCCTGCGTTGGGTAAGCAATCGCGACGGCGAGCTCGGCACCGGCGCATCGCTAAGTCGGGCACTCAGCTTCGGACCGCACATCATCACGCTCTATGCCACCGACCACAACGGACTTACCGCAACCGCGACCGTACAGATCAACGTGGACAGCGACTACCTGGGTGACGGGGTGCCCGATAGCCTGCAATTGGCCCGGAAGATGAACCCGCTCGACCGGACGGCCGCCTCGCGGCTGGGCAGCAACGGTCTTTCGTACCGCGAGGAACTTGCCTGGGGGCTGGCCCCCGGCGCTCCGGAGCCGGCGCCGGTGGCACCGCTTGTCCAAACGCTCGCAGTCAGCCCCTCGGCCTTGGAGTTCGAGGTCGATCTTTCGCTGCCCGTGCCGCTGCCGCAGCGGATCATCAACATCGGCGGTCCCGGCGCGTTCCAGTGGCAGCTTTCGTCCGAAGTTGGCTGGCTGATGGCCGACAAGCTTCAGGGCCAGGGCAGCGCCGCGATTAACGTACTGGTAAACGCCTACGAGTTGGCCGACGGCACCTATCACGCCCAGCTCAATTTCACCAGCGACACACTCGGCCAAGACGCCGTGATTCCCGTCACGGTGCACGTGACCAACCGGATGGCCTACTACGACGTGAACGACGACGGACACGTCGACGACGACGACCGGCACCGGATTATCGACCTGTTCGGCAACGAAATGGGCCAGGCTGGCTACGACTACCGGGCCGATCTGAACCGCGATGGATTCATCGACAACCGCGACCTGGGCGTGGCCAACGACGTGATTTCGCCCACGGGGCTGATCGGCGATGCCAACGGCGACTGTGTCGTGGGGACCGCCGACTACGCGATCTGGGCGGCCCAGTTCGGCCAGTCAGACGTCGGGCTGTCGGCCGACTTCGACGGCAACGGTTCGGTCGGGTCCGGCGACTACGCCCTCTGGGCCGCCAATTTCGGCGCCACCTGCATGCCCCCCGAACTGATCGGCGATGCCAATCACGATGGCGAAGTGGGGGTCGCGGACTATGCCATTTGGGCCGCCCAGGTCGGACAAGTCGGACCGAACCTTTCGGCCGACTTCGACGGCAGCGGGTCGGTCGGGTCGGGCGACTACGTGCTCTGGGCGGCCAACTTTGGGGCCACCTCCGACATGGTCGGCGCGGCGGTCGCCAACGGGGCGTCGCTGGAGGAGCCGACCGGGGCGTTCCCCAGCGATTCGGCGAAAGAGGACCCTGCTGGCGGCGAATTTGCGACGACCACCGTGGTAGCCGGACCGGAAGCCGAACCAGTCGAACCCGCGGCCAGGTCGCTCTGGGACCGCAAAGTGGGTTCGATCTGGAACGCGGCGGTCGATTCGCAGGTTCCCGCCGCGCCGTCTGCCCTGGTCGCCGTTCTGCCGGCCACGGCGCTAATGCAGGCGACCGCGGCGCCGAGCTCGATCGAGCCGACGGGCGCGGCGCCCCCCCGCGCCGCGTCGGCCGCTGCGATCGCCCTTTTCGGCGGCGAGAGTTTTGGACCGCCGTCAGGGCCGGCTCCGTTCTTGCCGAGTAGCGTCTCGCCCTCGGCCAAGTTCAGCCAGGCCTGGTCCGCCTCGCGCGAGGCCAGCGACCGGGTCATGGCCGTGTCCGACGATTGGCCAGCGCTGGCCCTGGCCGGTTCGCTGGCGGGCGAATCGGGAATTGCTTCGGCTCAGTCGCCGGCCGACGAAGCGCTCGAGGAACTGGCGCTGGAATGGGTCGCCGCCAGTTCGCAGGCCGGCAAGAGGGGCAACCGATAGCGGCAGTCGGCCGTCGGGCACTGGCCTGTCGGGTAGCTCAGGTTGCTTGCGGGACGCCCGCTGGCCGCTTGGCCACGCGCTCGTACAGCGCGAGCATTTGGGGCAGTACCCGCTCCAGCCGGTAGTGCTCGTCAATCATTTGCTGGCCGTTGCGGCCCAGGTGCGCGAACTGGTCGGGATGATCGAGCACCTGGCCGGCCAGATCGACGAAGCGATCGACATCGTAGAAATCGGCCAACAGCCCGGTTTCGCCGTGGCGAATCATCTCGCGGACCGGGGCCGTGTCGGATGCCAGCACCGTGGCTCCGCAGGCCAAGGCGTTCATCAGCGACCAGCTCAGCACAAAGGGTACCGTCAGGTAAATGTGCAGTTGGCTCAGCGAGAGCAACCGGGCCAGCTCGTCGGGCGGCAGCAGCCCGGTGAATACGAACCGATCCAAGTCGTACCTGTCCTGCGATAGCACATGTTCGCGAAAGGTCTTGGCCTGAATGTGCTTCAGGTCTCCGCCGTAACAGACCCGGTCGCTCCCCACGCAGACGAACAGGGCACGCGGCCGCCGGCGGGCCAACTCGGCGGCCACGCGCATAAAAATATCGAACCCGCGCATCGACTCGAACCCGCGCGAGACATAGGTAATGATCTCGGCGTCGTCCGGCAGGCGCCGCCCGGCAAACGTGCGGTCGGCCAACTCGGCCGCCGCGCGGCGATGCCAGACCTGGGTGTCGACGCCGTCGAACACCGTGCTGAGTTTGGGTTGGTACTCGGCGGGAAAGCGGCTGCGCTGCCACTGGGTGGGGCTATAACCAGCGTCGCAGTTTTGCAGGTCGAGCAGCAGCATGCCGTTGCGGGCGTAAGCTCTCAGCACATCGAGCGGCTGCGAGGGAAATTCCGGTCGGAAATCCATGTCGCTCTGGTGCGGCTGATAGTAGTACTCGAAGTAATTGAGGATCGGCGCACCGGTCAGCTCGCGCAAGAAGAGCGTCGAGCCGAAGCCGCTGTGCCCCACGATCAGATCGGGCCGCAAGTCGCCCGCGGCCTGCACCGCCTCGTACACGGCGTGGCTGTGCCAGATGTAATTCTCGAAACTGCGGCTGCAATAGTGCGTTTGGGCCGTGGCTCCGCCGCGCAACCGGTACTGCAGCCGGCGAACGCCCGCGTCGTCGCCCGGGGGCCGCTCGCTGACAAACGTGCAGCGCAGGCCCGCCTCGCGCACCAGGTAACGGGCGATGTGGCCGAATTGGGCCGGGTAGTTCTGGTGGACGAACAGAATGTGCATGCCGGGGCCGACCGATGCCAGGGGGGGGTGGCTTGGGCCGCCGGGTACGGTCCAAGCGTTTAAGCGGGCCCGATTATACCCCCGAAGTTTGCGTCGAATCAGCCGTCGGCATCGCCGGCTCGGCAGGGGCGGGCGTGTCCATCCGGCCCGAGTACTTCGCTTGCGTCGGGACGCGAATCTCGTCCAGCTCGATCACTTTCGACGCCACGAACACCAGGTTGACCATTTGCCCCTGCCCCGCGTTGGGATGCTTGAGCTGCAATCGCCCGGGCGTGTGTCGATAGCGCTGCACGTACGTGGGGTCGCTGTTTGTCGGTCCGAAGAGAAGCAGATAGGCTTCGCGCACCTGAAACCCGTTGGCCAGGTAAAAATCGTAGAACAAGCAGGGCGACGGTTGAAAGAAACCGTGGTTGATCCAGCCCGAAACGGGGCTGAAGTGAATTACCTGGCCGCCGACTCGCAACAGCCGGACCAGGTTCGAAAAGGCCGCGCGGACGTCGAATAGGTGTTCGGTGGTGCCCCCGTCGAGGATCAGGCCGTAGCGGCCGTGCCAGGCGCGGGGAATGGGCTGGTTCAGGTCGTGGACCAGCGTGGGGCTTTCCCAATTCGAGGCGTCGAGCGATTCGCAGGGACCCAGCCCCATCAGCCGGAACAAAGTCCGCGAATGTGCCAGGGGGTCGCTATTAAGAATGTGGTGCTTGAGCAAATAGCTGGTCGTCAGTTCGCGCTCCTCGGGGGGCAGGTCGCGCGGTGGCAGCCCCGCCTTGACGATCATGGTCTGGAGCTGCTCGTAGGTGGCGTACACGTCTTGCACCCCGAGCGTCAACACCGGCGGCGCGAACTGGTTGCGGGCGTGGAGTTGAAACAACAGTTGCAGAAAACCGCTGGGTAGTCCCACGCGACCGCCTCCGTTGGAAGAGCGCCCTAGCCCTGGGCCAGGGCCAATTCGGAAATGGCCAGGGGCAGTTGCCCCAGCCCCAGGTTGCGCGGCGGCGTCAACGCCGAGGGCTCGCCTGGGAGCCATCGGGCCGGCTCCACGGCACTGAGAATCCGCGTCCGCTCGGCGTCGATCTGGTGGGAACTCAGCACGGTGCTGGGCAACGTGGCGATGCTCAGTTGGCCAGCCAGTCGCCGGAGGCAGTCTCCCAGCGCCGCCGCGAGCCCCTCGAAGGGTCCCAGCTCGCTGCGCAGCTCGTCGTAGCGGGCCGCCAGCGCCGGCCACAGCAACTGCTCGACGGAAGCGGTGAGCTTCAGGCCGAGCACCTCGGTTCGCGGCATGGCCAGCGGCTGCTGGGCGTCCCAGGCCACGACTAGTTCGGCCGAGTCGAGCGCCACGGCCCAGGCCCGCGGGTCGCGGAGAAACAACGTGTCGTAGTCGCAAACCACCAACCGGCTTCCCTCGGGCAAGCGTTCGCTCAGCGTCTTCCAGAGCGAAAGTTTGGTGTCCTCCAACACGCTCCGATGCCCCGGCGCAACCGGGGCGGCCAGGGTCCAAACCTGGTTCACCCCATGCCGCGCGGCGAACTCTTTATAGTCCTCGGCGGTGCCCTCGGCCGAATCGCAACCCAGCGGGCCGCGGTCGCCGCCCCCCTGGGGAGCCAGGATCACGTAATTGGCGTCGGGCGAAGTCTGGCAGGCCAGGGCCGGGCCGTCGTGGTCGTAATCCAGCGCCCCGGGCTGGTGCGATACTCCGGGGCGGACGACGCCCGCCAGGCAGTTCGTGCCGCTCGTGCCGGCGGGGCAAAGTGCTCTCCAGCGGAGTCGGTCTGCCGAGGCCAGAATTGCCTCCAAGAGCGTGGCGCCGTGTCCGAATCGGTGCCCGGCAGCCCAGGCCTCCGACCGCTCGGCCCAGTCGGCCAGTAGTTCCAAAGTGGCGGGCGTTCGCCGCAGCAACATCAGGCCAGGGTCGAAAAAAGCGGTGGGGCACAGGTCGGGTCGGCAAGGCACGGCCAAGTCCACCTGATCCAGCAGCGCTAGGGCATTGTCGAGCGGGGCCGCGATGCGATACGACGGATCGAGCACCAGCCAGGGGCCATTGCCGCCCGCGACCGTTTCGCAAAGCTGGCGCGGCCAGGCAGCCGCGTTGCGGCGGGGCGAGCCCCGATCTGCGAAACAGACCGCTTGCACGGTGTGGCCCGCCCCGGCCGCCGTTTGACACAGCTCGCGGACCTCCGACTCCAGTTCGAGTCGCGAGGGGTAAATACACGTCAGCAGCAGGCGGGGCATGATCACGAAAAATACCTTCGCTGAAGCAACGGAACTCGACACGAGGGCCGCGCACCCGGGCCCGGCACAATCTCTACGATTGGCATCCCCAGTATCGGTTGCGCGGAATGGGGGACTTTACCTGGCATGGCGGGCCGATTCGCCGGTCGCCATCGGAGCTACGCAAGAGATGCAAGCTGGACAGCCCCCGCGAGACGGGCACCCCCGGCAATCGCATTTCCAATCCGCCCCGAATTGCCTAAGATGCCCGGCCATGCGAGTTGTATTGTTCGACATCGACGGCACCCTGCTTTCGAGCGGCGGGGCCGGCAAAGCCGCGCTCGAGGCGGCCTTGGTCTCGGCCTTCGATCTCCCGGCCGACTTGGCGGGCATTCCGCTGGGGGGGCGCACCGATCGCGTCATCGCCCGCGATGTGTTGGTCCACTGGGGCATCGAATTCAGCCCCCAGAGCTGCGACCGGTATTTGCAAGCGTACTTGGGCCACTTGCCCGCGATGCTCGAGAGCCGGCCGGGGCGGGTACTGCCCGGGGTGCTAAAGCTGCTCGAGGCACTGCTGGCCCAGCCCGACGTAGCGGTGGGGCTGCTTACGGGCAACGTGGTCGCGGGCGCCCAAACCAAGCTGAGCCACTACGGACTGTGGGGGCGATTCGCCTTCGGCGGGTATGGCGACCGGCACTTAGACCGCAACGACGTGGCCCAGGAGGCCCTGTCGGCTGCCGAGGGGCATACGGGCCGAGCCCTCGACCCGGACCATGTTTGGGTCATCGGCGACACGCCGCACGACGTGGCCTGCGCCCGCTCGATCGGGGCCCGGGCGCTGGGAGTGGCCACCGGCAGCGCCTCGCACGAGGACCTGTCGCTCTGCGGCTGCGACCTGTTGGTTCGCGACCTCAGCGACCCCCGCGTGGCGGCTACGCTGGGCTTGGCGTAGGGGCTACAACCTGGGCCGCAGGAATTAGTTGAGGGCCCTGCCCCCAAAGGGCAGCGGGCCTTTTACGGGCACTCGGCGAAGTACGGCGACTCTTCGCGCGAGTGGCTCCGCACGGTGTCTTCCAGCGCTTGCTGCTGCGGTTGGACATCGCGCGCCGACCGGCTGGCCGAAACGCCCGGCGCCATGCCGCCGGCCGACCATCCCGACTCGGAGCGAAACGTGAGCTCAACCGAATCGCCGGAGATTTCGGTCACTTCGACCACCATCCCCGGGCCCACGACCACGCGTTCCCCGATCCGACGAGTAAATACCCACATGAGATTGCCTCCTCGCAACCAATCGCGGCCTGATGCCGCCTGGCCCCCGGCCAGAATCCCCCCAACGTGCCCCGACTAAACGATCGATCCGGTTACCTCGATATTGTTGACAACCACTTCGACGCCGCCGACGCGCGCGACGAGCGACTGGGCCAACTGCTTCAGGTAATAGCTCGACACGCGGCCCCGCAGAGTAAGGACCCCCTCGCGGAAATCGCAGGTTACGCTCCGCAGCGGAGCATAGGGGCTCGAGCCCAATCGGGATTGGGCCGACTGGCGAATGCACTGCCAGTGTTCAACCAGGGTCATCCCCTCAGGACGTATCCCCGGGAGCGATTCCGGAGCGGGCGCCATGGGACCATCTCCTTCAGGTCAATTTGGCAAGCACGTCAGCAGGCGTGCGAAACTTACCCAGCCAGGCGAGATCGTCAGCGCAACCGTACCGCGGAAGAGGTCGAATCTCTCTGCAAGCTGCCCCACCGCCTTATCAAGACTTAAGTGCGAGTGGCCTGGAACGAGCACCAGAATCGCGGCGCGATCACTGGCCCCCCTTGGCACCACCGTGTCGACCAAGAAGCGAAACAGAAGAGATCCGTCCCCTGGGAGGATGAACCTACTGCGGTTGCCAATAACTGTCAACTAGACGAACCAATTGCCCGGACGCGTGCTCGATCGCAGGCCCCCTGGGCGGTCCGCCGGCCGTACCGGGCCAGGCCAAGAAAGGGCTCCCCGCGCCTGTCGAAGCGGCGGAATCTACCTAAGCAAAATGCCAGAAAAATGGCTCTTCGCTGAACTTCGTGGGTAACTGGGGTTGATGGTGTCTCAACCGCGCTCAGCGTTGGCTCGCCGGTTTCTCGAATCTGGCGGGGCTGGCGCCCCAGTGCCTGGACTGTCGCCTGGACTGTCGCCTGTCCCGCAAGCGGGTGATAGGCCGAGGCACCGGTGACGGCGAAGGGGCTTCGAGGGGGCCACTGCCAAGCGAAGGAGCCCGTCTCCCAGCCCCTGCCGCCTGAGTCGCCATCGCCCAGCGCCAGCTCGTCCAGCCGAGGTCGTCAGGCCGTTACCGACGCACGCAACCCGAAGCGCAAGCAGGTCGCCCCTGCTGCCTGCGAGCCCGAGCTAAAGGAGCTCGATCCACCAGGTGCCGCGACCCAGGTGCCACGAACCGGGCATCAACGCCAACCACTCCCCCCACGAAGCTTCCCGCAGTACCCTAGGGCTTCGGTTCCTCCAGGTTTTGCTTTGACTTCCGCCGCGGCCCGTGGTCACGATGAACGGACCGTGGGCTCCCCCCTTCGTCCGCCTCACGGCGCGCGTTCCCCTTGCAGGTCGTATTTGATGAAAATGTCGTTTCGTATCGCCTTCTTCGTCGCCTTGCTGCTTTCCAGCCAACCGCGCGCATGGGCAGATTCATGGGTCGGTACCTTCAACGACGATTGGTTCTTCCAAGGCAATTGGTACATCTTCGACGGTCCCCCGGGGGTGGGCGAAAGCGCCACTCTGGCTCGCAGCTCCGATGGGGTTTTTCCGATTACCCGCACCGACATAAGTTTGTCGGCCAGCACGACCATCGCCTCACTCAACGTTTTTAGTCCGCTGGGCGCGCAGTACACGATCACCGGCTCGAATTCGCCGGTCCTCACCGCCACGACCTCGGCTAACTTCGAGAACGAAGATCTCCAGGCCCTGAACGTACACACGCTGCTGGGTTTACGGCTCAACACGCCACGAGTATCCGTGAACGACAACGCGATTTTGTCGCTTGGCAGCGGAGCGATCATTACGACGGACAACGTTCAGCTAACGAGCAATGGTCGCGTCGACGTGAACAGCGGCGCGAGTGTGCAAACGCTGAAATATCAGCTCGACAACTCCGCCGGCGAGATCCGTGTCAACTCGGGCGGCGAACTGCGCATCGCGGGAGACACGACCTTGCTCCGCGGCACCACCACGATCAACGCGGGCGGGGAGCTCAATGCCATTTCGGGAGTCGACCTGGAATACAACGGCTCGGCCTTGCTGCAAATGTTCTCCGGCCACGCGGTCGACGACGGCGTGCACCTCAAGGCCACGGGCGGCGGCGACATCAGCAACTCGGAGTATATCGACGTCGGTAACGGCAACGTCGGATCGCTCTCGGTCACTGGCGCGGGTTCGACGCTCACCGCGGGCAGCATCAGTGACTGGGGTCGGTCGACCTCGGCCAGCGCCACCGTGACGATCGCCGACTCGGCGGTCGCCACGGTCAGCCAACTCCGCGCCGGCACCTCGAACGGGCAGTTTGTCGGCACCGTGAGCGGGGGCGCCTTGCTCAAGGCGCTGGCCAGCTTCACGATGGGGGGCGGAACGGCCGTCCGCCCGGTTTCGCTCGATGTAACGAGCAATGGCACCTTGCGGATCGACGGCAGCGCCACCTTCAACAGCCAGGCCGATCTGAACCTGACCAACGGAACCGTCAACTTCAACGGTGGCGCCACCTTCAACGTCGGTAGCCGCATCGATTGGTCGGGCGGCACCGTCAATCTCGGGGCCAACACAACATTGCTGGTCAACGGCGGGGTCTTCAACAAGACCAGCCCGACCGGTTTCATCTTCACCGACAACACCACGACCCGCGTGACGAGCGGCGGAAGCTTCACGACCCCCTCCTATTTCGACCTGGGCAACGCCACGCTCGAAGTCGACAACGGGACACTCACCGCAGGCACGGCCGGCGGAACGATTAGCGATTGGGGCGCCGCCAGCAGTTCGACGGTCACCCTCAGCAACGGCGCGGTTGCCACGTACCACTCGGGCTTGCGAACCAGCCTCAGCGGCGGCATGGTCAATGCAACCCTCAGCGGCGGCGCGCGGCTGGTGACCTCGAGCTTGGCCACCGGCGGCGCGACGACTTCGAATACCGTGCTCACCGTCAATGGCGGCCGGATCGAGTCCAGCGGCGCGATCGATTTTCTCCGCGGCACAACGGTCAGCATTGCGGCCGGGGGATACGTCGAGGGCGAGAATGTTGCCCTCGGTTCTTCCGGCGGCACGACGGGCGTCACCGTCGCCGGCGACGCCGCCGTGCTCAAGGCACTCGACGAGCTGATTGCGGGGCGAATCGGCACCTCGACGCTGACGATCTCGGCCGGCGGACGCGCTGAATCAAACGATCGAACCGTGCTCAGCGAACAAGGCGGCGCCAACAGTACCGTCACTGTGACCGGGAGCGGCTCGACCCTGAGCGTAGGCTCGACGCTCGTGGTCGGCGAGGGGGGCGCGGCGACCCTCAACGTCCAAGATCAAGGATACGTTGCCGTTCTCGGATCGGTCACGGTAAATGGTTCGAGCAAGATCGACGTCTCGACCAATGGCCAGCTGGAAATCAACTCCGCCGCGGTCATCTCGAACGAGGGTGAGATCGAACTCGCCAGCGGTGGATTGATTCGCGGCGACGTCTCCAACGGATGGCATCTTCGGCTGCAAAACGCCGACGTGTTCGGCGACGTGACCCTGCTGGATGGTTCGCGGATGTTCGCCGACAACTCTTCGGTCAGCGGCCTGGATCAGCAAGCCGGCGCCCAGATGCTGTTCGAAATCCGCGGCCCCAGCGACTTCGACGACCTCTCGATCCTTGGCGCGGCAAGTTTCGCCGGCGACCTGGTCGTGTCGCTGGCCGACGGTTTTGTGCCGACCGTGGATTCCGTGTTTCAGATTCTGTACCACGAGTCGCGGACGGGCCAGTTCCTGAACGAGGATTTCACCGCCGCACCGTTGCCAAGCGGCCTGATCTGGAACGTGCTTTACGGCACGAGCTACCTCACGCTTGAAGTGATTCCAGGATTCGCCACGCTCATCGGCGACGCCAACGGCGACTGTTCAGTGGGGGCCGCCGATTATGCCCTCTGGGCGGCCCAGTTCGGCCAGACCGGATCGGGCCTGTCGGCCGACTTCGACGGCAATGGCTCCGTCGGCGCCGGCGACTATGCTCTCTGGGCGGCCAATTTCGGCAAGACCTGCCCGCCGGCCGGGGCCAACCACGTGCCGGAGCCGAGTTCGCTCCCGCTGCTGGGGTTGGCCGGGGCCTGCTTGGCTGCCTACGCCCGGGCCGGCCGTCGTCGACGGGCCCCCACGCGCTAAGCTACGCCCGCTCTTGGGATCCCGAATCGGGTGCGCTCAGAATCCCGGTTCCCCAGGGCGAGCCGACCTGAGCGATGAGTTCTTAGCTCGTACGTCACACTCGACGGCTTGCCGCGAGCGCCGTACCGGCCGGCCTATCCGTCGAAGGCGGGCATGACGTCGACGTCACCTCCCCCCCAAGCTTCCAAGGGGCTAGCCTGCCTTTTTCACCAGGTCCTGTTGCGGCGACGAAAGTTCAAACGCTGGGCGGCGTTTTGCTTCGCGGCTCGTCTTCGGCGTGTTACCAACACACCTCCGGTCGAACCCTGCACGCGCCTTGGACCCGACCAACTTGCGCCGCCTCACGACGAACCCGGTGAGAAAGGCAGGCTGGCTCGATTTAGCCAACGGCTAGTGCTGTGTCACACGTAGAATTACGGGTGACACAGCACGACCGCCGAACACGTAAGTGGTTCGGCGGCAAGCAAATACCTAGTGCTCCGTGATACGCCCGGACCCGAAATCCAAGTTGCGACAGAGCACTAGAACTGGTCGCTGGCGACGTAGGCCTCGATCAGGGCTGCCTCTCCCTCCTTGCCGGGGCGAGAGTTGCCGTGCTCCATGCCCAGAATGCCGGTGAACTGCCGCCCGTGGATGTAGCGAAACACGTTGCGGTAGTTGATTTCGCCGGTGGTTGGTTCGTTCCGGCCGGGATTGTCGCCAATTTGGAAGTAAGCAATTTCCGACCAGGCGCGGACCATGTTGGGAATCAAGTTCCCCTCGGTAATCTGCTGATGATAAATGTCGAACAAGATCTTGCAGGCCGGGCTGTCGACCGCCCGGCAAATCTGGTAGGCCTGCGGGATCCGGGAGAGGAACAGCTCGGGGTGATCGCGCCAAGGGTTGAGCGGCTCGAGCACCATCACCAGCCCGTGGGGCTCGAAGATGGCCGCGCAGCGTTTCAAGAGTTCGATCACGTTGGCGGTTTGATAGTCGAGTTCAAGGCGGTGGTCCAGCTTGCCGGGAACCACGGTGCACCAGGTCGCCCCGACCCGTTTGGCAACCTCGACCGAGTCTTGAACATCTTTGAGTACCTGTTCGGCCAGGCCCTTGTCGCCCGCGGCAAACGTCGGGCGGCCGAAATCTCCGTGGGCCACGAATACGCCCATCCGCATCTTGAGCCGGTCCAAGGCCTGGCCAATGCGCTCCTGGTCCTCGCGGCTGCGGCCTTTCATGCCGTTGTCTTCCAGGGCGGTGAACCCCTGGTCGGCCATGAACTCGAGCTGGGCCACGGGATCGTCGCCGGCGTGATGGCGAAACATGCCGAAGTGCGGGGCGTAGGTGAGCTGGAACTTGTGCTTGGGTTCGGCAGCTCGGGCCAGCGAAGTCGTCGAGGCGACAACCGCCCCGGCGAGGGCCCCGCATCCCGCGGCGGACAGGAATTCGCGACGATCCACGGTGTAGCTCCTGTTGGTTTGGGGGGGCCCCTCAGGCACCGACCGCGGCACGTTCCAGAGCGGGCTCGCCGGGGGCGCCAGGCTGAACTCGGTGCCGCGCCGCAACCCTGGTTAGTTGTCGGTTTGGGTTCTGGGCGGCCGAACCCAGGTGAGTTCCGAATCGCTTTCTAGCTGCTCGCGCCACCGGCGGCCCAGTCGCACGTCGTCGTCCAGCCCCGCCAGCGCGTAACGGCGGAAATTGTCGGCCATGAAGGTCGATCGCAGCACCCGCACCGGCGGATCGAGTTGCACCAGGCGAATGAGGTAGACCCGATCTTGCGGGTTGTTCAGGGCGACCCCGACCTGGTCGAGCTCCATCTCGAATACCGTTTGCATGAACTGGGGGCCGGCCTGCGGAACTTCGTCCACCTCGCCCAGCCGGGGTGGGGTGTTCGGCGAGAACTGATCCGCCCCCTCCTGCACCAGCCATTGGAAGGGACGCGGGCGCACGACTTTCAGCCCCCGCTGGCCGACAAAGACCTCCTCCAGCGACTTGCCCGGTTGCTGGCGCGCGGTACTGGCCAGTTCCTCGGCACGCTGCCGTGCGAGCTCGCGGGCTTGGCGCGCCTTGTAGGCCAGTACCACCTCGGCCCGGACCTCGTCGAATTCGGGGATGCGGTCGGCCGTTTCTTCCGTCTTCCAAAACAAGTACTGGTTCCCGTCGGAGTCCTGGGAAAGCTGAGGGCTATTGAGCGGAAACCGGCCGAAAGCGAACGAATCAAAGGGTTCGCTGCCCCCAACGGCCGACTGGCCCAGGTCCGTGCTTAAACGGGACTCGATCGCCGAAACCAGCGCCGTTTGCTGCAGGCTCACCCCGTATTGGGTCGCCAGCGCGGCCAGATCGGGCTTGGCCGGGGGAGGATCGTTGGGATTCTGAACCTGCCACTTGGCGACCGCGCCGAAGTAACCCGAAAGCTGTTGCTGCAGCGCCTTCAAGGCGTTTTGCATGGCCTGGGTAGCCCGCTCGTTGGCCAACTCCTCGCGAATCCGGGCTTCCACTTTCCAGAGCGGATCGTATTGCGGTTGGGGACCATCGAGAATTCCCTCGGGCAAAAGCAGGTCATCGCCAATGGGCCGGCTGGCCGCCGCCGCGGCCGCAGCGCGGCCGCCTCCGAAGGGCGTTGCGCCGGCAGCCGCTTCCGAGAGCGTGGCAGCCGGGTCGGCATCCGCGGCGGCTTCTGCAGCGGCTTCGGCGGCGGTATCTGCGGCGGCCGTTTCGTCTTGTCCGCGCACGATTACCGCATCGCTGGCACGGCGGTGTGGCCCACGACGGGCCTGCGGCTCACCGGAAGGCGGTGTCTCGCCCGGTTCCGTGCTCGGCTCTTCGGTCGGCTCAGCGCTTGGTTCGGTGTTTGGTTCAGCACTTGGCTCAGCACTTGGCTCAGCACTTGGCTCAGCACTTGGCTCAGCACTTGGCTCAGCACTTGGCTCGGCGCTTGGCTCGGCGCTTGGCTCAGCACTTGGCTCAGCACTTGGCTCGGCGCTTGGCTCGGCACTTGGCTCGGCGCTTGGCTCGGCGCTTGGCTCGGCGCTTGGCTCGGCGCCGTCTCCAGGGGGCGGCTCAGCTGGTGCCGCGTCACCGGGCGCTGCGTCGCTCGGCGCCGCATCCGAAGGGGCCGCATCCGAAGGGGCCGCATCCTCGCTCGGCTCGGTGGGGGTGTCACTCTCGGCGGGTGTTTCGGCCGGCGGCTCTGTTTCGGCCGGCGATTCGGTTGCCGGCTCGGTTGCCGGCTCGCTGGGGGTTGCCGGCTCAGCGGGGGGCGAAGCTTCTGGGGTGCCCGACGGGTCGGTGGGCGGTGTCGTGGCGGGCGTTTCCCCAGCAGGCAGACCGCTCCCCGGGTCGATCGCGGTCTCGCTCTCGGCCGATTCGGTGTACAGGTACCGCTGGTCTTTGAACTTCTCGTAGTGAGCCGCCACGTCGGCGTCGGAAATGCCTTCGGGTTTCACGAAGTTGGCGTAGCTGGCTTTGAAGTAGTCGAACTTGGCCCGCAAGGGAATTCGAAAACCAGGATCGGGCGAACCGGGCAGGGGGTAATCGTCGCGGTACTCGTCGTACAGTGCCCGCAGATTCGCTTCCGGCGGTTCCTCGACCTGGCCCACGTAGTCGGCCACGGCAATGGGCACCAATTCCACGGTGGCCCGGGTGTTGAGCCGGCGGTAGTAATCCCAGCGCTGGGCCGGGGGCTTGGCGCGGGTGTTCAGGTTGTTATCGAGCACGAGCTGGCTCATGCGCAGCGCCAGCAGCTCGTGGCGCAGGCCCTCGAACAATTGCACCTGGCTCATTCCCAACTGGGTGCGCATGCCCTGCAGCTGGTCGGGCTTGACCCGGTTCAGGGTCACTTCGCGGAGGAAGTCGTTGATGGCCTGATCGGTGACCACCAGCCCGGCCTCGGTGGCCTGGTTGGCCAGGAGCCAACTGTCGACCACGGCTTCTTCCTGGGGCGGGCCGAAGAGCTGCATCCCCATGTTGAACCCGATGGCCAGCGAGCGAGCGGAATTGACAAACGTGTTGAGAGCGATTCGGTTGGCGATCAACTGCTGGACGGTCGATTCGTGCAGTTTTCCGAAGCGGGATTCGGCGACCACGGTGTCGTCGGCCGGCCGCACGCCGATGAAATCGGAGAAAATCGGCAGAAAGACGAACGAGACCATGCACAGCACCCCCAAGAGCGCGAACATGACCCGCTGATAACGACGAAAGATGTGAAACGGGCTGGCCATCGGAATCCGTCCTTCGGCAAGACGACACGCGTCTCCGGCGGGGTCTGTAACTTGACAGCCGCGCCGACGATGCATTATGGGAGTGGCTAAACCGTAGCCTCCGAAGCCCCGAGATTGTAGGTGTCGTCGACCTAAATGCAATCCCGGCTTGGTTTCGCAGCGTGGCGGCCGGCCGAAAAGGCCCCCCGGGTGTTCTCCGGGAGAGAACCACAACTTGGGCGTCAGACACCTCTAACCCCTTTGGGTCGCGATGGCGAAAAAAGCCTCAGCAGGCAAAGGTAAGTCGCTGGTAATCGTCGAATCGCCTGCCAAGGCGCGAACGATTAGCCAGTTTTTGGGACGCGACTACGTCATCGAGGCTTCCATTGGCCACGTCCGCGATTTGCCCGAGGGGGCCAAACAAATCCCGGCCGAGTTCAAGTCGGAAGACTGGGCCTACCTGGGCGTCAACGTTAACCAAGACTTTTCACCGGTTTACATCATCCCCCCCGGAAAATCGCAGCAGGTCAAGAAGCTCAAGGCCCTGCTGAAAGAGGCCGACCAGCTCTACCTGGCGACGGACGAAGACCGCGAGGGGGAGGCCATTAGCTGGCATCTGCGAGAGCTGTTGCGCCCCAAGGTGCCGGTCCGGCGGCTGGTGTTTCACGAGATCACCAAGGAAGCCATTCTGGATGCCCTGGAGCAGCCTCGCGACATCGACGAGCACCTGGTCCGGGCCCAGGAAACGCGCCGAATCGTCGATCGATTGTACGGCTACGAGGTTTCCCCCCTGCTCTGGCGCAAAGTGCGGCCGCGGCTCTCGGCCGGCCGGGTGCAGAGCGTGGCGGTGCGGTTGATCGTCGACCGCGAACGCGACCGGATGGCCTTTGTGGCGGCCACGTACTGGGATCTGGTGGGCCGATTCGCCACGGCGCGGGGCGAGAGTTTCGAGGCCGAACTGGTTACCTTCCAAGGGCGGAGCCTGCCCAGCTCGCGCGATTTCGACCCCGCCACCGGGCGGATTCGCGACGAGGGACTGCTGCTGCTCGATGAGGCGGCGGCCCGGCGATTGGCCGAGCAGCTCAGCGCCGGCGGGTTTCAAGTCGAGTCGCTCGACGAGAAACCGTACACCTCAAGGCCTTATCCGCCGTTTACCACCAGCACGCTGCAGCAAGAGGCCAACCGCAAACTGCGGTTCACGGCCCGCCGCACCATGCAAATTGCCCAGGGGCTATACGAAACCGGGCACATTACTTACATGCGTACCGACTCGACCAACCTGGCGGCGGTGGCGGTCGAAGCCGCTCGCGACCTGGTGGCCGCCCAGTACGGTCGCGAGTATCTGCCCGACGAAGCCCGGGTGTATCGCACCAAGGTGAAGAATGCCCAGGAGGCGCACGAGGCCATCCGCCCGGCGGGCCACCCGTTTGCCTTTCCCGAGCAGCTTCGCCCCGAGCTGACCGACGATGCGTTTAAGCTCTACGACCTGATCTGGAAACGGACCGTGGCCAGCCAAATGGCCGACGCCCGGGGGCGCCGCATTTCGCTGGTGGCGGCCGGCGGCGAGGCTACGTTTCAGGTGGGGGGGAAAACGATCGATTTTCCCGGCTACCTGCGGGCCTACGTCGAGGGGTCGGACGATCCACAGGCCGAACTGGCCGACCAGGAGCGGATTTTGCCCCAGGTTTCGGTGGGCGAGCCTTTGGGGGTGGAGGGCATGGAGCCCAAGAGCCATACCACCCAGCCGCCGGCCCGCTACACCGAAGCCACGCTGACCCGGTCGCTCGAGGAAATGGGCATTGGCCGGCCGAGCACCTACGCCACGATCATCGACACGATTCTTGAACGCCAGTACGTGTTCAAGCGGGGCAACGCGCTGGTGCCCACCTGGGTGGCCATGGCCGTGGCCAAGCTGCTCGAATCGCACCTGCCCGACCTGGTCGACTACCGCTTCACGGCCCAGATGGAAGACGACCTGGATTCGATCAGCCGGGGCGAAGCCGAACACGTGAGTTACCTCAGGAACTTCTATTTCGGCAACGGTCGGCCCGGGCTCAAGCAACAGCTGTTGAACAAGGTCGATGAAATCGACGCCCGCGAGGTCAGCCGGATCGCGCTTCCCTGGTCGGCGGGCGAGGGCCAGGCAGAGGCGCCGATTTGCGTGCGGGTCGGGCGGTACGGCCCCTTCATCGAGCAAGGCGAACGCCGCGCCAGTTTGCCCGAGGATTTGGCCCCCGACGAACTAACCAAGGCCCGGGTCGAGGAATTGCTGGCCCAGGCGGCCCAAGGCGAAGAGCCGCTGGGAATTTGCCCCGATTCGCACAAACCGGTGTACCTGAAGGTGGGTCGCTTCGGCCCTTATGTACAGCGGGGCCTGGCCGACGACGTGGAGAAGCCGCAAAACGCCTCGTTGCTTAAGGGAATGAAACCCGACGAGGTGACGCTCGAGGTGGCCCTGCGGCTCTTGTCGCTGCCCCGCAACTTGGGGCCGCACCCCGCTTCGGGCAGCGATGTGATCGTGTCCAACGGCCGGTTCGGACCCTATGTGCGGTGCGGCGACGATACCCGTTCGCTCCCCGCCGGGCTTTCGCCGCTCGACGTGTCGCTGCCGCAGGCGCTCGAGCTATTGGCACAGCCCAAGGCGGCCCGGCGATTCGGTCAAACGCGCGAGGTGCTCAAGCTCTTGGGCGAGTCGCCCGTGACCAAGCAGCCGATACAGGTGCTGACCGGCCGCTACGGCCCCTACGTGACCGATGGAACGACCAACGCCTCGGTTCCCAAAGATGTGGTCATCGACGAGCTGACCCCGGCCCTGGCGCTGGAACTGCTGGCCGCCCGGGCCGCCATGGGCCCGGCCAAACCCAAGCGGGGCCGTGCCGCTGCCGGGGCGGCTGCTCCCCGCAAGGCGGCGAAGGGGGCCAAGACCAAGTCGGCCGCACCCAAGGCCGCTGGCACTTCGCGCGGCGGCCGGACGAAGAAGCGCTAGCGGTCTGTTGAAATATGCCCTCGTGGCCTATTTCAACAAGCGCCAAGCGCCGAGCAAAGCTCGTCGCGGCTCGCAGAATAACGACGTACGTCGTTATTCTGGCATCGCATCCCTGCGATGACGCAGCCCGGGGGAATTTTTCAACAGGCTGCTAGCCGGCGCGGCCTCGTCCGCACACGGCCCCAACTGCCCGCCGAGCGGTCGGCGTCAGGCGGCGCGTCGCCGGGGGCCGCTGGGCGTATTTCGAATGCTAACCGGGCGCGGTTAACCGCCCGGAATCGGCGGCGATCGTCTGCTCGGACGAGCCTGCAAGCGCGCCGCGAATCATTCGCCCCGCGACGGCCGAAAAGCCAACCAGCCACAAGCCCAGCGCGACCCTCACGCCGGCGTTGCCCGCGATCTGGGGGCCGATCAGCGAGGCGGCCGCGGCCACCGTGACCAGGCCCGCGCTCACGCGCCAGGCGGGGCCTTGCCGCCAGAGACAGGCCGTGAAGAGCAGCAGTCCCAACTGGGTCAGGTCGGGCAAGC
The DNA here is from genome assembly GCA_964399535.1 of uncultured Pirellulales bacterium. Taxonomy (GTDB): domain Bacteria; phylum Planctomycetota; class Planctomycetia; order Pirellulales; family CAYNRE01; genus CAYNRE01. Next base: position 46,979 of record CAYNRE010000005.1, on the reverse strand, counting down.
GGTAAAACACCAGTTGCACAAAGGGCTGCCGCTGGAGCCCGTCGAGGAATACCTGGCGCGCCTCGGGGGTCGGCAGGTCGGCCGCCGCGAGCATGGCGAAATCGAGGGCATACTGGCCCGCCCCCAGCGCGGCTCCGACCATGACCAAGGCCGTCGCCACCTGAGCCAGCCAGGGGGATCGCTCGTGCAACTGGCGCCAGAGCACCAGCGCCGCGGCGGGGCACAGCAGCATGCCCAGGAGCATGACCCGGTGCCCCTGGTCCCAGGCAGTGCTCTCGGCGGCGACTCGCTCCAGAAAACTGCCAGGTGCTTGGGCCACGGGATAGATCATCATCCGCCCCACAAACAACCCCGCGAACGCCCCGACCAGGCAGATCGCCCCCAGCACGGTTTTTGCCGCATTCGCTTCGCGCATCAGGCCACCCTCCTCAGCCAGCATTCGTCGCGACCTGGGAAAACTTGAGATCGCCGGGAGCTGCCGCTCTGGGAAGTCCTTTGGCCGGGGGGTGGTCGCGGTCCCAGGCGCAAGCCCCGGCCCCCCGCGCTGCGCAAAAAGAAAAGGGAGCGCCGGCGACCGGCGCTCCCCCCGGGTAATTCCGTGTCGTTTCAAGCCGCGCTTGCCGATCCGAGCGCGATCCGTGGCTACGCCCGGCGGCGGCGCGCCCAGGCCAGGGCTCCAGCCAGCCCCAGGCCGGCCAAGCTTAGGCTGCTGGGCTCGGGAATCGAAGTCGCATCGATGCTGAACAGGTTCGGTTCATTGCCGTTGGCAACCCACGACGCGCCCTGGTCGCTTGAACTGCGGTTCAGGTCGCCGATCGACCAGCCCGATACCCCGTTGTCGTCGGTCGAGGTGGTCACCGCCCAGTACAGGCCCGTGTCGAGGAACTCGGGAAGTGCCGCCAGCCAATAGGTGGTGTTGCCTTGGAGCACGATCGAGGCCGCGGGGAGAAAGGTGTAGACCTGGTAGTTCGGCGAGATGTCGGTTCCCGAGGTATCGAACGAGCCGATCACCGTCGAGCCCGGATTGCCGCCGTTGTCGTCGCGAATTTGCAGGTAAAACTGATCGTCGCTCAACCCGGCCGCGTCGTACATCAACACCGAGACTGAGTTGATCAGCCAGGGATCGTTGCCCGTGGTGAACGATGTGGCAATCGACAAGCTCGGGTCGCCCAGAATCGTTCCGTCTCCCGTAATCGTCGCGGCCAGGTTGTCGACGACCGTGGTGGCCCGGGCAGGCGTCGCGGCGACCAGGGCGACGGCCAACGCGGCGGTCAGGGCGAAGCATCGAGCTGCGGGGAACCGGTTGTTCAGCATGTTCAGATTTCCTGTTTTCCTAAGTTGGTTACGTCGTAGTGTCCGCGGTAAGGAAACCCCAGAGGCCCGGGCCATATGCTAGCCGCCTGCCGGCACTAAGCAACTGGCGACCTACCCAAAAGTTGTGGAAATCGCCGCCCCGCGTACGCCTGGCGTGCCGGGCCGCGGGTAGGCTAAAAGGGGGCCGGAGCGAGGCGAAAGGGGGCAGGGCGAATCGAGCCAGCCGGTTAGTCGCCACCGTCCAAGTCGCCACTGTCCAAGTGGCTGCCGTCCAAGTGGCCACCGTCCGGGTCGCTGCCAGCGAGGGCCAGGGCCGTGGCCGTGGCGTGGCTACGGCAATAGGCCAGCGTAATCCGCACCTGGGCCACGCCCCGCAGCCGAGCGGCCTGGCGGGCCTGTCCATGCAGGGCCACCTGGGGCCCCGATCGTTCGGGCCGAATCTCCAGGTCCCGCCACCGGAGGCCGGGCTGCCAGGCCAGCCCCAGGGCCCGCAACACGGCCTGTTTGGCGGCCCAGCGAGCCGCAAAGTGTTGCGTTGCCTGGCGGCGCGAGCGGCAGAATTCGATTTCCGAGGTGGTGTAGATCCGGTTGATGAATTGCTCGGCGTGCCGCTCGATCATTTGGGCGATCCGCAGGCATTCGACGATATCGGTACCCAGTCCGACGATCTGGCTCATCGTGGTTGCCGGCCCCCCCCGGGGGGCAGCCTTTCAAGAAGTTTGCTCGAGACCGGGACGCCGATGGCACTGGTCGAGCTGTTCGGTCAATACCGGCCGCCGAGCCGCTTCGATCCAGGCAGAGACCCGGCCGGGTCGGGCCGCCACGGGCACGCCGCGTTCACCGTGCCAGGCCAGCTCCAACAGCCAGTTTCCACAGCCGCTACGGCAGGTGAGCAATCGATAATGCCCTGGCCCGCTCGGGTCGGGTAGGGTGACTCGGGCCGTTTGGGCCAAGGCGCGAAGCTGTTCGGTCGAGAGTTTGCCGGCCCGGGTGGTGCGGTACCAGCTTTGACAATCGTTGCAGAAGGGGCGCCCAATCGCCAGCCGCAGCGCGGCCCAACTTCCGACCATAACCAGCAGAGCGTCGCAGGCCCAGCTCAGCCATGCCCAACTGCCTTGGGCCACCCAGCCGCCCACCAGCGGGCGCCCCTCGCGGGCGCGCCGCTTCAGGTATTCCAGCAGGTTGCTGGGGGGGGGCGGCGCGCGGTCGGCCAACTGCGGAAAGGCCTGCTCGGCCCGGGCCATCAGGGCTGAGTTCTTTGACTGGCGGGCCACGTCGAGCTGTTGGCGCACTCGGTAGTGGAAGTGGTGCTGCCCGCCCACGAACACCAGCGCGGCCAGGGTGGTGCCGGCCCAAAGGCTGGGCCGATGGCCCGCGCCGCAGACCACCATGGCCACCACACAACCCAGGCCCACCAGTACGCCGCAGCCCAAGGGGAAGAGCAGCCAGGGGGCGAAATGGCGTTCGGCCAACACGGCCAACCAGGCCAAGGCGATCGCATTGACCAGGCAGGCCGGCAGCCAAAACAAGAAGCTTCGCAGCTCGAAACTGGCCGGCGCGCGGGGTGCCTGAGACTGCCCACTCGGTTCCCGTTCCATGGCTTGCATGGTACCAGAGCCGGCAAAGGCTCGTCGAGCACGTTCCGCGCCCCGCACCGACGAATGCGCTGCGCTACCCAGCCGCCCGGCCCACGAACGGGTTCGTCTCGCGCTCCATTCCCACCGTGGTCACGCCGCCGTGACCGGAGAGAACCCGGGTTTCGTCGGGCAGGGTAAAAATCTTGTTGTGAATTCCCTGGCTAAGCAACTCGAAGCTGCCATCGGGAAAGTCGGTGCGGCCGATGCTGCCCTGCATCAGCGTGTCGCCCGCCAGCACGAAACCGGGCTCGCCACGGACCACGAAAATGACGTGCCCCGAGGAATGCCCGGGCAGCTCGTACACCTCGAAATCGATCCCGGCGGCCTGGTACACGTCGCCCTCGCGCACGAGTACGTCGGCTGGGGGGCTCACCAGTGGGTGACCGAAGGGGGCCGAAAGGTTTTGCCAGGGGTCGGTCAGCTTGCCGGCTTCCAAGTGGCCGATGACCAGCGGGCAATCGGGCCAGCGCTGTTTCATGGCCCCGTTGCCGGCGATGTGATCGGCATGGCCGTGGGTGAGCAGAATCGCCTCGGGAACCAGCGCGTGCTGGTCGAGCACCGCCATGATTTCGTCGGGCTCCATGCCCGGGTCGACGACGACGGCCGCCGGGCTCTCGTCGGTCCAGAGGAGGTAGGTGTTTTCCGCGAAGGGGGCCGAAACGACGACAGCGATGCGGAGCGAGCGATTGGGCACGAGAGATTGGTCTCCCCTGGCCGGCCTGGGTTGGGTATGGTCTTCACCCCGGCGATGGCGTCGGGGCACGCAGGCCTCGAAGCGCGTAGCCAAGGCTTATCCAGCTTGCCCAAAGGCGGCCGGTGCAGCCGGTTGGGCAAAGGTCGCGGACGCCGGGGGGCATTGTAAATTTCTCCAATCTGCCTGGCGATACTTCCCTCAGGTGCTCTGCTAGCACCTGGGGGCGCGGTATTGCGAACGCCGTTATCAACACGGCTCGGCATCGGGGCTTAGAACCGAACGGAAACCGCTGGCGGCGGCCTCCCGTGGCCGCTGGCATGCGACTTGCAATCACTGCTGTGCGCTCGCCAGGAAGGCAGCCGCTGTAGCCAAGAAAATCCAACCGCCAGGCTTCCGCACACTCGCCAGGCCCCCATCGTGCGACGGGCCCTCGGGTGACAGGACGTCCGCAGAGGAGTGTCGCATGCCGCTCACGACCCGCTCGCGAGGGTGGACCGCCGTATGGTTGGCGGTCTGTGGTTTCTCAGTTGCCTCTCCCGTACTCGGCCAGGCGCCCGCGCAAACGGCTCAGGTGCCGCCGCAGTCCACGGCCCGCCAGGTGCCCACTCGCGATCGGTTGCAGGAGCCGGTTTACCGCGTGGCCGAGACCGTCACGGCCCCGGCCGCGCTGGCCAATCGCGGCCCGAACCTGACCGACCTGAACCCGAACGAACACCCGCTGATGCCGGCCATTCGCTGGGCCGAGGCGGTGGTCGACGACGTGCGCAAGATCGAGGATTACTCCTGCACCTTCTTCAAGCGCGAGCGAATCGACGGCGAACTGGGCGAACACGAGTCGATGTTCGTCAAAGTGCGCCACCGGCCGTTCAGCGTGTATATGTACTTCCTCAGCCCGCCGGCCAAGCGGGGACAGGAAGTGATTTGGATCGAAGGGGCCAACGACGGCAAAATGTGGGCCCACACCACGGGCCTGCAACACAAGGTGGTGGGCACCGTCTCGCTGAACCCCACCGGCATGATCGCCATGCAGGGTAATCGCTACCCGATTACCGACGCCGGGGTGCTGAACCTGATCGAACGGCTGATCGTGATCGGCCGGGCCGACACCAAATATGGCGAGTGCGAGGTGAAGTTCTTCCAAGGCGCCAAGGTAAGCGGACGCACGGCTACTTGCATCCAGGTGGTGCACCCCGTGCCGCGAAAGAACTTCCTGTTCCACCTGGCCCGGATCTATGTTGATGAAGAGCTGAGCCTGCCGATTCGGTACGAGGCCTATAACTGGCCCAGCAGCGAAGGGGGCCCGCCGCTTCTGACCGAGGAATACACCTATCTGAATCTGAAGCTGAACAACGGCTTCACCGACGCCGACTTCGACATCGAAAACAGCCAGTACCGCTTCAAGCGGTAGTTCGGCACGGCTCGCCGACGGGCAGCGAACTTCGGCGGCTCGCCGCGACCGAGCGACAACGTTCTGGGTAGGTAGAAAAAAAGCCCTCCGGCCGGTTGCCGGGGGGCTTTTTTTATTGCCCGCTCGGGACCCTTCAGGCAAGGGCGTCAACACGGCGGTTCCATTGGTGGGCTCGTCGTTCCTTGGCCGACGCGATGGGGAGACGGTTCGAACTACTTCTGCGAGCCACAACCATTGAGTGATACGTCTGGAAAACGCCGGTCGAACAATGGGCAGCCCGATTTCGCTCGCATCGGACCGATCCGCTAGCGATTCGGAATTACTTTGACCGGGTGCCCGCGATCCTGTGCTCGTTGCCGATAGGTCTGAGCCCCGTGGGAGCGCGCCGACCGGGGGCGCCGGGCAAGAACTTGGCGATCTTGCGACTACACTTGAACGAGTGGCGCTACGGCCGTGTTCACGCGGCGCCAGGCACACAGGTACCATGACGGGCGAAGAACCGTTCTCCAGCAGGCAAGCTGTTTCGACAATTCGATCGCTCGGGGTCGACTCCGATGGAAAGCGCTCAACCAGTATTGGTGCGGCTACTCGTCGCGGGCAGCCTTCTCGGCGCAAGTCTCCGCGGGGCGTCAGCTCCCACCCTCTGTGCGGCCGAACCCCCACCGAGAGAGGCTAGCGAGCCGGTGGGCCACTGGCGGCCGGCCGGAGAAATGCGCGAGCGCCGCGAGTATGGGGGCGGAGTGCGGCTCCGCGACGGACGTATTCTGGCCGTATCGGGTCATCCGCTGGAGGGGCGCGCCGTCGCTAGCGCCGAACTGTACGACCCCGCCACGGAGAGCTGGGCCTCGACCGGCTCGCTCCGCCAGGCCCGCAATAGTGGCAATTCCGCGGTATTGCTGCCCGATGGCCGGGTGCTCCTGGCCGGCGGAATTTCGGGCCAGGTGGCCTTGCAAGGTGCTGAGATCTTCGACCCCAGGACCGGCCTCTGGAGCGATGCCGGCCAACTGGATCAGGCTCGCGATGCCAAGGCGATCGTGCTTGCCGATGGGCGGGTACTGGTTTGTGGAGGCGTCGACTGGAGTATCGGCCGGGGAAAGGCCTTCGATCATGCCGAGCTCTACGTCCCGACGACCGGTCGCTGGTCGACGACGGGTTCCATGCACAACGCCCGCTATGCGCACCAGCTCGAGTTGCTGGGTGACGGCCGAGTGCTGGCCGTGGGCGGTTATCGCGATGGCGACGTGTTGCTGCCCGGCGCCGAGCTCTACGACCCAAGCGCCGGAACTTGGAGTTTGGCGGCCGAGCCTCCCTCGACCCGGGTGGCCTTCGGGCTGGTGAAACTGGCCGATGGGCGCGTGCTGTTGGCCGGCGGGTTTACCGGAACCAGTTGGAAGGATCGATCAAACGTGGCCAGCGCCGCGGTTTTCGATCCGGACAGGAGCGAGTGGACAGAAGTCGCCCCCATGGGCGAGAAGCGAGCAGGGCTGGCGATGATCGTTCTGCCCGGCGGACAGGTGTTGGCGACCGGCGGTTGGGCTCAGAATCAATTGGAGTTCAAAAGCGCCGAGCTATTCGACCCGGCGAAAGGCACCTGGCGGCCGGCAGCCCCGATGCTGCTAGCCCGGCGCAACCATCGAGCCGCGCTGCTGCCCGATGGCAGCGTGCTGGTGCTTGGCGGCAGCGCGGGCTTCGGCAACCAGATGTTGACCAGTTGCGAAATCTTCACGCTTTCGGAGGGGGCGAGCCGGTAGTCTGGCGATGTTCCCGGGGGGAGGTCGTTATCGCCGCCAGGCGTCGCCCGGCTCGCGCGAAAGTGCCCCCGGATCGGTTTCGGCCGGCAGGGCTAGCTCCATCCCCGCCTTAAGGCGGTTCATGTCCTCGCCGATCAGGTCGCGGTTGAGTTGGTAGATTTCCGACCAGCGGGTGGCGCGGCCCAGTTCGTACCGGGCGATGTCGAACAGGGTATCTCCCTCTTGGACGATGTAGGTTCGTCCACTGGGCACCGGCGGCGGTGCCGGCTGCCTCGCGGCCCCGGCGGTCGCCACCCGGCGACGTCCGATGACCTGGCGCGGAATCAGGTCGGGATACAACTGTTCGAGCGTTTCAACCGGCGGCAGGGCCAACTCATCGCCGGGACGCAATTGATCGGCCCTGGGGTGCTGCTGGCGATTGTGCTCGTACAGGGCCTTGAAATAGCCCCCGTTGCCGTACGCCTTTTGGGCGATCGTCCAGAAGGTTTCTTGAGGGCCGACGACATAGGCTTCGCCGGGGGGAAGCTCACCCGCCGAGTCCGTGGGAGCGCGCCGCGCGGCCGCTGGATCGGTCCAACCGGGTTCCGCCGTGCCCTCGGCTTCAGCGGTCGCGGCGCGCGGCGCCCGGGGGCGACTGGCGGCCGGCGCCGTCGCCGGGGGGGCCGCCGCGGAATGGGTTGCGGCCGGCGGAGCGACGGGGGTTACCTCGTAGCTCAAGCCCGACCAGGGAGGGCTCGCTTCGCTGCCACTGGCCGCCGCACGCGGCGCCGCCTGGGCTTCCGTGGCGCCTGCGGCCGACCTGGCCGCCGTGGGTGCCGTCTCTTCGGCATCGCCCGCCAGCCGAACCTGGCGATCGGGGAAGCGCAGGCGTTGTCCCGGCCGAGGCGGCTCTTGTTCTTCAAGGGGCGTGGCGGCCGGCGGATCCCAAGCCTCTTCGGTCGCGTACTGGCCGGCCGATGCTTCGCTCTCATACGCGTCGGGCACCGGCTGCTCGGTTTCAGTTCGAGGCTGGGCAGCCTCTCCGCCAGAATCGGGCTCGAACGGCGCCGGGGCGCCATCGGCGGGATACGAACCGGCATCGCCGGCACCGCGGAAGTTGTCGGCGGGCTCGGCTTCATAGGCAGGGGTGGGCGCGTCTTCGGTCGCGGCGGCGCGCGGCCCAGCGTCGGCCCAGGGATCGTCCGCAGGCTGCTGGTATCGTGAATCGGTGGGCCGTGCGGCCTCGTCGGCCCCCGGGGCGAAGGCCGATGAGCCCGGGGTCTCGGAATCGTAGGGCGCCGGCGTCTGGTTCCACGACGCGTCGCCGGCCGCCGGGTCGGCTTCGGAGCCGATGGGCGAAGCCGGATACGTGTCGTCGGTCCAGGCATCGGCATCGGGTTCGGTGGCGGAGCTTGCCGGGTCTGGGGTGCCGTCGGCCGACTGGGGTTCCGGTTCCGTCGGCGTCCAGGCTTCCTCGGTCGCCGCCGCCGCGGACCTCGGAGCGGGATCGACCTGGATGGAACGCCGCGAAGAGGATGGAACCTGTGCGACTCGCTCGGCTGGGCCCGGGGGCCAGTCGCCCGCTTCGGCCGCACCCTGCGCGAATGCGGCTCCCGCTTCGGCCGCCGCGCCGGCGGCGGCGCCAGGCTCGGCCCAGTCTTGCGCCGAGCGGGTGGCTCCTGAGCGCGGCCTGCCGGTCGAACCCGGGCCCGTGGGGGCAGGCTCATCCGACCCGGACGGCGCGCTCGAGTGGAACCCGTCGGCACCCGGATCCGCGGCGGGTGCAGCGACATGATCGCTGGCGGCGGCTCCGAGTCCGGAACTGCGAGGCTCGCCGTTGGCGCGGACCGATCGCAGCCGTGTCGCGCCGCCCGTCAACCGGTTGGGCGAAGAACGCGGGGCCGGCTCGATTTCCGGAGCCGGTGGCGACCCTGTTTCCGGAAGCGGCTGAGCGTCGAAGTCGAAGTCGGCCAGCCGCGGGGGTGCCGCGGGATCGGCCGGAGCCCCAGGCTCGTTGTTCGCGCCCGACGCTGCCCGCAGTCTCTGTCCGAGCATCTCGTCCGACGGAGCCCCCTCGGGACGGCTCATGCCCGCCGTGCGCTGACGCGGAATCATGCCCGTGTAGCGCGAGTAAAGCACCCCGATCAGCACGCAGGTAAGCAACAACAGGCCGAGCAGCCCGAATTGCACTTCACGCTTTCCGACGCTCATCGACGACTTCCTTGTCGAGCAGTGGTTTCGGAAACGAATGGTCCGGCCGGCGTGGGCGAGCCCGCAGGGGCATCCTTCCTGGATGCCGCGGGGCCGGCCGTACGAGACACTAATCGGGCGGCTGCCGGGCGGCGCCCTGTCGCTGGGCTACCCGCAGCTTGGCGCTGCGAGCCCGGGGGTTTCGGGCAATCTCGGCCTCGCCGGGGCGGACCGGCTTCTTCGTCAGGTTCTCCCAGCGCGGGTCTGAGCGAAAGGCCTCTTTCACGCGCCGGTCCTCGAGGGAATGAAAGCTAATCACCGCGAACCGCCCTCCGGGCATCAGGCAATCTGCGAACCGCTCGAGCGCCCGGTCCAAGCTTGTTAACTCGTCGTTCACCGCGATTCTCAGGGCCTGAAACGTGCGCGTCGCCGAGTCGATTCGCTCGCCGCCAGGTTTGCGTGGCACACAGCGGCGGACCAGTTCGGCAAGTTGGTCGGCCGACTCAAACGGGGCCCGCCGACGCTGCTCAACAATCTGGCGTGCGATCCGCCGCGAGTAACGTTCCTCTCCGAATTGGTAGATCAGGTCGGCCAGTTGTTTCTCGGGGAGCCGATTGACGAGTTGCGAGGCCGGCCGACCTTCGTCGGTATTAAACCGCAAGTCCAGCGGTCCGCCGGCCGAAAAGCTGAATCCGCGCGAGCCATCGGCCAGTTGGTCGCTGGAGAGCCCTAGATCCAACAGTATTCCGTGGCAGCGAGGCAAGCCCAACTCGGCCAGCACCTCGGGTAGTTCCGCGTAGTTGGCAACTTTGAGCAGAATAGGCAATCCGCTCAGGACGTCGGCGGCCCGCTCTACCGCCAGCGGATCGCGGTCGAGGGACAGAACCTGGCCGCCTGGCACGACACGCTCGGCCAGGGCCCGGGTGTGTCCGCCGCCCCCCAGAGTGCCATCGACCAGAAACTGACCCGGCTGGGGGGCCAGCCAGGCGAGCACTTCGTCCAACAGCACCGGAACGTGTTGGCTGGCCGGGCCGGTCACGGAGCCACCTGGGCCGCGGCCGCTTTGGGGCGCTCCGAGGGTGCGCGGTCGCCGGCGAGCAACGTTTCGTACAGGGCCTGGTAGGAGGCAACCATTTGCTCCCAGCGAAACTCCTCTCCGGCCCGCCGCTGGTTAGCGATGCCCAGGTGTGCCAGCAGACCCGGCCGCGACAGCATGGCGGTGAGCTGATCGGCGAATTGCTGGAAATCGCCCACGGGGCGAACCACTTGCCGATCGGCCGCGGGCCCCAAGGCTTCGGCCACCCCCTCGACGTCGAAGGCCAGGACCGCTAGCGCCGCCGACATGGCCTCGAGCACCACGTTGGGCATTCCTTCCCAGAGCGAGGGCAAAACCAGCAAATCGCTGGCCCGCAGCAGTTCGGCCACGTCGCTGCGCCAGCCCAGCAGGTGCACCCGGCTGGCAAGCCCCAACTCGGCAATACGCCGCTCGAGCGCCGGCTGCTGGGAACCACTGCCGACGACCAGAAGGTGATAACGCGGGCTGTGTTCAAGCGGCCCGCGCAGCACCTCGCACAGGCGGTCGAGCCCCTTCTGGGGATCGAGCCGGCCCACATAGATCATGGCTCGGTGTCCTGCGGGCAGCCCCAGCTCGACGAGCGACGCGGCCTGTGCGCCGCGGAATCGCTGCCAGTCGACGCCGTTGGGAATGACGACCAGATGGTCGGGATCCAGGCCGGCCACGGTCGAGGAGTACTCGGCCACGGCCCGGCTCACGCAAACGTTGCGCTCGACCATCCACTGGGTCCAGTGGTCGAGCCTCAGGGGCCAGCGGCTGCGGTGTTCGGCCACGCGAATGCCCGAGACCACGTGGGGCACGCCGGTTCGCCAGGCGGCGATTCGGCCGAGCAAGTTAGCGTGATACAGAAAGGTTTGCACCAACCGGGGACGATCGCGCCGCCAGGCCTGAGTTAGCCGGGCTAGTCCGGTGGTGAATTGCCGGCGGTGTTGCAGCCCCAGGAACGTGACCGGCAACCCCGCTTCGACCAGCCGGGGAAGAAACGACCGCTCCGTGTTTTCCGGGCGCGGCGACAGGCAATAAACCGCGGGCCGAAAGCGGTTCCGATCGAGCCCGACCGCCAACTCGGTGAACGCCTGCTCGGCACCGCCGCGCTCAAGCTCGGTAATCACCAGCGCGATCGGGGTTCCAGGTGCAACTCCCACGCTCATCCGTCTCTTGGAGGGTTTCTCGCGGTCGACGGCTTCCTCGGGCTTCGGGCACGCGTGCCAACCACCCGCGGCCAGCGACCGACCGGGGTGCCGGCCCACCCTGGCCTTAGTATGACAACCCCGCGGGGAACCACCAATGACCCTGGCGCTACGAGGCCCGCTACGCTAAGTTGACCAATGGGCGGGGGTTGGTCGGCGGGCTAGGGGGGGCCGAGGGCGGCATTCCGCCTTCTCAAGTTGCTAGCGGGGGCCAGCGCGGCGCCCCTCCACGCGACTGCCGCATGTGCGAAGTCGCACGGATAGCCGCCTGAGAAGCGTTTCGACAGGCTGCGCGATCGCTTGGATGCGATCGCGAGAATATCGATGTAAGTCGTTATTCTGCGCTTTCGCGAGCAGCTCCGCGCTAGGCTTGGCTTCGGTTGAAGTAAGCCACGACGGATTATTTCAACGGACGGATACGGCCAGGGGCTGCGAGCCTGATGAACGAACTCGACGCTTACGACTACGAACTTCCCCCCGAGCTCATCGCGCAGCACCCTACGCCGCAGCGGGCCGACGCGCGGCTCTTGGTCGTGCACCGCCAGAGCGGTGGGCTCGACCATCGATTCGTCCGCGACTTGCCCGAGCTGCTCGAGCCGGGCGACTGCCTGGTACTGAACGAGACCCAGGTGGTGCCGGCCCGGCTGTTGGGGCGCCGGGCTTCGACGGGCGGGCGGTGGGAAGGACTGTTTCTATCGAGCAACCCCAGTGGTCACTGGCAGTTGCTTGGCAAAAGCCGCAGCCGGCTGAACCCCGGCGAAGTAATCGAACTGTTCGACCAGCAAGGCAAACCGGCCGTCGAACTAGAACTGGCGACGCGGCTGGACGGCGGGGTTTGGGTTGCACGTCCCCGCTCGTCCGACACCACTCTGGCGATTCTGGCCCGGATCGGCCGGGTACCGCTGCCTTGTTACATCCGCCGCGGCCAGATGGAAGAGCCCGATTGGCAGCGCTACCAGACGGTGTATGCCCGCGTGCCGGGTTCGGCGGCGGCGCCGACGGCCGGCTTGCATTTCTCTGGCGACCTCTTGGCTCGCTGCCAGCGGCGGGGCGTGGAACTGGCCAAAGTCGTGCTGCACGTGGGGCTGGATACGTTCCGGCCCATCGCCGTCAGCCGGCTGGCCGACCACGTGATGCATGCCGAATGGTGCCAGATGACGGCCGAGACCGCCGAGACGCTGCGCACGGCCCGACGACGCGGAGGCCGCGTTCTGGCGGTGGGCACTACGAGCGTTCGGGTCTTGGAAACCGCGGCGGCCAGCGGCGATTTTCAGCCTTATGAAGGCGAGACGCGCTTGTTTATTCAACCCCCTTATGCGTTTGGCGGGGTCGATGCCCTTTTGACCAATTTTCACCTGCCACGCTCGACCCTACTGGTGCTGGTGAGCTGTTTTGCGGGAGCTGAGCTGACCCGCCGGGCCTATGCCGAGGCCATCGCCGAGCGGTACCGGTTCTATAGCTACGGCGACGCGATGCTGATTCTCTGAGCCCCTTTTCGGCGGGGGCGTGCCGGCAGAGTCTACGCAATCGGCATCACGCTCATGACCCGAGCAACTAGACCCTGGCGAGGGCCCAGTTTTGCCGAACGCCGGGCGGCGATTCGGGCGATTCTGCTTTACAGGGGCCGGTCGATGGCCTGCCATCTCGGCGCGGGGGAGCCGCGCTGTTGGGCCCCCTATTGCAAGGGAGTGCGCCGATGCGGGGTAGGCTCGTTGCCGCGCTGGGTGTTTGGCTGGTTTTGGCTGCCCGCTGCCAGGGGCAGAGTTTCGGAGTTGAGTCGCACAACACGGTCATGCCCGCCTCGGGCGCCATGGGCGGTACCAGTATTGCCCAGCCGCAAGATCTGACCTCGGCCCTGAACGCCAACGCGGCCACGTTAACGCAGTTCTCGGGCACCCGATTCTTATTTTCGGGTACCTGGGTCGAGCCGACGTTCAACCTGCGTCAGAGCGGGCCGATTGGGCCGATCATCCAGCCGTTCGAAGCCAAGGCCGAGAACCAGGGGCTGGCGCTGGGCAACATCGGCATTACCCAGGACCTGCACTCGCTGGGGATTCCGGCGACGTACGGATTTGGTTTCATTTCCGGCGCCGCGGGGGGCGCCGACTTTCGCCAGGCCCCGGAATCCAATGGCACGAATAGTGCGCTGAACGTGTTTCAAATCACGCAGGGGGTGGGCGTCGACCTGACCGACCGGCTCTCGGTGGGGGCCACCCTGGCGCTGGGGTTAGCCCAGTTCGATGGCCCGTTCGTCGGCATCAGCGGCATGGCGTACGACTACGCCTTGCGCGGCAGCGTGGGGGCAAACTACTTGCTCACCCCCAACACTCGGCTCGGCGCGTACTACCAGAGCCGGCAAGATTTCGACTTTAAGAACGCTGTACAGCTCTCGCTCGGCGGAGGTCTTTTCACGGCCTCGCAAGACATTGCCATGAGCATGCCCAACAACCTGGGCCTGGGGATCTCGAATACTTCGCTCGCCGGCGGCCGCCTGCTCTTGGCCGCCGACGTGCTCTACAAGCAATGGGACAACGCCGAGCTGTTCAAGTCGGTTTACCACAACCAGTGGGTCTTTCAGTTGGGGTCGCAATACACCCTGGGGCGGGCCAAATTCCGCGCCGGATACGCCTATGCCCAGAGCCCCCTGGCCCCGGTCCCGGGAGTTACGATCGGGGGAATCACCCTGCCCCAGTTGACCGCCGCGGCCTATTACCTCGAGGCCCAACTGGCCGTTGCCAACCCGCACCGCATCTCAGCCGGCTTCGGGTTCGAAAACATCCTGCCCAATACCGACCTCGACTTTCTGGCCGGCGGCATGCTGCCCGACAGCACTCAGTTGGGGGCCCTGACCAGCACCAAGCTGCAAAGCTACTGGGTCGGCGTCGGGCTGACCTGGAGGTGCCGCCCTCCCTGCCGCGATGGCCGCCGCTCGGTTTGGAGCCGCTAAGCCGCCAACAGGCGTCGAGCGTCGCGGAACTCAGCCGGTCTTGGCGCGTTTGCAGGGCCCTGTCAGACGACCTGAGCCGATCGTGGTACCCTGCCTGGCTCGCGGCCTGCAAGGGGCCCGCGGCCGTTGCGGCCCGGCCGTTTGTTTTCCACCGGCAGGCTCGGCGGGCGACCTGCTTTCCCCGCCGCGCATCGCCCCCTAGAATGCCCGCTTGGCGGTCTCCGGCGATCCGTGCGCCGAGCAGCGGGGTTGGGCGTTCTCCTGAAAACCAGTCGGAGGTGGCGTGCATGGTCGACGAGCAGCGGTACGCGGGCGGTGCGTCGCTCGAGGCGGAGGTTCCGGCCGGATTGGAGTTTTCGGTCCGGCTGCGGCTGTGGCTGATGATGTTCCTGCAGTACTTCGTCTGGGGTGCCTGGTGGGTCACGCTGGTCACCTACCTGGGAAAGACGCGGCACTTCAGCGATCCGCAGATCGGGCTGATTTACGGCACCGCGGCCATCGCCGGCATGCTCTCGCCCTTTTTCGTGGGCATGGTCGCCGATCGGTTCTTCGCCACCCAACAGATTCTGGCGGTGCTGCACCTGGCCGGGGCGGCGCTTTTGTACTACGCCTCGACGGTTGAGTCGTTCAGCGTGTTGTATATCGTGCTCCTGATGTACTACCTCTGCTACATGCCCACGTTGGCGCTCAGCAATTCGATTACCTTCCACCAGTTGCGCGACCCGGAGCGCGAGTTTCCCGGCATTCGCGTGCTGGGCACCATTGGCTGGATCGCGGCGGGGCTGCTGATCGGCTCGCTGAAGATCGAGGCCCAAAGCACGCCGATGCAAATCGCCGCCGCGGTGGGCGTGCTGCTGGGGGTGGTGTGCCTGGCGCTACCCCATACGCCCCCCAAGAAACAAGCCGGGGCGAGTTTGGCCAGCGTACTGGGGCTCGACGCCCTCAAGCTCATGCGCAGCGTGCCCTTCGCCGTGTTCGTGGTGGGGTCGTTTCTGATCTGCATTCCGCTGCAGTTCTATTACGCCTTCACCAACGGGTTTTTGAACGAAATCGGCGTCGAGAACGCCGCCGGCAAAATGACTTTGGGCCAGATGTCGGAAATCGTGTTCATGCTGGTCATGCCCGTCTTCTTCGCCCGCTTGGGGGTGAAGTACATGTTGCTGGTGGGCATGCTGGCCTGGGCGGTGCGCTACGTGCTGTTTGCCTTCGGCGATCCGGGTTCCGGGGTTTGGATGCTGTACCTGGGCATTTTGCTGCACGGCATTTGCTACGACTTTTTCTTCGTCACCGGGCAGATCTACGTCGACAAGCAGGCCGGGCCCGCCATGCGCGGGGCGGCGCAGGGCTTTATCGCCTTTGTTACGCTGGGTGTAGGCGGCTTTATCGGAACGGCCCTGGCCGGCCGGGTGGTGGGCGCCTACGAACTTGGCAAGAATCAGCACGATTGGCAAACCATTTGGCTCATTCCGGCCGCCCTGGCCGGCGCGGTGCTGATCGGCTTTGCCCTGGCCTTTAATCAGCGAGACTCCAACTCCCAGGCGGCGTAACCGGAACAATCTGCAATCACACCGGGACCGGCTTGCCTTGACCGACATCGGGGGGCATGTTTCTTCCAGTCGAGCTGGCGAGCACGCGTTCGTCCTGGGAATCTTCGTACCCAAGCGCCGGGGTTTGCGGCGCCGAGGAAACCGCGATGACCAGATTCAAATTCCTGCCCCACGGCTGCCTGGCGGCGACGCTTCTGGTGGCCTATTGGGCTGGTGGGCCGCCCACCGCGCGGGCTCAGCAGCCCGGCGCCGCCGAGGAAGCGGTGCGCCAAGCGGTCGATCGGTTCGTCGCGGCGATGAATTCCGGCGATCACGAGGCTCTGGCCAAAGCCTGGACCCCGGACGGCGACGTGGTCGACGTCCACGGGCATTTGGCCACCGCCCGTGACCGGCTGGCCGCCCGGGTCGAAGCTGGTGAACTGGCCCCCGGGGGCCGCAATCTCCGGGTGATCTTGCAAGCAGTGAGGCTGATTACGCCCGAGGTGGCGGTGGCCGACGGATTGGCAATTGCCCTGCCCGCCGACGGGGGCACGGAGCGCGCCACCCGGTTCTCGGCCATCCTCAAGCGGATCGAAGGCCGTTGGCTGCTCGATGCCTTGCGCGAGGGTGCGGCCATGCCTGCTCCCGCTCCGGCCGATTTGAAAGAACTGGAGTGGCTGCTGGGCACCTGGGAAGGCAAGCACGAAGATACCACCTTTCGGGTCGTGACCCGGTACAGCCCAGACCACCACTATCTGCTGCGCGAGGTAACGGTTACCACGGGCGACCGGGTGGCCTTGCGAGGCCACCAGCGCGTGGGCTGGGATCCGCGACGAGGCGGGTTCAAATCCTGGACGTTTGACGACGATGGCAGCGTGGGCGAAGGGCTCTGGAGCCGCGTCGGCGAGTCGTCGTGGATGGTGGAAGCCACCGGCATTCGGCCCGATGGCGGCCAGACCTCGGCGGTCAATACCTATACGCCGCTGGGCCCGGACCGGTTGCTTTGGCAATCGGTCGGCTCGTACGCCGACGAGGCCCAATTGCCTGACCTGACCGTGGAACTAGTCCGCATCGGAGACGCGCCATGACCGGCCCTTGGCTTAACCGTTGGTCGCTAACCGGCCGCGTCGGCGCGCCCGGAACACTGCTGATCGCCATGCTGCTCTGGGCCCTGCTCGGCGGGGGGCTGCTCGCCCCGGTGCGGGCTGCCCAACCAGCGGCTACTCCCGCGGCGGCCACTCCAGCGGCCACTGCGCCCGCTGCGGCGACTGCGCCGGCCGACAGTGCGCCCGCTGCGGCGACTGCGCCGGCCGACAGTGCACCCGCGGCGGCGACTGCGCCGGCCGACAGTGACCCCGCGGCGGCCCCGGCGGCAGCACCAGTCGACCCGGCCGAGGAGGCGGCCCGAGAGAAGATCCTCAACAGCCCGCGCTGGCACACGATGGAAGATTCGCTCATGCGGTGGCTGAACCGCCAGCGCATTTTCAACGCTCGCGACGTGGCCGAGTTGAAGCAGCGCTGGACGCTGCTGGTGTCGCGGTGGACCTCGGAGCAGTTGGCCCAGGTGATCGATTCAGTCGAACAGCGCTTGGCCGTGCTGCAAAGCAAGGAGGGCATTGCCGCGCAGAACTGGGTGGCCCAGTTCCTGGCCGTGCAGGCCATGTATCCCGAGGTCGAAGTCAAACGGAAGTTTTTGGATTGGCTCCGCCTGACGCCCGACCAGATGCAAGCGGAAGTGGAAGTATTCCAGGAGAAACGGGCCGGCGAACGCCAGCGGCAATCCACGTTCGATTCCGAGCGCAAGGTGCTCAACGACGAGGCCCAGCGCGTTCGCGAAGCCGCTGAGAAGGCGGCCGCGACCCGGCCTCCCACGATCGGCGGCGGCGGCGGCGGGGGCTACAACTTCTTCCAGCCGTTCAAGCCTCGCCCCTACACGCCGCCCATCGGCCCGAGAATGTATGTGGGCCCCTGGGGCAATGTGGGTATGTTCATGGGCGGCATCCGCTACTAACTCCCCGTTGGCGTTCTCCGTTCGTGTCGCTCCTGTCGCTGGCCGACGGGCGACCGGCGCGCATCGAGCGAGTCGCCAGCCAGGGCCCGTGTCCGAACCGCGCCCAGTCGAAACAAAAAAAGGAACCATGCCCCGCCAGGCATGGTTCCTTGCGTTTGACCGATCGAATCGACGACCGCGAGAGCGCCTGGCCCGGGGTTCAGGCGCCGGCGGCTTCCAGGGCCGAGGCATACCGGGCCTTGGGCTGCACCCCCACCAGTTGGTCGACCACCTCGCCGCCACGGATGACCAGCACCGTGGGAATCGACTGAATTCCGTACTTCATCGCGGTCTCGGGGCTTTCGTCCACGTTGACCTTGCCCACCACCACCTTGCCGGCATACTCGGTGGCCAACTGATCGATCATGGGGGCCAGCATGCGGCAAGGGCCGCACCAGGGGGCCCAGAAATCGACCAGCACCGGCTGGCCGCTGGAGAGCACGTCGGTGCCGAAATTCTGATCGTTGAACGTCTTCACTGCTTCCGAAGCCATGACTCGTACTCCTTGCGCGCCTGCTGAAATAAAGTTGTTGAGCGGCCCACTCGGACCGCGTGGAAATCGGCTGGTGCTGGCTTGCATCCGACCATTTCGATGATCGCGGGCTCGCCTAAGTTACCGGCAAGCGTGCCTTGCCCGCTAGCTCGCGGTTTTTCCCCCCACCCGGTGGGTCGGTGCCTGGTGTTGCATCAAGGCAATTAGCTTCTCGGCCGCGGCGTCGGCGAACTCCACGTCGTTGAGGTGCCGGTCGAGTTCGACCAGCTCGATGTCGCCGTGGTGGTCGCGGACGGCCTGAAACAGCGCCTGACGCGCTTCGGGGTCGTCGAACGGCTGGCCCGGCTGGTCGATCGCCGAAACGCCCCGTCGCGGCAGCAGAATGCTCACCGGTCCCCGGGCCAGGGCCAGCTTCCGGCACAGCTCCTGGCCGAGCTGCGCGTTCTCGGCCGGCGTGGTCCGCATCAACGTAACGGCCGCGTTGTGGTGGTAAAACTTCCGACCCTGGAAGGCGGCGGGAATGGTCGCCGGGGCGTGAAAGTTCACCATGTCGAGCGCGCCTACGGAAACCACTTGGGGCACCCCCGCCCGGGCCGCGGCGGTCAGGCGGTCGGGCCCCGCCGAGAGCACCCCGCCGACCAGTTCGTCGGCCAATTCGGTGGTAGTAATGTCGAGCACGCCGGCGATCTGGCCGTCGGCAATGAGCGACTCCATGGCCTGGCCGCCGGTTCCCGTGGCGTGAAACACCAGCACCTCGTAGCCCGCCTCGCCCAGGCGCTGCCGGGCCCGTTCGACGCAGGGGGTGGTCACGCCAAACATGGTGGCCGCCACCAGCGGCCGGTCGGCGCCGGCGGTTTCGGGGGGCGGGAATCGAATCAGGCCCGCCATCGCCCGGGCGGCCTCGCCCAGCACCGTGCGGCTAATGCGGTTCAGGCCCGAGATATCGACGATCGAACCGAGCATGAAAATGTCTTTGTCGCCGACGAAATGCCGCACCTGGCCCGAGGCCAGGGTGCTGACCATAACCTTGGCGACGCCCAGCCCAAGGGCTCGCATGGCGGCGGTTCCGATGGTGGTGCCGGCCGAACCCCCCAGGGCGATCACCCCGTCGAGCTCACGGGCGGCATAGGCTTCCCCCACCAGCCGGGCGGCGCCCGCCGCCGCTTGAGTCACGGCCCAGCCTCGGTCGCCCCGGGCTGCCACTTCGGCCAGCGTGGTCCCCGCGGCGCCGAAAACCAGCTCCCGGGCGATTTGCGGCTCGATCGTTGGCGGGCTGCCGCTGCCCGTATCGACCACGGTTACTTCCAGGCCATGGCGGCGCAGCTCCTGGGCCAGAAAGCCGGCCTCGGCGCCCTTGGTATCGAGTGTGGCCAACAGGTAAACAGACATCCCGGGGGCCCCTATCCTTTCCAGTCGTGGAGACGGCCGCCGAGCGCTCGCCGGCCGAACAGCATCGGGGCTCAATAGCGCGCCACGTCGCGATCGGTCGCTTCGGGCGAAACTTGCCGCCAGATTTCCTGAGCCTTTTGGGTCATCATTCGCAGTTCGCTGCCGATGGCGATGAACTGCATCCCCTGGCGGGCTCGGGCCAGCGCCGAGTCGGCATCCATGCAGTGCATGCCGGTGGGCGTGCCGGTCTTCTTGCCGGCAGCCACCACGCGGGCCAGCATCGCCTCAAACTCGTCGTCGGTCGCCTCGGTCCAATCGCTCCGCCGCATGTTGGCCCGCAAATCGACCGGCCCCACGAAAATGGCGTCGACCCCCGGCAATGAGTAAATGGCCTCGGCGTTGGCCACGCCGGTGGGGCTTTCGGTTTGCAGGACGACCAGGATTTCGTCGTTGGCCTTGCGAAAGTACTCGCCCGACGAGGCATCGAAATTCATCGAGTGCATGCCCCCGCCCAGGCTGCGGTTCCCCTCGGGCGGGTACTTGGCCGCCGCGATGGCCGCCTGGGCCTGTTCGACGGTGTCGACCATGGGCACCACGATGCCCCAGGCCCCCGCGTCCAGCACGCGCTTGATCAGTTCGTGCGTTCCGCGCGGCACCCGGGCCAGCGGAACCCCGCCCGAATCGGCGATGGCGGCAAAGATCATGGCCGCCTGCGACCAGTCGATGGCCGAATGCTCCAGGTCGAGCGTGAGCCAGTCGAAACCCACTCGGGTTAAAACCCGCGTGGCATACAGGTCGCCCAGCGACAGCCAGGTGCCGAAGCTCGGTTGACCGGCGCGCAGCTTGCGCTTGACCGGGTTGATGCGCATAAAAGGTGCTTCTCCTGGGCAGCCGAAAGGGTCCGCGAGGGTTCACGCGGCCAACGCCGGGCCGCCGCACAGGTGCTCGTGCCCGGCAGCCCGAGGCTATTGTCCACAAGCCCCCGGCCGAGGCAAGCCACGGGCGCGGTTGGGCGCCCCTTTGCCCGCCAGGGCGCCGACGCCTAGAATCGGCGGCCTGTCCCCCCAGTCCACCCCGACGAGCAGCCCCCGATGAGCGAACCTGAGTTTCAAACCGTGGCCCGAGTCGGCAGCATTGCGGCGGGCCGCGGCGAGGCGTTCGTGGTCGGCGAGCGGATGGTGGCCGTGTTCTTCGACGGCCAGGCGTATCACGCCATCGACGACATGTGCCCGCACATGGGGGCTTCTCTGGCGGCAGGCGAGCTGCACGCCGGGGTGGTGACCTGCCCTTGGCATGCCTGGCGGTTCCGCGCCTGCGACGGCACCTGGTGCGACAACCCCAAGATCAAGATCGATCGGTTCGAAGTGCGCGTGGTGGGAGACGAAATCCAGGTCTCGCGGCAGAGCGCGCCGAAACCGGCGCAGTAGCGCCCCGGAGATGCCGTAGCGCAAGAAGATGCAGGAACGCAAGACGATGCAGGGGCGGGTCGGCCGCAGTTGTCTTCCCGCAGACCTAGGGCGGAAACGCATGGCGGCGGGGTAGCATCCTCATGCAGCAGACAGGATCGCTTTGGGCGGCATGCCCACGCGGTCCCTGGGCAGGGTCGGGGCTCGTAACCCAGGCCCACTGCGGACTACCTGAGTGGCGATGCCACGGGGCCGTGCCAGCCTGAAGCGACGCAACTGCGTTCTTTGCAGGCCCGCTCAAATACAACTGCCGTCTGCCTTAGTGCACGACCTAGTTCGAGGCCACCTATTCGAGCGGGAAAAGCAACTGTTGCAGATATGCGCTTTCGGGGTTGGTATCCGATAAGACGCCGGTAGCCTCGATAACCGGTAACCAATCTTGGAACGCCTGCCAAATTAACTTAGTAGCATCTCCCAGTTGAAGTGCTTCCTCACCGCCTTTGACCTCGACAGTGAATCGGATCGGAACGTCCTTCGCAACCAGCAACTCTTGGTGCTTTGTCGCACCATCCATGTACAGTTCGACGGCCCCATTGCGACTAGTATCAAAGATTACGTTTGCAATTCTCGGATTAAGGCCAGATCGATTCTTATTGGCACCATGTTTCTTCCAGTTTGCTAGGTCGGCGCATATCAGCAGATGCCGCGATTTACTGGCAATCTCTTCGATATTTGGTCCAGCTCCTTGGGCATTTACCCACATTTTAAGGCGGTCCTTTAATTGCCATACGCTCTTGGCGAACTCGAAAGCGCGGTCAATAATTCGTTCATCGCAAAGTTCTAGTTTTCCCACACCACCTATTCGCATTCCCTTTACAATAAGTCTCGGGTTCTGATCGAAGAGGACATAGTATCGAGGCTCCCCTTCTGCCCTCGACTCTATTAGTCCGAACCACTGCAGGGGCTGGTGGAGATCTTGTCGTTGGCGCAGAATGCTCCGTAATTCAGCACGGACCTCACTCGCAATCTGTTCAGTCGTCGCCATATTGTCAGTACTTTGGAGATACAACGGATATTTGACACCCATACTCTTCACGCGAGAAGTTTCTCTTGTCCGACACAGGACACAAGAGGAAGCCTAGGATGGCTAATGAACTAGGGACCACCAATGGCCGCACGGCAACGGTCTACTTTGGCAAGCTTCCCTGGCATCGACTCGGAACTCGTCTGGACGGACCGGCTACGGCCGGGGAGGCCATCGGCGGGGCGGGGCGCAACTATACCCTTGGACTCTGCCCGCTGCCTATCATTTTCGGCAAGCCGGTCGATGGCCGGAAAGCCAGGTCGCTCAGGCCACCGGCCTGACGATCGTTGCACGGTCGCTGCACGGTCGCTGTCCTGCGCTCGCTCGGCCGTCGTCAGGGGAAAGCCCTGACCTGCGGCACTAAGAAATGGGCAAGCCCCGTCGGCGTGAACGTCGGCGGGTTCGAGTAAACCACTTGTGCCTCCGCCACCCCGAAACTCGTTCAGCGAGGGCCACCCTGTGGTGGCGCCGATGGGCCGAGATCGCGCCCCGGAGGCAGCCAAGGGCTCTCCTTGCTCGCTGGCAACACCTCACGGTGATGGCGGCCCGTTTCGATGCAGGAGTTCCGGATTGGGCGCGGACAGCCCGAACTTACCGGTTATTAATGTTTTGACTCTGGGCTGGCGCGACACCATGATTGGCGTTGCCTTGCCGGAGCATTCCGTTGTCCGGCAGGTTTCCCCGTCCACCATGTGTATTGAGGATGCTAGTGAAAAGGGGCTCCCATGCAACGCTCGATCTACGCGCGATTCATTCGTGTTCTATCGGCTGGCTTGCTGTACTGCGGCTTGACCGACCCTGCGGCCGCGGCGACGTTCGTAATCGATAGTTCTCAGAGCTTCTTGAATGCCACCGGCGATCTTGGCGTACCAGGCGTCGGCTCAGTACCCGTGACGGCTCAGGCGCCCGGCAGTTTGTCGTCGCCGTTCCGAGGAACGATCGACGCGAGTGTGACGCCCGGAGGCGTGCAATTCAACGGCGGCACGTTTACGCTCGATTCGCAACCGGGCGTGTTTGAGCCGTTCGGTGCTCCGGCGCAGTTCGGCCTGCTGATCTTAAACGTGCTGCCCGGTCTGAACGCGATCGGGGCATTCCGGGATTTCGAATGGACCCCCACCAGCGCGCTCTTGCCGGTTATTGGCGGCGATTTCGATGCCTCGGCAATCCAGCTAGCGGCACTGCAAGGAACCTTCGATTATGCGTTGCCGCCGGTCATTCCTCCCGCCTCGACGGTTCCCACCCAACCGGCGCAGAATGCCGGGCTTACGGGGTCGCTCAGCATGGTGGGCGGTCATCAACAACTCAGTTTCCCGATCAGCGTCGATCTGATCGGCGTTACGAACGGCTTGACGCTGACAATGCACTTCGACGGACGCATCGTGGCCAATACGCCCGAACCATCGACAATTGGTCTGGGCACGGTGGGCATCGCTTCGCTGCTGGCATTCGGCGTGCGGCGTTGTTGGCGGCGAACCTAGCACGAAGCCGAGCAGAGTACGCAAAATCCATGCGTACCGACATTCGCCCGAATGATCGGCACCGCCTGCCGACACTATGGGAGTGAGCGGCTGTGCCACGGGGCGGGCTTCGCCCGTGTGCCACCGGACCGGCTTCGCCCGTGGCGCACCAAAGTGAGGACAAGCCCCGGCGAGGCGGTTGCTGACAACGCCACGCGGCCGTCGTGTCATTGCTTGGCAACCGTCGGCGTCGCGGCACGAGGTTGGGCCCCATCGCAGCTAGAACGGTAACCCACTCAGCGCCGTGGCGATCCACTCGGGTGTCATCGGGCGTTCGTTGATCACGGTGTACCAGAGGTGTGAGCGGCGCTGCACGAACTCGCGCAAATTGGCCAGGCACGCGGTCAAGTCGGCCTGCCTGATTTGCATGTCGCGGGGATGATACTTGAGACCCACCTCGTCCATGAAGGCGGTGATTTCCGCGGACCGGTTCTCCTGCAAGCGGCTCATGAGGTAAATGCCCAACCCCACGATATGGCCGTGGATGAAGGGCCGCGCCAGGCGCTCCTCGAGCTCATAAAAAACATAGTGCTCCGAGCCTTCTTCAACCCGGTAGTGTCCTGCGGGCAGGCAAATCGTATTGACGCGCAGGTAGCCATCGACAATCGCCTGTAAACCAGCATCCGTCGAGTTACGGATTTCGGTCGCCTGCCTCATCACGTCGTCGAGCAGCGATCGCGCGGCGTCGACGTCGTGCTGGGAGAACGGGTATTCACTTCGCCCCGCGCGTTCCGCCAGGCACCAGTCGAACGTCGCCGTGTGGATCGACAGCAGATCGCCGACGCCAGCGATATTCAGTTCCGCGGGCGCGGTGCGCAACAGATCGTAGTCGATTACCAATGGATCGGGACTTGTAACGCCTTCGTAAAACACTTCGTGGTTCCGGCGCACGCCCGCGGCCGGTGTGACGAACGCGTCGACGCTGAGGACCGTGGGAACAGTTACCAACCGCGCACCGCGTTTCCAGGCGATGTACTTCGCCAGATCGATGGCTTGGCCGCCGCCAATGCCGACAACGGCGTCGCATTGCGGTACCTCGGCCACCTGCCGATCCAGGATGTCTACCTCCATCGACTCGACCAGGATCACGGCCGTGGGGTTGCCACCGAGTCGATCCTTGGCAATCCGCCAGGGAACCTCCATCGTGGCCACGACGAATCGGTCTAATTGTTTGCCCAGGCCATCAACGCTGCCAGCGCCGAATCGCTGAGAGCGTACGTTGGTCATGCCGTCGATCGTCATCGATACTCAACTCCGTATGCGAGCTGTCTCGAAGGCCCTGGCCTGAAAACTACCGCAACCGATCTCGCCGGCGGGGGCAGCCGAGCGCGACGGTTTGACCGCGTCCGATTCGGCCCCCGATCGCCGATGGCCCGTTGGCGAGACCAACCACGCGGGCGGCCCGCGCGCGCTTGGCCGGTTAGCACGCTCGACAAAGCGGGTTCTTCAGGGATTTCCCAGGGTCACTGCGGCCGGGTGGCATGGCCACTGTGGTACCCCCTAGTGGCCATGTTTCAGGATGCTCCCACATGCCCACGACGAGCGTGGGGCATGGCACCCAACATTCTCTCCCGCGGAACAGGGACATGCCACCCAGCCGTCGCTGCCGGATTGCCAAAGATCGCGATCGCTTGAGTGACTCGCGACGAACTTTCTTCGCACGAATGCCGCTTTTTCAGCCCGAAAACACCTCGGCAAATGTTCACGAACGATTCGCTGGGCCGCTTCACCGGGCAACACCGTGATGTGGCGCGGGCTGACGCGGCTCACCGACATTCACTTCGGAGTCGAGATTGCGAGAGGGTTTGGGTAGCTCGCCAATGACCAACTCTCGCATGTCACATCCACGGGACCATCAGTCCTTCACTCGCGTGTAACCTTCTTCTGCGACGGCGGCGAGCGCGCGGGCGTAGGCATCGGCAGTGAACTCAAAAATCCAATCGCCGATCTCTTCCCCAGAAACTAGGACGCCATCGTCAAATCGCTCGAGATGGCATTCGACGGCACGGCCGTCGATGCTCTTCTTGAACCGAATCACTTCAAGGGGTTCGGCAGTCATGGTGTTAGGGTTCTCCTACTCGCGGCACGGGAACGCGAACGCCGAAGTCTTCGCGAGGCGAAATTAGCACAGTGCTCCGCTGATTCAGTCGATTCATTACACGAATATCGGGGTTAGACAATCGGAGGCTGCCCTGAGGATGCGTGTGTGCAATAACTCTCGCAGTTTGGGGCGGCAACACAACCGCGTTGGGTTCACCCATCACCATCACACGTCGTCCGCTTTCCATTCTAACAAGCGCGACTTCATTGCCCGAAACGGCCGACAAACCCGCCGGGTGGCCCCGACGGATGTCGGGGTGCCGAAGGCATGGGAGGTGTTCGAGGAACGGTTGCTCTACAAGAAGTTTCTCGCTCTAAGTGAAGTCATTCGCCAGCCTCTTGTCGCTGCGCGACCCGGACAATTTGTCCGGGCCACCCAGCGGGACCATCAGTCCTTTACTCGCGTGTAACCTTCTTGCTCGACTCGCGCCATCGCGCGGTTGAACGCTTCGTCGGTGAACTCGAAGATCCACGTCCCCAGTTCCTCGCCGAATACGCCCGCGCTGCCGTCATCGCAACGTTCAAGAGTGCACTCGACGGTCCGGCCATCGACGGTTTTCTGAAAACGAATCACTTCAATAGGTTCGTAGTCCATAGCTTCAAAGACCTCCCGTTCGTGGCACCGGTAGGCGAACTCCGATGTCCTCGCGAGGAGCAATAATCACCGTGCTACGCTGGTTCAACCGATTCATTGTACGTACGTCGAAGGTCGATAGCCGAAGGCTGCCCAGAGGATGCGTGTGTGCAATAACTCTCGCAGTTTGGGGCGGCAACACAACCGCGTTGGGTTCACCCATCACCATCACACGTCGTCCGCTTTCCATTCTAACAAGCGCGACTTCATTGCCCGAAACGACGGACAAACCCGCTGGGTGGCCCCGACAGATGTCGGGGTGCCGAAGGCATGGGAGGTGTTCGAGGAACGGTTGCTCTACAAGAAGTTTCTCGCTCCAAGTGAGGTCATTCGCCAGCCTCTTGTCGCTGCGCGACCCGGACAATTTGTCCGGGCCACCCAGCCGTCGCCGAAGGATTGCCATTCATCGTGTTGTGGGCAGACGCCGCGGGCCGATCACTCCGGCAACCAGACGATTGTGGTCACCGATCGCGGCGAGAGAACCGACCGTGCCCGCGAATCTTCGACTTCGATCGCGACGGGCCGGTTGTCGTTTCGCAGGTTGACGACCACGAGCACGAGCTTGCCGTCGGGGTTCTTGAAGCCGATGGCGGGGCACTGCGCGTCGGGTGCCGTCACCTCGACCCGAACCGCGCCTCGCTCGATGAACTTCATGAATTGGCCGTAGAGAAAATAGTCGAGTCGATAATCGGCCGCG
Source organism: uncultured Pirellulales bacterium (assembly GCA_964399535.1). Lineage (GTDB taxonomy): Bacteria > Planctomycetota > Planctomycetia > Pirellulales > CAYNRE01 > CAYNRE01. Next base: position 19,898 of record CAYNRE010000005.1, on the reverse strand, counting down.
AGCGGGCTCGTCTGGAGCATCACGAGGGTATTCGTAGCGCGAAATGGTCCGTTGTTGGGTTTGCCTTGGTCATCGATCATCGTCACCCAGGCGTTGTAACTCGACGCGCCGTTGGCCAACAGCGACATCAGCCGTTGAGCCCCTGGCAGGCCGAAGACGGACCCTTCGGTGAAATAGACGGGGCGATTGGGAAACTCCTTGAGGAACAGACTCATGCCGTCGGGCTTTCCGGCGTAGCCATGAAATGCCACGCCGGCCACATACTGGGCCGCGTCGGCATCGCTGAGCACCGCTCGCGGATAAGCAATGCCCGGATCGTCGCCATCGGGCGTCGGGGCGACGTTGAAATTGTGGTCATAACACCAGATCTGGGTCGTCAGCCCGGCGGCTTTGAATTGCGGACCGAGGTGATCGCGGATGAAGTTGCGTTCCTCGTCGCCTGTCCAGCGACAGGAGGGGTAGTGCCACTTGGGGGCGTCCTTGGCCCGATCCACCCCCGGTTCGTTCTGCACGGTGACGGCATGAATCGGGATGCCTTCCCGTTCGTAGGCCTGCACAAACCGCACGAAGTACCTGGCGTAGGCGGCATAGTGTTCGGGCAGCAGTCGCCCGCCAATCGGCGAGCCCCCCGATTTCATCCATCCTGGCGGGCTCCAGGGGGACGCGAAGAAGAGCAACTGGGGGTTCGTGGCTCGCGCTGCCTGGAGCACAGGGAGGACATAGCGACGGTCCTTTTCGATCGAGAACTGCTGCAACTCCGGGTCGGTCTGACCCGGGGAAAGATCGTCGTACGAATACCATGGGTCCCCCGTAAAATCGGGGGTCCCAATGCAAATCCGCATCAGGTTCATGCCGATGCCGTCTTCGCGATCGACGAGCCGAGTGATTACTTCTTGCCGCTGCTGCTGGTCGAGCCGCGAGAGGTTGTAGCAGGTCGCATGCTCCAGCGAAGAACCCAGTCCGAGCATCACCTGATACGTTCGGGCCGGCTCCACTCGAATCGTCGCCGAGCTCCGGAGCGGTTCGTCTCGGTCGACTGCCGGCGAACCCTTCGCGAAGGTGATGGGGGGGCCAGCTTGGAGCTTCTTTGCGAGGTCTTGCGTTGTGACCCAAACCTGTGCGGGCGCTTCGGCCCCGACATCTCGGGCTCCGCTAGCCAAGGAGCAGAAGCAGGTAAGCACGGCAATCGCGCGGGCGCGATACCGACAACCAATGCGCATCTCAGGACTCCGCCAGATTGAATGGTGGTACGTCTCGGTTCCGTCCGCGCTAGTCCGCGGCCGCGGACTTCAGTGCTGCTTCAAGTTCCGCGTGATCGATCGGGTTGGCATTCTCGTGGGCGATTGCGGCCTGCCGCCGCTGTTCGATGGTTGCGCGCAAGTCCGTTGACTGCGTGGCCACGTAGATCGCGTCTCGACTGCGGGTGTCGTCGATGGCAACGCCATTTTCCGTCGACCGCCACTTGACGTTTTCGATTCCATCGGCGTCCACCCGGAACACATCGCGTGGATCACGCAAATGACTGGGCAGCTCGAAACGGAAGGACGCGGCCCGCGGAGCCCCAAAGGAGAATACGTTTTCCTTGGTGTTTGCTTCGTAGGCGGTGTCCAAGGCAAACAGCAGCGCGGCATCGGGCGCGGCGATCGACGAGAGCTCCCAATCGGGAATTCCGTTGCGCGGGCGGCGTTCGAAGCGGTAGGCGTCGCCTTCGAGGAAGTAGGGCTCGAGCATGCGAATTTCGCGACCGACGCGCGTCATCGACTCCCAGGTATCGGGGAACTTCAGGAGCGATTTCAGGCTCAGGTTGAACCAATACAGCGACGTGATCCGCGTCGAGATCGCGTGCATGGCCTGTGCGCGCAACTCGTCTGGCGTAGGCGAACGGCGCTTGCGCCCGTCGAACCCACCGCCCCAGCCATGGTGCGGACCTTGCGACCAATAGGCGCAGGGCATCGGGCGATTCAGTTCCCGCAGCGAACGGCTCATGTCGCCGATCGTCTCCAGGGGCGCGCCCCAGTAGAGCTTGCGCCCTCGCCACCGATCGTAGCGAGGCCACGCGTCGGGCGAAGGGGCAACCACGCGGTAGGCGTCGTAGTGCGGAAAATCCGAGAGGCCCGCGTACCAGCGCCAGATGCGCTCTTCGCTATGCGTCAGGCTCGTTGCCAGCCGACTCGACCGATAGGGCAGCAAGGCGTCGAAAACCGCTTGCGGCGCGACGGGGCGGCCCCCTCCGTACTGCGGCTCACCCAGGAACTCCACGGCATGAATTCTCGGCAGCCAGGCGTCGGTATCGTAGGTCTCCAAGGGGTCTAGCTTGTTGAACAGCTTCAGCGGCCAGCGATCGTAGAGCGCGGGGTTGTCCGTGTAGCCCGGGACGCCGCCGATATGGCCGGTATTCACGTGCAGGTGGGCCAGCAACCGCAGGTAACACGCCTGCGTCAAGTGGTCTCCCACCCAACCACCGCTGATATCGAACGTCTCCCGCTTGATTCGCAAGTGAGCCCAGAGGGGGCCTTGGTTCGTCTGCAGTTCGATCGCGGCGTACGTCAGCGGAAGCTTGGCGACCCGCAACTTGACGATCCCCTTGTCGTTGCGAGGCACGACGGTCGAGAGGGCCCAGGGTTCTTGGGGCCACAGTACCTGCCACGAACCGCCGTCCTTCGGCAACCATAGCCGCAGCGACGTAAGTTTCATTTCCTGCTCTGTCTCGTTGGCTACGTGCAGCACAACTGTGTCGGGTTGCACCGATTCGTCGCCCGACAGGAAAGTTGCCGCCGAAATCCATGCGCGCGGCGCCACGATCGGCACTTCGGTCGGCGGAAGTCCGGCGGCCTCCAAAGTAAATGCCTTCCCCACCCCCCAACGCGACGATTTGCCGTTGAAGGTCCATACGGTCAAGGCGTCGTCGGGCGCCTGCACCGCGGCGCCCAGGTCATGCCAGGCCCAAGCATCGCTCTCAAGCAACTCCTGGGGGGTGTGGCCCGCAAACTTGCCAGGTGCTGCCCCCCCCTTGAGGAACAGTTGCACCCGGGCTGCCAAGTCGGGGTCGTGCGGACGCCGATAGCGCAGCGAGTGCTCGATGCGATGCGGAATGACGGAAATGCCAGCGATCTCGGCAGCCGTCGCTCGGTGAACCGCCCAACCGAAATCGCCCAAGAGCATGCAAACGAGCCAGAACCAACGCATAGCCCTCTCCGCGGTCGACCCGATGTGTCAGTAGCCCGCTGCTGAAAACTTGAACCCACGGTTATCAGGGCTTCGGGTGCAAAGGGCAAGCAGGCCGGAGCGACGAGTACGAAACGGTGTGTCGTTTCAATCGCAGGAACCCAGGTTTGGGGGAGCGATCAGAGCATCGCCTCGCGGGGTCGAAGTGGCCATTGGCCGTGGTTCGCCACTTCGAAAGCGGCAGGGGTGCTGCCGCGACTGCCCGATTCCCGAACCTTCCGGTCGACCAGAGGCGGGGGGGCAACCCCCGCGGCGGCCCCCCCGCGAAAACCGACCGCTCTTGGGAGCGAACCTGGGGGTGCCCTATACTCTCCCCACCACAGGCCAACTCGTCGGCCGGCGGCGGCATCCCCCGTAACGATGCTGGCCGGCCCGGGGGGAGTCTGTCGGCGTACCGAGACCAGAAAGCGTCTGCCCCCCTTATGCTCAGCGTCACTTTGCCCGACGGTAGCGTTCGCCAGTTCGACCACCCGGTAACCCCTCGCCAGGTGGCGGCCGACATTGGGCCCCGGCTGGCCAAAGACACACTGGCGGCCGACGTCGACGGCCGCGTGGTGGGCGTCGATACCCCCCTGCCCGCCGACGGCAGCGTGAAGCTGCGTCTGCTCACCCGCAAAGACGCCGAAGCCCTGGCCGTGATGCGGCACTCGTGTGCCCACGTGATGGCCCGGGCGGTCATGCGGCTGTACGACGGGGTACAACTGGCCTTTGGGCCCACGATCGAACATGGGTTTTATTACGACTTCGAGCTGCCTCACACCCTCACGGCGGAAGACTTTCCGGCCATCGAGGCCGAGATGCGCAAGATCGTGGAGGCCGACGAGGCCTTTGAACGCATCGAAGAGCCCCGCGAAGGGGCCGTGGCCATTTGCCAGGACCTGGGCCAGACCCTGAAGGTCGAACACATCGAAACCGGGCTGGCCGAGCATCCGCGGCTTTCGTTCTATCGCCAGGGCGAGTTCATCGATTTGTGCCGGGGGCCCCACATTCCCAGTGCCGGCGCCATCGGGGCCTTTAAGCTGTTGTCGGTGGCGGGCGCCTACTGGAAGGGAGACGCCTCGCGGCAACAGCTTCAGCGGCTCTACGCCACGGCGTTTTTCACCCAGGCCGAGCTCGATGCCTATCTCCAGCAACTTGAAGAGGCCAAGCGGCGCGACCACCGCGTGCTGGGTAAACAACTCGACCTGTTCACCATCAGCCCGCTGGTGGGCTCGGGGCTCATTCTGTGGCAGCCGCGCGGGGCCATCGTGCGCGGCGAGCTCGAAGCCTTCGTGAAGGAAGAACTGCTCAAACGCGGCTACGAACCGGTGTACACGCCGAACATCGGCCGGGTCGAGCTATACCAAATCTCGGGCCATTTCCCTTATTACGCCGACAGCCAGTTCAAGCCGATCGAAATGGCCGACGACGAGCGGTACATCCTCAAGCCGATGAACTGCCCGCACCATATCATGATCTACAAGGCCAAGCCGCGCAGCTACCGCGAGCTGCCGCTGCGCCTGGCCGAGTTCGGCACCGTGTATCGCTACGAGCAATCGGGCGAGCTGAACGGCATGACCCGGGTGCGGGGGTTCACCCAGGACGACGCTCACTTGTTCTGCACCGAAGAGCAGGTGGCCGAGGAATTCCGCGGCTGTATCGAGATGACCCAGTATGTGCTGCGCACGCTGGGCCTGGAGGATTACCGGGTCCGGCTCAGCTTTCGCGACCCCCACAGCGACAAGTACGTGGGCAGCCCCGAGGCCTGGGACCGCGCCGAGCGGGCCCTGCGCGAGGTGGCCGAAGGGCTCGACCTGCCGCACTTGGAAATTGCCCTGGGCGAAGCGGCCTTTTATGGGCCCAAGGCCGACTTCATGGTTACCGACTGCATCGGGCGCGAGTGGCAGTTGGGCACCGTGCAGCTCGACTACAACCTGCCCAGCGCCGAGCGGTTTGCCCTGGAATACGTGGGGCCCGACAACCATCCGCACCGCCCGGTGATGATTCACCGCGCGCCGCTGGGCTCGATGGAGCGTTTCATCGGCGTGCTCATCGAGCACTACGCCGGCGCGTTTCCGCTCTGGCTCGCGCCGGAACAGGTGCGGGTAATGGTGGTGAGCCAGAAGTTCGAGGAGTATGGCCGGCAGGTAGAACGGGCCTGTCGCGAGGCGGGCCTGCGGGTAACCGCCGACTATCGGCCCGAGAAGATTGGGGCCAAGATTCGCGATGCCCAATTGCGGTTGGTGCCGTACATGTTCGTGGTGGGGGGGCGCGAAATGGAAACCGGCTCGGTGGCGGTGCGCGACCGAATTGCGGGCGACCTGGGCAGCATGAGCCTGGACGACGCCCTGGCGCGGCTGAAGAAGGAGATTTCGGCCCGTACGGTTCGGCAGGTGGCCTCAAAGCCGATCGGCGACGTGGCGCCGGAATCGAGCACCCGGACGGCGAACGAGTATTAAGGGAATGCGCAGTGCCCGTTCGCCCGAGGGACTGACCCGCGCAAACGCGTGCTCGGATCGAGCCATTAAGCGGGGGCACGTGGGCAGTGCCTACGAGCCCCCGAACTTGTGCCCCCCTTAACGGCGGGATACCATACACTCCGCCGCGACGGGCTTACGTCGTCGCCACTATGGGGGCGGCCGCGAGAGCATCCATCTCTTCTCTAGGTTCGCGGAACCTGCGCGGGCGAGTTCCGCTGGCGGGTGACTTGGGCACGAACCTCTTCGGGGGACAAGACCGATGAAACGCACCCAGTGGCACGACCGACTCTGTTGGGCGGTTACGGTGGCGACCGCACTCGTAGCGGTTTCTACAGCCCGCGGGGCGATCATTTCCTGGGACAATTCCTCGGGCAACATGAACTGGGGCCAGCCGACCAATTGGGTCGGCGATGTTCTGCCCACCGCTGCCGACACGGCCCGGTTTACCGATACCGGGTCGGACACCATCCCAGGTTCGCCGACAGTCGAGCTCGACACTAGCCGCACCTTAAGCGGCCTCCGGCTGGAGAACACGGCGGGCCGTTTTCAGACCATCGACTTGAATTCCCACACCCTGACGGTGCTGGGCGACGTGAACTTGAATACCAACGTGTTGGCCGGAAACACCCAGTTTACGGCGCAAGGGGGGGAACTCACCCTGGGCTCGGCCGCGGTGCGGCCCGACCTGATCGTTTCTCGGATGGCGTTGCAGTCGGATTTCGACATCCGCGTGACGGCCGATCTGCGCGGGGTAGTTCTCAATGCCGAGCTCGACGAGTTGATCGTGGCCGAACGCGGCATGGGCGGCGCCGGGACCTCGGTCGGAACCGTGCTCGGCGGAACGGGCGGCACCATGCAGATTGGCGAGCCCGGCCAGTTGGGCAGAATTGTGATCGGGCGGACCACCTCCAGCGGCACGGGCACCGGCACGGTCGATTTGAGCGCGATGACGAGCTTTACGGCCGACGTTTCCGAGCTTTTGTTGGGAACGAACCAAACCGGAGGTACCGCGCTCGGCCGGCTCAGCCTGCCGGCCACGAGCACCATCAGTGCCAATACGGTGCGGATCGGCTCGGTAGCGACCAACGCGGTCGTGGGAACCGAATCTTATTTGCAACTGGGCAACTCAACCTCGTTGGTGGCCGACTCGATGCTGGTCGGCGGCGACCTGGCCGACGCCGCGGTGCGGATGCCCAGCGGCGGTTCGTTTCAACTCGGCTCGGCGTTACGGCCCACCGATTTGGCGGTCGGGCAAACACGCAGCTCGACCGACCACAGCATAGCCGGCCGGATGGAATTGAACGGGGGACTCTGGTCGGCCACGCTCAGCAACCTGTCGGTCGGCGAGCGCAAGGCGGGCGGTGCCGGCACCACCACGGGGTTGCTCACGGGGCCGGTCGCGGGCGACCTGGTGATCGGCAGTCCGGCAATTCCGGGCCAGTTGATCGTTGGTCGAGCCACTTCGGGGGGGGCCGTCACCGGCGTGTTGGATTTAAGCGGGATGGATACGCTCAATGCCAACCTGACCCAGATGCTCGTTGCCACCAACCTTACCGCCGGTACCGCGGTCGGCCAGGTTTCGCTCGCCGAGTCGAATTTCATTTCAGCCGACTCGATCGTCATCGGATCGGCGGCCGCCAATCCATCGGTCAACGCGGAAAGCTACGTCCGGCTTGGGCAAGCGAACACCATCTTGGCCGATTCGGTCTTCGTAGGCGGCGACCTGGTTAACGGCGCCTTGCTCGCGCCGATCGGCAGCCATTTGGAACTGGGAAGCGAAGACCAACCGGTTGCTCTGACCGTGGGGCGCACGCTCCGAGGCACCGATTTCGAAATGCAGGGCCGGATGGACCTGACCGGGGCCACGGCCGACCTGGTGCTCTCTGATTTGACCGTCGGCACACGTTTGAATGGCGCCGGCCGAACCACGGGCACGATCTCGGGCGCCGTCGGAGGCACGGTGGTGATCGGCTCGGCGGAAACGCCGGCCCAGGTTACCATCGGCAGCGTCAACAACGGCGGAAACGCCGTGGGCACGGTCGATCTCTCGGGAATGCATTCGTTAACCGCACACTTGTCCGCCCTTTCGCTCGGACTGGCCGTGCAATCCACGAGCAGCCGCGGAACCCTCTTGCTGCCCGAGACAAGCACGATCGAGGCCGGCCAGGTAATGATTAGCCAGTCCACGATCAACGCCAATGGTACCGCCGTGAGCCGAATCACTGGCGGCGCACTGACCAACTTGCAAACCCCTCTGCTCACCGTGGGAGGAAGCCTGGGCTCGGGCCTGCTCGACGTCGCTGCCAATGGGGTCTTCAACCTCGGCACAGAGGAAAGTCTGGCCGACGTGTACGTCGCGCATAACAACGTGTTTTCCGACGAGTCCACCAATGGTGCCATTGATATGAGCGCCGGAACTTGGAATGCCTGGATCGACCAAATGGTGGTCGGTGAAAAGACCAGCGGCGGGCTGGGTACCGCGCTCGGATCGGTCATCAGCGGAAGCGACGGCGTGATCAACGCCAATCGCATTCTGATCGGCGCCGGCTCGGGCGACGGTATTTTTACTCTGCTGGGCGGCACCCTCAACGTGCATTCGCTAGAGCGCGGATTGGGTTCCGCCACGTTTAACTTCTTGGGGGGAGAGTTGCACGCCGACCAGATTGGAACCGACGAACTTCCCTGGGATCTTAGCAACGGCGGCGCCGGTACCCTCTCCCCGGGCAACTCGCCCGGAATGACCCGCGTGACGGGCAACTACGTTCAAAGCTCGAGCGGAACGCTGGCGATCGAACTAGGCGGGCTGGATCCGGTCTCTGAGTTCGATGTGCTCTCGGTCGATCAGTTGTCGCTGCTCGGCGGTATTCTTCAAGTAAGCCTGATCGAGGGATTCGTTCCCGAGTTAGGCGACGCGTTCGAATTCCTCCGCGGCGCCATGGTCGCCGGCGAATTCGATCAGGTGCTTCTGCCCTCGCTTCCCAACTCGTTGGCCTGGCATCTGAGTTACGCGCCTGACGCCGTATCACTCAACGTAATCGAACTCTTGATCGGCGACGCCAACGGCGACGGCTTCGTCGGCGCGGCCGACTATGCCCTCTGGGCGGCTCAGTTCGGCCAAACCGGCGCGGGCCTATCGGCCGATTTCGATGGCAACGGCTCGGTCGGTGCCGGCGACTATGCCCTCTGGGCCGCCAACTTCGGCAGCAGCGCCACGCCGCCGGGGGGCGCCGCTATGAATGCCGGAAGCCAAAGCGTGCCCGAACCTAGCAGCCTGGCCCTGGCCGGGCTGGGGGCCGTGCTGGGCCTGGGCTGTCTGGGGCGGCGATGCCAGGTGCGAGCCCGGCAAATTGCCAGGTGCTAGGCCGCCGGCGGCCGAGAGCCTGGACTCAACGGCGCGCCCCGCCGGCCGCGAGCGATTCGGTTCTGGCGACCCTGCTGAGCTAGCGGAAATCTTGCGGCGGTTTGACTTCCCTCGGGCGGATGTCAGAATCGTTTCGCACTCGGCGACGCCTGGCCTGCGCCCCACGATCCGGCTGTGTCGGCCGGCGACCTCGCGGCCTAGCCAGTCTCCGAGCACTTTGCAAATCGAGGACTCTCTATGGCTGGTTTGTACGATCAGTGGAAAAATGCAAAGAAGGCACTCGAGAAGCAGGTGGCCGACGTCAAGAAGAAGGGGGGAATGAACCCCAAGCAGATCGAAGCGGCCCTGAAGTCGTTCGACCAGGGGCTTGGCCCGCTCTTGACCAAGGTGGGTACGGCCTACAAGGCCAATAAGGGCAAGGACGTGCAGAAGCACGCCGAGGCCGCCATCAAGGTGGCGGAAAAGTACCTGGAAACGGTCAACAAGATCTCCAACGAGCGCGGTTCCGGCGCGCGGATTACGCTCAAGGCGCTGATCGCCCAATTGACGACGCTGAAAGATAAGGGAATGACGGCGCCCAACTATTTCTAGTTGGCCCAGGTCAGTCCGCACGACGCAGCCTCGACTGGTTTCTTGCCCGCCGACTCCGTGCGGCTCCGGGCCGGCATCGGTCACCTGGCTCGCTGGGCCGCGGCCCTTTATTTGCAGCCACCCTTTCGGCCATTCGGGGCGCGCTTTGCCAAACGGCCTGTTTGGGGCCGGCGCGCTTGGGCAGTTTCACGCGCTTGGCGGTGCCAGACCATCCCCTTGGGGGACCAAGGTTTGTCAAACGCGAGCCGGGTGGCTACATTCGCCAGCAGATTTCGGTCGGCGTCGCGCTCGTAGCGAGTGCCGGCCGACCGGTGTTCTCGCCCCCTGGTGCGCCGCGGTTCCCGGCCCAAGCCGCCGTGTCGCTTCCCCCCGCCGCCTGGCCGATTCATGCCGGCGATTTTGCTTCCTTGGCAAGCCACTACCGCTTAGTTAGAGGTTTCTCGATGGTCAATGGCGACCTGGCGCTGCGACTCGGTTGGCTGGCCCTGATTCTGCCCGCGCTTCTGGGTGCGGCCCCCAGCAACAGCGTTCCCCACGATTGGCCCAATTGGCGCGGCCCCCAACACGACGGGCACAGCGCGGAAACCGGCCTGGCCCGCCAGTGGCCCGAGGGGGGCCCCCCGCTGGCCTGGCGAGTGAGCGGGCTGGGGGTGGGCTACTCGGCCCCCGCGGTCGTTGGGCGGCGCGTGCTGGTGATGGGCAACCGCGACGGGCAGGAATGGCTGATGGCGCTCGACCGCCAGCGTCAGGGCCAGGTGCTCTGGCAAACGCCGCTGGGGCCGGTGCGACACGACGGCGCGGGCTACCCCGGGCCCCGCAGCACCCCCACCTGCGACGGTTCGCGGGTCTACACCCTGGGGCTCAACGGCGACCTGATCGCGGCCGACCTGGAAACCGGCCAAATCGTTTGGCGGCACGACCTGGTGGGCGAGTTTGGCGGCGGCATTCCCACCTGGGGCTACAGCGAGTCGGTGCTGGTCGACGGCCCCTGGTTGCTCTGCACCCCCGGCGGCGCCACCGCCACGGTCTTGGCGCTCGACAAGAAATACGGCCAAACCATTTGGGCTGCGCCCATCGGCGACGGTGCCGGCTACAGTTCGATCGTTAAGGCCACCTTCGATGGCGTGCCGCAATACGTTCAGTTCACCGCCCAGGGTGTCATCGGAGTTGAAGCGGCCACGGGCAAGCTGCTTTGGCGCTACGATAAGCCGGCCAACGGCACCGCCAACATCTCGACGCCGCTGGTGAGTGGGGCCGACGTATTCGCCGCCTCGGGTTATGGCACCGGCGGCGGACTGGCCCGCATTGGGCGCAGCGGCGCCGAGCTGGCCGCCACCGAGGTCTACTTCACCAAGAACATGAAGAATCACCACGGCGGGCTGATTCTCGATCAGGGGGTGATCTACGGATCGAACGACCCCGGCCTTTTGACCTGTATGGACTGGGCCACGGGCGACGTGCTCTGGAAGAGCCGCGACCCGGGCAAGTCGTCGCTGGTGCTGGTCGATGGGATGCTGATTGCCCGCAGCGAGGAAGGGCGCGTGAGCCTGGTCGAGGCCACGCGCGAGGCGTTCCGTTTGCTGGGCCAGTTCGAGCAGCCCGACCGCAGCCCCCAGCCCAGTTGGCCTCACCCGGTCGTGGCCGACGGGCAGCTTTACCTGCGCGACCAGGATTTGCTGTTGGTGTACCAGCTACGGCCCTAGCGTGCCGAGCCGGTGAAAAGTTTTGGCAAGCGCGGGCCCTCCACCGCTTCAGCAGCCCGCCCACCAGGGCCGACGGGGCGCGGCGTGGCGATGCACACCTCAGGCCGCCGGCGGCCGGGCAATGGCCCCGGGGCGGCTCTTGGCCCAGAAATAGCCGGCGCTCGCCAGCAGCGTGGCGGTTCCCAGGGCCGATACCAGGTAGGTAAACAACCGGAAGAATGCCAGCCGGGTCGTTTCCGCCTGCCCCAAATCTTTATAGAGTTGAACGCCGATCGAGCCGGTGTAACCGATGGCGTCGGCCACGTAAATGGCGAACACCGCCGTGCCCGTCACCCGGGTCGAGGCGATCAGCCGATCGAACAACATGGAGCCAAAGGGAACGTAGGCCAGGTAGGAGCCGAGCCCCACCAGGATCATCCACCCCAGGCTGCCGACCAACCCTAGGTCCATGGCCAGGGTGGCCAGCCCCATCGTCAGGGCGCCCAGCAACATAATGGCCAGGGCGGCCATCAGCCCGCGGCGGTTATCGCGGACCACGTTGAGCGCCGCCAGGGCGGCCATCACGCCCAGCGCCACGGGGGTTTCGGTCTTGGAGAAGATGGCCGGGTCGCGATCGAACCCCAACTCGCGCAAAACTTCGATGCCGTAGTTGTCGCGAAAATCGCGATAAGCGGTGAGGAAAAAGTAAAAGAAAAACAACAGCGCCAACCCCAGGGCGAATTCCCGCACGAACGAACCCCGCTGCCGGGCGTCCATCGGCTCGCGCTCGACCCGGGCGAGAATGTCTTCGGCCGTCGGGCGGGGAATTTGCTGCAAGAGCCAAACCGAGAGCAGAAAACCTGGCAGGAACAGCGCCCCGGTCGCGGCGGGCATCCAAGCTTCGCTGACCTGCCAGTTCTGAATCAGGGCCTTGCCGACATCCTTCACCACCGCGCTGGAAACGATGTATGAGCAGCTTAGCCCGGCCAGGAGCAGTTCCGAGGTGCGGCGCCCTTCGAGGTAGCCCACCACCAGCCCCCAAACCATGCCCAGGGGCAGCCCATTGAGCAGCATACAGGCCACTTGGGCGGGCGCAGGCACCAGGGCAAATAGGAGCAGCGCCGCCTCGGCCCAGAGAATCAGCAGCACGAGCATCGCCCCCCGGCGTGCCGGGGCGATCTCGGAACAGACTTTAATGCCGATATACTTCGAGATCGTGTAGCCCACGATTTGGCCGATGACCAGGGCCGTTTTCAAATCGAGCGGGCCGAGTTTTTGCTCGGCAAAGCTGGCTGCCGCAAACGGCTTGCGAAAGGCGTACATGCAGAAGTACGTGGCGAACGAGGCCCCGATCGCGTACACCGTGAACACCGCCGCCGGCGCCGTACTCAACCAGCCCTGAAGGCCGCGGGCAGTGGGCAAGGTGGGTTGGGTCGCCATCGCACGAATCCTCGACGCCTTGCGGTATGTGATCGACCAAACCCGGCGGCCGCTGGCCGGCCACCCGCGCGGCCCCCTGTGTAACGGCCCGCTCAGGCCGGAGCTAGCCGCGCGCCCCGCGCGGCCCCCTTTTTTTGAGCGGCGAGCGGGGCCGTCACTTTAGCCGCCCGGCTCCGCGACGCAAGCCGGGCTTCAGGGGCGTTTCAAGTGGGGCGCCGCGCGCGAGCGGGCGACCCAACGAGTTGTGAACCCAGGCCCGCCGCCGTTTAGAAAAGTTCGGCAATCGGGGCTCCGCCCGGAAGAATCGGGGTCGGCCGGCCTTGGAAATCGGGGAAACTGGTTTCCAGCGGCACCCCCAGGTGGCGATACCAGGTCGCCAGTAAGTCGTTGGGCGAGACCGGGCGCTGGCTCGGCTCTTCCCCCTTGGGGCTTGTCGCCCCCACGACCTCGCCCATCCGCAACCCGCCGCCCGAGACCAGGACCGACATCGCCCGGCCCCAGTGCTCGCGACCGGGCTGCCCCTTGAAATTGCTTAGCCGCGGCGTGTGCGACATTTCGCCCATCACCACCAGCAACACATCCCGATCGAGCGAACGCGCGAACAGATCTTCGATCAGGGCCGACACCACCTGGTCGAGCACCGGCAGGCGAATTTGCATTTCCTCGAAAATATTCCAGACGCTGGCGTGATCGTCCCAGCTAAACGCCTTCTGTCCCGGCACGCAGGGAAAGTCGATCGACACCAGCGGGCAGCCCGCCTCGACCAGCCGTCGGGCTAGCAAGCAGCGCTGCCCTAGTTCGTGGCGCCCGTAGCGGTCGCGCAGTTCCCCCGGTTCCTGGTTCAAGTCGAAGGCCCGCTGCATGGCCGAGCTGGTCAGAATTTCAGCGGCCCGGCTCTGAAACCCATCCAGGGCCTTGCCGATACCGTGCTGATCCAGGTCGCTCCGGAATCGATCGAGTTGCTCGGCCAGGCCTCTGCGCCGCGCGATCTGGGTCTGTTGCTCCGTTGTGACCGAGAGATTCGGCACCTTGAATTCCGGCGCGCTGGGATCGGCCGCGACCACCAGCGGGGCGAAACCGGGCCCCAAATAGGCCGACCCCAGGTAGCGCACCCGCGGCATGGCCACGAAGGGCGCGACTCGCTCGCTGGGCGGACCGATTACGCGCTGGGCCACCGAGAACCAATCGGGGTGCTTCGGCGCATAGGGAGGGGTTTCGACCAACTCGCCCGGGTAGCCGGTCAACAGCGTATGGCTGCTGTTGGCGTGGCCCGGGCTGTCGTGGTGCAGCGAACGAATCAGGCTGAACCGGTCTCCCAGCGCGGCCAAGCGGGGCAGGTGTTCACAAATCTCCAGCCCTGGCGCGGCCGTGGCGATGGGGCGAAACTGGCCGCGAAACTCACTGGGCGCCAGCGGCTTGAGGTCGAACGTGTCCATGTGGCTTGGGCCGCCCCACAGCCAGAGCACGATGATCGACTTGGCTGCGCCCGGGGTGCCGCCGTTGGTGGCGGCCGCCGATTGGGCCCGCAACAGGTCGGCCAGTCCCCAACTGCTGAGCCCCACCAGGCTGGTTCGCAGAAAGGCCCGCCGGCCCAACGTGCCCGCGCAGCGCTGCACCGGACCTGCCAGCCGGGTAGGCCGTGCGAAGTCGAAAGGCATGGCGTGGTACCTCGCTTCCCCGAGGGGGCGCCGGCAAGGCTCGGCCCTCGCCAGCCAGTGCTGGTAGCTTACCCCCAACCGGGCGGCCAGGCCAATCGACCGCGGCGAATCGGGCCAAGAGCCGGCCTGCCTCGACGTGGCCCGCCCTGGCGTGCTTCGCCGCCGCCCCAGTTCCCGCCGAAGGCTGGGGCGCCTATCGCGCGAGCGACAAATCTTGAAGGAAGACGCGGCCGTTGCGTTCCACCTCGAGTTGCCAGGGCCCCTCGCCGGCCAACAACTCGCTAAACTCCTGGCTGCCGGCAAACGATTGGCCGTCGACCCGGTAGACGCGATCGTTGACCAGCAGCCCGGCCCGGCCCGCAGGAGACCCCGGCACTACCCGGGCCAGAGCCACGGCGTTGGGCTCGGCATCGTCCACGCGCCATGAGATTCCGATCCGGACCGGCTCGCCATCGAGCAGCACCGGTAGCCGCAGGGGTTCGGGCGCGGCGGCACGCTCGACCACGACCTCGCTCTCGGGCGGCGCCGCGAGGACCAAGGGCAGAATGTCGGCCGTGGTGGTTACCTGTTCGCCATTGATCTCGCGAATAACGTCGCCCACCTGGATGCCGGCCGCCTCGGCCGCGCTGCCGCGACGCACCAGCACTACCTGGGCACCAGCGCCGTCTTCTTCCCCCTCGCGGAAGCTCACTCCCAACCGGCCCGGTAGGGGCGGCAGGGGCGCTTCCTGCCTGCGGCGTTGGTCGTCGGTCTCGTTCAAGGCGCTGCCCCGGTAGGGGTCGATCTCGACCCCCTGGGCTAGCGAGTCGACTAGGCGGACCAATAGCCGCGTGACTTCGCGCAAACCGACGTAGTTCAGCTTCTCCACGTCGTCACTGGGGCGGTGGTAGTCGTCGTGCAGCCCGGTGTGGAGCATGACCGCGGGAACCCGCGAGGTGATAAAGGCATAGTGGTCGCTGTCTTCCTTGAGCTGCCAAACGAAATCGAGCTTTACCTCGGGGTCGACGTTTTGCCGCGACAGAAGCTCTCGCAGCCCGGGGCTGGTGCGCGAGCCCACGACCTCGATCCGCGAGCTGCGCAGCCGGCCGATCATGTCCAGGTTGACCATCAGCGGCACCCGCGCCAGCGGCACGGTCGGCGAGCGGCACCAGTGATACGAGCCCAAGAGGCCCTTTTCCTCGCCGTCCCAGAAGGCGAACAGAAGCGTGCGCCGTGGCGTGGCGCCGCTGATTTGATAGGCCTCGATCAGTTCCAACAGGCCCGCGGTGCCGCTGGCGTTGTCGTCGGCGCCGTTGTGGATGTAGCCGATGGGGCCGAAACTGTTGTCCCGGTTGCCATAACCCACGTGGTCGTAATGGGCCCCGACCACGATCACTTGATCGGCCAACTCCGGGTCGCTCCCCGGAATCACGGCGAGCAAATTGCGATGATTGCCCGTAAACGGCTGGTAGTAGCTCCCCCCCGCCGCGCCGCCGGCCAAGTTCAGGCGGCGCAGCTCGCGTTCCAAATAGACCCCGGCGGCCCGACCGCCGCGGCTGCCGCCTTCGCGTCCTTCGTAGGTGTCGGCCGCCAGGACGTCGACATGGCGGCGCAGGTCCTGCTCGCGGATCGAAAGGAGCATCGCCGACAGAGCCGCGTTTTCCGCCCCGCTGGCAGCGGCCCAGGGTGCCAATACGGCCCCCAAGAGCGCGACAGCGCAAAGTCGGGCGTATGGTCTGGCTCGCCGTGGGGCGCTTACGCCACCGCCCGCCTCTCGAGCAATCCGCGCGAGCCGAGCGTTTCTCCGTTGGGCCTGGTTCACGTCGGGGTACCCCTTTTTTCGCTTCCCTACGATCCAAGGACCGGTTGCGGCGCTGCGCCCGCTTGGGCCTCAAGAACCTCGCGCAGCCAAGCCTCGCCCGCATCGGGTTGAACGACCGCGCCGCCGAGCCGTTAACCGGCGACCGGCGTTTTCGCCGTCGAGGTCCTCTGCCAGTACGGGTCGGACCGGGCAGGCTAGCGGCCCGTCGTCGCGCCGCTCGAATTCGAGCGGTTCGGCGGGGCGGAGGCAACGCGGGCCGCCAACCCCAGCAGTTGCCGCTCCAACTCTTGTCCGGCCGAGGCGGTGTACGCCCGCGGCGTCAGCCAGGGCCGAAACCCTTCGCCCAAACGCAACTCTTTGCCGGGCGGCCAATCTACCACACCAAAGGCTTTTGGACCGGGTACCCCGGCCAGAATCGCGTTGGGATCGATGTGCATGGCGCACTGTTCCAAGGTATTGGGCGCCAGCAGCCGGCACCGCAGGGGGTCGAGCGTCAACCCCGCGTCGGCCGTAATGCCCAGCACCCAGACCCAACTAGTCAGTTCGCCACGGTCGGGGCTTACGATCAGGGCGTAACGCAGGACGACGTCGGCGTGACGTTCGCCTTCGAGCAACAGGCCGGGCACGTCGAAGATCAGCAGCCGCGAACTGCGCAAGCGGGTAACCACCTGGTCGAGCCGGCCATCGGCCTGACCCAAGACCAGGTTGCCGATGATGCCCAAGTTGGCCCCCAAGCGATCGGCCTGATCGGCGTTGACCACCACGTCGCGCCCCGAAATGGGGGTCGAAAGCCCGATGGCCACCCCATCGAGCACCGCCTCGGCACCGCGGTCGGCCGCGGGCGGCCGGACGCGTGCCACGATGTTGGTGGTAAAACTCGTTGCCAGCCGGGCGACCAAACCGGCTACTTTGGCCCGCTCGGTTTCGTCGAGCCGGGGCACGCTCTTGATGACCAGGTGGGTCCAACCCTCGGGCGCTTCCCGGTCGATGACGGTTCCGGCCGCGATGCGCTCCAGGGGGCGCGGCGCGAGGTCGTAGCCCGCCAAACTGCTGGACACCGCCGATTGTCCGTAGACCAGCCCGGGGCTCAGCGCTAGCGCAACCAGCAAGACCGCGCGCGTCCTGATTCGCCGAACAGGTCCGGCGGAAAAAAAATGTCCACGCCGCAGGTGTGCGGTAGCGCAGCGCGCGGCGGCCCCGCCGAACCCAAGGGCGCGCCGAGCGCTAGGACTGTTGCTCACGGCTGATCCTTTCCGTTCCGTCGGCACGACCGGCGAATCTTAGCCCAATCGTGCGCCGGGCGAGTAGTTCGATTTTTGGGGTGAATGCTTGCCGAAAATGGGGGAGTCTTAGCGATGGCGTAACAAAAACGCCCCCCGCCGGGGGTGGTCAACGGGCCGAGCCTTTGCCTGTGGGTTGTTACGGACCGGGCCGGCAATGGTTTACCCGGCGCGTCTGTAACAGTCCGACGGCGTGTCCGCTGGGCAACTGCAACCACCTGGCGACCCGTGCGGGCGGGGTGAATGCAGTCTGAGGGTTGCGGTTAGGTCGACCGGAACCGCGCCCCGCGGCGGCGCGACGGGTAGCCTGCGTGGTTGAGGCGTCTACAATGACGGTGCGGGTGGCGCCGAGTCTGCGGGAACAGACGAACCTTGGCGCTTTTCGCGGGAAAGCGTGAGACACGCGGCGGCTCCTAATTGCGGTGGGCCACGCCGCGCTCCATGCGCGCGTCGGCCTCGGCACGGAACGAGATTGGTTCAAGAGGCCTAGCGCATGTCGTTGTTGTTGCCCCGCGACGCACACCAAGACTATTCGCCGCAACTCGAAAACCTGGTCGATGTGGCCCGCTGGCACGCCGGCCGGCGGCCCGACGAAGTTGCGTTTCGATTTCTGATCGACGGCGAATCCGAGACTGCCGAGCTCACCTACGGCCGACTCGACCTATTGGCACGGCAAATTGCCGTTCGCCTGCTGCAGAGCGCCGAGCCGACCGGCCGGGCGCTGCTCGTGTACGAGCCTGGGCTAGAGTACATTGCCGGCTTTTTCGGCGCGCTCTACGCCGGATTGGTGGCGGTGCCGATTTATCCGCCCGACCCGCTCCGCTTGCAGCGCACCCTGCCTCGGCTGGTCGGAGTATTGCGCGACGCGGAGCCCGCGGTCATTCTGACCACTAGGGCGCACCGCGCCGTGGCCGAGCCGCTGTTTCGCCAGGCGGCCCCCTCGGCCCGGCTGGTGGCGACCGACCTGTTGGACGAAGACGCCGCTCATTGGCCGGCCCCGGAGCTCACCAGCGAAAGCCTGGCCGTGCTGCAATACACCAGCGGCTCGACCGGAACGCCCAAGGGGGTGATGCTCAGCCACGCCAATTTGCTCTCGAATTTGGCGCAGCTCGACCGGCTCGACAGCGTGGGAACCAGCGGGGTTTGCTGGCTGCCCCCCTACCACGACATGGGCCTGATCGGCGGGGTGTTGTTGCCGTTTTTCCGCGGCAAGCCGAATGTGCTGATGTCTCCCTTGGCGTTCGTCCAACGGCCCTACCGCTGGCTCAAGGCGATCTCCGACTACGGCGTCAGCACCAGCGGCGGACCGAATTTCGCCTACGAACTTTGCGTGCAAAAGATCTCGCCCGAAGAGCGGCGAACGCTCGACCTGAGCCGCTGGAGCCTGGCCTTTAACGGCGCCGAACCGGTGCGCCCCGAAACATTGGACCGGTTCGCCGAGACTTTTGCCGAGTGCGGCTTTCGCTCCGACGCGTTTTATCCCTGCTACGGCCTGGCCGAGGCCACGCTGCTGGTGGCCGGTGGCGATCGCGGGCAGCCCCCCCTGGTGCAGGCTTTTTCGCCGGCCGAACTTTCGCGCGGCCGGGCGGTGCCCCAACCTGCGGAATCGGGGCGGGTGTTCATGGCTCACGGCCAGTGCATTGCCGACCACCGCCTTGAAATCGTCGATCCGCATTCGCGCCGCCCCTGTGCCGAGGGGACCGTCGGCGAGATTTGGGTGCAGGGTCCCGGCGTGGCCCAGGGCTATTGGAACCGACCCGAGGAATCGGCCGAAACGTTTTCCGCGCGCTTGGCCGACCGGGACGAGGGGCCGTTCCTGCGCACCGGCGATCTGGGGTTCGAGTTCCAGGGGCAACTCTACATTTCCGGCCGGCTCAAAGACCTGATCATTCTGCACGGCCGCAACCATTACCCGCACGACATCGAACGGACGGTTGAAAACGCCCATCCGGCGCTCAAGCGCGATGGTGGGGCCGCCTTCGCCGTGGGCGGCGACGGACCCGATCGCCTGGTCGTGGTGCACGAGGTTTGGCGGCCTCATAAGCACGATCTGGACCAGGTGCGAGCCGCGATCCAGGCCGAGCTTCGGGCCGATCACGAACTGGTGCCAAGCGCGATCGTGCTCATCAAGGCCGGCACGCTCCCGAAAACCACCAGCGGCAAAGTGCAGCGTCACGCGTGCCGAGAACAGTTCCTCGAGGGCAGTCTGTCGATCGTCGCTCAGTGGCAAACGGGCGGCGAGGCAACCACCGCTCGCCCTGCCTACCAGGCTCCGTTGGGGTCCGTCGAGGAGTCGTTGGCCGGTTGGTGGGTGGAGCTGTTGGGGGTGGAGCGGGCGGGTCGGGAGGATTCGTTCTTCGAGCTGGGGGGCCATTCGCTGCTGGCGGCGCAACTGCTGGCC
>CAYNRE010000004.1:0-1096 GCA_964399535.1 uncultured Pirellulales bacterium | reverse complement strand
GTGGACCAACCTCGGCCGCATGAAGCGGCGCCAGGGTTCCACCGACGAGTCGATCGCCTTCTACCGCAAGGCGCTGGAGGCCGGCTCGGGCGATGCCGAGGCGCACCACTTCCTCGGCGTCACGCTGAAGGACGCCGGCCGCGGCGACGAGGCCATCGCCGAGTACCGCAAGGCCATCGAGCTGAAGCCCGACTACGCCGACGCCTTCAACAACCTGGCCGCAGCGCTGCGCGACAAGGGCGACCTGAAGGGCGCCATCGAGACCTACGAGCAGGCCGTCGAAATCCGGCCGGATTTCGCCGCGGCGCTGACCAACCTCGGCAACGCGCTGCAGGAGGCCGGCCGCATCGACGAGGCGATCCGCCGCCATCGCGAGGCGCTGGCGCTGCAGCCGGAGCTGGCCGAGGCGCACAACAACCTCGGCGCGCTGTTCATGGCGGAGGAGCGCACCGACGAGGCCGTCGCCTGCTTCGAGGCGGCGATCCGCTGCAACCCGAAGTTCGCCGCGGCGTGGAGCAACCTCGGCAACATCCGCGTCGGCCGCGAGGAGATCGACGAGGCGCGCCGCTGCTACGCCGAGGCGCTGAAGATCAAGCCCGACTTCGCCGAGGCGCTGACCAACCTCGGCAACCTGCTGCAGGATTTCGTCAGCCTGGAGGAGGGGCTCGCCAGCTACAACCGCGCGCTGGAGATCAATCCGAAGTTCGCCGGCGCGCGCTTCGGCCGCGCCCTGGTGCGCCTGATGATGGGCGACCTGAAGGGCGGCTTCGAGGATTACGAGTCGCGCTGGGAGGGCAGCGACCAGGCGAAGAAGGTGAAGCCGCCGCGCTTCCCCTGCCCGCAATGGAAGGGGGAAAAGCCGCGCAAGGGCGCGCGCATCATCGCCTATTACGAGCAGGGCTTCGGCGACGCCATCCAGTTCTGCCGCTACGTGCCGCTGCTCGCCGAGCGTTTTGGCGAGGTGACCTTCATCGTGCAGAACGAGCTCTACCGCCTGCTGCGGCAGAGCTTCGATCCGCGCATCCGCATCGTGCCGGGCGAGCACGCCCAGCCGGCGGTGCGCGAGCAGTACGACTACCACTGCCCGGTGATGAGC
>CAYNRE010000003.1:0-4814 GCA_964399535.1 uncultured Pirellulales bacterium | reverse complement strand
CTCGGCTCGCATTCCACTACGACATCGTAAGTTTGCATTGATATCCTTTCGCTTCCAACAGCTTCACGAGCTCGGCTTGCGCCTTCTCGTCATCCAGTTCGACCGTCACGCAGAACTTCATCGCGCCGAGCACTCCCGTCGCGGCGCCGTCCGACCCCGGGAACATGTTCAGCGCCGCCGCGTCGAAGCCCGCGAGCGCGAGCAAATCGGCGTCCTCCGACTTCAGCGTGTTCAAGATCGCTCGCAGCGTCTCGTTCTCCCATCCGGCGATCTCGCCGAGCTTGTTGTCGGCGAGCGCGAGCGCCTGCGCCTCGTTCTCGCTCAAGTCCAGAAAGCGCACCGGCACGCGCTCCAACTTGAGCATCTTCGCGGCTTGCAGCCGCGTATGCCCCGCGATCACCACGCGGTCGACTCGACGCGCGATGATCGGCGCGGCGAAGCCGAACCGCGCGATGCTGTTCGCGACCGGCTTGATCGCCTTCGTGTTCTTGCGCGGGTTGCTCGCCCACACCTTCAGTTCATCGATCGCAACCCACTCGGCCGCGATCTGTTCGTCTTGCGGCTTCGCCGCTTCCACCTTCATTCGACGTTTCATGTTCATCCTTTCGCGAATGTCATCCGATCATACCACAGTCCCTGCGGTGTTCGTCGGCGACCCGACGTAAGGCATCGCGATAGTACCGCTGTTCCCATTCCGCGCGTCCGAACTCCTCCACGTACAGCCCCCAGAGGTTGTTTACGCGCACCCTCTCACGCGGCACGATGCCATCTTGCGAACAAGGGTAGGCCGGATGCAAGGGGGCGTCGGCAAGTGAAGCGAACACGTCGGAGCCGCTCCACCGACCGATGGGACGGCAGGTGTTCTTGCTCACGAGTCCGTTCATCCGGATCGTAAGCTTGCGAATCGCGCTTTCATCTCGTCGCACGCCGGACACGTGCCGTCCGCCAAATAGCTTGTCCGCCTGCGCGAATCCCTGCGCGTACGCCTGATTCGTGTCGTAACGCTGCGTGCTGTACTTGGGGATGCATCGCACAGAGATCTCAGTGTACCGCTGCGCGAGCCCCGGTAGCATCCGCAGATATGCATCGCGCACGAACACGCAATCCGGGTTCTCCACCGGCTGGATGCGCACGTGGACGACCGGCCACGTGGGGAGCACTTCATCGGCCAGCAGCAGCACGGCGCAGGAGTCCTTGCCCCACGACACGCTGACGTATCCATCGCCGGCGGATGCGAATTCCGCAAGGGCACGCTTCGCAGCGTCGACCGCGCGTTGATGGGCGCGCGTCTGCCGCCAAACAACGTCTTCTTCCGCCCGCGCCTGCCAAATGTCCCAGTCGACATCGGTGCAACGAAGGCGCAGCAGTTCATCCCTGGTCATCCCACCCTCGTAATACGGTGACCAGTTGCGGCAATCCGGCAAACCCGCGCATCACGATCATGCGCACACGAGCCGGCTTCGGACCGCGCCACAGTTCGGCGCCACTCTCCAAGTGGCGCACGAAGTGTGCTCGCGTCGACAACGACACGAGCTCGCCGAGGGCGACCTCGTAGCTCATTCGTCCGCCAAGCATCCTCTCCCGGTACTGCTGCACGGCATGCGGCGTCACGAACCATCGCCCCACTGCGCCAGACAACACGGACACACCGGCCCCCGGTCGCTGTAGGCGCCCTCTCACGTCGGGACTGCGCACAGCTGCACTCCCTTGCCGGCCCAGTACGGATACGTCAGCGTTCGATTGGCCAGACGCGGCGAAACCAGGCCGGGCCACGTCGGCGGCAAGGGGCGCAGTGCGCGCCCCCCACGCACGACGGGAAATCCGTCCTCCCACGGCTCGCACGCATCGACATCCCATCGCTCGACCTTGCCGAGCCCGACCGCGCGTTTCTTCCCGAGGTACGACACGCCAGCCAGCAACCCGACGATCTGCTCACGGTCCCCGATGCACCACCACACTACTTCATCACGTTCGACGTGCATCGTGGGCAATGGGATCCGGTAGCTCTTGTTCACCCCCGCCGATACGTCGACGCTCTTCACCTTCGCATTGCCAAGTGTCTGCAACTGTTCCGCCGGCGTACGACGGTTGATGAATCGACCTTCCGAACGTTCCTGTGTCATCTCGCCGAACGAGCACAAGTGGAACCTGCCGCCGGCTTCCCGTTGGATCGGGATCTCGACTGGAACGATGTCGCGCTCATCGCGTGGCGGCGGAAGCCCCGCATCAGCGGCGACGCGCCACGCGAGCAACGCGTCGAGCGCGAAGCCGTCGCGTGTCGCCACGACGGCTCCGCGCAGATGCGCCATCACCCGCAAAGGCGTCACGCATCCA
The DNA here is from genome assembly GCA_964399535.1 of uncultured Pirellulales bacterium. GTDB lineage: Bacteria > Planctomycetota > Planctomycetia > Pirellulales > CAYNRE01 > CAYNRE01. The sequence continues at coordinate 2,480 of CAYNRE010000003.1, read as the reverse complement.
CCGTGGACAAGAATGCCTTCAGCCTCTCCGCACGCGCGGCGACGTGCGTGCGAAACAGTTCCCCCACCCGAGCGCCGAGCGCCGAGCAATCGAGCACCTCGCACGCCTCGCTGGGTCGGCGAACCGCGATGTCGCGAGCTGCGATGACCCGGAGCTCGCCGTGCCCAGTCCCCTTCTTCCCGCCCACTCGGGGGCGCGCCAGGAACACGCCGAGGATCGTCATCAACGTGTCGTCATCCAGGTCCGAGTGCGTCTCCGCCTGCACCGACCAGAGAAAGACAGCTCCTCTGATCACACTCTCGTACGTCCGCGGCAACATCGACGACTTCGACTTCTCGCGTTCGATCGCATCATCGCCGGCGTGCGCAGCCTCGCTCGCGACGAGGCGCGCGTTCGCCTTCACCTGCTCGCCATCCGTGAGCAACCGCCGTTTGCCCGGGTCGAGCAGCGCGTCCATTCGGACGCGCTGCTGCTCCTCGACGTACCCGCGAGCCATTCCGAACGTCTCGCCCGCCAGCACACCATCAGCCCACGCGGGCGCCCACCGTCGCGTCTCTTCGCAAAGGAGCGTGGCATCCTCCACCACGAGCCGTCCGGGAATGACGCGGTTCGCCGCACACCCGCCGAGCAACGCGAGCGACGGAATCATCTCGACCAGCTCTCGATACTGGTCGAGGTTCACCGCGCCTCCGTCACCGCGCCCGGTCAAGACGCCGCCGTTGAAGAGCAGTCGCACCGCAGCTGCGGAGAGCCGCTCAGCGTCGAGCAGCCCGGCCGCGTCGAGCAGAGCGTACGCCGCAGCCTCTCGCAGCCCGTGTCGCATCGTGTCCCCCGTGATGATGGGGACATCGGCGAAATCGCCTCCGGCGAGGCGCACCTTGCGCCGCATCACCACCGCGTGATTGCCGATGCTCCCCTCGTGATGCGCGATTGGCGTCACGGCTTCCAACAAGAACTCGAATCGTCGCGTCTTCATGTCGTCTCTCCTCGCGCTTCCCGTCGTTTGTCCGCGCTCAACCGCGTGAGCGCCATGATGTGTCCGTGTTCCCGCTCGATGAGCCCGAGCCAATCACGCGCGAGTCCGTGTTCGCGCACGTAATCGGCCAGGTCCGTGATCGCCGAATAGGCCGAGCTGCTCAACGCCCCGAGCTGTAGCCGGCGAGTCATCCCGGTGACCCACTCCTCCGGAGTCGTGCTGATCTTCGCCGCCGCCAACATTCGCGTCAGCAGGATGTCCCAGTGCTTCAGAGCATTGCTCTGCGGGCTCGCCAGATACGCCGCGCGCAACGCGAGCAACACCTCGACGGTGAGAGTTCGCAACCTTTCCTTTTCGTCCGGTTTCACGTTCCTCCTTCTCGGCAGTGATCCGCCGACTAGTCGCGTCTTCATCACGCTGCGCCAACCACAGCGCGAGCGAGAACCATTCACCACCCCGTAACTTGCCCCACGACTCTTCGAATGCGAGCAACGATTCCCCACAGAGCGCGAACGCTCGTGGTGAGTGCCGGCCGTGCGCCATCTCCTCCTTTGTCGCGCCGGCCGTGAGCAACACCGTGATGTCGTCGAGCAAGCGCCACGTCGGCGCGTCGTGCGGCGGAACTTCAACAAGCAGCTCCTCGAACAATACAAGCCCCCCGTCGCCAGGGGGATTCACGGGCGCCCACGGGAGTACGTGTTTCTGCCCACTGTCAGCGATCCCGACGAACCATTCACCAGCGTGTGGGCGACGAAGGAAGTCGCGAATGATCGATTTCTCACCCTTGCTCGCGTTCTGATAGCCGGTGGTGGCGTCGTACAGGTGCGAATAGTTGCGCCAGTTGCCCCCTACCGTTTTCCCTTCCTTCGGCGGCCGTCCCGGCACGGGCGAAAGACGGCCGCACACTTCGACGCAACCCTCGCATACCACCGAGCTGGACGGTGACGCCACGCGCGCGAAAGCGGTGAACGATGCACCCACCCAACCATCCACGGCGCGCCCTCGACGCGCCACACCGCCGCAAAGCCAACACGTCGCCTCGGCGGGCAACATCCCACAATCAGCCCTCGGGCCTCTACCGAGTAGATCCCAAACGATGGCGATTGCGCTCATGATCTCGTCATCGCTCGCCGCATGTCGTTGAACAGCGGCGCGCAGCACCCCGCGCCCACGTCCAGTCGTGGGCCCATGGCGGGCTCCCGAAGCACCTCGCCACACCAGTACCGCCCGTCACGCCACACCAGAGACGGGCAGTCGGTTCCCGGCCCATGCAGTTGCGCCCCCAATGCGCAACGCGCGGTGATGCAGCAGAAGCCGCTGCCGACACAAGGCGTGCTCGGCGTCGACATCACTTCTTTGAAGCTCCGTTGGAGCTACTCCTTGAGGTCTCGCGTTTGAGGCCCGCGAGCTGGCGTTACTTCGGGAATCCTGGCCAACGGTCCGCGGTACAGCACCAGCTTCGGGCGCCCGGTGTCGCCCCATTCCCGCTTGCCGTGTTGCGGAC
>CAYNRE010000002.1:0-1585 GCA_964399535.1 uncultured Pirellulales bacterium | reverse complement strand
GTTCTCGTCAGGACCATAAAACCCGTCGTTGAACTGCTGCACGCTGGACAAGTCCAGCACGCTCCCTGCACCCCGCGCTACGAGTGCGTCGACCGGACGCGTGTTGTAGCCGCCGTAGTCCGGGCGCTGATCCGTCCGGTTAAACAAGCTGGCTGCAACCTCGAGGTGACCACCGTTGGTCGCCGCCATTCGTACGCTGCCGCCCGTGAGCAAGACCCCCGTTGAAGTCGCCAGGAAATGTCCTCCTGTCGAACTCAGGAATCCTCCTAGCTGGACGTCGTCAAGGGTCTGCAACGACTCGTTGCCCACGAATGTCAATGTCGCACCGGCGGCGACTGCCAAATCCGTCACCGCGTGCATCCCGTCCACGTCGAAATTCACCGTCACCCCGCCCGGGATGGTGACGTTGAAGGTGTCGCTGGCCGTGTTCACCGGCACGATGCCCGTGCCGCTGGCGCCATCGATCGTCCAGTTGGCCGGGTTCGACCAGGCGCCGCTGCTAGGGCCAATCCACACGGCGCTTTTTTGAGCCTGTGCCAACGAGAGCGGCCCCCATGCCAACAGGGAAGCCAATCCAAATCGCAGCAGCAGCCCATTCAATCGGAAGCGAATTCGAACGGCAAACTTCTTGGTCATGGTCAGCTCTTAAGTTCGATCACGGAATCGAGGCACGTTTTCGAATGCGGCTGGATCGCCGGCCGGGAGTGCCTTGTCTAACCAAGGCCGCGCGGGGTGTACTCGGAATTGGTTGGGCGCCGACTCCGCCGACGTCCGACGACTAGGGCCAGGCCGCAAACTCCTAGCGCGGCAAGTTGCAGCGAGCCCGGTTCGGGGATTTGCAGGAATCCCGCCCCGAACGGAATCAGCGTTTCCCCTTCGCCGAACAGCGACCGCAGATCGACCATTTCGCCGCCGAGCATCGCGTAGGCGTGCAGGCCGTTGAGCACCAGGGTCGAGCCGCCGCGCAGCTCGAGGCCATCGAGCCCGCCAGTGCCAAGCAAATAGAGCGCTTCGCGCCCGCCGGCACCGCGGTTGCCGTTGTTGAACAGGTCGAGCAAAAAGACCGTGGTTGCCGTCTCGTCGCTGCCGATCTCCAGCCGACCGAAGCCGAAGTTGCCGCTCGTGAAGCCGGCAAACCCACTATCTTGGCTCCCCGCTTCCAGATAATACAGGCCGGGCCCCTCGAACGCGAAAATGGCACCATCGGCAAAAAGCTGACTTTCCGCCATGTAGCTGTAAAGAAAGTCGCCGGCGAACGTCGTCTTGGCCCCCGTTACTGCGGCAAAACTGCTTGTGCCCGAAAGGTACAAACTGCCTTCGACCTCGAGTCGGCTGCTGGCATGGCTGAGCGAGAAATCGGTTCGTTGGGTAATGGCCAGGTCGCCGAGTTTGATCAGCCCGTTCTCCTGAACAAAGAACCGTACACGTTCGTTGCCGTTCCCGGTGGTCTGGTTGATGCTTCGCAGGCTGGAGAGATCGATCTGGCCACCGCTGGTGGCGTAAACGTCCAGGATGTCGTCTTGGCCGGAGATCACGCTCACGCTGGAGAGCCCCGAGAGATCGATCCGCCCCCCATCCTCAGCGC
>CAYNRE010000001.1:0-1581 GCA_964399535.1 uncultured Pirellulales bacterium | reverse complement strand
CTTTTTTAATCAACCCTCGAACCTTACCATTCTGGCTTGTGTGGACGATGATGGTAGCGGAACCGGAGCTGTGACCGAGTGCGATGAACTGAACAACTGTTGCTGTACTCAGGTCTCAAGAGATTGCTTTGGCACACCCATGGCAATCGGCGTTAATCACGTGTCTTGTGACGATACGGACCAACTGGCGCTGGCGGAACTGGCGGGAGCCGTTGTGCCGTCAGGGGCTTGGAACAATGTCACGTTCCTATCTCAGGGGATAAAGGAACTCCCTCTCAACACAGTCAACGTCTTCGACACTGTGGATGGCTCGTCTTTTGTTTCTGGAATCACCACGTACAATATCGATCCCGGCAGGTGTGGAAGCTGCAGGTTTGGGTGGTTCGACGTGTCCTGCGGGCATTCGGACGGCGGAAACCTCAACGGCAACAATTCCGACGACAAACTCATGTACGCTGGTGCCGCGGTCGAATATTGCGGGTACATGACCTTTGCGTCGCTCCCGCCGGAGTTCGCCGAGACGGGATACGACGTATACGTGTATTTGTCTCCATCGCCGTTTCATAATTACCTAGGACTGTACCAGTTCAGGCTGGATATCGGTAACGGTACGGGTGAGTGTCCCCAGGGTCCGACGGTGGACCTGTACACTTGGGCGAGCGATGTGGAGTTCGACTTCCCGGTAGACTATCTTAACAACCAATCGGGAGCTCCGCCCAATACATCGGCGAAAGGGTCGAACTACGTCGTGTTCCGCAACGTTGGCAGGGGATTCGCGGACTTCACGGTCTATTTCGAAAACGTCGCGGGCGGCAGCGATCACAGCCTCATCGCGGGCATCCAGGTCGTTCAAGCACAGTAGTTGCCGGCTTGATCTGAGTATCCGGACACGCAATGGCAGCAGCGTCCTCATCCACATCGGCAAAAAAGACGATGCGTGGAGAGTGTTTGCGGCTCCTGCCGGTCGGCCATGACACCCGGGCTGGCGGTCGGTTGGCCGAATTCTGATTTCTACACTATCCCGGACATGGGGTGGCTAACTACAGGGTGGCCCAACCTCCCGAAGGGTGATGTATGAAAACCAATCGTGCTTCTACCTGTCCCCAGGGTTTTCATGTCCACGCGCGAACAACTCGGTTGTCGCGGGTGACGATTCTACAGTTGACTTGAATGGGTTCGTGAAATGGCAATGGAGGACATTTTCATGATCTCCCGCCAGATTCGTCATACCCAACCCTGCCCTACCAGGTTGCAGCGGGGTCAATACCCTGACGGTGAGGCTGCACAATCGCGACGCAGGGCCGACAGCGCATGATGGGCGCGTCGCTGTTCTGCCGACGATCGCAACTGCGGCGCGTGCTTAAGGTCGCCCTGAAGTTCGACGAAAGTTGAGGGGATCGAATCGAGAAGCCCGCCGGATTGTCCCGTCGACTTTTGTTTTGTGTTCTACCGCCTGCCTACTTCTGCCGTTGTCGTCTTCCGTGACTCCTGTCCCAGAATCAGGTTATGGTCCGCGCGCGAAACGCTGTTTCGTGATCGTCAGATGCGCACAACGCGTGATTGACGTGATCCGGACGGGGC